>CAYULA010000019.1:0-63855 GCA_964445525.1 uncultured Thermoplasmatales archaeon | reverse complement strand
TGTCCCATTTCAATAATTGTATGTTAATGAGAAACGAAAGTGGGCCGACCCGGACCCAGATCTTTTCGAAGAAAAGATGTGGGCAATGAAAATCTCGTAGAGATTTTCATGATGTTTGAAAAATCCGGGGAAGGTCCACTATTCGAATGAAAATGAGAATAGTGGGCCGACCCGGATTTGAACCGGGGACCTCCGCCATGTCAAGGCGACGTCATAACCACCTAGACCATCGGCCCACGGATTGGAGCGGATTATCGGGATTGACATAAGAAATATAAACATTGTCCTGCCTGAAAAGGTTTCAATCAATATCAGAGGACCCTTACATTCACATCGTAGAGGGTAGATGCGAATTTCTTCTCGTTTATTAGATTGTCAGTATTCGAATCGTCAACAAATCCGTTGTCGGCAGCCGTGATGGTGATTGTCTTGGTTCCGGTTTCCGAGTAAGTATGGGTTACCCTGGCCAGGGCAGTCTGCGAACCATCGACATAAACAACCTCTAGTTCATCTTCATCATCTTCGGCATCCCAGTCTATCATGAAATATTCAATTCCACCATTGGAATCCTGATCGAAGGCCCTCATGGTGAGCTCGAATTCCTGATTCACCCTGACTCTGGATGGAGAATGATCAATATCCCCCATCAAAGGAGCCTTGTTGATGAAGGTTGTAACTTCTTCGGGGACACTCGTGAGGGTCCTGAACTCCGAATCCTCCTTGACAAGCAGATTCGTGAACTCTGCGGAGACTGTATAATTTCCCATCAGCTCCCAGCTGGGATCGATCTGAAGTGATGACTGGTTCTGATGCCATTCGTACATGGTCCTTTCCTGTTCGGATCTCTCTCCAAGCGGATCGATTGTGATCAAGTTGATCCTGAAATGTCTGTTGTAATCCTTGACGAGTATGGCCCTTCCACCTTCGGGGATCTCTATCCTTGGGGTCACTACTACCAGCGATTTCGTATCCTGGGTTTCCGGATCGTAGGTCTGGGCAAATTCAATCTCCAGGGTTTCGGGAACGTGTCTCACGAAGAAATCCTCATCCGCCTTTCCGGTCTTTCCCTCCATGGTGAACCTGATCTCATATACTCCGTTCTTCATCGCGAAATCCTCGTAATCCACTGTGGTGGTGGCCTCATCATTTTCCACATCGACCTTTGTTGAGAATACCTTGGACCCTGCATGGATTATGTCCAATGTCCCGGTCCCGTCCACTCTCTGGGCACCGGAGCTTATTGCGATCACCCTAACCTCTATTCCCTTGAAGTTGTCATCAGGGCCCATCACCTCGTCAACCTCGAGGACCCTCACCTCATCGACTGAGGTCCCCCAGAAGAAATAGAAACCAAGCGCAAGCAGGATTATCACAACAACCACTATGGCAATGATCGGTCCTGCTGTAAGCCTCCTTGACCTGTATTCCTCTTCCTCGGGATATTCCTCCACCTCGTAGGCGGTGACGGGTTCGGGATCCATGTTATCGACTCCTGGAATCGTTCAAAGGATTATAAGCCTGTATTCGAACCAAGACGACCATATTATTTAAGAATTGACGGTATGGTCTCTAGATCTTGGACCTGTTTTCAATTATACTCTTGATAATGGCGGCCCCTGCCAGCGGTATCAGAAAAAGAGCTCCGATGAAACCCTTGCCCATGATGGTATGGCTCTCGTATACATTGATAAAGACCTCGGTCAGAAGATATGGAAGGTAAGCGATTATCGACCCTGCGATGAGAAATACCATGGTGAAGGAAGCCTGTCTCCTCCATAGAAGCGAGGCGGATTCCTCATTGGAATCCAGGTACCTTGTCTGCCAGTTCATTCCCTCAACATATGCGATTATGGCCCATATAAATAATATCGAGATAAACGGGTCCTGCGAGATGATCTCGCCCCTGCTTGCCTGGGAATATATCATTGCGGCGGTGGCGGTTGAGATGTAGGACAGAATGGCGATTCCACGGGCCCATTTGGAACGGTGGAGTATTGCGAGGACTCCCATGAGCGAAGGACCCATGGAGAGGATGGTCCAAACCATGAAACCCCATACCTTTACAGGACCTGAGTTGCCTATTCTCTCGATGCCCTGCCCTTCACCTGTTATGAGTGCGATTATTATGGCGATTCCGATGTAGGCGAAAATAATCAACGCCACTCTCCTCGCCCCCGTGGTGATGGAATTCGGCCATCTGGACCATATTGCCGAAAACACAATACCCAGAAGGCCTCCCGAGAGGAACCATACAGGGTATGAGATCACCTCCATTCCTTCGAATATCCAGGATTGAATCTCCGTATGTTCCGGCAGCATCACCCAATAGAGGATTCCCGATAGCAGGAGTGCCGCCCAGGGCCATAGAGTAAGTACCCACCTCTCAACGGCCCTCATTTCCAGACCTCCTCCATGGCCCATATGACATCATTTTCAGGATCCCAGTCTATCACCCTTGCACCCATGGACCTCAGGTCCTGTAGAAGGTTGTCCCTCCCCAGCCTTTTCAAGACGTATTTCGGGAGGACCTTTCCTTCGTATACCTGCCTCTCGAACTCCAATCCAGAGGGGCTAATTATCGTCAGCTTATGGCCCCTTCCGATAAGCTGCTTGACGGCTTTGCTCACGGTCGGGTCCTCATTAAGGGCGGACAGAAGCACAACAGGACAATTTGGGGGCAGGTAGGAAAGAGAATAGGAAACCGAGGCTCCCAGGGTGATCTGACCCGAAGGAGTGGTATCCGTCAGCATATGAAGAAGCTGATCAAGAGCTCCGGAGCCGCTTCTGGGTTTCATCACCGAAATCGAGCTCCCGTAGATCACGAGACCTACCCTGTTGGATCTCCTTATCAGCTCGGTTGCCATTGAAGCACAGAATCTCACGCTTCTCTCCGCAGGATTGTCGGAGATCCTGCCCACCCGTGATACCAATCTGGAGTCCACTATGAACATGACATCCGTTACCGATTCGGCCTCGAACTGGTTGACAAGAAGCTTCCTCCTCCTTGCGGTGGCCTTCCAGTTGATTGTGTTGAAGGGATCGGTTGTCGTGTAATCCCTTATGGAATGGAATTCCTTTCCCATACCGACCCTCTTCAGTCTCATATCCCCTGGTCTCTGCTTGGTATCCTTGATAAGCATCTCCCCGGCCCTTCCCGGGGAGATCTCAGGAAAGACCGTTATGCGATCATTGTTTTCCGCATCTCCCTCTCTGAACCAGATCCAGAGGGGATCCCATCTCCTGATGAGTGTGGAACCGATCCTGTGAAAACCTCTCAGTGGTGCCTTTATCAAATACGAGTAACCCTCCGAACCGGGAGGTAGAAGTGCAAGATTGGATCCTTCCGAGACCTCCATCAGAGGGGAAACCTTGTCGAATATCTCCACGTTTCCAAGCTGTCCTTTGCCCTTGAGACGTATATCGACATCAAGTGTCTCACCCTCGAACATGTTCTTCTTGGAAAGCCTCCTTTCCACACTCACCCTGGGAGGATACATTGTCAGAGAGAGAAGAACCAAGGTACCCGATATCAGGGAAGCGGCAAGGAACAGTTCGGAGGAAAGAACAAGGGCGACAATGAAGGAGGCGACTGTCACCGAGGAATATCCCATGGCCCTCAGGGTGAATCTGTTCACCTCTTTTCCCATTCCATCACCTCCAGCATGAGCCCTTCCACGCCGCCTTTGTACTTGCCCTTCCTCAGGAATCGGATGACCTCATCATTGCCCACCTTTTCTCTCAACTGATCCCATGACAGGTCGGAGAAATCCTCCACCGACATTCCGTAGGATATCCTTATCCTGTCAAGGATCACTCTTTTCAACTCATCGAGATCCGACTCCAGAAGCTCCGGCTCGACCAATTCCGCAACGCCCGTCCTATCCAGAATCGTTTCGTGCCTGGGTCTCCTCGGAGAATCATAAATATACCCCACGGCAAACATTGCCAGCACGGCTATTGATCCTATTACTATCTTAAGGTTGACATCGGTTGTCAGAAATGCGATTCCCCTCATTCCCCCCTGCATAACACCCTGACCCCCCTCAGCAGAATGAACGGAATCATCGAAGATTATCCTGCCACCCTCAGGGAGCATGAGTTCGACCAGTTCCATTGCAAGGTCGAAATTGCCCTCGCTTTCGATCATACCGTTCATGAAAAGGGATGGATCGGAAATCATAACACATGTACCCTTGTCGTTTTCCTGGAAATCGGGATCCGAGATAACGGCCAGATACCTGAGACCCTGGGCCTCTCCCTGGTTGGTGGTCACATTATCGTTTATGCCGTTTCCGTTCCTGTCAACCCATGCCGAAGTGGTGGATGCGATCAGGGCCTGACCGGAAGAAAAAGTCAGGGAGGCCGGTTTGTTCATGAGAATGAATCCCTCGAAGAACGGAACCGAAACCCTGAACTTGACCAGATCGGGATTTGAGACGAAATTCTGGTCATAGAGCTGGCCCTTGATGAAATTGACATCGAACCTGGAGGCAAGCTCGTTGGAATTGGTTGTGTCATCGGCAAGGAGTATCTTGCCGCCCCTGTCATGGAATTTCTTTATCGCATGAACTTCCGAAAGTGTGTAGGGCCTCTCAGGACCCAGGGATATGAAAAGGGAATCGGAGGGAGAGTCCTCCTCGTGGATAAGGGTGGGAGTGGTAAGCAGAGGGACTACGTCATATCCTCTTTTATCCAGCTCATCCATAAAGATTGAAGCGCCGGTCCAGTCACTGTTGGAGGTGGAAAGGACATTATCATCCCGTAAAGAGGATATCAGGGACACCTCGGATGCTATCAGAAAAATCAAAAGGATTACACCAACAATTCCCCAGATCAATCTTGCAGAAGGCAGTCTCAATCGTAAACCTCCTTGTCTCCCAGGAGGTCCCTGAGGTCCCTGCTGTGGTCAACCTTCATTCTCCAGACCACCTCCCTGGGCTCGATGTTCGTTGTGACCTTCATCCATTTCCTGTATTCAGACTCGAGTCCCTGGGGGTCAGATCCCTGAAGGGCCTTCTCCAACGAGAGCTTCAACTCCTTTGCCTTACCTATCAGATGCGAGGAAATATCGTGATCGGAGTACCTTGCCTCCTCGAAGAGATGTGTCAAGGGACCCATGCTCTTGAATTCTTCAGAGGATTTTTCGATCACTTTCTTGAATTCCTCAGGGGTCATTCCCGGTGGTTTATCCATGCCCTTCTCTGCTAGCTCTGTCAGCAAATTACGATATGTGTCAACTATCATTCTCTGTGATGTTGACCTGGGATCGAATGGATATCTGGACATGGCCCTTCTCTCTCTGGTCTTTCTGCTTGCGACATCCTTCCTTGCCTTTACCAATCTGGATACGATATAACCTGCAATTACCACCAGGGAGACTACCACCCCTAATATCGCTATGAGGGTTAGTTCGAAATCCTCCCCCTCCTCGCCGATCTCTGGCACCTCGACAGTCTCATTGGATGGAAGAAGAGACCTCTCCGGGTCTCCAGGGAATGTTACGGCAAGTTCGTCTCCCGGCGAGACCTCTCCCAGATCCAGGGTAACGTTTCCCTCGCTGCCGGTTATATAGGTATTAAGCGAAAATCCGATCTCGACCCTCAGCTGGGCACCGGGGATCGATTCGCCCCTTTCGTCCTTCAGGGAGATCTCCACGGTTGAATTACCCTCGAAGAACCTCTCGATCACATCGATGTATGTCCTCGATCTTACCGTTACCTTTATTCCCTGCTGTTCATCCGTATACCAATCGGATCTGTTATCGGGGAGTCCCAGAAACCTGACGATCAGAAGACCTTCACCCAACCGGGAGAACTGGGGAACAAGTCCCCTGAGATCGAACCAACCACCTTCTGTAACCGGAAAAGTACCTATTGATTCGCCGTTTAGGAACATTCCGATGATCTCTTCCCCTACAATACCTCTTCCCGCATCATCCACCAGTCTTCCGGTAACCGAGACACTGTCGAGTACAACAAGGTCCTCGGAGGCTGATATGATCTCCATTGTTAAGGGCGCCTTGATACTGAACAATCCCTCCCATCGTGCGGGAACGACATCCCCGTTTCCCGCAAGATGCTCCACCCTCATCGGAGTGATTCCAAGAGGTACTTCTCCCCGGAGGTCCAGCTGGAAAATGGCCCATCCGGTCTCATTTGTCCTCAACGGCATGGGATCAAGCCATGGAATTTCCGGGAAGGAAACAGACAACAACCCGCCGGCAATGGGTTCTCCGCCTCCCTGCAGGAGCTGGACGAAAAGGAGAGGATCCAATCCTCGCAGGACCTCTGGTTCCGGAACGAAGATGAATGTCCTTCCAAGCAGGGTGAAAGAGAGGGTCGAATTATCCGAAGAACCTATTCCAGGTACCTCGTAAGAAGCCGATATCACGTATCCACCCGGCGGAAAATCCCTTCCTTCCAAGGTGACGGGTACGGAAAAATCTCCGGATCTGATGGGAGCCTGGACTGTGGAAACAGGTCTGAGACTGCCACCCAGAAGGAATGATATGTTTACGTTTCCCTGAGGGATCTCCTCTCCTCCGGCAATTGTTCCGTTAACGAAAAGGACCTGACCTGAAACATATGTCGATCCTATCTCATCGAGAGAGATGGAGGGGCCGTCGAAGGTAATGAGGTCAATATGATTCCAGGTTGCTTCCAGATAGTCACTTCCGTCGTAGCTCAGATTGATTTTCCAGCTTCCCACTTCGTCGGGCATTCCCAGGTTGAACCTGAAGAAACCCCTCTCATCGGTTATCCGGATCAGAGGTTCGGTGAATGGAGCGGTGAGCCGCACATCTTCATTGGAAGCGGGAACCTCACCCGAATCGAGAAGCTGTCCCTGTATCAGGACGAGCCCTCCTTTTGACCTCACCAGTTTCGAACGTTCGGTAATTATCCTGGAGTCGGAATAGACCTGTGAATTGAAGGGATCGGAAGCGGCCGGATCGAACCTTCTGCTCTCTGATATACCACTCCTTGCAACGGCAAATATCGAGACCTCACCAAATGGTGTACTTTGCGTTGGAGTGCAGGTAATGGTGAACCTGCCTGTGTTGTCGGTGGAATCGGTGCTTCCCACCCTGAAAGCTGGAGACCCTTCCAGCAGGACGGCATCGCTTTTCTGAAGGCCCCTTTCAAGAATCAATACCGAAACACCCAATCCGGGGACCGGGTTCCCGTCAACATCCCTGACAACTCCCGAAACCTGGAAAGAACCCTCTCTAGGATCCAATTCCTTTCTCACACCGGATGGGGCGGATTCTATGAAAAGGTAAGGCGTTTCTTCAGGGAGGAGCTCTATGCCGGGATCCCCGCTGTCAAGAGGATTTGTTGGTGTGTCATCCAGGACCTCATTCCCGTCAGTAATGGAATCGAGATCGGTATCCCGATTGTTGGGATCTGTCCTGTAATCCAGGGTTCCGTCGAAATTCCAGTCCACAAAGGATACGTCGTAGACCCTGCTGATCTCGTATCCATCCAGCAGTCCGTCTCTGTCAGAATCGGCCTTTGTAGGATCCGTTCCGTATTCTCGTATCTCTTCCAGATCGCCAATTCCGTCACCATCGGTATCGTTGGAGACGGGGTTGGTCTTGTACCTGTAATATTCCTCCCCGTCCTCCAATCCATCTCCATCGGTATCGTTATCCTGCCAGTTCGGCCTTCCGTCGGGAAATCCATCACCATCCCAATCCACGTTGTTGTTTCTGGGATCGTTCGGATTGAAGTATATCTCGAACCTCTCTTTGCCGTTTGAAATCCCGTCACTGTCATAGTCCAGCATGTAATCGTCATCTCTGTTGTCGAGAGGATTCAGGGAGAGATTGACCTCGAGACCGTCAGACATACCCCCCTCATCTGTATCCCATTTGGTAGGATCGGTCCTAAGCTGTCCGAGAAAAGTAACGGATCCCTCGCTGTAGAGAGTCGTGACCTCGTAAGTATCCGTCAGATCATCATCATCGGTATCAGGATCGTTTGGATCGGTGCCGTAATAGATCTCGCCGAATTCCTTTTCTCCCGAGACCAGATCGATGATTCCACCGTCATGGAGGCCGTCACCGTCCGAATCCGGGTCCAGAGGATCGGTGGGATCGAAACCGTTGTGGTTTGTCAACTCTCCCAGCTGGAATATGCTCCCGTCGAATTCATCATAACCGTCCCACAGGCCGTCGCCATCGGTATCCGGGGAATTGGGATCCGTCCTCATTTCCACCTCCTGTCCGTCCAGAAGGCCGTCATCATCCGAATCGGGGTTCAAGGGATCTGTCGGTTCGAACCCGTTGTGTGAATTGAGCTCTCCCTTCATTATAATGCCATCTAATTTCACTGTCTTATCACCGTCTGCGAGTCCGTCCCCGTCCGTGTCCGGATCATCCCATCTGGTGGAATACCCGGTCCCATTTTCCAGAGCATCCGGCAATCCGTCTCCGTCCGAATCTTTTATTATTCCGTCGTCAAAGGGAATCAGAGGATTTGCACTTCCCTCGTAGAAGATTTCATCACCGTCCGACACACCTCCGCCGTCTGTATCCGGATCGAGAGGATCGGTCTCTCCGGGACCTAATCCGTTTCCCCAGCTTCCTGCATCCACCTCTCCGTCAAGGTTCCGGTCCTCGAACTCGCCGTTGTTCATTTCTCCATCCCTGGGAAGACCTCTCCATCCGTCTATCCATCCGTCCGGAAGACCGTCGTTGTCGGAATCCTGTTCGAGGGGATCGGTTCCCGAAGAGAACAATTCAACGGTATCGTTCAATCCGTCCCCGTCCCCATCAGGGGAGGACGGATCGCTGGGCATTCCGTAAAAACCCGATATCTCCTTGTCATCCTCCAGCGTATCATTGTCGGTATCCTTCCTCGTCGGATCCGTTATATAGGAATCTTCACCGGGACGGACCTCCTCCCCATCCGTTATGTTGTCATCATCGGTATCGGGATCTCGAGGGTCCGTTGGAGGGCCGAGTACCCCGTTTCTTTCATAACCATCGATAAGATCGTCATCATCTGTGTCGGAATCCATGGGATCGGTCTCATTGACGTCAAGGAATCCGTTGCCGTTTAGGTCCTCCTCCACATCCAGGAGGCCGTCGCCATCGGAATCGATGAAAGCACCATCATCGGAACTGTCGAGAGGATCTCCTCCGTTGTCGATCTCCGAACCGTCTGATGCACCTCCGCCGTCTGTGTCCCATACGGCGGGATCGGTTGCCTGAATTCCCGGCTCGTCCTGGTCGAGATCGGTTTTTGCCTCCCTTCCATCCGAAAGCCCGTCTTTGTCATGATCAGGATCGTTGGGGTTTGTAAGATAGATAAGGACCTCCTCTCCGTCCAATAACCCGTCGCTGTCGGTATCGTTCTTCAAGGGTTCCGTGCCCCAATCCTCGATCTCCTCTCCGTCCCAGAGACCGTCCTCATCGGTATCCTCTTTCAGGGGATCGGTCCCGAGAACGAGAACCTCTTCACCATCACCTAGGGAATCGTCGTCCGATGAAAACTCAAGGGGATCTGTCTTGAATAATCCCAGCTCCTCTCCGTCCAAGAGACCATCGTCATCGGAATCGGGATTTCTCGGATCTGTGCCCTGATCCACTTCGGCGAGGTCCGGCAAACCGTCGCCATCCTGATCCCCAAGGAAAGGGAGATCATCGAAAGGATCCAGAGGATCCTTTCCGAAGAGGTTTTCCAGGCTGTCTCTCAGACCTCCTCCATCGGTATCTGGCCTCAAAGGATCGGTCCCCAATTTCAGCTCCCGTCCATCGTGGAGTCCGTCCCTGTCCGAATCAAAGATTGAGGGAGAAAGACCCGCACCTGACTCGAATCTATCCTGGAGATCGTCTCCGTCAGTGTCGTTTCTTAAAGGATCGGTGAATCCGATAGTGATCTCCTCGAGATCATCAAGTCCGTCGTCATCGGTGTCGTTTTTGGCAGGATCGGAATGGATCATGAAAAGCTCCATTCCATCCGGGAGACCGTCTCCATCAGTGTCATTGTTTGATACAAGGGTCTTTCCCCCGGACTCGGCTTCATCGGGAATTCCGTCCTTATCCATATCCGGAGGCGGATCCACCCCTTCATCCGTGAGGGGATTCATTCCATACCACTCCTCAAGGGAATCCGGAATGCCGTCTCCGTCGGTATCCATTTTCAGAGGATCGGTCCCGCGGTCGAGTTCGTATCCGTCGTAAAGACCGTCCCCGTCGGTGTCGGGATTCAAAGGATCCGTTTCCTCCTCCAATTCCGATACGTCATCAGCTCCGTCCCTGTCGGTGTCGGATAACCTCGGATCTGTCCCGTTTTTGATCTCATCGAAATCGTCAACCCCATCGCCGTCGGTGTCCGAAGATAAAGGATCGGTGAAATGAACCAATATCTCTTCACTATCGCTGATGCTATCCCCATCTGTATCCCAGGAGAGCGGATCGGTCCTGAAGGAGAAAACCTCGTGACCATCCAGAATTCCGTCCCGATCGGTGTCATTGACGTTCTCCTTAGTTTCGTATTCTCTTTCCAAAGAGGCGTTCAATCCGTCCATATCAACATCGGTAATGGCATAATCATCGGATCGATTCAATGGATCCAGTGGCTCCGGAAGGTAGTTCACCTCGACCCCGTCACTCAGGCCCCCCATATCCGAATCCCATTTTCTGGGATCCGTCCTATATTTGTTGACCTCCTCACCGTCAGAAAGGCCGTCTCCGTCGGTGTCGGGATCTGTGGCATTTGTTTTCCAGAGGTAGTATTCCAGGTGATCGTCTATTCCGTCATTATCGGTGTCTGTCAGGTTCGGATCGGTTCCAATGGTCCTCTCGAATCCGTTGGTCAGGTTGTCGCGATCGTTGTTACCCATTGGATCGAGGAATCCCCCCGTCTTACCCACGAGGGTCCCACCTCCGTTTCCACCGATGGGTCCGAAGATTGTCGGATCCACACCTTCGCCTTCTATTCCGGATCCACCATGATTTTCCAGGGAGAACGGGGTAATCTCGAACTGCACCCATCCGATATCACCCAGTTCTATTTCTGCCCAGACATGCTTGTGGCCTTCCAGATATTTTCTGTTTCCGTCCATCTCCTGTCCCAGGGCATATCCGGCAACTATTCTTGAGGGGACGTCGTACATCCTCATCAGGATCACGAATGCCGTGGAGAAATCCAGAGCGTTTCCCCTCCTCTTGAGTATCAAAAAATCATTGAGAGGATCCTCCGAATCGGTTCCTATTATGGATTCTTCCTGATACCTGCACCTTTCCGATAGAGCAGATATCACAATTTCTGCCCTTTCGTAATCACTGATTCCTCCCCGATCCCATTTCCCTGCAAGGTCCCATATATCGGATGATACGGAAGGATCCACATCCACGTACGTTGGTGATGACGGGGTGGTTGAGTTGGATTTCTCGAGTCTGTTCGGATCATAACCAGGATCGTTTTTAATGAGTGAATATTCCACAACAGGAACGGGTGAAAAAAGAATATCATCCCGGAGCTGGGGTATCTCTCTTGTTCTATGGGGAAAGGTTTCAAACGGAGTGGAATTATCTCCGTTAACTGTGCCAAAGGGAGTTGGGAGGCTGCCCCACCAGGCACCGTTCAATGAAATGTTGACAGTTTCCGATTCCGGTTCTTCTTCGATTATGGGTATAAGGTAGGGACCTCTATCCCATTCCACTCCATCGAAATCATCGAATGAGGACACCCTGATGTAGGAAGGTCCCAGCCCTTCGACTTCAAAGTGGAACCTGGAGGGTTCCTCGTATTTGAGGAAAGTTCCGGCATCGAAGGAACCCCTGTGCCCTTGGTAATCATCCTTGTGGTTTGGATCTCTCTTGGAGGTGTACTCATCGGAATTATTGATCCCGTCCCCGTCAGGATCCAGATCGGCAGAGGAGACCCCGTGGTATGATTCCCATACATCATCCATCCCGTCATTGTCCTCATCCACCATGAATCCGTTGTTGGGATCAACGGAGTCGGGAACTGTATCAAAATCGGTATCAGGATCGAGAGGGTCCAGTCCGGAACTTACCTCCTCTCCGTCCGTTATACCGTCATTGTCGGAATCCGCATCAAGTATGTTCGGCAGTCCGTCACTATCAACATCCCCGGTGGGTGAAAGCATTGCTATCATCGAAAGCAGTGTCATCTCGTCCCTTGCAAAACGCGATATCCAGCTGGTTGTCGAGGAGATGTTGGATGATCGATCCTTGAAAAGATCGTATTCCTCACCATCCTGCAAACCGTCCCCGTCTGTGTCCTTGTTGTAAGGATCGGTCGGGGATACCTCTCCTTCATCCATCCTCCCGTTCCTGTTGAGGTCCTCATCCGTATCCCTCAGACCGTCCCCATCGGTATCTATTCCGGGAACCTCGTCGGAACCGCTGTCCTCGAGGTCCCTGGTGAACATGCTCTGATCACTGGTGAAATTTAAAAGATTCGAGAATATCACGATGAGAACAACCAAGACAGCAGCTGCTCTGTAGATGGTTCCGAATCTCAAATCCTTACCTCCTCGATCAGGAAAGACATGCAGGATCAAGTCCAGTGGTACAAACTCAATGTTACTATATGTTTTCACTCATGAATATTATATATCGTTTCCTGTACGGCAGCCGAGGAAAAAGGTTAAATCGATGCCTCCAATCCAGAGGAGAGGGCCTCTATGTTGGATAGAAATTCGGTCAAGGACATTGTTGCTGATTACAATAACGAGAAGGTCAAACTGGGAATGATCGCGTCCCATTCGGCCCTCGATACGTGTGACGGTGCAGTGGAGGAAGGTTTCAGAACTGTGGCATTCTGCCAGAAGGGAAGAGAGAAAACATACTCCCATTACTTCAGGGCCAGCAGGGATCGGGATGGCAATATCTTGAGGGGAATGGTGGACGAACCCGTTATACTTGAGAAGTTCAGGGATATAATGGAGGGGAAGTGGCAGTCATGGTTAAGGGAAAATTCGGTTCTTTTCATACCCAACAGGTCTTTCACATCGTATGTGGATATCGAGAGGATAGAGGATGAGTTCAGGGTTCCTATGGTGGGTTCGCGGAACATGCTCAGAAGCGAGGAGAGGGATGAACAGCAGAGTTATTACTGGCTTCTGGAAAAGGCTGGCCTTCCCTTCCCGGAGAAGATAAAGGACCCCGCAAAGATAGATCAATTGACGATAGTCAAGCTCCATCATAAACAGAAGAAACTGGAAAGGGGATTTTTCTCATGCTCCTCATATGAGGAATTCAAGGAGAAATCGGAAATGCTCCTGAAACAGGATGTCATAGACGAGGAAACATTGAAAAATGCCAGGATCGAGAGATACGTGATCGGTCCGGTATTCAATTTCGATTTCTTCTATTCTCCCCTGGAGGAGAAGATGTCCAAGATAGAGCTTCTCGGGGTTGACTGGAGGTTCGAGACATCACTGGATGGTCATGTAAGGCTTCCCGCACCCCAGCAGATGTCATTGAATGATGATCAGATCATGCCCGAATACACGGTTTGCGGACACAACTCAGCCACACTCAGGGAATCGCTTCTTGAAAAGGTATTCAAAATGGCGGAAAAATTTGTTGAGGCTTCCAAAAAACACTATGATCCGGGAATCATAGGACCTTTCTGCCTCCAGACCTGTGTGGACAAGGACCTGAACTTTTACATCTATGACGTAGCCCCAAGAATCGGAGGAGGAACCAACGTGCATATGTGGGCGGGCCACCCCTACGGAAATGCACTCTGGAGAAAGCCAATGTCCACTGGAAGGAGGCTGGCAATGGAAGTCAGGAAAGGCGTGGAGGAAGAAAGACTTCACGAGATCGTAACATGATACCGGATTTTCAACAGCCAGGATGCCTGAATGTTAAAAAGGAATATATAGGTGCCAGACAGATATACCCCTACATTAAAAGGGGGCCGAAAAGTGTTCGATTCCTTGAAGAGGTTCTTCAATCGCAGTTCCAAAGAGGAACAGAAGGTACATCAGATGGAGCTAATCGATGAAGAGATCGATGAGTTCGAGAGGGAGATACAGGAATATATCGGCTATACGAACGAAGGTTCCGTTCCTTCCTCCCCTCCATCCGTCCAGCAACCTCCGGACCTCTCCAAGGGAGGAGCGGTCGGAGACTCCAGCTTGATAACTCCGGAGGCTGAAAAAAGGATCAAGAGCACCTGAAGCATCATCCTTCCAATTCTATTACGATCTTCCTGGCCTTTTCCATCAGCCTGTCGTGCAATCTTCTGTATTCGTCGTTTTTTAGATCGAGATTCAATTTTGATTCCATCTCGTCAAGGAAAGAGAGATCCATACCGTCTCCGTCGGATCTTTCCGAGATCTCCTTCCTCGCCTCTTCAATGAGTTCCGACAATCTCTTCTTCCAGTCAGCCGATTCCTTGTCGATCCTGGCCTGCATGAACCTTGCTGTCAGGAAAGGATAATGTTTGTTCTCGATTTCCCTCGAGCAGTTGGGACAGACCCAAATCCGATCCTTGCTGTCGACGAAGAATTCCTCCCTGCAGTCGGGGTCACCGCAGATTACCTTCATTCTCATGTGGGGGCCTCGGAACTGGATTGCTGGAACTCGTAAATGAATCTTTCACCCTACTCCCCCTCCTGTCATCTATTAAATCAGAAGAGGATCAAATGTTTCCATGGCAGACGGGGCAATGGATCTTTTCCCATACGAGATCAGACCTATTCAGAAGAGGATAGTGGAATCCATTGAAAGAGCCCTGCTGGACGGAGACCATGTTGTGATAGAGGCCGGAACAGGTTCGGGAAAGACCGTATCGGCACTTGCACCCTCTCTTTCTTTTGCCTACAGACATGGAAAGAGGGTCCTTTATCTAACAAGGACAAATTCCCAGCAAAAGCAGGTGGTGGAGGAATTCAGAAGGATAAGAGAGTCATCCGAAATAGGAAGAATTGAGGTGGATGGGAAAAAGGAAGAGAGCACGGATGTAGTGGATGAGGTCATGGAGGAGTTGAACAGGGAAATGAGGGGTGAGAAACAAGAGGAGGGTGAATTGGAGGAGGGGGGGCTCTGGGAAGGAGGTCCCGAGAGGGGTATCAGCGTGGCCATCCAGGGTAGAAATAATCTTTGCCCCCTAACGGATGAGGAAGCGGAGTTCATAACGGGAACCCCAGAGGAGCTCTCCAAGATGTGTTCCGAGAGAAAAAGGAACACCACATCCAAGATGATGGGCAAACCCACGGGAGGAAAGGAATGCAGATTCTTCTCGGCCTATCTTCTGGATGACGGAATTGAGGCTAGAAGATGGCTGGGCGAGGTCTGTCCTACCGCAGAAGAGCTCTTTTCTGAATGCATGAGAATGGGAATCTGTCCGTATGAGGTTACCAAGGCCGTTCTTCCTCAGGCGGTTCTCGTCACTGCACCCTACATATACTTCTTGTCACCCTTTATTCGTAGAAGGCTCCTGGAATGGATGGACTGCGGGATTGAGGACCTCATCATTGTAGTGGATGAAGCGCATAATCTGGCGCAATTTTCCAGGGAGCTCTCCTCGATAAGCCTGTCCACCAATACACTGAGATTGGCCCTTGCCGAGGTGGAGGCAATGGGGGATCACAGGATAGGAAAACCCTTCACCATCAGGAATTTTCTCGAGATGTGCCTCCAGGCCCTCACTGATATCGCCGAGGAATACCTTATCGATGAGGACGGTCTTGTTCCCCCTTCAGCATTTTCGGAAGCCATGATGATGTTGTTTAAAACAAATTCATCCAGGATAGACTCAATGGCTTCCGAGATGCTCCACCACGGGCAGGCCATTCAGGATCAGAAGAAGGCAATGGGGAAGCTTCCGAGGTCATATATTCACAAGGTGGCTTTGTTCTACAAGACCTGGCAGGAACTGGAGTTCGAATCGTTCTCCCCGCTTATCAATAAAAGCAGGAGGGGAGATCTCTCGCTCGAGGCACATGCAATGGATGCTTCTATGATCACTTCGAAATTACTGGAGGCCCATGGTTCGATCCACCTCTCCGGAACTCTTTCCCCCCTGAACGAATACAGGGACACGATCGGGCTCCCCGAGGATGCACCATTGATCAAACTCCCTCCTCCCTTTCCCCCGAACAATAGATTGATACTCTTCGATCAGGACCTTACAACCAATTACGAGGTCCTTCAAAATGATCCCGAGATCAAGCTGAGGTTTCGGGAAAGGATCGAACAGGTTCTATCATCGACCAAAGGCAGGAATACGGCGATATTCTTTCCCTCATTCGACCTGATGGGCGGGGTACTGGGAAATCAGGAACTCGAGGACGGCTCCACTCTTCCCGCATATCTCGAGACCGGGAGAGAATTCTTCATTGAAAAGAGAGGTTCCTCCCAGGGGGATGTCATGGACCTGGCTTCCAGGTTCAAAGAAAGCAGAGGCGGGGTGCTGGTTTCGGTGCTTGGGGGAAGACTGTCGGAAGGTATGGACTTCCCCGGAAAGAGCCTGGAAGCCGTGATGATTGTCGGTATCCCCTACCCCAAGCCCAATGCAAGACAGAGAGCATTATCGGCCTTTTACGATATCAAATTCGGAAAGGGATGGGAATACACGGTACATGCTCCCGCCGCCAGAAGATTGATGCAGGCAGTTGGGAGGATGATAAGGTCGGAAAAGGAGAGGGGGGCGGCCATTATCCTTGACAAAAGGGCAAAGCATTTTTCAACGGAGGTCCCGGACATGGAAGCTGCCAGCGAGGACCTGAGTGAACTTTCGGGATTCTTTGAAGGTAAACTTTATTTGAAATGACCGTGAATCATTCCGGAAGGATTGAACTCAGCATCAGTGGAAGTGCATGGTATTGTCCCGACACGGTAAAAAAGTCGAGCTCCTGGTCGAGGAGGATGATGAGGATTTCGAGGATGACGAGGAAGTCTGGGATGCGGTGGAATGGGAAGATATAGGTCCTATGGAGTCCGAAGCCGTCTTCTCCAAGGATACGCTTTCCAATATGCTAAAGGATGCGGTTGATCAGGCCTGGGAGGACGGCGTGATAACAAACGACGAGATGGCAATACTCCAGGTTTTGAAAGAGAGACTGAAGGTTGATGATGATACCTTCGACTGGATAATCAATGAGAGAAAACCAGACCAGATCGAAGAAGCCATTGAACTGATGGAAAAGGAAGAAGAGGAGATCATGGAAGTAGAGGAGATCGAGGATGAGGACGAGGTCATCCAGGGCGAGGTCCTCTCCGAACCTATGCAATACTTCAGGAAGGAGGAAGCTGACCTGGCAACAAAGGAAGTTGAGAAACCAAAGGAGGATATCTCACCTCCGCCCAAACCCCCCGAAATGATAACCCTCAGACATTCCGTCAGAGGGGGAGGAAGACCTCTGGACCAGGCGTTCGATCTTTCCAAAAAGGAGGCGGAAACCAAGAAGATAATGAAGAGATGCTTTCACTGCAGGTCCCTCATCAGACTGGACCCCGCAAGTGGAAAGACAGCCTGTCCTGTCTGCGGGAAAAAGGTTTCCGGAGAGGAGGCGGATGCATCTCCAATGAGAAAATTCCTGGACATGGCAAAAACAGCCTACAAAAAGGGCGATATAGACACTGCAAGAGAGCTTTACAATGGTGTTTTGGAGGATGATCCGAACAACAAGGAAGCGCAGTTCTACCTCCAGAAAATGAAGGTCAAGACGACATCCGTTAAAACCTCGGTAAAGGATGCGAGAAATGTCAGCTTCATCGATTCTGGCTCCCCAAGACTCGATCAGCTCCTTGGAGGAGGTCTGAAGATGGGAGATACCGTTCTCGTTGAAGGTCCTCCCTTCTGCGGAAAAGAGGTCCTTCTTGAACAGCTCTTGGCTTCATCTCTGAAGAAGGGAGTTCCAGTCATCTACGTATCAACCAACAGGGCAATGAAAGAGGTGATGAGGTCCATCATCAAGAGAGTCCCGGATTTCAAGGAGTACAATCACCGGGGAATGATAAGGATGTATGATCTGTTCTCAAAATTCAAGGACGACAAGGTCCTCAGGGAGGGGCACAGGATCTTTAACATAGAGGACCGGGAGGATTTCCAGAGGTTCCAGGGGGACCTTGTATTCGCCCTTGAGGAGCTCGTAAAGACCTATCACGGGGGAATGATGATCATAAATTCACTTTCACCGTTGATCTCCCAGGTGGATCAGAACGACCTCATGAAGTTCCTTCAGGTACTGATTGCCAGGTCCAAGAGCTACAGGTTCACCAATATCCTGGACATGGCGGCGGGGGTACACTCGGAATCTGTTGTGAATTCCGTTGAATACCTCATGGACGGGATAATGGAGTTCAGGGAGCAGGAGATGAAGAACATGTGCAGGATGAAGGGATTCTCCCAGAACATAATGACCAGGGACTGGGTGGAATATATTGTAAAGGAGAACAATATCCATCTCGTGGGATCCTTCATGGAAGAGAGGATCGTTTAGGAACATTTCTCAAGTCTGACCCGTGTGAAACTGACCTGTTTTAAGTATTCAGCTATACATAAGATGTTGTGATATTATGGATGATCTTGAAATTATCGAAGTCAACGAGGACAACATCGATACCGAACACATCTGCTGTGCCATCGGTAACGACAGGAAGAACAAGAGAAGGGCAGAGGCAAAGAAGGAATGGCTGAAGAAGAGGTTCAAGGACGGCCACACCTTTAAGAAGTTCAATATTCGCGGGAAGGTCTTCATAGAATACGATTTTGCAGAGAATGCATGGTTCCCCATAGAAGCTGACGGATACAATTTCATTCAGTGCCTCTGGGTATCCGGTCGATACAAGGGACAGGGACTCTCCAGGAAGCTGATGGAGGAACTTGAAAAAGACAGCAAGGGAAGGAAAGGAATCGTTGCCATAGCTTCCCCGAAGAAAAAGGGATTCATGATGGAGAAAGAGTACTACGAGAAAATGGGATTTGTCGAATGTGATTTCGTGCCACCATACTATCAATTGATGGTGAAGAAATTCGATGATGATGCTGAAACTCCCCGATTCACGGATAAGGCGAAAAAGGCAAAACTGGAAGGAGGCAAGGGCCTCACTTTCTTCTACAGCGACATGTGTCCGTTCAACGAGGAATACACCGATATTATGATCGAAGCGGCATCCAAATTCGACGTACCGGTAAAAAAGGTCAAGATCAATTCAAAGGAAGAGGCAAAGGATCTCCCCACGCCCTGGGGAAACTTCTCGGTATTTCTCGACGAGGACCTGATAACGCATGAGGTCACCACCATGAAAAAGTTCCAGAAGATGCTTGAGGAACTCCTTGATTGACCAAAATTCTAATTCCCGGATTATTTCTTCTTCCTGTTTCTTATTATCAAGACAACAGCGATGACGATGACAATAATGATGAATAGGGAAAGGCAGATGCAACCAGCCGCGATGCCAGCGGAGCCAGGAAGGTTATCCATCCAGTCTTCATCATCATACTCTCCGGCTGATTGCAGGTAGGCTTCCCACACCTTGTCCTTATCAAGGAGGTCCTCCCTGTCGAACTCATCACCATCGGGATCCTTAACCTGGATGTCGATGTCCATTTTCACATCCGCGAGGTCCTCCACATGGCTTTCGTTGAATACAACCCTCATGTATACCATATGCCTGGTGGTTGAGGGATAGGTGGCATTGATCCAGTAAGTGTAAGACTCCCCCGGAAGCAGGAGAATATAGTCTTGTTCATCCCATTCCCAATCCCCGTAGTAATTGGCTTCATGAACCTGAACGGAAACCACTTCGTCCATGTGTGTAACGGTTATCCTGCAGGTGAAACCCCCGGCAAGATATCCGATCTCCTCTCCCCAGCCCAGACCTTCACCATTTTTGTTAATTATGACGGTCTCTCCGCTGGTAGAGAAAGGTAAAACCATCACCGAGAAAAATATCAGAACAGATATGGCAGCAATAATCTTCTTATCCAATTCCAGACCCCCTGTAACGATCTCTTAATGCAAATTTGATTCAAAATTGTTTCCATCACATCAGGAATAATCTGAAATATCCCGAGGAAAGAAACTGTGTTGATTACAACCTCACGGACATCGACACCAAGGGAAAGGACCTCCTCGATCACTGGATGAAGGAAAAGGAGAATCATACTGCTAGTTGTCTCTATTTTCAAGTTTTCTATGATGATATTTTTCCAGTACCCTTCTTAATGTCAGAACCTCCTTTCTTTTACCATTGTAATCCAGACAGAATACGACTGGAATCATTTCCATGCCCTTCTTTGACCATGAGGTTTTCTTCCATTTCAATTTCAGATCATTCAATATCCTTCCCACATCTAGATCGTTCAAGCACCCGTATTTGCATTCCACCGTGTAAACCCTTTTTGAATTATCATCCACCATTGCAATATCCATCTCATCCTCTTTCCACCACCAGGATCCTATCCTGTTGAATTTCAGTCCCAGTTCGGTTCCGTATTCCACCAGCACCTTCCTCACAAGGTCCTCGAACAATCTTCCGAGCACGGGATGAATGATCTCCTTCCTGTAGGATGCCATCTCCAGCTCTATTGCCTGTCTCATAATGTTTGTCAGGTTATACCACAGATGAAGCATCGGATCCTTCAATTTGTATATCCCCTTTTTTGGGTCTCCATCCAGTGGCTGTTCTTTTTCTATCCATGAAAGCCTCATCAGGGAATCGAGATATGGATAGATCTTCCTGTTCTCCATCCCCGCGGCATCAGAGATCTGGCTGGACCTGGTGTTTCCAAGAGAGATTGCCCTGAGAATGGAATTGTAGGTTCGATGGTCCTTGAGATCCTGCGCGACCAGGTAATTCCCTTCTCTGAAAAAATATCCGTTCTTGTCAAGGAATTCCTTTTGGATCAATTCCTCGATACCACGATGATCCGCCGCTATGGAAAGGTAATGTGGCATTCCACCAACCACCATATATGACAGGGCGCCGTGGTATGGATCTTCGAAAAATTGTATTGATTCTCGTAATGAGAGAGGCTGCAGTTCAATATCTCTTGTCCTCCTTCCGTAGAGAGGTGAATTATGGGACAGCACCTCATCCTTCATCATTCCCATAAGCGAACCGCACAGGACTATTCTCAGGTCCTTTTTCAGACCAATACGATCCCAGGTCCTCTGAAGGTCTGAAATTACCTTCTTATCCGATCTAACGGCATAGGTGAACTCGTCGAGAATTAACAACGATCCTGGTTCGACCTTATCAAAGACGTACCCGAACAGATCATACCAATCCCCATCGATCTTGGCAACCAGAGTATCATCCAGGTATGAGGATATGCTACCCTTGAACTCATTCATCTGAATTTTGTTGTTTGAATTGGAGAATGTGAAAAAGAACCTTTCTTGATCTTGGGTAACAATTTCCAGCAGGGTGGTCTTTCCAACCCTCCTCCTGCCAAAAAGAACAACAAAGGAAGGCTTCTTTGATATGGATCTGGAAAGGAGATCGATCTCTTTTGTTCTTCCGATGAATTTCATACTAAGACAAATTAGTACTAATCTATATTAGGGTTTCTGATGAGATGATATTCCATATCGAGAAAGATTCAGAGGGCCTTTCCAATCGGATGTCTCAACACGGTTTTCAGTTTCTCCGGAGCTGCCCTCCGTGGATCCCCGATATAGATCTCGTGATGCTTGCCTATCAATTGGTATCCCTGCTCCTCCGCCCAAGAATGCATAGGTTCCACGGTCCTCCACTCTTCACTGTAGGGACCGATATGCATCTGCTGGACTGCCAGACCTTCCTCGAATGATTCGTATCTCACATCATCAATCATGGAAGGATCCTTTTTCTCTCTCAGGACCTCCTTCTGTTTTTCGAAGAACTCATCGGATATATGGTCGGGTTGCATCATCATCAGGGTCCACTTCCATTCCGCTTTATCATCGGGCGTGAATCTGGTCAATCCCTTTGGAGTTCCCCACCATAATCCTTCGAGAGCCATCACGGGGTAATCCACTTCCAGTTCCTTTTTCGAAGCGAATTTGATCGTGTATGAGATCCCGTAGAGGACCTCCAATGCCTTCTGGAACGTCTCCGATGTGTTAGGATCTCCCTCTCCGTCAATCATTATGAAATTCATTCTGGGAACCTCAACTATCACCGGTTTTCCGGATGTGGGATTGTAGAGGTGTTTGAGTTCCTTTTTGAGATCCAATTTCTTCATGGAGGTATATTGATTTGGTAATTAATAAACGATAAGATATTGACATGAGTGAAGCTTTTCTGCCATAATTATCCACTCCAAGATGCCAATGATCAGGGCCAATGTTAAGTATGAAATATCGAATATCCGCTTCAATGGGGGAGTAATATTGAGTATATCTACATTCAAGGGAGCATTTCACGCCATCATGATTTCATCACTGCTGATCTCCGGATTATTTGCCGTGATACTGGAATCGGAAATCGAGGGGTTCGAAGCGGTTCTCGAAAGCGCACCTGTTTCGTTCACATCCGAACCCGTCATGTGGGGGACGACAAACGTCGACATAGGCGATGTGGGACTGAGGTTCTACGGGGAGGCAAACAGCGATTTTGCAGGCAAATCCCTGGACGGAGTGGGAGATGTGAACGGTGACGGAATAGATGATTTCGTTATCGGCGCTTACGGCAATGACGAGGGAGGAAAGACGGCGGGGCAGGTGTATCTCTTCTTCGGTAGAAGTGCCGGTTTCCCCAAGGAGACAAACGTGTCATCCGCCAATGCCTCATTCGTGGGATTTGCATCCAATGACAGGGCAGGAATCTCTGTCGCTGGTGTGGGGGATGTTAACGGTGATGATTACGATGACTTTGTAATAGGGGCAGATGAATATGTTGCTCTCGGCACCACCGGAAGAGGAAGGGCATTTCTCATCCTTGGAAAATCAAGCGGATGGTCCATGGATATGTCACTTGCCGGTGCGGATGCCTCATGGTACGGTGAAGTCAACGAGGACATGTTCGGAAGAGCTGTCGGCGGGGGAGGAGACATCAACGGTGATGGTTATGATGATATCATAATAGGAGCCTATGACAACGAAGAAGGAGGAGACATTCAGGGGCAAACCTACCTTATCTTCGGGAGATCATCTGGATGGTCCACCAATCAGAACATAGGAACCAGTGCCAATGCCTCCTTCATCGGCAAGCAGAACAAGGAGCAATCAGGGTATTCCGTGGACATAGTAGGTGATACAAATGGAGACGGTTACGATGATTTCGTCATAGGAGCCAGGTATTTTGCCGACACTCCAAGTTCTTCAAGGAAGGGCCATGCTTATCTATTCTTGGGGAGGTCCGGCCCTTGGTCCATGGATTCTGACATAACCAGCAGCAATGCAACATTCGTGGGACAGAGAAGTCTGGCAGGATCACACGTATGCAAAGCGGGAGATGTCAACGGAGATGATCTTGCGGATTTCATGGTAACCGAGCACATGAACAGCGAATACAAATCGGAGATGGGGCAGACCTACCTCATTTTCGGTAACAGATCTGGATGGTCGAACGGAACCAAGCTCAGCGACGTCAACGCTTCATTCTGGGGAGAAAACGCATACGATGAAGCGGGCAGGTGGGCCTCAGGCGGAGGTGATGTGAACGGAGATGGTTACGATGACATCATAATCGGGTCATACAGAAACAAGGATGGGGGAAATTCATATCCCTATTATGCAGGTAAGATATATGTCGTATACGGGCGCGAGAAGGGATGGAGAAACGATACAAGCCTTTCCCTTTCTGATGCTTCCTTCATAGGGGAACACATGGACGGTGCACTGGGCATCTGCGTTGCAAACGCAGGTGATGTGAACAATGACGGAATGGATGATATCCTTGCAGGAGCCTGGATGGCGGATCTGCACGGATCGAATACCGGCATAACCTATCTGATAAACAGGACCCCATCACAAGGTGTTACCGGACTCGAATTGGAATGGAACTCTTCCATTCCTTCCGTTAACCTATCCTGGGACAATGACAGGGTTGAACCATTCCAGTATGGAATATACAAGGCAGTCAACGGCTCATCACCCGAGAGGATTGGAAACACCACGGAATCGTTCTTCAACGATACGCAGGTCACGATCGACATCAACTATACCTACTCTGTTGTGAGGTTCTGTCCTCTGGGAAGGGAATCCGAAATGGCATCACCTCTGTCAATAATGTTGACCAAGATTCCAGATGAGAACAAAACAGATGACGATGACAATGTCACAGACGATGACAAGAACATCACTCAAGAAGACAACATAACAGATGATGATGATAATGTCACAGACGATGACAAGAACATCCCACAAGATGATGATTCCTCAGACGATACGAACGACGACACCCCTCAACAGGAAGAGGATGACAGGGACGATCCTGGCGGAGGGTTGCGGCTTATGATCCCGATGATAGGCGTCCTGCTCCTTGTGGTAATCCTGATATTCATCTTCTTCATCATAAGCAGGAGGAAGAACAAGGAAGATGAGGAGGAATGAACTCCTAAGCAATCATTTCCTCAGAAATAGATGAATGATTGCCGATAGTGCGGAAACCACGATTACAAATAATGCAATATATCCGTATCCGGACCCATTGTCGGATCCTTTGGAATCGGATTCCTCAACTGGATAATAAATGACTATCCTGGTATCTTCTTTTTCCGGTAATTTTTCATACCATTTGGAGGAATAAACCTCGACGGGAATTACCCTGACCCTTTTCCCGGTGTACTCATACTTCTTGATATCATTGTCATCATCAATATTTTTCACGAACACCGCAAGAACGAGTTCATCCATTCCTCCTTCGTCATCTTCTACACGGATCAACAATTCATGAAAACCCGAATCTCCCTCAACAGGTTCGAATACCAATTCTCCGGTATCACTCTCTATCCCGATGAATCCAGGAGATTCCAGTAGGGACCATTTCAAATCTCCGGTGAGGTCGGGGTCCTCAGCTTTTAGATCCATCCGGTAAATACTTCCGGCATCTACCTCAACCAATGTCGGATTGGTTATGATCCGAGGTGGATCATTGATCTTTTGGACCACAATCGTAAAAGGAGCGGATGCCAATATTTCAGATCCTTCAATGATACGGATTTCAAATTGGTAGATGCCAGCATCATAAGGTCCTGCCTGACCGAAGATCAAACCCGATCCATCGATAGATACGAATTGAGGACCATTCTCTATGCTCCAATGCAGATCATCGATATTCCTATTTGAACTAAGATGAAACCTGTAGTTGAAATGCTGTCCTTCATTCAATTGAAGAGAACCGTTTACCGGTAAGATAAAAACAGAATCTTTTGGTCTGGTTACAAGTGTATATAACAAAGCCTCATCGAATCCCCCATTACCGTCACTTACCTTCAGATCTATCTCATGTACCCCTTCATCATCCTTCTCGGGATTGGCAAACAACAGGTTTCTTTCCTTATCCACAATGAAGAAATCCGATTCCGACAGGGTCTCCCATACCAGTTCATCATCTGTGGGATCAATATCTGTAGCTTCAAGAGGGACGCAGTAACTTTCCCCGGCATTCATGGTCACGTATTTTGGTACATCGATAACTGGAGGATCATTGACATTGACAACATCTATCTCCAATTCCATTTGATCCAGTATCTCACCCTTCAGGGTCAGGTTGAAAACAATCGAATAATTTCCGACATCCTCATTTCCGGGTTCAGCATTTAGATATCTACCCTCGTTGGAGAGACGGAGGAATCCGGGAAGATTATCATATTGTAACGAAACCTCTTTCCATCCATTATCCGCAAGTAGAAGTTCGCAATAGGTGGAATCCTCCATTATCTTCAAATTTTCCATATCGTTCAATCTTGGAGGATATATCTCATCCCCTGTGGGAGGACCTGATACAAATTCCGTAATTATAAGGGAAAATCCACTATTTTTTGGGATCTTTTCCAACATGGTTGTTCCCGAGTTCACCACGAACTCCGAAACCTCGACAGAACTGTCACCAGGATCTTTGAAGGTCCTGACACGGTAAGTTCGGTTTCTTTTTAAGAAATCCAACGGTATTTTAATTGTCTTTTCACTGGGTCCATTTATTGCACCAACATACCAGATATCAGAGGACCTCCTGGCAACAACCGCGTGACTTCCCGGATACCCTTCGATGAATTTGGTCTCATTCCAAACAGTAGGAAGGTCTTTCCAGATTGTGTTGACAGAAGTATTTCCAGCCTTTTTTACGGTCCCGTACCAGTATATGTAATGAAGGGGGCTGTAGATGACAATTGGAAGAGCCAGTTGATGAGCCAGCGTTGTTCTCGATTCCTTGGTTCCGAATATTGGTGTATAATCCGTAGGACCGGCGATGCACCGGGTGAAAGGAAGGATTGTATTTTCCCCTGCATACGGAAACTGTTCGTTTCCCCTCACGCCTTCCTGGGTAAGAAGATTGGGATAGGTCCTGCTCATACCGGTCGGCCTGTAATTGTCGTGAATATCCACGATGAGATGATTTTTAGCAGCTTCTTTGACGGCCTTGTGGACGAAATTGATCCCGGCCTGGGACCTCCCGTCGATAAAACCGAACTTCACCCCTGCGATTCCCCATTCCTTGTATAGTGGAAAGATCTCCTTGTACTGTCTCGTCAGGGCCCTCTTGTTAACATAGAGTATTACTCCAATCCCTTTGGTATTTCCATATGATATTACATCTGTCAGATTGAGGTCCTTTGCCGAAACGGTGGATGCGTCCGAACTGGAACTGGTTTCCTTTCCATACCAGCCAGCGTCGAGGTGAACATACTCCAGACCTTGATAAGCGCAGTAGTCTATGATCTCCTTGGAACCTTTAGTTGTAAGGGAGCAATCCCTGAAGGCTTTCCCGGGTCTGATCCAGCTTGTATCACTAATGGTGTTTTCGGGGCACATTGAATAGCATATTCTACCGTTTTCAACCATATCACAGGGGGAGTCGGAAAACAGGATCATCCTCCAGGGGGTTTCAAAAGGAATTTTCTTGCTTACACTTGAATGTAGGGATGTGGCTATAGTCCCGTTTTCGAGACTACCCGGACCTAGATAAGTCCTTGAGTAATCTCTTAGGGCAGCTTCGGAAATCGTTAACCATGAGCTTGATTCTTTTTCACTGACTAGGAGAGGCAACTCGCATTCCTTTTTCAGATCTGAGATTTTCACTTTCTTGTATGGTTCCTCGACTCCGTATTCTGCATAACATAGAGAATCACTGGAGATATTGAACGAAGTGGCCTCCCTGATTATCCTGCATGAGTTTCTCTTACCAATTTTTTTTACATTATAGGAAAAGGATATCCCCTCGTTATAGGCTCTGAATCTAACCACCATGGACATGTCATCATCTGAAGATGATTTCAGTGTGATATTCAACTGATTGTAATTCCAATATGACATATCCGAATCAGATGCTGTGAGATCAACCGATTCGTTTTTTCGAGACCTTTCAGAACCGATTATCTTCAATCCACTGCACATACTTCCTCCTTCACCTTCCACCATCAAACCCAATCTGGATGTATTGACAATTGTCATTCCCTTGTAACTTACATTGTAGAGAGGACAGTTCGATTCATCGGATATGTCAGAAATCCATAAACAAACCTTGAGGGCTCCTCCGGGAGAGAGGAGTTCAACGGATTCAAATGCCGATCCTTCCAATGAATAGTTGGCGGATTTACCAGTGATCCTGTAATCATTCGATCTATGAAGTTCAATAACAAATAAGGATGACAACAAAAGCAATGATGATATGGCAATCATTACCGTTGATCTCAAAAGAGAAAGGTTTTTTGTCCTTTTTCGGATTGAGGAAGTTTCTATTTCTCTTCCCATGGAATAGATATCTTCTTGAGATTATAAGCGGAATATCACAATACATTTTCCACATATCTGGCCGGAACATGATTATAAAAAGTTGTTGGCCAAATCCCTCAACATTTAATCGGTTTAATAAAACGTGTTATATGAATCTGTCACAATCTTTATATTGTATTATTTTGCCAGATAGGTTTAAAAAACTGGTTGAATCTGATATATATCCCCCATTCCATGACATCATCGTGAGCCGATTTGTAAGAAAACTTATGACAGCCGCATTCATCCAACTCCTTTTGGCGGTGATTCTTTTTTCTTTCATGGATTCAAATGCAGAAAACCAACTTTTCCCGGATGATTGGATCACTATCAGTCTGGAAAACTCCAGGGATATAGAATTCTCCCCTGATGGCAGCCTGCTGGCCATGGGTTTCCAGAACGGAACCGTGGTCGGATATAATATTTCCTCACAGGACATTGATTGGATAATTAAGGAAAATTATACGATCCAGGCCCTGGAATGGGTTTACAACGATGATGATTTGATTCTAGCGGTCGGTATGGGGGCATGGAACAACACCAACAAGGGTGGTTTGAGGATCTACTCTATTCCTGACCTTCATTTGATAGAAGATTCACATTTCAACGAATGGATATCATGTTTATCATATGATCCTTTCCATTACAGGCTTGCAGTGAGCGGTCAACATTACGGTGACTTGGATGTCCTGGATGCATCCGACTGGACCCTCATCGACAACATCCCAACGGGATATGTACTCTCCATTGATTTCTCCGAAAAGGGTGAGGAGCTTGCATTATCATACTATGAATTTATCGAGCTTGATGGAAAACCATACCGCAGCGAAGTGGAGATATACAGATTGGACAATGATCAATTGACATTGAACAAGACCATAGGACCTGTTCCCGTGATCGCCTCGTATCTTGAATGGAGACCGAAATCATCTCAGATGATATTTGGAAATGAAACGATGTATCTCGGAAATTCTTCAAATGGGACCTTCAGTATCATAAAAGACAATCTTGTGGCCATGACAACAGGCGCATGCGATAATACCGGACAAATATTCTATTATTCTCAAAATTTCATCATCTGGGCATTGGATATTGATCAGGGATCACAAAATAATCAATTTGCAGCTGGGAATTATATTGTAGACATCGAAATATTTCTCGATAATTCATTGTTTGCCATTGCTGAAAAGGAATTTATCAGAATTGGAGAAATGAACTTCAGTTATACACCGGTTCCAAAAGACAGCGACGGGGACGGTTATCCGGATTCCTCTGATAAATTTCCCGATGACCCTACGGAGTGGAATGACACAGACGATGATGGGTATGGTGATAATACCGATAAATTTCCAAAAGATCCTGCAGAATGGAATGATACGGACAATGACGGATATGGTGACAACTCCGATGCATTTCCGGAGGATCCTTCCGAATGGAATGATACGGACAACGATGGATATGGAGATAATTCGGACAGATTCCCGGAGGATCCTTCCGAATGGAATGATACGGACAATGATACGTTCGGGGATAATTCGGACGAATTACCGAATGATCCCACGGAATGGAAAGACACCGACGGCGATGGTGTGGGTAACAACTCCGATGCATTTCCGGAGAATGCTTCCGAGTGGATGGACTCGGATGGAGATGGTGTCGGGGATAATACGGATGAATTTCCTTTTGATCCTTCGGAATGGAAAGATTCGGATGGTGATGGTGAAGGGGATGGATCCGATCCCTATCCATATGATCCGGCAAGAAAGAGTGATGGAGAGCCTCTACCCAACGCAACCAAGGATTCCGACAATGACACCGTTCCCGATGATGAGGATAAGTTTCCCAATGATCCTGCTGCATCGGTAGATGATGATATGGATGGTTATCCCGACATGTGGAATCCCGGCATGACCGCAGAGGATTCAACAACCGGTCTGGAACTCGACAGGTATCTGAACGATCCGAGGGATCAGAGCAGAAAGGACCCTGACAAATACAGTATCGATACATGGGTCCTCGCACCGATAATCATATTTACCTTGGTCATCCTTTTTTTAGTTGCAGTATTGGTCATTGTAAGGTCAATAGGAAAAAGAACGGGTGATCTTACAATTGAGGAGGAAAGGATAAAGAGATACATAGAAGATATAACAAGGACCGGGGAAAACGGGGAGATGGAAATTGACGACAACAGGATCCGGGTCCTTCTCGAAGACAGCAGGTTCGAGGGAAGGATAAGCGATAGCACGTATCGGTCCATCATGGATATCCTGAATTGACCCCGGGATTCAAGAGGGTGTATCATGGAGACCGGGGACGGAGCGATGGGACATCATTCAAGAAGATCCATCTTCAATCATATCACCACCTATCCCGGGGTTACCTTTGTTACCCTCAAGAATATCTATCAGATGTCCGATGGAACTCTCAGATACCATCTCCATTACCTCGAAAGAAAGAGTTTGATCTCGGGCAAGGTAATAAACGGGAGGAGATGTTATTATCCGAAGGACGAGAGACATTCCGGATATTTTGATCCCGATGGAAATTTTATAGGTGTTCCACTATCAGAGATCCAGCAGAGAATTCTTCACAGGATCAAGGGTAATCCGGGGGCCAACCAGAAGGAGATATGCAGGTTGGTGAAATGCTCCAGATTCACTTTCAATTACAATATCGGGACCCTGCTCACCATTGGTCTTGTAAGAAAATGGAAGGATGGAAGATCAACAAGGTTTTCTTATATTGACCAAAAGACCCTCAAAAAAGAGATCTTGAAGAGGGCGGCAGAGGACCTCCTCACGGGAAAGATCGATGAGGTCCTGTTCAAGCGGATAAGAGCACGTCTCGAGAAGTGATATTTATATTCAGAATGACAAGGCGTTTATAAAGAACTTGTCAGTGAAGTGACAAGGCATTTATAAACAGCTTGTCAGAGCGGTGACAAGGCATTTATATACAACTTGTCATTATTAGAACATGGATGAAAGGTCCCTATTAGATCAAAATCCCTGGTGGAAGGATATCAATGCCATCGAATCCGATAAGCATATTCTCGATCTGAAAAGGTCCAAAATCAAATGGCATCCCAGAATGATGGATTATTTTGATTGGAATGAGGATCTGGTTTACACCATCAGAGGACCCAGACAGGTGGGAAAGACAACTACTATCAAGATGATCATAAAAAACAAATTGCTTGAAAAGGGTGTCAAACCTTTCAATATCCTTTATTATTCAATGGACCTGCTTGATACAAAGGAACAATTCATGGATCTGATAGTATCCTATGAGGAACTATCAAAAAGGTTTTCCAATGGTGAAAGAAAATATCTTTTTCTTGATGAAATCACAAATGTTTTCGATTGGGAGAGGGTTATAAAATTACTTAGCGATCAGGGAAGAACAGGGAATAGAACGATAGTACTGACCGGTTCTCACTCCATAGATATTGGCAGATCATTGGAGAGATTGCCTGGAAGAAGAGGGGAAGGATCTGAACATGTTCTGGACAAGATCTTGATGCCCATGAAATTCAGGGAATACGCAAATCTCCTGACAAGAGTGGACAATCATCAATTAGAGTACTTTTTCAATAATCCAGCCTCGGTCAGGATGGAAACGATACAGAAACTCCTTCACGGAACGATTCCCGATGTAATCAAGGAAATATCTTTGTTTGAAGGAGATTCTCTGAAAACTCTATTCGAGAATTATCTGATTACCGGAGGACTTCCGAGACCGATATCCCTTTTCAAGGAAAATAGTTCAATCCAGGATGACATATATGGAATCTACGTCAGGTCTGTATTGGGGGACATTTCAGGTTTTGGTCTGTCTGACAACATAACCAAACAGATACTCAGATCGGTCATCGGTAAAATGACCTCAAAAATATCCAATAATTCCATCGCAAAGGAAAATGAGATAGGATCCCATAATACCGTACATAAGTATCTTGAATCACTTGAAAGATCATTCGTATTGAACACCTTTTATCAGGTGGATCTCCATAAAAATAGAATCAAAACTCGAAGTGAGAAAAAAATTTACATTTCGGATCCTTTCATCTATCACTCTCTCAGAGGATGGGCATTCGGTATCAATAATCTTTTCCGGGAATCTGTGGATCACCTTGCAGATTCGGATACAAAAGGAAAAATTGTCGAAATGGTAATATCGAACCATTTGATCAGAATGGCATATTCATTGGCACCTTCAGACCTGTTTTCTCATCACGAGAAGGTTCTTTTCTGGAGAAAGAAGGGTTCAGAGAAAGAAGTGGACTTTCTTTCCTTCATGAAAGATGAGGTTATCCCCATCGAAGTAAAATATTCAGAAAAAATAAGAGATAACGAGTTATCGGGGATCAAATCATTCGGGAAGGGAATGGTAATAACAAAAGATCTATTGGAAATTCGGAGAAACCTTGTACTTGTGCCTGCTCACATCTTCCTGTTGCTTATCTAGGATTTTTGTTTTCCGGTCCTCATCATCAGAAAGATTACAAGGGCTACGAAGAGAGAGACCACAATCACCCATACGGTCGGAAAGGGGATCCCATGATCCTCGTATCGGGATCCGTGATACAGTTCTTCGAGATCGGCTTCCTCACTTTCGAAAACCCACTGGATCTCACCGGTTTCATCAAAACAATACAAGGTCGTCCCGGATTCGCTCCATGGATATGGCATCAGGTCCTTTCTGATCCTGGGCCAGGTCCTGTCGGTATTTCCGATTATCATCAGTCCGTGATGCGTTCCTACAATTATCCGTCCATCAGGGTCTATTATCGGTTCCGTGGTTACATCATGCACTGTGATATTCCATTTCAACGAACCGTTTTCAAGGAGACAGTAGAGACAACCCCCGGAACCGAAGATCATATTCCCCTCCCTGTCCGCAACAGGTCCGTAGAAACGGTATCCACGGGTCCTGCCGATAAGAATGGATCCGTTTTGTAGGACAACCGGATTCGAAATGGCTCCGAATCCTATCTCCGAGGTCCACAATATCTCTCCGTTCAATCCGATCCTGTATACCCCGCCGGTGGAATCTGCGATTATCAGGGAATCGTCGTCGTCGAGTATCAACGGTGAGGATGTATCGCTCTGATTCAGTTTGATTTCCCATCTGAACGAACCCTCCGGATCGTACGAATGAAGATACATCCCTGTCGACAGGTATATGTTTCCAAATCGGTCGGAGGAGGGGGAATGGCGGATCGAAAAAGGGGCCTGAAATTCCCAAAGCAAAGATCCGTTCAGAGTAAGGCAGTATACCCATCCTTTCAGATCGCATGCGATTATCGTATCATTGACGGTCAACAGTATCGAGGATTCTATCCAATCCCTTGTTTCATGGTCCCACAGGACCTCCCCATCAGCAGAAAGGGATAACAGGTATCCTTTATCTCCCGTTCGATGTGTGATGCCGAGATAGATATTCCCTTCATGATCCAGGGCAGGAGAGGAAAGAATATCCCATCCTGCATGAAACCTCCATTTTATTTTCCCAATATTATCTACTGCATAGAAATGACCGTCATATGAACCGGTTCCGAAATATATCGTTCCGTCAGGTCCGATGACAGGACCCGATGTGACGGAATCCACCGTTCCAACAAGTACTTCAAGAGTTCCGTTCACAATTCCCGAATCTCCCGGATATACACCCGAACGTTCGGGACCGTTCCTGAATTGAGTACCCGAACCTGCAAGAGGGAGGATGAGAATCAGAACTATCAGAAACATGGGTAAATTCTTCATCATGATCACCTACGGGTCCGTGAAAGGCGTATCGTCCTCCGCAATGGCGATGTCAAAGCCATCCGAGAATGCAAAATTGAACTCATCTCCTTCATCGAACTCCTCGACAATCACATTAAATTCCATCCAGCCATTATCATTCGTTCCGTTTTCGATCAATTGGTAGATGAACACTTCTGTTCTATTATCCCTGTATCCGAAAGGAACCTCTCTCCAGATCATCAAAACATGATCCGCCGGCATATCTCCATCCGGATCCCTGTATTCCACCTTGAACAGACAGGATTCGTTTTCAAGTATCTCGTATCCACCGTTTCTCAGCGCGGGAGCCATGTTGTTCTCCGGAGGATCCTCATAATCGATCTCTTCCACAATAACATCCAGACCGGATTTGCCTACCTTGATCGATATCTCGGAATCCCTTTTCAGATCATATTTTTCAGACCATGCATACATTGATTCACCGTCGAGGTACTCAACAACCACTTCGAGGTCGATTTCTCCCCTCTTCAAGGTGTATCCGGTAGAAGAAACCGGACGGACTCCACCACCCGTGGAACCCTCTGCTCGTTCCCTGTGGATCTCATCTCCTTCTATCTCAATAATGACCATCACGTCATAATCCAGCTCACTTTCTATGGTGACATCAAGATAGACCTCATTGTTGAACAATCTGTCAAGGCATCCGGGAATGATCAGGATTGAAAAGACAACCGGAATCAACAACCATCTTCCCGAAACCATGAGTTGAAATCATCCCGTCCGTTATTTAAACCCACCCTCTACAGGTAGAAAATGATATTATTTTCGAAGAGCTTTCAATTCCTTTAACAAGTCATCGGGAGTCATACTTTCCACTTCATCGGTTTCGATTTTCTTTTTGGATATCATAACTTTCCTGCATTCGAGGTCCTCCACCTTTCTCAGGAACTTCCTGATATCGGATTTTTTGACTTTCTCTGACCATTTCACTTCACCAGCGAGGATGGTTTTATTCCTTCTTGTGATCATAATATCCACTTCGGAATCCTTGTCCATCCGGTACTCGAAGGATCCCTTGAGGATTTGAGCCAGTATCTCACCTATGAAAGATTCAATATGCCTTGGGGACCTTTCCTTGTATACTTCCCGGGCAAGTTCCATTCCCTCGAGATCGAACCCGTATTTCTCATCTATATAAAAATACAGATCCATGATCTTGGACCTCACACTGTAGTAGTTGCCCTTCCTGTTATTGACAGGGATTCTTTGAATTAGATCCATCGATTCCATGTTGGAAATATACTGTCTTATCAATGACGGATCATTTGAAGCGATCAAACCCCTGGAATGAAGTTGATCGGCAACCTCTTTCAATGTAGTTTTTCCATTTGACAGGGATCTGAGAATTCCCTCGTACACCCGGGAAAGATACCTTTCCTCGGAAAGGAATATCTCTCCGATAAGGGCCGGAATGGCTTCGCGTGAATGTTTCAATATTCTCAAAATAGTATCATCCGGGGTGCCGGAAAAATAAGGAATCGTCCAGGGATCTCGGAGGTAGGTACCAAGTTCGATCGCATCTTCCGGATTCATATGTTCCGAGAGACCCAGCACGACCTCTGATGGTTTCATCAATGTCATCTTTACCTCGGCAAGAAGCCCCAAAAGAGGAGACTTCGATGAAAGGAGGTCCTTTGCAATCTTGAAAGAGGAACCCATCAATATTACCTGGCCCTTCGGGTGTACCATTTGGAGCCTGTCGATAAATTGGGTTGGTAATCTCTGAAACTCGTCTACCACAACAACCTTTCCGCTTTCTACCCTGTCTATGATCATATCCATTGCAATTTCATTGTCATCGTAAGATCTTTTCGAACCGGTTTCAAATAATGCGCCCCCACCTCTTTTTATCAGGATGTATTGGTCATGTTCCATGAAATTTCTTATCAGATAGGTTTTCCCTACCTTTCTCCTACCGTAGACAAGCATCCATATATCGATGCCTTTTATGGAATCAAGCACATCACGAGTAATGGCCATTCCCGTAACCATGGTTACGGTAACCACGATTATCCTTAATAAACATATCTCCGACAATAATTGGCCTTAAACACAGATGATCTCTTTCTCGATCCTCCTGAAGCAGTAAGGATCGTTGTGGAACCTCTCCGTGAGTGAAATCGAAACCGAGTTGCAGCCACCTTTGCATTTCTTCCCGTACCTGCACCCTTTGCAGTTCGGTCCGAGGTCCTCCTTGCTGAAATTCCTGTTGTAAGAAAAGGATCCGGGGTCCTCCCATATCTCTCGCAGGGGCCTCTCCCTGACATTTCCCTCGATGAACCTCTCATTTCCCATTGAAAGACAACCAACGATCCCTCCGTTGGAGGTGATTCCCACGGACCTCAATCCCGCGGTGCACCCGCTCCATTTGCATCCGGGAAGGACCTTTGAATGATATCCGTAGCAGTGTGCCCCTATAACCGGCATATCCTCGAATTCATTATCGATCCTCTGTTTTGCGATGAACATGGCCGAAGCGTAGTAATCTTCCTCGGAGATCAGGAGGTCCCTGGAAAAATTCCCGAATGGCATGGCTACCTGTATCTGCCAGTTGCACCCATTTCCCTTTATCATCTCCGCCATTTTCGGCAGGTCCCTGAAATTGATCTTGCTGATGGTGGTAATCAGGGTAGTCTGAATGCCTTTCTCAATAAGCATATCCACCGCTTTCATCGTCCTGTCAAAGGTCCCTTTTCCCCTGATCCTTTCATGAGATTCCTTCATACCGTCCACCGAGATGCCCACAACCTTCGGTTCAAGGCTCGATATCTCCCGGAGGTTATCCGGAACCAGGATACCATTTGATACCATGCAGAGTTCCATACCGAGGTCCTTGACACATGCTCCCAGTGCATGCCAATCCTTCCTTATGAGGAACTCTCCACCCATCAGGGAGACGTCCTTGCACCCGAGTTCCGTCAGCTGCTCGATCAAAGAGAAACACACCTTCGTGGAAAGCTCATCGGTCCTTGCATCACCTGCAACGGAACCGCAGTGTGAGCATCTGAGATTGCATCTCAACGTTGTCTCCCACACGGCCACCTCCGGTTTGTATTTCATCCCATTCAACCTCTACATAATCAAATGGGCAACTCTGATCTAGGTCCCAGGGACTCGGGATCTATTGCACCCTTTCTCATCATTTCCTGTTCTTTTTTTGCCTCCCTTGTGAGGTCCTTGTCCGTGAGAAGCTTGATCACCCTGTCGAATCTCTTCAATGCTTCGGGTTTCCTATCCTGTCTGTACAGAATCCTTGACATATTCCAATGTGCAAGGGGGTTGTTGGGTATCACCGAGATGGACTTCTCGATAAGCTCCGTGGCAGTTTCGAGGTCCTCTTGGTAAAATGCCTTGATTCCCTGATTGGACCATTCCCTGGCCTTGTCGGAGATTATCCTGAAATCAAGCATTCTTATATCCTCGGGTTGAAGCGACAGAATATATAGCAGCTCCTTTCTTGGATCGGGTGATGTGAGCAAACTGGATCTCATCTTGGAGGATATGTCGGTAACAAATGTTTCAAAGGATTTCCTAACATCAGCCCCTTTCCTCCTCTTCATCCAGAGGGAAAAGACCCTTCCCTTTATCTCTTCCTCATGGATGAATCTGAGAGCATCCATGAGCTCATCTGTCATCTCCCTTCCCTTCATGTATGCTTTCATGGATAGAAGGAGCTGACCTGGGACCTCGGGATCCGCCACCGCTGCCCGGAAGAGATTCTCGGTGAATATAGGTTCTCTTGGTTCGCCATCAACTGTAAGGGAGAAATAGAGTTCGTTCATGTGGTCCTCAATCGGGATCAGCATGTATGAATCCCCTTTGAAGACTTTCCTGACCCTTTTTCTGAAAAGTGTTTCGACCTTTCTTCTACCCTCGCCCTTGCCTTTATGGCATTCCACCCTTAGGCCGGGTTCGGACAGATAGGTTTTCTGGGGAGGGAATTCCACATCCTCGAAACCGGAGGAGATGAGCATCCCCTGAAGCTCCCTGGGTTTGAAAACCATACCGTGCCTCTGGCCTTTCGTTCCAATCCCGAAAAGCCACTGGGATTCCACGAGGAATTCCTCGCCCTGGCTCCTCTTGAGCTTCTTCATGGTTCCAAGGAGGTCCGGTGTTTCCAGTATCAATCTTCCATTTGGTCTCAGAACCCTCCAGCATTCCGCAAAAAGATATCTGATATTTACCCAGTCGAAATGTTCGATAACCTGATCGGCCTCTATGATATCCACGGCCGCATCCTTCAGGGGTAGGTCGATTATGTCCCAGTTCTCATCCGCTACTGAGGTGTCGCTGGAATCTATGTTGAGATATCCAGGCTTGTAAACCTTCCCGCATCCCAGGTTGAGCTTCATTTAATTTCCTTCTAACCTATTTGAGGTTGAATCCATTGGTGTTCAATCCGACTGAAACAGGCCGGGTAAAGATGTCGATTGATCCATCACATAATCGGCTGGATTATATTTCAAACTGTCCGACCATTATTCTGAGGATGAGTAAACACCATATTCGATCGAATTGGAATAGAAGATTTTTCCTTCCTCGAATCCCCTTAGATACATGAATATCCCGGCAATGATCATGAGCACCACTCCGATTCCCATTACTGCCCATCTTCCTTTGTAATTTTTACCGGCAACCAGCGGAACCACAGCATAGGGATAGTAAGCCATTCCATATTTCTCGGTATTACCATTGCTGAAACCAACAACGAAAGAAAAGAAAGATGTGACCGCGCCAACGATAGCAAGAATCACCATATCCTTGATCCTCCTGCGTCGAATCGATCTGATATCATCCCCGTTAAGATCGAGTCGTTTTCCAATATCCTCAAGGTTCTCTCCCATCAAGGGACCATAGAACCGCAACTATTTCAAGAGGACCTCTACATGTGGCGCTTAATAACAATAAACGATCCGTTGCAAGGTGCAAATGGGTAGATTCAGGCCCTTATTTCCTTCTTTTTAAAGAGGTAATATGATAGAGCGAATGTGATCGCAGCAACAGACATGGGCACAATGATATTTACTGGATGGATTACCTGGTCGAGCATTGCATCGTTGCTGTCCCAGTATGTGAATATGCTGAGGTACTTCAGATTGTCACCCCAGCTTGCCAGATTTGCAACTATCTGAAGCATGTATTCACCAATCACAACCCCCATGACAATGCCTATTGATTTTCCTCCTTCGTCCACAAGCACCGATATCAATAACGCGATGCCCATGACAGCAAGTGCCATCGGAATCGAATCAAGGAAGGTTACGGTCAAACCTGTGAAGGGAACGGTTTCCCCTATCAATAAAGTTCCAAGGACAAGACCCAGCCAGGCTGAAAGGATGATAAGGATGAAATTGACAAACAGAAGTAATACCTTCTCGTTGAGGAATCTGAACCTGGAATAACCTGTTGCAAGGAGAATGTCCATGGACCTATCCTCCACATGCTTTGAAATCGTTCCGGATGTCTTGACCGCCAAAAAGATTATGAACAACAACGGCCAAAGGCTGAAGTATTCGAGAGCGAGGAAACCCTCTATCGTGGAGAAGTCAATATTGGTATCTCCCAAGAATCCCTCCACAAAGGGATTGTCCTCGAGGTACTGATCGAAATCGCTTACAGTATCCAGGTCTCCCAGCAAAGCTGGACCCTTTATGGTGGAATTGGTGATATTTCCGTCACTCGGGATCAAGACCACCATGAACATGTCGTTATCATCTTTGTTGATGAAATTGACAAATGTTCCCTCGCTTACATACAGTAGTGAGGTCCCGTTATCATCCACCTTGTAAGGCTCTTTGGGTTCGGCCTTTCCCTGATCGGCAAGTTCCTCCTCCAATCCCGGTATGGTATCCATCATCTCCTGAATATCGAACCAGTTCAATCCCAGGTCGGATACCTCATCCGGCACTGTCCCGTTTGAAATATCTATCATATCATTATCGAGGGCCCACTCCGAGTCCATGCTTATTGCAATATGGGATAGGACTGCAGCTTGCGTTTCCCAGCTCAGATTGTATACTTTCACACCTTCGACCTTATCACCGGTTTCCGTGATCTTCACTCCGTTGTTTTCGGCGAAGGGATCGCTGAAAGTCTCTCCCACGGAAGTGAAAGCTGACATTATCATAAGTCCGTAGAGGACCAATACTACGCAGTAAATTATGGTGGAGAGCTTTGAATCCCACAACGCGGCTCTGAAAAGAGGAAGTTTCACGCCTCCACCCCCCTTATAATCTTGCCCCTTCGGTCCACCGTTCCTTCTTTCTCATAGTACTTGAGGAACATACTCTCCAGGGAGAGGTCCTCGTAATCGAGGTCCTTGACCGTATGCTTCGAGAGGACCTTGATCACAGGATCAACAACGCCAGTTATTGTGATCTTCAGTTCCCTTTCACTGACCACCTCAACCTGGAAAACACCATCCAATGATGTAAATTGATCTGGAGACACCGGTTCTTCGAATTTGACCTGCATGACCTTGCCGGTCTTCTGCTTGAATTTCTTTATATCCTCGACCACGATCAGCCTGCCTTCCTTTATTATTCCCACACGATCGCAGATAGCCTCGACTTCAGCCAGTATATGAGATGACAGAAACACGGTCCTTCCCGCGGCCTTTTCTTCAAGAACGATCTTGTAGAATTCCTGCTGCATCAGAGGATCCAGACCCGATGTGGGTTCGTCGAGGATGGTAAGGTCAGGAATATGCATGAAAGCGGAGACAAGACCTACCTTCTGTCTGTTGCCTCTGGAGAAATCCTTGATCCTTCTTTTCAGATCCAGCTGCAGTCTCTCGGACAGCTCTTCGATCCTGTTAGGGCCCTTGTGGCCCATCATGGTGAGAAGAGTGTGGAGATAATCCCTGGCGGTCATGTTATGATAGGTGCCGAAATCGGAGGGCAGGTAACCAACCGACCTTCTCACCTTCGCACCTTCTTTCTGAGGATCCATTCCATTGACAATGGCCGATCCTGATGTGGGCCTAATGTAATCCAGAATTGTTCTTATGGTGGTGGATTTCCCGGCACCGTTAGGGCCGAGGAAACCGAAAACCTCCCCCTTCTTTACCGAAAGATCCACCTCAATGATACCCCTGGCCTTCCCGTAATACTTGGTTAAGTTCCTGATTTCGATTACCATCTTATCGGAAGAGGGAGACATAGAGAGAACATCTCACTCGGTGTATTTATTTGAAACCGTTTCTTCAATAAAGTTTTGATCATAAATATCGTTAAAAAATCTCAACACCGGGGAGCAAGGATTTTCATTCCCTTACTTATTACCCCCCATGGCAGAGATAGGAATAATGGTATACGGTTTCTCGAAAGATGAGGCCGAAACCATAAGGACCTCCCTTCAGGACATAAACAAGGAAGATGTCATCCTCATCTCGGGATGCGGTAGGGAGGATCACATTCTCGGAGACATCCTCGAAGATGAGCTCTACGACACTTTCGAGGATAAGGGGGATCCAAGGGTTGTCATGTTCCTCGGTTTCGACGGACAGAAGATACACGCATCCATGGACAATTTTCCCAAATTGGAAGGACCCAGACCCATATTCTGCACCCCCACAGAGAAAAACATAGGCTGGAAGCTCTCGGCTCTTTTGGAGGACCTGATGGAGGAGAGAGAGTATTTCAGGCAGAAGCAGAAAGAGAAACGGCAAAGCTGAAATGACCCTGGTACAAAAGATTTTTACATGACCACACCGATATGATATCATGGCCTGCGGAAAGATCCTCCCCTCCATCTCGACCATCCTCATAGCCTTTCTTCTTCTGGCACTACCGGATATCGCGGGCATCGATACGGTGGAGAGAGAAGATATCCCGTCAATCGAAGAGGACGGGGTAATTTACACCGAACCTGAGGATATAGGCAGACCCAACAGAATAGCGGTGATAGAGGTAGCCGGATACGGAACAATAAAGTTCGAACTTTACGACAACATGACTCCCATCACCACTCAGAATTTCGTAGATCTGGCTTCAACGGGTTTCTACAATGGCATCAAGTTCCACAGGTGTATAGATGATTTTGTAGCACAAACCGGGGATCCGAACACCAAGAACAACAATCCATATGATGACGGATCGGGAGGTTCAGGGGATACCATACCTCTGGAAATCTGCAGGAATGCATCACACGTGGACGGAGCTGTCGGCATGGCGAGGTCCTCCGAACCGGATTCGGCCTCCTCCCAGTTCTACATATGCGACGGACCTCAACACGGCCTCGATGACTGGGAGAGAGATGGTAACGGATATGCCGTATTCGGTGTTGTCATAGAAGGTTTAGACATTGCTAAGGAGATCGCCGCCACCGAGACCTACGGAAACAGGAGGCCTCTGCTGAGAGACCATCCGGTGGATGATATAACGATGACCAGTGTCACAATTGAAGAAGGCGTCTGGGAGAATGAAACCGAAGAGGAGGACCCCAAGGATAATGATTCCTCTAAAAACGACATCCCCACCCCTGGCACCGCATTGATGCTTGTTACCGTTATTGCTCTGTTGATATTTTACAGGAGAAAAAAGAACTGATCAGACCTTTCCCTCGTAGTGATCGTAATCGGGGAGCTCCGATTCCAGAGGCTCGTCAAGACCCGCATTGTACCTGAAATAGAGCATTTTCATATCGTTATCCACTTCGAAGGCCACCCAGAATGTCTTTCCTTCTCCCTTGTCTATTATGAGGGTGTCTATCTCCCTCATATCGTTATTGGCAAGGTAAGAACCATCAACCTCTGTGGCACTGTTATCGTCAACGGAGAACCTGTCAGCATTCCATACAGTGTGATCGGCCTTGTCATTGTTGTTGGTAATATTGATCTTCACATAGAGAAACTCCTTGCCATCGGAGGCATTCTTGGAGTTGGGAGCCGGACTCTTGTCTTTTGCCACTACCTCGAGAACATTCAGCTCAAGGTCAGGATCCACATTCTCCTCGAACCTTTCGGTGCATCCGACAACCAATCCTGCTGCCATAACCATCAGCAGCGCTCCGGCCAGGAATTCCTTTCTCATATAGCATCCCGGACATTCATCCAAATGGACAGTATTTATTTTTTGAGGCTCGACGGTCCAAAGATATATCCGGTCCTCACTCCCTCATCACTATTATCGTGGTGGTACAGGAACCCATTCCTCCGCCTTTCTCGGCCTTTACCTCAATGGTCCCGGTATCCGCTCCGGGAGCCAGTGCGGCAGTTATTGTAACACTGTCACCCGAGTCCAGCTTCTCAACCACTTTCTCATCAACGGAACCCGAAAGCGTTATCACTGCTCCATCAACCTCGTCACCCTCGGAATCATATACAAAGAGTGTCACATCTATTTCGGAAATGGCCCTCCCATCCCCCGATACGGCAACGGTTTCAGGCTCTGTCGAGATCCTTTTCAAAGTGGGGTCTGTATCTCCGGCGAGTGCAAGCCATCCGATGAGAATGCCCAGCGCCGCCATTCCAACCACCACCACGATTATCAACTGGAGGGGGACGCCCTCCATTCCTCCGTCTTCGTTCAATATTCTTCTTTTCATTTTACTCAACCTCCCAGAAGCAGTGTGGATCCTGCCACCCCTGCGGTGAATGTGATGGATGATAACATGAGATTTCGTGGAACCCTCTCCCAGCCCACAGTGGGATCCCCCTCCTCCAGCCTCCTCATTGTAAGCGTGGTTGATATCGATAGAAGCAATAGATAGACACCGGCAAGAAGGATAAATCCGGCAATAGTCATATCGCCCTGGGACATGGAAGCACCGATCATCTGCCCGCCATCTATTGAACCGGTGGACCTGCCCATCAACTCGAATATACCCACTGATACGCCTATCATGAGTGGAGCAAATATCGATGATGTTGTCTCCATCTGTCCTATGGAATTTCTCACGGCCTCTTTCATTGAAGCCTGAAGCCTCAACATCTCCCCGAGATGCCCGGAAAGCGCTTTTATCGAGCTTCCCCCGATGCTGCTTCCTGCCCTGGAATATTCTCTTGCAACAGTGAGATTATTACGAAGAGGACCTCCATTTGCGGGAACCTTTCCCATCATTGTGGGGTTGTCCTTTATCCTTTCCATACCCCGCTCCAGGGCTTTCTCGAAGGATTTCCCTTCCATGACCCTTGTCCCGATCTCCGAGAGCAGATCGGGGACCTTTTCCTCTTCTTTCAATATCTTTTCTCGTTTTTCGGACTTTTTTCCCATGAATCCCGATGTCAGTGAACATAAAACTGCGGATGATCCCAATAAAAGCATAAGAACCGATGTGGAGTCCGTATCGGGAAAGGGTCCTTCAAGTAGAAGGGGAAGGTCAACAATATCCATTAGATGAAGAGCGCCGGCAATCAATACCATGGTACCGGCCAGAGGGCCTGATAATGAAAAATAATTGAAATCGTAAGCAGATGGATCGGAGCCGTTCGTCCTTACGATCGGTCTCCTTAGAACCAGTGTCCTCCCCGTCCGGATTATAAGAAAGGGCACAACAACCCACATCAGAAATCCGATCATGACAATTGTCCTCGTTGAGAATCCGGCAATGGGGATCATGGTAGCAAGAAGTACGGGTAGAAGTACACCCAGACCAAAGAGAGCGGTGGAGGGCCCTTTAAGCGAAGAGGTGTATGATGACATCTTCTCCTTGATATCCTCCCCCATTCTCTCGACAACCGCATTGCAGGTCCTGGTAACTTCCTGGAGGGAGGACTCGGATTGCGCCGATATCAAACCTTCCAGCGAACTCTCCAGTGCGAGATCATCAAGAGACCTGGATCTTTCGAGAAGGGCGTCTTCCAGTGATTCCCCGGTTGTCCTGGATTTCCACAGGATCTGGCCGAGGATCCTCTCTCCCTCACCTTCCTGGCTTACATGTGATAATCTTGCCGCTTTTGGAAGCGAGGGATTTGTTGAAAGAAAGGATGCCATTCTCCTTACATTATCTTGCATGGCGGATGCCGATACCTTCCTGTTCAGATTCTCTTTTCTGACGGGAACCTCAAAGAGCAGATAATAGGTTACCATGGGAGATATCAACAGGAGGGATAGTGCTGTGAATGCCGTAAATGGAAGGTTCATATTGGAGGAATAACCGATATGGATCTCTTTCCATTCCCCAGAAGAGGTGAGGATAAGGTCGGAATCCTCATGAATATCCTGGAAAGTGTCCGATACGCCGTCGCCATCCAGGTCCTCGGATCCAAGAACATCGGGTATCATCAGCGAGACCAGAATAATCGATCCCAGAAAGAAGGCAGACATGGAACCTTTCAGAGGGGATATCCTCATATCTCCCAGGCCTCCCCTTCCCAGGACATCTTTACTTTCCATTTGCCAATAAGATCGGAATCCGGACCTTTCTCAAGAGCAAGCTCCTCACGAGCATCTCTAAGAGCATTTAGGACCTTTACCATTGACGAAGGTTTTTCCATCTCACTTTCATCCAAGATATCCCTCGCCTGCTCAAGAACCTTGGTGCGAACATCAAGTTCGGAAAACAATTCCCTACGGTTCATGCCCCAGATCGAGGCAATTCTTGAGAAGGTCTCGGATGATGATATGTCATCATCCATCAAGAGCGATCCCGTATCGGAATCGAAACGGAAGAGGTCCCTGAACCTGCCGGGTTTTCCCTTCTTGATGTATTCGGAAACCTGAACAACTCTCCTGTATCTGGTTCTCCTTCCTTTTGGCTGTACCAGTCCGCAAACTATCACAAGGTCTGTTGATGAGAACGATCCAGGAGAGACACCCAGATCCTCAACGGTTCTCTTGTAAACGGATTCGGCCGAATCCCCGTGGAAGGTGCCCAAAACAGCCGATCCTGCAGTTCCCGCAGACATCGCTTCGTAAAGGGTTCTGGTCTCCGGACCCCTTACTTCTCCCATTACAAGGACCGATTCACCGAGTCTCAATGCGGTTCTAAGGGCTTTGTCGGTACTCTGTTTTCCATCCCCCTCAACTGTGAGTCCCAGTACATTGAATCCTTCCTCTGTCAGATGTTTGACCGGAAGCTCCGGGGTATCTTCGATGGTGATAATTCTCCTTGATGGGTCCACATTGAACAGGAGAGCTCCCAGAAGAGAACTCTTCCCCGCACCCCTGGGGCCTGCGATCAACATTGTGGACCTTCCGTCTATGCAAAGGTCGAGGAATGCGGCCGCCCGAGGAGTTAAAGAACCTGAAGATATCAATCTGAGAAGTGTCCAGGGATCATGGGAGTGTTTCCTGATCGCTAGTGATATTCCTCCCGGAGAAAGTGGAGGGGATACCGCTGTAACCCTGGAGTTGAAGACGGGCATATCGCATTCAAGGACGGGATTTGCCTCGGAGAAAGGTCTCCCGGAAGTATACCTCAATATGGAGACAATCCTCCGGACCTCCTCCTCGGTAAGAATGACATTGGTGGGGTAGGATCCCTCGAGTTCGGGATCCGTCATTCCGCCTATAGTGAGGTGGACAGGATTTGTGGATAACGGAGGATCGACGTAAACATCCTGAACCCTCTCATCCCTGAGAAGGTGTTCAAGAACACCAAGACCGATGGTATATTGACCGCATATTCTTGAAAGGACCTGATCGTTTATTGGATTCTTCCCGGATCGATTTTTCTTCAACTCCCTCATCACCCTCCTCTCCACATACCGTCTCAACCGGGTCTCATCATCCATCACGGAGGAAGGAGGAGGTTCGAGTTCCAGATTGGCTATTGATTCCTTTATCTTCTCCAGGGAGTGGTGGTCAAGTCCGAACTCGGCCGGGGTCAGTGCATAACATCTCTCGGATCCTCCTGAATTGGAATGGATCTCGATCTTTGCGTAAACATTCTCTCTGGAATCCCTTGGTTCATCACGGGAAACATCCTCGACCCAAGCAGAGGTGAAGCCTGGCCTCCTTCTGACAGATTTTTCAGAAGCTTTTCGAACGAGGTTCCAGAAGCTTTCTCCGGATTTTTTCGGTCCTTTCGGTGCCGACATGAGGATTATCTCCCGCACTCCAAAGAACCGAATATGTGGAGGTTTTCCCTGCAATCGGTTCTCTCTTTTTGGAAGTCTCAATATTTTGCATATAAATTTGTCGTGCTTAATGACGGAAAAGGAGAAAGAGCTTCAAATCCTCAACACTTTAAAATATTCATATATTGATTAAGCCGAGGAGGAACATACCAGCGGGTATGTTCGGATTTCAGCATAATGGAGCGATGATCATGCCAAATTCAAGGTCAATTACTAGGCCGGCGATAGCTTTTCTCATACTTGCGGTTCTTATCCTTTCGGGGTATTATGGTTTGATACCCATTGAGGGATATTCGGTTTCCAATGAGGAAGAGGTTCCAACAAGAGCAGGAGAAATGGGCAACTGGACAGAGCTTCCGACCGAAGGCTGGCCTTCATCCATATCCACCGATGATTGCAATATTATCTACAGGGAAGGTACGGGTGAGTTGCTTGTCTTCAATCAGGAGGATGAAGAATTCGAAGTATGGTCATTCTTCGAAAATAACGAAACGTGGTTCAAATGGAGAACTACTGGAAAGGAACCGAGCACCTCTCATTCTGCACAATCTTTTATCAGCAGTTCCAATAATTCCGTGGGTTTCTATTACGGAGGATACAGCCAAAGTGGCTACAACGATAAGATGAACGCCTTTTTTTATGGAAATAAAACCTGGACAGAGATAGATCCCCACCCGGACCTGGATAGCAGGTATTGGTCGGGAATGACATATGATTCACAGACCAGCTCCGTTTGGATTTTTGGTGGAAGAGGTGGTGGGAATCCCTCACGGAGGGATGATCTCTTTCAGTTCAATTTCACACATGGTTGGAAGAAGCACCCGGAAATTACAACTCCATACAATACAAGGGATCAGCCGTTGATGACAATTACCCCCAATGGCACGGATATCTTCATTGCATTGGGAAGATACTCCAGCGGTGGCGGGGGAAGCACATATCTACATGATCTGTGGAACTACAATATTCCAACCGAAACATGGACCGAGATCACAAACGATCTCGATGTCAGAACCGATGCGGGAGGAATTCTGCACTTCAGGAATGATACGAATGATCTTTTACTTACCATGGGTTTTGATGATGATACCGAATTAAACAATACCTATGTTATAAACATCACGGATGGGTCCGTTGAAAGAGTTCTGATCGACAGTAAATTGACAGCCAGACACATTCAAGCATGGGACCTCTCCATCGATAACAGTAGAGCTGTCATATTCGGAGCGGAGGATGAAAGAAAGGACATTTGGTCTCTGGACCTTGTCGATCTTTCCGTGGATGAAATGCCCGGGAACCTTCCCTGGTTGGGAGGCTCCGCTTTTACAGGATACGATCCCGAAGACGGCGGGAAATTGATGACATTGAAATTCGTTGCAGGATCCTACTGGCAGCTGGCATATTATTCCCTCACAACATCAAAATGGGAGACACTGCAGGCTTCCATGGAAAACAGCCCGGTATATCACGACGGAATGGCAAACTGCTACAATCCCCATACAAATGAGTTCTATCTTTATGGAGGGGTACATTGGTATAGAGTTGGAAATAACTGGTATGCCCGCCACTATGAACAATTCAGCAAACTCGATTGCGACACGGGAGAATGGACCCGGATAAACGAAAACGGACCTCCTGGAGAAAGAGGTAGGGCCTCACTTGTATGTGATGCGGACAATGGATTAATTTATCTATTTGGTGGTCAGATTCCCGGGGGAGATACCAATTCACTCTGGAAATACAATATCACCGGTAATGTATGGTCCAACTACAACTTCCAGGTGGAGCCCCAGCCCAGGAGGGAGCATTCGGTTGTTTTCGATCAGGAGAAAAAAGGATTCTTCCTCTTCGGGGGAAGGAGGAACGGAACCTCCTCTGCCGAACTCGATGATCTGTGGTTCTTTCATTCGGACACGGAGATATGGGAAAAGCTCCCGGACAGCGGTGACAAACCCGGCATCCAGACCTGGGCCGGCCTTTCTTACGACACTGACACCAAGGAACTTCTGTTATTCGGAGACGTCGACAACGAAGATGATGATATGTATCTCTGGAGGGAGGAATGGCTCGGCTGGGAAAGCGACAAACCGGCAAACAAACCGGGAGAATGGTCCGGACACGGCCAGGTATATTCACCTCAAACCCGGAGACACTATGCCTGGGCTCATGATGGAATCGAGGTATGGGAATACAGGCCGATCCTCAGGACCACTGCCGTCAGGGTCAAGATACTGCACACGGATGGAAGCGATCTTATCCCCGATACGGGAGTATACAAGGTATTCCCGTCCACTGGAACCTACACTATCATGACGGAGGGAATAACGGACCTTCCACAGGGCGATCTCCTGGGTCTGGATATCAACATATCCACTTCGGTAGGAGTTCTCGATTTCGATTGGATGGTCTCAAGCGGCATCCAGAATTTCCAGGGAAATGAAACCTGGTTCGATCTGGGAGATCCTCAGCTGATATGGACGGACCAGGAGGAATGGGAGTTTAGAATACCCTTCGATATCGAATACGAGGCCCCCAACGGTGCGGATTTCAACATATTGATAGTTCCCATAACAGACACAGGAAGGGCAGAAAGAGGTATCCGATTGAACGCTTTCAGGGTCCTTTCGGACCTGAAAGTTGCCGGATACAGGTTTTCCACCCCGCTTCAGGAACAGGTAACCAACGGCGATTGGTTGTTCGGCAGGACCGATCTGATGGTTTCCAATTTCTCGGTTTCTTTCCAGGACGACACCAGTGTCTATCCTCTGGAAGGGGATTTCAGCATAGTGATGGAATCATCCGAAGGAGACGTCTCATCCTGGACATATGAACCTGGTCAGGAAGGATCCATCACGATTCCAATCGAAGGTGAGGATAATGACGAATTCAGGGTCTGGCTGAACCTCACGCTTCAATCCGGGCAGATTCTGCAGTCCAATGATTTCTCCTTTATCCTGGACCTCGATCCTCCAACAGCGCCAGAATGGGTGAAGGTGAGGGCCGATTCGGTATTGGATAACAAGGTAGGATATGACAACGATAACACGGTCTATCTGACTTGGGGCCCCGTTGTCGAGAACGGGTCGGGACTGAAGGGAATATGTTATTCCATGGACCTCAACCTATGGCCCGAGGAGGTGAACCTCACCAATGAGTTCCCGGAGATACTTGTCAGAGATGAGGGACTGCATACATTCTATGTCTGGGCCATGGATAACACCGGAAGAGCAGGACCTGTCATGAATGCGTCACTTATCGAGGACAAGCATTTCATCAGATTCACGGATATATCACCGGACCCTACAAGACAGATTAACACAACTGAGGGAGAGTTCACTTTCTCTATCACCATAGAAGACGAGCTGTCGGGAGTGAACCTATCCACCATTCAGTACCACCAATCACTCCCTGACAGATCCCTTTCGGAATGGAGGGACATTGAGGTTCAGGCCAATGACATAAAAAATGTTACTTTCAGTCTGACCCTCGATCTTGTTCCAGGCATAAAGAATGTTATAGGAGTCAGGGCCACAGATCTTGCCGGTAATGATTTCAGGGAATCCACCAAATTCGGAATATTATACGAACCGGGCCTGGCCACCCCACAGGCGCTTATGAGCGGCCCGGACGATGGTGCAGAGATAGAAGGAAAGATCAGACTGGAATGGGAAGGCGGATACATAGAACCCGACATGCTCTCCTTTGACGTCCACATCGAGGATCCGAAAGGAAACGAGAAGACGCTGAAAACATCCGATTCTTATCTTGATTTCACCCCCACATATCCCGGTGAGTATACCTGGTGGATTGTGTCGAAGGCCGATGGAATGACCAATGAGAGTGAAATAAGAACATTCGTTTACCGGGCCCCGACGATATCTGTCCAACAAAAAGGAACCCCCGAAGCGGTAAAAGGATCCGAGGCGGCACTTACGCTTGTAATTGAAAATCCTCTGAACGTTCAAGTGAATTTCACGTTCGGATTCCAGGATCTGAAGGAATTTACTCTGGAGGGGGGCAGTGAACAATCCATTCTTCCGGGCGAGGAAAAAGAGATTGTAATCGCTCTTGGAACCTCCTCTGTAAAACCCGATACCTACCAGCTCGAACTGATTACAACTGACGAATACGGGAGAGCCTTCAACACCGATGTATCCGTCAAGGTCACACCTCAGGAGATCGAGGTAGAAGAGGAAGATGAAGACGAGGGGTTCCCGATCTGGATAATCATAGTTATCGCCTTGGTTCTCTTTGTGGTCATCGTCCTTGTTGTTTTCCTTGTTATGAAGAGAGGCAATAAGGAGGAGGAGACGGAAGAAGAGGAAGAGGAAAAACCCATCTCATTGGACTACGATCCAACAGGTGTGGTATCTGAGGGAGGATCCTCGGTGAAATCCTCGGTCCCTCTTGCTCCCGGAATGAGCATATCCGATGAGGAGGAGAGATCGAGAGGGTCCAATGTCATGGAGATATCACTGCCCTCGGAGGAAACGGATGAGGAGACGGTTGAAGGCAGCGGGCCTCCTGAAGAGTGAGAACTCTGACAATTTAAATAACAAAAGCCGAATGAGGCGCCGATGCAAAGGCGGGGCAGGGGTAAAAAGAGACCTCAGACCATTGAAGCCGCAAGAAGCAGGATAAGATCCCTCTACGATCTTTCCTTCGAGATGACCAGAAAAGGGGACCTCAATATGGCCAGGAGGTACCTTGAACTGGCCAGAAAGATAGGTATGAGGTATACGGTAAGGACCCCTGAAGATCTAAAGAAGTCAACTTGCAAGGGCTGTATGATACCGCTCGTCCCGGGCATCACCGCAAGGTACAGGCAGAGAGGAGGTAACACCGTAATCACATGCCTGGAGTGCGGAAGGATCAAGAGATATTCCAGGAAGGAGAAAAATGCCGGAGAGGAGTGAATTAAAAAAGAGGGGGGTATCCCTCAAACCCACCATCCATGTTGGAAAGACAGGTTTCAGCGGATCCATCAGTGAAGAGCTCAAATCACAGCTTGAAAAGAAAGAGCTTGTCAAGCTGAAGGTCCTGCAATCCATGGGACCCTCTACCAACTGGAAGGGTGAACTTGAAGAAATTGTCGAATCCATCGGAGCAGAACTCGTTGAATTGAAGGGGAAAACAGCATTGATCTACAAGAAACCCTCAAAGAATCCTCATTCGAAATCCAGATCGTCAAAATAGTCATCCTCTTCTTCCACCTCGAATATCAATGCATCCTCCTCTTCAACCTCATATTTTCTTCCTTTCATGAAGAGAATCAGACCTATGATCAGGGCGATTATAACAAGTATCACCACTATTGCAATAGGGAGGATTTTCGAATCATCATCTTCTTTTGATTCCTCCATTACGTATTCATCGATCTCTGTCACCTCTCCCGATTCCAGGGTCAAATAGAAGTCCATCTTCTTGAATCCGCTGGCTGTGATCTCAACACGGTTTTTCCCCTCCGGAAGGTCAAGTTTGAACAAACCGTTGATATCGGTGGTTGTCCGGAATGACTCTCCGCTCAAGACCTTGGCTCCCCGGATTGGATTTCCGTCACTATCTTTCAGCATGCCCCTTAGCGATCCCCATCCTGTTGTCAGGTCCGCAGTTTCAAAATGAATAAGATACTCGTCGGTATTTCCAGCGGGATCATGGAATCTTATTCCTATGGCATATTCGGTTGATCTCTCCATATCACCGCTCGGATCAAACACCACTCTATTTCCTGAAACGGTTATCTCTCCTCCGATGAAGGGGCTTTCCAGGTATACTTCGGCATGTGAGATTTCTTCATTGAAAATCAAAAAGATCTCCGAATTGGTCGGAACACCCTCACCTCTGGGGCCGTGATCGATGACATCGGGTGCCAATGTGTCCACACGGAAGGTGACGGATCTGTTGGCCCTGTTGCCGGCCATATCCATGGCTTGAACAAAAATGGTGTGATCTCCATCATTCAAGGGTCCTAAACCCAGGGATCCCTCATCCATAGAAAGAAGCTCACCGTCAAGTGTGACATTCAGGGATGATATTCCAGAGCCCGTTCCGTTGGAGGATATGAGGATATCCAGATAGATCGATCTGGTGCTCGAACCATCTGAGATGCCCTGTATATTCAATGTGGGATCCCTCATGTCCACGGTGAAATCGATCAAGTACCTTTCCGAATTCCCGATATTATCCTCGATGGATATCTCGATAAGGTGGGGGCCCTCCGACAGTCCGTAGAATGTTTTCCTCGTGGCCTTTCCTATCGAGGACCATTGGCTTCCGTCGATCCGGGTTGATTGGCTCTTTAGCCCCGAGATGTTTTCGGAAATCTCCCACAGAAGCTCCAGTTCGGAGGTGTTGATAAATGCACCGTCCTTAAGTGTTTTGAAGAAGATGGCGGGAGCTTTTGTATCCACTGCAAATGTTGAATTGACCGTAAGTACCCGACCGGCTCCGTCAACAACCTCCATGGTCAATTCATGCCATCCATCATCCAATACGGATTCCCATATGACCTCCCCCGAGGCCTCGGAGGTGTTGAACCCGGGCCCGTTATCTATCGAATAAAAAACATCTGTTATCCAGGTCCCCTCATCGAAGGAGGACCAGTTCAGGACTGGCGGAAGGTCATCAGGTCCCAGTATGATCCCCTGGGAAGGACTCAGAATCGATGCATTGGGGGGTTTGGTATCAATATGGAAGACGATGGACGAGGTTATGGAGTTCCCTATGAAATCAGCGGCCGTAATCTCCAGAGAGTGCCTGCCGTCATCAAGTGATTCAAATCTTCTGAATGTGGCCCTGCCGTTGTTGATAATAGCACCCTGGTCGAGTCTTACAAGACAATGTTTCAATCCGACACCGGAATCGGTGGCACTCCACTCCAGTGTGATCTCATCTTCGAGGTAAATATCCCCGTCATCAAATAAAAAGAAAAGATCAGGTGCAAGGTTATCTTCTATCGGAGGGTAGAGTTCGGACCAGTTGAACTTAAGAGGGTATGAATCCTGAACACTGCCGATTTTGTAGGGGATGTCCACAATACCATCCCCATCTGCATCCGGGTCAGTGTGGCCCTGCCAGTGATTGCCCAGTTTGCTTTCGTAATTATTCTGGAGATATTTGTAGGTGATATTCTCCGGTGAATTGAATACGGTATTGTTGGAGGAGGATGAACCGGGTACATGGAAGTCGTTGAAATTGTTCAGGTAAACAAACATTGGTGTGGTGGAGTTTAGATAGAGACATTGTCTTGCGGAATGAATGTCGTTCAGAAAGACCTCCCCGTTCTCAATTATCGATCGTTCGCCACTGTGGAGATCCGATATGTGGAGTCCGTAACTTCCCCCGTTGCAATCTATGATACAGTTCTCTATCCTGAAACGACCCAATTCCAGTCTGGATGAATGGTGAGTGGTGATCATCCTGTTCGATTTGATTGCGTTCCCGTCCACATTGAAATCCGTTCCGTTCACGGTCAAGGGTCCCAGAGAAAGAAAACTCGAATTGAGGGCTGACATTTCATTGATGTCGATATGGAGACCGTTCAATGCCTCGATATTGTTGCGGTCGAAATGCATGGGGCCTATCTCGGCCCTTGACCAGGAGTTGATTCCATGAACAAGATTGTCGAAATCAACTGCGATCCCTGACTCTTCAGAGATCAGGATGTTGTCGGAAACGTCGATACCGCCCCATCTGGCCGTGGATGAATGGGAGAGGGATGTCATCATGTAATTTCCCCGGATGGTTATGGAATTCTCCCCGGACCGGACATGATTTTCCAAAATCCTTATCGGATCCATTTCTGTCAGCGAACTGTCCCTGAGGTACATGGCCACCTGGTCAATCCCGGTTATTCCTATTCCCGTATCTCCCGATACTATCCTGTTGGAGGACACCTCGATCATCCGGAAGTGGGCCATGGATTCATCAATGAGGAGATTCAATGATTCCTCCAGCTTCTGGATCAGAATTCCGCTTTCCTCGGATTCCACGTCGTTTTCGTTGATCCTGATCGCACCGATCATAGCTTCCGATGTTTCCTGAAGATCGTAACCCATTCCAATTGAATTGCGAACGGTTATTCCTCTCGATCCTTCCACATCATTTCTGATGATATCGATTCCGCCTATATTGGCCATGGATGATCCGGATAATACGGATCCGAGATAGGCCGGTTGAACCACCTCAATGGAGGTTGAACCGGATTCTATGTGGTTGTCATGTATGCACAGTCCTCCGAATTCGGCATGGGATTCGCCGCTGAGCCTGTATCCCATCTTGGCCCAGCCGTTCAAGTGGATGCCGTAGCCGGATGAGTTGATTTGATTGTGGCCGAAGGAAAAACGCTCACCTTCGAACCTTGAAGATCCGTCCATAAGGTCGCCGATGTGCTCTATTGATGAGGTCTGGATCCCTACCTCCGATTTTATGGAATTGTTCTCAACAGATATCTCTCCTGACCTGACAAAAGAATTGTTGTGCAGGTTGAAACCCACACCCTGGATGCTGTTAAGGAAGATACCTCTCCGCAAGCAGAATACGGAGTTGTTGTCAACACTTACTCCCAGAAATTCAACCTTCGAATCGTCATGGAGGTAATATCCGATGTTTCCAAAATAGACCTCAAGCCCTGTTTTTTCAAGGGCATTCACCCGATTTCGGGAAACGATCAACGGCCCAATTCTTGCCTGTGAACGATCATAGAGGAAATACGCAGCTTTTGTCAATCCTCCCGCCAGCAATGTCGAATATGTGAAGGTGTTGTTGACAAAGCAAAGACCCTCGAAATCAAGGATGGAATAATCGTGCATATCATAGGCCATCCCTTCGATATTGAAAGCATCTCGATCCTCTTTGGAATCATTTACAATATTTTCGGATATCATGATTGAACCGATATAAACCCTGGAATTCTGGAAAAGCCCCGATCCGAGGTCGGATATCTTGTCATTCGATATCCAGTAATTTCCGGATTCAATATCATTTTTATTAATCCCGAATCCTTCCCAGGTGAAAACAGCATCATCGGAGAGGGCGCACCCCAGGGAGGAGATCCCATTCAATCTTATACCGTAATCATCCGATCTGATCATATTGTTATTGATGGATAGATTACACATACGTGATGATGAGTTCCCTCTGAGGTTGCATCCTATCGTTGAGAAATAACCTGAGTCAATTCCGATATCGGTTTGGATATCGTTCATAACGATTCCGAGAGGTCCCACGTCAACACTTGCGTTGTCCTTGAGGTATGAACCGATATTGTTCAGATCGAATCTGATACCGCATCCATCCCCCTTGATCTCGTTCGATTCGATCATTACACCCGAGGAACGGCATAGGGAGCTCCCGTTCATATTGACACCCAGGTTGGAGGACTCGTAGAAAATGCCTATCGGTTCCGCACTGCCTGAAGAGCTCATATTGATCTGATTTTCAATGATGGTAATATTTCCCGAAAAATAGCTGGAATTTTCGGAGAGATCTTCGGCATATCCCGATACTGCTTTGATACCAATGATGATATTTCCGGTAGGGTCCAAAGACATTATGTTATCCTCAACACGAAGTTCGCCGCATTCAAAGATGGTAGTCGAAAATGGGGATGAAAGACCGGGTGTTGATGCGTAAATTCCGAATTCCGATTGTGAGGTGAATCGATTCTCGGAGATAAGGATATTATCGAGGTCTAAGGTCCTGTCATGGGTCGAGTTGAAATTGGAAGAAAGAACGATCCCCCTGGACCCTCCGGTAATGGTATTGTTTTTCATGGATATTGTGTCGATTATTACATCTCCGCCATGGAAATCGTCTACGCGGACCCAATCCTCCATATCGATGGCCGTATCCAGGGTATTGTTCATTTGATATCTGTTATCATTGAAGTAGAGATTCCCGACTTCTAGATTCTTTCCGGATCCGTCAAATCCGATATCAAGAGAGATCTCACATGATTTCCTTTTGCTCACGGAAGGTGCCCTGGTAAAAGTGTTATTTTTCAGAGTCGATGAGAAAAAAGTAAGATTGCGATCAATTGCCGTTCGAGTGAATTCGAGAAGAATATCTTCCTTGTTCCAGTAGAAGCTGTTGTCGATTATCATGAAACCGGAACAGTTCAAATTCAGGGCGGTTTCATCCTCCCTGAACTCGAATCCCTGTACGGTCACGTTATCTGAGATTATATTCAGCAGGAAATCTCCGGGGTTGGAGCTCCCGTTCAGAACGGGTTTCCCAATGCCAATCAATGAAACCGATTTGTTAACAAGGATCGATTCGGCATACTCACCGCTGTGGACGACCAAGGTGTCGCCCTCTTCCGAATCGTTCAAGGCTTCCCCGATTCCAGTGTAATTTCCAGGACCGGAACCTCCCACATGTCGTACCGTACCTGAAATTGATTTCCAATTCGGTATTGAAAAAGGGTATTCGAGAGAATCCCTGGAAACTTCCAGTTTTTCCATGCTTGCTTCTTCATCGTTTATTGATTGAACTGAAGAAGAAAGGAGAAGGATCACGAGTGTAAGAATAAAAGGATATTTCACCATCTATACTCCCCTTGCCCCTGGTTTAGCGTAATGAGAAGCTTATAATCCTTTTGCAACAAGATACCATTTGGAGTTGATTACACCACTGGTGGAAAAACAGTATAATTATTCCCTCTTGGATTTATGTTTTCCGAGATATTAATGAACAGGTAATTGGACAAATCGATGATGAATGAAAATCCATTTCTATCTTGTTAACGGTTGTATTATCGATGGCGGGTTATGAAAACGGTTTTTCAAATATTTTCGGAAAGGAGATCAGGACCTTCCTGATTGCAATTGTCGTAGGTGCTTTCATCTCCCCGATCATACTATCCCTTCCGTTCGTTATTGATCTTGTTCATGATATAACCGTGAGAATTACCGAACTACCTGGAGGAAGGATCTGGCTTTTGATCCCTCTTATAATGGCAGGATTGATAATGGGCCTGGTCACGAGGAAGATAGCTCCCGAGGTCGAAGGTCCTGGACTCCGGGTAGCCGCCGAGGCATTCCACACGACAAAAACCAGACTCAGAAAAAGGTCCGGACCCTTCAAATATATTGCTACGGTAATAACACTGGGTGCGGGAGCCACAACCGGAGTGGTGAGCCCTTCGGCTCTAATCGGATACTCCTTGGGGAGCTCCATAGCATGGAGGCTGGGTATCGACAAGGAGAACATGAAGACAATTTCTCTTTGTGGAATGGCCGCTGCGATCTCAGCTCTCCTTGAAACACCTCTCGGTGCTGCTATCTTCGCCATAGAGATCGGCTACCGCAACAGGATCCTCTACAAGAGATTCTTCCACATATTGACCTCGAGCACAGCAGCATTTCTCGTTTCCAAAGCCATCAGACCAAAAAAATCCCTTCTGGATATTACCGGTGAGGTGATAGATCCGAATGTTCTTGATGTTCTGACAATGGTGCTAATTGCCATTGTCGTCACTGTTCTCTGTATTATTGCGATAAAGATCTATCAGGGATTTCATGACAGGTTCATAAGGATGGATTGGAAAGGATATGGGTGGTTGAAACCAGCATTCGGTTTTCTCCTTGCCGGTTTGCTGATAGTGGTCGCCTTCCCCGTTTTAACCGACCTCGGTTACATAGGAGGATTCTCGGGGAAGCTGATCGAGCTTGATGATATCAACGTCTCGAAAATTGTACTTGCCGGGATCGTGGTCCTCCTTACGTCCATAGTTATCACCTCATCCGGAAACAGCGGGGGTCTTCTGATGCCGATAATGGCATTCGGTGCCATATTCGGTGTCTCGATCGCATCATTTTTCACCGCAACCGATCCTCTGGTCTTTGCTGCCGTCGGCATGGCCGCGGCCATTGCAACAGCCCTAAATGTACCGCTTGCGGCAGCTGTTATCTGCATGGAATTGTTCGGCCTGCCTGTATTTTTGCCTTCGATAATCGGTTCGATTGCGGGTTACTTCATAGGAAGGAGGTACGTCATCTACCACGAGATTAGATGGCATCCCTCAAAGGTAAATCAACAAAGATAAAATCAGATGGCCAGGTCCGTCTCACGGTTGTCCCATATCAGTTTGTTTTTAACAAAAAGTGCCATACCGAAACTCAGTGGACCTACCCTTCCCACGAACATCAACAGAATTACCCATATCTTCCCAAGGGCCGAAAGATTCGATGTGAAGTTCATGGAAAGACCCACGGTTCCAAGAGCCGAAGCCGCCTCGAAGAAGATCTCCATCAAATTGGCATCCTCGGTAAGTGTGAGAAGGTAGACACCGATAAAAAGGGAGGCCAGGTAAAGACCCATTGTGGCATTCGCCTGCCTTACCCTGTCAGCGGGTATCCTCTGCTTCCAGAAGGTGACATCCCTCTTGTTGAGCAGAACTGTTCTGATCTGGCCGATCACAGAAGTGAAAGTGGTGGATTTCATTCCACCTCCCGTTCCGGCCGGGGAGGCTCCTATTATCATGAACAGGATCGTAAGGAAAAGGACGCTCTTGGAGAGTTGTGCCACCGGCATGGTATTGAAACCAACGGTTGTCATGGATGTCATTGTCTGGAAAAATGCCGCCAGCACCTTCTCGTAATTGTCGAGGTCCCTAATGGATCCCTCGGAGATCAGGATAATCACGGTTCCGGCTATCAGAATGTAGGCAGTGGTCCTGATTATTATCCGGGATGTGAATGAGAGATGCGGTGTTTTTCGGGTGATATAGTTGAAAGCATCCACGAACACTATGAATCCGATGGCTCCGGATATGGACAGGACCGCAACCACGAAATTCAACCAAAAATTCCCGGTGAACTGCTCCAGGTTTCCGGCAAAAAGGGAGAAACCTGCGGTGCAGAAAGCGGAAACGGATGTGAATATTGCCTGCCAGAGAGGATACTTAACGCCTTCATCTTTGAAAATGAAGTACAACGCAATTGTTCCGAGTCCCTCTATCAATCCGGTGAATATGATTACCCTGAAGAGGAATTTCTCGATGATGAAATCCTTTGGAATTGAAAATACCGTTTTACAGACCTTCTTTCTCTTGTCGGAGAGCTGGTCCTTTCTGGAAAGAAGAACGAATGATGAAAAGGTCATGTATCCTATTCCGCCAAGCTGTATCAAAAGCAGTATGACAAAATGACCGAAGGTGTTGTAGTCCTGATGTATGTCGATAGGTGTAAGTCCGGTCGTGGATACCGCGGAAGCGGATACAAATATCGAATCCAGGAAATTCACGGTATTCGATTGGGCAAAAGGAAGGGCAAGGAGAAGGGTGCCAACAGCGATGTATGCGATATAACCGTAGATCACCAGCATAACAGGGTCCGAGCCTCTGAGCCTCTGCTTGAGAGGTTGACTGGATCTGTTATAATATCTTCCGGATCCCCTGGGCATCGGTTACTACCCCTAATGGTTAAAGTAAACATATTAAAAATAGATTTCAAGGGAGGTCCCTGTCAAGAAGATGGGGCCCTTCATTCTTCGAAAATAATAATTTCAATATTTTACCTCTTAATTATAAGGTGACCAATTATCAAATCCATACCTGACTTCATTTGCATTATTCTGATTGATAAGTCCCATTACAATTTTTATACTTTTTTATAAGAAACTTGATATTTCAAGTAATCGTATTCAGAATCCAATTATATCATTCAATCTTGATACACTGAATTGATATATATGGAATAAGTTAATATAACTGATCATCACTTGTAATTCTGGATTGAATAAATGAAATATGACAATGAGGATGTCCTTATTTTTGCGTTGGGATTTCTGCAAGAAAACAAGGATAAAAAAGTGCTTACAAGAGCTGAACTGGCTGAGTCTATTGGAATATCACTTTCTACATTCAACAGGTGTGTTAATCGATTGATTCAAAAAGGATTGGTGAAAAGAAAACAAAAATTAAAAGGTGTTTGTCGTTATGGCTTATCTTCAAGAGGTATAAATTATTATGAAAGAATTTCAAGTAAAATCTACAATATTATATTAACACCGGAACAACACAATGTTAGTATGATCTGTTCTATTAATCCAATTATTGAAAGTATAAAGGATCCAACAATTATTTTCAAGATCATCTCATTCTCAATCAAAGGGATTGAATTGAATGTTCCCGGTCTTTTACAAAAATATTCTTGTTTCAATTCAGATGGCAGATTCCAGGGATATCTTGATGAAGTGCTGTCTAGAGAACAGCCGGACTATGAGACGAATCCCGAGGAATTTGTGAAATCTGTTACTCAATTAGGTTTGGAACCAGGAGATGTAAATAATCGGATGAATAATCCTGATAGATATAAATCGGCCCTTTCCACAGCTGAATACAAATTAAGATCTGGAAATCTGGATGATGCAATATCATTATACACGAGTATACTTAGTACCGATAAAGGGTTGGATCAAAATGTATGGATAGTAGCTTATACACGATATATGAGGTGTTTGATGGGAAAAGGTGAACATGGAAAAGTAATTTCCATGGCTGAGGAAATTGATCCATTGATCAGGAATTGTATCCATAAAGCAATGATAAAACAAGAACATGCAACTTCTCTATCATTTAAAAAGAAGTATGGTCAAGCCAAAAAACTGTATGATTATTCCTTGCGTGTATTCGAAAATGAAAATCTCCCAATACTTCAAACTTCCTTGAGGAATAATCTTGGAGTTTTACATTATAGAAGAAATCAGTTCAGTCTTGCTGAGAAACAATGGTTGATGGCAGAAAGGATTGCAAAGAAGAATAATATTCTCTGGATGAAGGCAATTCTCTGTATGAATCTCGGCGATCTTATCAGTCATAACAAAGGCCAAACAAGAAGGGGAAAGGAAAGGGTCCGAAGAGCAAGAAAGATCATGGAGTCTTTAAATGACATGGAAGGTATAGCAGATGCACAGTTCAACTATTCACTGGTTTGTATTGATGAAGGCAATATCAAGCTTGCCAACAAGTACTTCATCAGGTCACTAGAATTTCCAATAATCGATGAAGCGAAAAGAAACGAGAGGGTAGAGGTTTTCGAAGGGAGGCTCAAGGAGGGTCGGAAATAAAAATACGATTTTACTTTTAAAAGACACCCTCCAAATGAATCTCTCTCCGATAATCTTAATATCCCTCATTGTCCAACTAGCCTTCTGGATGAGACGAATTGGAGTTGGAACCTCGATTTGTATAACAATGATCTTGATAGGAATCCTTCTTTTTACTACTTCAGGCAACGGTCAGGGATCGTCTGTTGATAAGAAGGCACTGATAATAGTCTCTGGAAATGGTGGTTATTCTCAGAACGAATTGGACAAGGCATCTTCGTTCATGGAATACTTGTTAGAAGATCTTGAGGAAGAAGAAATAATATGCCTTACTGATCCAAACGATTATTCTTCGGATGGACCTGCCAATCTTTCCAATATTGAAGATGCTTTTTATTGGCTGGAAGTAGAATGTGATTCAGGAACGGAAGTGATCATTTATATCTCCGATCATATAAATTCCATCAATAATAACAGGACCTTCATCTTCGATGATGGAAATATCACAACAGTCACCCTGGATAACTGGCTTGATGAGATTAGTTTCTCGGAGATGACCATCATCCTCAACGGAGAAAGATCCGGTCTTGGAGGTCCCGATCTTGCTGATTCAGGAAGATCTGTGATCTGTTCCATGAGAGAATATCAGTTTTTTGATCCAGATCGATTCGATATCACGATCAGTTTGGAGAATCCTTTGTTGGATCAGGATTTAGATGGTGAGATAAGTTTCATCGAAGCTTTTTTCGGAGAAGTATTGAGGTTGCAACCTTACAATCAATCTCCGATAATGTATGAAGGTTAAATATATTAAAAAAAGGTGAAAGAAATGAAGAAAATAGGAAATAACCAAACCGAAACCTGGTTTATCGGACTTGTACCCGTGTTCATTGGGTTGTTGATGTTGGTCTCATCAATGCCTTTGGAATCTCTTGCTGTGCCTCCCGGAAATGTAGATTCCGGTAACTATGTGGCAGACAACCATAACACACATATTGCCTACTATAACTTCAATGATATCTATTCATATTATGATGAAGAGTTAGATGAAGATATTGATTATGTATGGGACGATTCTGGAAGAGATAAGAAAGGTATTCTTAAAGGAAATGATATTGACGGAACAGATGAAAGAGATAACAACATAAATGGAAATGGAGCACTAGCTTTTAATGGAAATGATGATTATGTTCATGTTAATCACAGTACAGATTTTGATATTGGAAGCAACAACTTCGCAATATCAGCATTGATCAAAGCTTCATCCGATGGGTCAGACTTCCCAATATGTAGTAAATTGGACCCTGATGACAACGGTTTTACCTTTTATCTAGACGATCAAGGTTTATTGGGATTCACCGTATGGGAAAGCGGTTCATCATCTTCGATTGTTGATACAAATGGGGATGATCTAAGGGATGATAACTGGCATTTTGTTGCAGTTGAAGTCTTTCAGGATACAGCACGTCTTTACATCGATCCCTCAGCAGGGAGTTATGGGGAGGTTGAGGTAGCAAATAATTTTAATGATGATCCAGGTGACAATGATGTACCTTTCTACATCGGAAGAGAGGATGATGAATATTACAAAGGAGATATTGATTTTATCTATTTCTACAAACTTGAAACATCCGTATTGCCTGCTCCGACCTCAAGGGACAGAATGTGGGGTCTTGAAAATGTGGGATACTGGCCCATGGATGAAGGTCTAATCGAGAGTATGCCATCTGACAGGAACTATATCAATGACATGGTGAGGTCTGACTTCCATAGTTATGGACTTGCAGACCCTGGTGTGACCTCATTTTCCAGCTCTGGGGGTATAAATGGAAATAGTGCCCCGGGTACACATTGTTTGCAAAGCTACGGGAATGGAGGTGTAACAGTAAATGATGCTGGTAACTATTTGGGTTTCAATTGCGGACCCTATGAAGATGACATTTATATTGAATTCTGGGTAAGTATCGAGGATATTGATGACAATATCATGCTCGTTGAGAAATGGGATTGGTTGAGCGTTAATACTGCAAACGGATATAGAGTATATATAGACTATGATTATTTCAGTAGTTCCGAATGTATCGCTCTGTTTCACACAGGTTTTATTATGTGAAAAAA
>CAYULA010000018.1:0-64459 GCA_964445525.1 uncultured Thermoplasmatales archaeon | reverse complement strand
CCAGCATGAAGGGAAAGAAGAAGTGTTGAAGGGACCTGATGTGTCCTTCAGGTTCACTGAGGTTGGAGTACACGAGATTCAACTGAAAGTAACCGATTCCGAGGGTAATTTCGGATATTCCTACTTCTACGTCACCGTTATCGACACCGAGGACCCGGTTGCGGTTCCTGGTCCTGACATCGAGATAGAAAACGGAGATGTTGTCAATTTCGACGGATCGGGGAGCACAGACAACGATGTAATCGAGGAATATGTCTGGACCTTTGATTACGGCGGAAGGACCGAGACATTATCAGGAGAGAATCCCTCGTTCCTTTTCAACATTCCGGGATACTACACCGTTACCCTGACCGTGAAGGATGCGAAAGGAAACTCTCATTCGGATTCTCTTCAGGTCACAGTCATAGACACCATCGATCCCGAAGCCGTGATTACTGGTAGTACAAAATTGATCGAAGGCGATCCTCTGGAACTGAGCGGAAAATCTTCCACAGACAACGGACGGATAGTGAAGTATGTCTGGAATTTCACGGACGGAGAGGATGTGATGGTCGAAGGTCCTTACCTGAACCACACTTTCGAGAGGCAGGGTTACATCGATGTAACATTGACTGTATTCGACCAGTGGAACAATTCTGCTTCCAAGACTGTTACAGTCGAGGTCCCTGACAATGAGAAGCCGAAGGTGGTAGCAGGAGACGATCTGACAGTGAAGAAAGGAACCACCGTCACACTGGACGGGTCCTCTTCAACTGACAACGGAAAGATATCCACCTGGAAATGGAAATTCAATTACAATGGAGAGGACCAGGTATTGGATGGGGAAATTGTTACCTTCACCTTTGATAGTGCTGGAGAATACGAGATAGAATTGACAGTGACCGATCAGTTCCTGAACAGAGGAACAGACAAGCTGACTATCAAGGTCCTTGACAATGGTACATTGAGCGGAACTATTCTGGATGGAAATGGTAACCCGATCCAGGGAGCCAAGGTTACCGTCATCGATAGCTCTGGAAAGGAACACACTGCAACCACCGAGACCGATGGATCCTTCTCTCTCTCGATTCCGAACGGTCAGGTAACCTGGACGATAGAGAAGAGCGGTTACGGTAAATTGGAAGGGACCTCAAATATAGAAATAATGGAAAATACCGACCTATCAACCTCCGATACGATGATGAAGAAATCCGAAGGTGATGGAGGATCTCCGATCGTATTGATCATAGTTATTGTGGTAATCTTGCTTCTTGTCGGAATCGGGTTGGCGATCTTCTTTATCATGAAAAACAAGAAAACTGAGATCGTTGATGTTGAAAAACCTGATTCAACCGATGCCATTGCTGAACAGGAAAATACCCTGATTCGATCATGATAGGAGATTTAATTCTGCGGAGAGATCCCTGTGAAAAATGGGATGAATTCCCCGCCGATATCGGCGGGGTTTTTCAATTTCCGATTACTGATTGTTTTCCTGGAATTCCTTTAAGAACTCCACGAGGGCCTTGACGCCTTCGAGTGTCATTGCGTTGTAGATGGAGGCTCTCATTCCACCCACGGACCTGTGGCCCTTCAGACCCACGAGGTTCCTCTGTTTGCCTTCCTCCACGCACTTTGCTTCCAGCTCGGGTGTCGGGAGGTTGAAAGTCACGTTCATGAGGGACCTCGAATCCTTGTCGGTGACGTGTCCCTTGTAGAAGCCTCCAGAATCATCAATGAGATCATAGAGAAGCCTGGCCTTCTCCCTGTTTAACTTCTCCATGGCACCTATCCCTCCCATCTCCTTCAGATAATCAAGAGAAAGCTTGCACATGTATATGGGGAAAACGGGTCCGGTGTTGAAGAGAGAATCCTTCTTCACATGAGTCATCCATTTCTGCATGGTTGGAGTGTTCTCCGGAACCCTGTCAAGGAGGTCCTCCCTTACAATAACCAATGTAACCCCTGCGGGTCCAAGATTCTTCTGGGCTCCGGCATAGATAACATCAAAGGCATTGAAATCAAGGACCCTGTCCATCAGATGAGATGACATATCGCTTACAAGCGGCACGTCGGAGGGAACCTTTGGCATGTTATGCCACTCGGTTCCGAATATTGTGTTGTTGGAAGTAATGTGCGCGTAAGCCGATCCCTCACTGAACTCAACATCCTTGGGGATGTACGAGAAGTTTGTGTCCTCGGAGGATGCTACCACATCGACATCCCCGTAAAAACCAGCCTCCTTGATGGCTTTCTTGGACCAGGCTCCGGTATTTACATACTGCATCCTCTTACCGGGAATCTGAAGGTTCAGGGGAACCATGTAGAACTGGGAGGAAGCACCTCCCTGAAGCCACATAACCTTCCTGTCGTCCTTGAGATCCATCAGCTCTTTGACGAGGTCCATTGCCTCGTGGTGGACCTTGTCGTACTCCTTGGATCGGTGTGAGATCTCCATCACCGACATCCCGGTTCCGGCAAAATCCAGGAATTCTTCCCTTGCCCTCTCCAGAACGGGGAGGGGGAGGGTGGCAGGCCCCGCATAGAAATTGTATACCCTTTTTGTCATGACAGATCACCTAACCTCAGAGTTTGTTTATCGTGAAACCGGTCCATACCTTGGGATGGAAGAAGGTTGATTTCTGAGGCATGCATTCGAAGTTCTTTGATACCGCCTCTACCTCCTCTATCCTGGTGGGATTCATGAAGAAGACGCACTGGGCATCCTCATCGACAGCCTGTATCGATTCGTCAACCGCATCTCCAATGCCCTTGATATAGACAACATAGCCGCCCCCTGTCATGGTCCCGTGGAGAAGCTTCTCCTTGTCGATTCCCAGTACCTTGTCAAGGACCATTGAGTGAAGGATGGCCACATCCAGTTTTCTCAGTTCCGGAGAGGCATCGGGTCTGAGGTCCTCCATCGGAGTTGGATCCTTCAGTTCCATGGAATGGAATTTGCCATCGTTGGCATAAAGGCCGAAGGCGTGCTTTCCTTCCCGGAAGAGTCTGTCCATCTCTAAAAACATCCCCTCTTTCTCCTGGAATGATTTTACTTCGAAATTTTCCTTCAGACCATCAAGCAATTTTTCCAGATCGAAGTTTTCCAAATTCTGGACCAGTCTATGGGTCGGAAGTATGACAAGTCCCGGGTTGGACATGTTCACGAATGTGAGCATCCTGTAGTTCGTCGAGGGCAGGTCCGGCCTTTCCCTATTAAGGGCAAGTGCGGTCTTGTATCTGTGATGTCCGTCGGCTATTATTGCGAACTTATCGGACATGGCCTCGGTGATGGAATCGGTATCCTCCTTTGAATCGACCTTCCACAGGCGATGGCGGATGCTCTCGTTATCGGTTACATCGATCACGGGATCCTTTTCCATGTTCTTGTTGAGTATGGAATCCACCTTTCCCTGGTGATCGGGGTAGATCACGAAGATCTGGCCAAACTGCGCCAGGGTGTTCCTGGAGAGATTCAGCCTGTCCTCGATATCCTTGGGAAGGGTTTCCTCATGCTGAAGGATACCTGTGAAAGGGCCTTCCTCGGGAGCCGATTTGGCGAACTCCTCAAGTTCGAGAAGTCCGATGAAACCGAACCTTGTCAGGACCTTTCCCATCACCTCGAAATCCTGGGAGTAGACGTAGAAGGACTCAGCATTATCCTGTTTGAGTATGCCCTTCTCCATCCATTCGTTGAGGAGGTCCCTGGCCCTCGTATACTGATTGCTTTCCTCGGTATCGGAATCCCGGGGTTTGTTTTTCGTTATCCATGCTATGTTGTGAGGGGAGAGGGACTGGACCATGTCCAGTTTCTTTCCCTTAATCACATCATACGGAGGGGCGACGACCTTGGAGAGGTCCTCGACCTTTTCCTTGTTGTATCTGTATGCCTTGAAAGGGATGACTCTGACCATGGTGGGCGGTATGTTGGAGGGTTCCTTAAATCTTTCTAAAAACTGCAATTCAGGTGATAGATTTTACCTTGATTGCGGCATGATCCTTCTGGAAAGGGGAAAGGTCCTCTATGTATTCGACAACAAAGCCATTATCCTTCAAAAGGGAAGCTGCTTTCTGGTAGATATCCAGAGGTCTCGCCGTAACGTCCACGGACCTGGCTTTCAGCATAAGGTATACTATCCCTCCTTTTTTCAGGAATTTCTCAGCATTAATTAACAGCAAACCCAGCTGATCCTTCTGGGACACATCCTGATAGACCATTGAAACTCGAGGAACAATGACTTGATATTGTTCGGGATGAAAAGCATCTGCCAATATTGGCACGATATTATCCCTTCTTCTGGAAAGATCCGAGAGTTTCCTGAATGCGGTTTTGGAGAATTCCACGGCATATACTGTCCCTTCTTCAAGAATATCGGACATATGAGATACTGTCGTACCCTGGGCCGCCCCCAGATAGAGAACATCTCCTTCAGGCAGTGTGACTTCCTTCTTGTTCATCAGGGCCCCGAGCTTCGATCTCCAGGGAATCCACTCCCTGTAATGATTATCGTCGAACTGGATCAATGACTCCCCGTAAACAGATCTTCCCCCCTCTCTGTCAAGTGTGAAAATCTTGCCTTCAAGGTTAATTCGTCTTGGAGCTCCCATATTTATCGGATTGGTCGGAGACTATTTCCAATTGTTGTTGCACTTTCTCGCACCCCCCCGACAACCTTTATCTATATCCCCGATAAAGTGACCGGGAGGTCAATCAATTGTCCAAGAGAGGGAGGGAAACGGTGGATGGTCCAACCGATCCAGGCCATCCGGGAGGCCCCATAGGGGCGGTTTATGGTAACGTTTCTTCGGGATCCTTCAAGTGCATGGTCACCGATCCTGATCTAAGGGAGATGGATTACGTGGAATTCCATCACCCGGCAGAAGGGTGGGTCCTGGGCCTGGTGGATGACATAGAGCTCCGGTCCGATGTGGGACAGGAGGAAGCGGTCCTGAAGCTTGCAGGAAAGATGGGAGAGATAACATACAGGAGGATAGCATCCGTCAAGGTTATCGGAAGGAGGGACAGCGACGGCAGGTTGAGACGGCCGTTGACACCTGTGCTTCCTTCCTCGAACATATACACACCTAAAAAAGAGAGCATCGGATCGGTCCTTGGCCTGGGACTTGACCGGGATCAGGGAGCCTATGTGGGAAAGCTCCTGCATACGGATGTTGATGTTGTTCTGGATCCTTCGAAACTTGTGCAGAATCATGTATCCATCATTGCCAAGAGCGGATCAGGGAAATCATATGCCTGCGGTGTCCTGTCGGAGGAACTTAACAGGCATGGAATACCGGTCATCATCCTGGACCTCCACGGAGAATACAGGTCAATGATATCCCCCAACCTTGACAGGGATGATTATGATAGGATGAACAGGTTCGGGATATCTCCAAAGGGATTGGGTGATTCCCTGAGGGAATTCCATATCGGAGGTAACCAGTCCCCTGAAATTGAGGGGACTCCGCTTGGAGTTGATATAAGATCGCTGTCGCCCGAGGACCTGATGGACCTCATGGGAGTAAAGAACCTGGGAGCGGGTTCTTCCATACTGTATAATTGCTACCAGAAGGCAAAAGAGATCCTCGGAGACGATCTGGAACTGTCAGATATCATAGCGGCAGTCCAGACCGATCCAAATCCCGCAAAATGGAATATACTCAACGGGCTGGAGCATCTCTACAGAATGCCGTTTTTCTCGAATCCGCCTACACCGCTTCAGGAGATAGTCTCCAAGGGTAAGATCTCCGTTATAGGTTTGAGGAATGCTTCCCTGGACATGCAGCAGGTGGGTGCCGCATCCCTGTTGATTCAGCTTTTCAAAGCTAGAAAGGAGGGCGTGATACCTCCGTTCATGCTTGTTGTCGAGGAGGCGCATAATTTCTGTCCGCAATCAGGTCCCGCGATAACATCGAAGATACTCAAGACCGTGGCTTCCGAAGGCAGGAAGTTCGGGATGGGGTTGACAATTGTCTCCCAGAGGCCCGCAAAGGTTGACAAGAATGTTCTTTCCCAATGCGGAACTCAGATGATACTTAAGGTAACCAATCCCAATGATCACAAGGCTGTAATAGCGTCTGTCGAGGGCCTCACCACAAGGATGTCGGAGGAGGTGCAGAGACTTCCGGTTGCGGTTGCCATTGTTGTCGGTGGAAGTCTATCAGAGCCGATATTGGTCGAGGTCAGGACCAGGATGACGCGACACGGAGGGGAATCGGTGGATATTTTGGGCGATCTCAGGGAGCTCCATAATGGATAGAGTTGAGATTTGCTTGACAAAGATTATGTAGAACCCCGGCGATTCAAAGTCGGGGCAAGGTCATGGAAAAGACCACCGTGATTACAGAGGAACGGATGCAGAAGTACCTAAACACGACGCAGAAGGCTATCGAGAAGGTGAGCATCGCCCCTCCTCCCCGGAGTCACCTGAAGAAGCTGGGTGAGGATTTTCTGGCAATGGCCATGTCGTATTTCATGGATGCCAAGGCCTTCGCAAATGACGGAAATTATGTCCTTGCCTATGGTGCGGTGAACTATGCACACGGCTGGCTTGATGCCGGTGCCCGGATGGGTCTCTTCGATGTTGACGAGGACGATCAGCTTTTCACACTGGCCGAGTGATTGATTATTCTTCCCAGTCCATTTCCTCTTTCTTTCCCGATGCCTTCTTGACGATTATTGCAAATACTATGACAATCACCAGTGTAACAAGGATCAGAAGGATCGCACAGACCGCCAAAAGGGCCCCGAGTCCTCTTTCATCATCATCCTCTCCGTCATCATCATCGTCGTCATCCGTATCGTCATCGGTGTCGTCGTCATCCGGGTCGTCATCGTCATCTGGAGGGCCATCCGTGATATCCGTTACTGAGATGTTCAGCTCCGAAGATGCCTCTGCCAGATCGAATAGCCCTGTGTCTGTCCAGGCTGCGACAATGAAATAATAGGTGGTATTTTCCAAAGAAAAGATCATGGAATCCAACGGTTCATCCGGATCATATTCAATTTCGTATATCATTGTCCAGGATCCTTCTTCCATGGACAGATCATAAGTGATACCTTCCTCGTTTGTCAGAAGTCCATGGAGGACCGTATTCCCACTGTGAATTGTTTTTAGATAGATATCCAGATCTTCAATCCTTTGATCGTAGGTTCCTTCAAGTGAATATGTCTCCCTGACCATGATCTCGGTTCCGTTGACAAGAACCGATGCATCCAGTTGAATATAGTCTATCTCAACCGATGATTCGGCTGTGGCTTCCTCTTCCCAGGGGTCCTCGAATACAACGGATGAGAGGACCTCGATCATGATCGATTCCGTCACCCATAATCCGTCTGTATCGGAGACATTCAGGGTTATGGTATGATCGCCCGGTGTCAATCCGGTGTATGCGAATTCGGATCCGTTTCCGAGATATCCGTCTATGTCCGAGCTCCAATCAAAAGAAAGGATATCGCCCCATGGTTCATCTATGTTTAAGGCGGATGCGTTGAATGTCCAGGTCCCAAAGGAGACGCTTCCATTGAAGGGGTCTGTGATGTTTACATCCATCGGAGGATGCGGCTTCCTCTCGATTTCAAATATCATGGAATAAAACGTATTCAGGCCGGAAAGCGGTCCGACTGTCAAATTCAATTCCACAATCGGGCCGTCTTCCGGAAGTGGAAGGAATCTGACCAGACCTTCCTCTGATATGTTGAACCTATCACGATCTGAATGGAAGAATGGTATCTCTTCCAAATCAGGGTCCTCCGCATGGATCTGATAGGTGTTTTCCACTTCCTGTTCGGCATATAATTCAATGGTATTGTTTATTGGCGGGACTCCCGAGATATTCACAATGAAAGGAGCATCCTCCACGGGAGAGATATTTACCTCCAGAATGAAGTGGAGGTCCCATTTTTCATCAGACACTATGATGTCAACCTCCTTCATTCCGAAGGCATCGGGCAGGGGAGCGACCGTGAGAATATTTGTGCCTTCATCAACGGAAACATCAAGGTCCCCCGAGAGGTCCTCCGCTGCGAATTCCATCGGTCCGTCATTTTCAAATAGAGGTTCCAGAGCAAGCGTTCCGGGATCACCGTCCTCGATCAGTTCCATTGTTTCCAAAGGAGCAATTAGCTCGGGCTTCAGGTCGGTTGTGATGTTGTAAACCGTGATCCCCCACATCTCGGGATCGTCCCAGTCAAGCTGCTTGTACATGATAAGTTCAAAGTATCCGTCGTAGTCGATATCATCGATGAAAATCTCTGCGCTGTAATTCACACCGGGGAGCTCCCAGGCCTTTTCTCCCGTTGACATATCCAGAATGATAAGATCCGATATTCCCGTGGAGCCGAGGTCCTCTGATAGGGACCAGAAATATTCCTCGGAGTCGTCCTGGTTCATGTCAACCTTGTTCCTTGTGGGGTAATCGGTCCAGTTGTGGAAGTGGATCTCATTCATTTCGGGATACCGGAAGATCCTGTATGTATCGGAGGTCCAGACTTCGAAAAGCGTTCCTCCACCGGACCTGGCGTGGACATCGCCGGTATAACCGTAGCTTCCAGGGATCTCATTTGAATCCTCCAGAACAGGAACTCCCGTGGAGAGGTCGAAATATTCGAAATAGACGGTGCCGCTTTCCGACCATCTAACCTCCAGTTCATATTCCCCATCCATCTGGAGGTCCATATCCTTGATGGAGTTGTAGGAATTTGATTCGAAAGAGAACGTCAGTACCGGTCGATCTCCGGAAGTGTTGATAAGAGAGCTGTTGTAGACCGATTCCGTTCCATCAAGATAATCGAAGGAAAGACGTTGGAATCCTCCCAGATTTTCAACGGAATAGCTATCCATTTGAGGAGAGATCAGACCGACCAACTCACCCGAATCCCACCATACGGAAAAATTCGCTCCGTTCAACATGATCATTCTTCCGCTCCTGACCGGATTGATTGGATCCTCCCAGTAACCTCTGATGAAAAAATCCGGGACGGTGTCATTATTAAGATTAGCGGTGGAAACCTGTACGCTGGATGTGATCTCCGAACTGAACATTGGGGATGAGTACTCCACCTGGCCATTACCGAGGTTGCAGAGATGGACCCTTGAGTGATTACCTCCTGAAGAGTCCCTGAAATCGGTTTGAACGGAAACGATATCATCAGCTCCGTGGTAGTGATGATGACTGATTTGATGGGTGCCGGAATCCCCCACTGCAAAATCACCGAATCCGAACTTTATCCCCATATCGGAGGGATCATAATAGTTCAAAACTATCTGATCACTATTACCACCTATTTCAACGATCAGCAATACAAGCTCCCCTTGGCCATTGTAATCGTGGATGTTGTAGGAAAGCATATCCGGTTTGCTGATATTGTACAAATAATTCCAGGAATCTGCAGGATCGTATGCCCTTATGGTCATGATTCCGTTTCTGTAATCGGTTGCATTGAATACGAACAGGTCCTTGTTTCCGTCTCCGTTAAGATCCAGAGCATAGATCTGGCTCTGATACAATCTATTATCTATCTCATCTTCAAGGAGTACCTCTCCGGTTTCAGGGTCAAGAACGACCAGTTTCGAATCATATTCGGTTCCGGGAGCTGAAAGGATAAGAATTATCTCGGGTATCCCGTCATCATTCATATCCTCAAGTATCGGGTCCTCCCTCATTCTGTACCCGCTGAGATTTATGGTTGACCATACTCTCGCGTTGGTTTTGGCCGAGTAGAGATATGTTCTTGATGTGGAATTATGATCCCAGAAAGCATGGATCAGGACCTCGGAATATCCATCGTTTTCGAGATCGAGACTATCCACCCGGGTGAGGCCCGATCCGCCATAGCCTATTTCTCCAACATCCGTGGTATTCAATTTGATCTGATGATCCGCAAGATCGATGAGGTATACATTTCCCCGATTGGGAGTGTGGTCGATCCAGTTGGACCAGTAGATGTATTCATTTATTCCGTCATCGTCGATATCCTCGTATATACCGGAACCCCTGGCAAATCTCGGAGTTTCCCAGGTTTTTGTCCACGTTGACATATCGTAGGTCTCCCACCATTCTGTCCTCTCTGACACATAAGATGCGGGCTGCAAAGTAACCTTCATAACGAATTCGCCTTCGATGATCTCGCAATAATATCTTCCATCTATGACAGGGGGCTCGAAAACTGTCGAAGAGGTTCCAAAATCGTAGATGAAATATTTTGTATGGGTTATATACCAGTCGTAATCATCAACGACCATTTCCATTTCCGGATCATCATCGACATTGAACAGCTTGAGATTGAGATTTTCGTATGTCGATGTGTAATTGTAAACAACCTCTCCTGTGGTCAGGTCCAGAACCGTAAGATGATATCTGCTCGGAGGATAGGTCCTTGATCTGATTATTGCATCCTTAATACCGTCTCCCGTGACATCTTGGAAATACTCATTTCTCATTTCCCCGGGGAAGAAATCGGAATCACTCCTTTCGGTCAAGAGGTCCTCTCCATTCCTGACCGGGATTCCATCTCCATCAATGGAAGAATCCTGGAGGAAAGGGAAGGAAGATGCAAGCAAAAATATCATAATTGCATAAGCGGCTAACTTGGTCGAATACATAGTACTCCCATCCTTTTGTAGCAATTTTTACATGAGTTTTCAAATATTAAAGATTTCCAATGGGTGAACCGGACCATTCCGAGGAAGGATTTATCTAAATGACATCTTTCTCCCGGAAGATAGGACCCATGATGTAGCCTGGATATCATCGAAGCCTCCGGAGCTTTGTACCGGGGTTCGAATCCCCGTGGGTCCGCTTCAATTTCATTCCTTCATTCCCCTCCATTTTCCGGGATTCATTAAAAATACACAGGAATGATAAGTTCGTACTGCAATGATAAACGGGTCCTCATTTACCATACCGCCTCCGCCCCCAATGCCGGTGATCCCCTGGGTGAAACCGGGGAAATTCATAGAGGGTGATATTCAGTATTTCATGGGAAAACCCCGCAGGTTGAGGATCATGGAATCCGATCGTGACGAGGCTGAAGTGGAAAAGGAAAAGATCTTTCTAAGATCGAGATTTCCGGAGGACCCATCGCACAATAGATGGATATTCAATCATCTCCTTGCCATGAATGCAAAGGAAGAGTTTAATGAGATCCTCAAAAAGGCAGTTCCAAGATTCAAAAGAATGGGCATAGAGATGCCCGAGATGCTCATAAAACCGATGAAACTCAGGGTTGGGGGATCTCTTTCCGATGTGAATCGAATATATTTGAATCTGGACCTGATAAAACTTTCAAAAAGATGCATAGAATATGTTGTCTATCATGAACTTTGCCACCTCGTGCATCCTGACCACGGTGATATGTTCTATGGTTGTCTCGATCGGATGATGCCAGACTGGAGATTCAGAAAAAGAAGGCTTGCTCGTATGGTCACATTGCTGAATTTCAAGCTTGATCATCATATATTTGAATGAAAGTGGAAACAAAATTCAGTAACTTTGTTTCATATCCATTTAAATAATGAAAATGGGGCTTTTTTCGAACGATGAGAAAAGGAAAAGGACCCACAACCAAAGAGAAGCTCTTCTTCTGGGCGGTTATTTCACTTCTATCAGTATTTTTTGCAGAGGTCCTCTCCGGGTCGGAACCTTTCGCTCTTGTCATACCCTGGAACCCATTGGTCCTCATGCCCTTATATGGAATCCATACCCTTCTGCTTGCAAGACTTGTATTCAGGGGGAAGCCGACTTTCACCTCCCTTTTTGCAGCCGGATGCATATTCGGATTGTACGAAGCTTACATCACAAAGGTCCTCTTCGATCCTCACTGGGGAGCTTCTCCTTTCCAATATCTGGGAGTGGATTTTCTCTGGATCCTCATACTGGTACTATGGTGGCATGTATTCTTCGCTTTCATGATCCCTCTTCTTGCAGGAGAGGTCCTCCTTACAAATTCGGATGATATTCAATCGGCAATGCCAAAAAGATTAAGAGAGCTCCTCTCAAGCAGAAGGGGTTTCTCAATCCTTCTTTCAGTATTCGTTATCTGGGCAGCGCTGTTCATGGGGTCGAACATGCCGGGATTCTGGGTTGCTCCGGTTGCACTTGGAATCAATTTGACGGTGCTCTCAATGGCAGTTATCCTGTACCGGAAATTTGTGGGAACGAAATATTCTTTGAATGAGCTCCTCCCCGAGGGAAAGGAGTTCTGGATCCTCTTTTCCGTTATTTTTGCAATGTACATGCTATTCGGAATAATCTGGAATCCCGGAAGGATGCCGGGGGCCGTGGGACATCTGATAATACTGGCCCTCTATGCATTATTCTTGATCCTCCTGCATCTGAACATCAGGACATCACGGAGAGAATGGATAGGCGATAGAACCGAAACCCGATGGAGGATCGGCTACCGGCTTCCCTTGGTTCTCTTCATAATGTATACCCTCATTTCACTGATTATGGGTTTGACGGGAGCCGGAATCGTATTCATTCTGCTCTCATTCTTTTTTGGTGTGATATTTGGTATCTATTGCCTTGTAAGGACAATCATTCATCCATTGATAGGATAAAGATTCTGGCCCCGAAGTATTTTTAAGATAGTTCAGCCTTCCCAAATCATCCTTTGGGGGTTTAATTTCCGTATTTTGGTTACAGAGAAGCTTATCTCGAATATGTTAATAAAATCAGGGTTTTCAAATGAAAAGGATCTTCACTTTCGATATTATAAGAGCCGTTGCCATAATCGGTGTGGTCTACGTCCACACCCTGATGCATACATGGACAAGCACATCTGCCGTGGAAGGCGGTACGGAGGAGCCGGGTTTCCTGGTTCTTTTCATGTTCTATCTCCTTACCATGGCGGGATTATTCTATGTGGTGATGGGTGCTGTCAACGCTTACATGATGTATCATCGTCTCGAATCCGGGAGAAACACAAAAAGGCAGATGCTTCTTTCAAGTGTCGTGATGGGTGTCTTCCTAATCGGATCCCATTACATTTTCAGGGCCCTCTTCAGTGCGGATTCAGGCATCCTGTACTTTTACGTCAGGGAAGGGGAATTCATAGAACCTGCAGCCAAATGGATCATTGGAACCTCGACACTGGCCATGCTGGGATGGATATCGATCCTTGTTCCATTGATACTTGCCGGTCTATTTCATGGGAACGGCATCAACAAGATGAGAAGGAACTACTGGATACTGGGAATATCAGCGACTGTCCTGATCCTGGCCACTCCGGTTATCAGGGACAGTCTGGTTGGATATGTCGTGGATTGGATAGCAAACGGAAATTACCTGCCTGCAATTGCCCTCGGAGCTTTTGTTTACGACCTCTTTCCCATATTCCCCTACCTGGGTTACGGACTGTACGGGGCGATTATCGGTCTGGCTCTAACGAAGGAAAAAAATCATTCCAGACTTATGAGATTCCTGCTTGTTCTTGGTATATTCTGGATGGCGGTCGGCTGGGTCGGCAATATCTATTACGGAGGGCCGGATCCGACTTTGTATAGAGACGTAACACACCAGGCAATATTCAACAAGACATTCCTGCAGGTATCCCAGCTGGGACTGTTCATGATATTTGTCCTTATCGGATTGGTAATTTTCGATATGCTGCCGGTGGAAAGAAGAAAGAAGAGGCAGAAGAGATTCGAGATACTCAGGAAGTTCTCTCTGGTGTCATTGACGATATATCTGATTGAGGGATTCGTATGGGCGATTTTTATAGTATTCCTGGATCAGATCCCCGGGATGGGGGGTTGGAAAAATAGCATGGGTATAGTTTTACTTGCGGGTCTGTTCCATCTCTTGATATGGACCCTGATAGTGCATCTCTGGGATAAGGTCGGTTACAAAGGATCCATCGAATGGCTTGTATTGAAATTCATAGAGACCATCTCCGGTAAGAGGTCGGAGAAGTTCAACATCAAGAGGGATGCGATCATCAAAGAGGTTCCTGACGTGGTCCGAAAGGAGAGACCGGGATACATCATCCCCAAAAAGAAATGAAGAAGTATGGTTTTACTTCGTTTTTTATAGGGCGAGTTTAAATAATAGCTTTTCCATATCCAATCCATGAAGTATTCATTTACTTCCAACAAAAAGATGGCTGATATTGCAACCATAAGGCAGGGCCATCTTTTCAGGAATGGCATCAGGAATCTCCCGAGAGGAGAGGTCAACCTGATTCAACCATCTGATGTTGATCAGGCCTCGGATATTGAATTTCATAAACTGCACAGGGTGAGGTTTTCAGACATCAAAACATCTGCAATAATCGGGCCGGATGACGTCATCGTAAAATCCAAATCATCAAGACCCATATTTTTTAAAGTGAATTTTCCAAAAGGATCATATGCCGTAACGGATCAATTTCTCATAATTAACATTGATAAGAATATCATTGATCCTGACTATCTTCTTTGGTACTTCAAAACCAGGAAGATACAGAGATACCTGAAAAATAGAATGGGAGGAACAAGTGTTCCTTTCTTGAAAAAAACAACAATTGAAAATATGGAGATCCCCGTCCCATCATTGAAAAACCAGGAGAGGATAATTATGCTGGACAAGCTAATAAAAGAAGAACAGAGGCTGTCAGAAGATATAATCGACCATAAGAAAAAAATCATTGAAAAGGTATCATTGAATATCATTCAGGGGAGTGATTAGAGTGGGGGATAATATTGATCAAACCGAGATAAACAATGTCGCATGGAGAGCCTGTGATACCTTCAGAGGTGTCATTGATCCTTCTGAATACAAGAATTACATACTGGTCTTTCTTTTCCTCAAATATATCAGCGATCTGTGGAAGGACAGAGTGGCAGAATATGAGGAAAAATACGGAAGGGATGAGAAAAGGATCAGATACATGATGAGGTTCGAGAACTTCATCCTGCCTGAAGATTGTTCCTATGATTACATTTACAAACACAGAAATGACAATGATATAGGAGAGAAAATAAACATAGCCCTGGCAAGGATAGAAGAGGCAAATAAAGCGAAATTGGAGGGTGTTTTCAGGAATATCGACTTCAATTCGGAGACCGCCCTCGGGCAGACAAAGGATAGAAACAGGCGCTTGAAGAATCTCATCGAAGATTTCTCAAATCCCAAGCTGGATCTGCGGCCGTCACGTATCGGAAACATCGATGTAATCGGAAATACCTATGAATATCTTATCTCCCACTTCGCAAGTGACGCTGGAAAAAAGGGAGGAGAATTCTACACTCCGGCTGAAGTGTCCATATTAATATCGAAACTTGTGGACCCGGAAGAAGGTGACAGGATCTGTGATCCCACCGTCGGATCCGGTTCTCTGTTGATCAAGGTGGCAAGGGAGGTGGGTTCGGAGGATTTTGCCCTTTACGGTCAGGAACTCAATGGTTCAACATGGGCACTTTGCAAGATGAATATGTTCCTGCATGGTGTCAACAATGCCCAGATCGAATGGGGAGATACCATCAACAACCCCAAATTGCTCGAGGGCGACACACTGATGAAATTCAACATTGTGGTTGCCAATCCTCCTTTTTCGTTGGATAAATGGGGCGCCGAAGATGCAAAAGACGACCGGTTCAGGAGGTTCCACAGGGGAGTTCCTCCAAAAAGCAAGGGAGACTATGCATTCATAACTCATATGATCGAGACAATGAATGAAAATGATGGAAGAGTGGGGGTTGTCGTTCCTCATGGGGTCCTCTTCAGAGGATCCAGCGAGGGGAAAATCAGGAAGAAACTTATCGAGGAGAACCTCCTCGATGCTGTGATAGGGCTTCCATCACAGTTGTTCTTTGGAACGGGAATCCCTGCTGCGATCCTGGTTTATAAAAAGGGAAGGGATACAACCGATGTCCTTTTCATAGATGCTTCCAGGGAATTCCAGAAGGGGAAAAAGCAGAACAAGCTGAGAGACGAGGATATCGATAAGATACACAACACCTACAAGGATTACAAGACCATTGACAAATACTCCTACAGGGCAACCTTCGATGAGATCAGGGAGAATGACTTCAATCTCAATATACCAAGATACGTGGATACTTTCGAGGAAGAGGAAGAGATCGACATCCCTGCGACCCAGAGAAGGATAGAGGAACTCGAGGGAGAGCTTGCAGAGGTCCGGGAGAAGATGGTAGGATACCTGAAGGAGCTGGGATTGTATGAATAGGTGGGATTTGAGTAAATGAATGAACTGGATAAGTTGCTAGAAAACCTTGAAAACGGGGAGGTCGAATTCAAATCCTCATTCGGAGCTGAAACTATCAGGACTCTTTCCGCTTTTTCCAATTCAAAGGGTGGGAAAGTGATTTTGGGGGTGAATAACAAAGGTAGAATATTGGGTATTGATGTTGGTCCAGAATCATTGCAGAGTTGGACCAATGAGATCAAGACGAAAACAAATCCTTCAATAATTCCAGACATGGCAATCTCTGAAGCAAACGGAAAACGTGTAGTAATAATAGATGTGAAGGAATCTTCCTTCAAGCCGATTTCTTTCAAAGGTAGATACTATACTAGAAAGCATAACAGCGACCATCAGAAGGAGATAGATGAGGTAACAGAACTTTACATGATGGCAATCCAATACTCCTGGGATTCCTCTCCATCTCACTATTGTCGTACATTTGAACAACTTGATCTTGACAAAATAGAGAAGTTCATTGATAAAGTAAATAAGGTCGGCAGGTTCCATTTTGATGGGACTCCAATTGGATCCCTTGAAAAGATCGAACTGGTAAAAGATGATAGGCCCACAGTGGCAGCTGAGCTTCTTTTTTCAAAGAGCAGGCCAGTTCATGGAATACATATTGGAAGATTTAAAACCCCGACGGTCATAATTGATGACATCATGATCCATCTGCCTCTTCTTGAAGCGGTCGATGAGGTGATGTGGGCCATCAAAAAGCAGATCAGTATACGGTTTGAATTTACAGGAGAACCGGAGAGGAAAGAGATCTGGGAGTATCCCCTGGAAGCTTTAAGGGAAGCTGTCATCAATGCAATAGTTCATAGAGATTATCGGAATCCTTCCGATATCATCATCAAGGTATTCGATGATCACATCCTGATATCCAGCCCTGGAAAATTGTATGGTGACATCACACTTGATGATCTGAAAAGAGATAATTATTCATCTTCATTGAGAAATGTTCTCATCGCAGAATGCTTTTATTTGGTAAAAGAGATCGAGAAATACGGAAGTGGCATGGTCCGTATCCGAAGGGAATTGATAGATTATCCGGAGATTGAATTGGACCTTTTCGAGAATGGAAATAATTTTGATGTGGTTTTCAGAAAGATAACAGAAATTGAGGCTACTACAAAAGAAACTACAAAAGAAACTACAAAAGAAACTACAAGAGATATTCCTGAGAAAATTATGGCTTTGATGATAAATAATCCAGACATCTCTATCAATGAGATATCAAAGGTGCTTGACCTTTCCTATTATGGTGTGTATTACCATATCAGAAATTTAAAAAGAAGGGGTAAAATTAGAAGGTCGGGTTCAACAAAGAAAGGAAATTGGGAGGTGATAGAGGATGAGTGATATTGACTTTACTCGTTCAATTTCAGACCATTGCGAGCATTTCCGATATATGATTACACACAAACACCAGAACCATATCGTGTATCCACACGAATTGGTCAACAATCCACCTCAAAACCATTTTGTTGACATCAACGAAATGGTTCTAACCCCTTCACACAATATTGTCCAATCGGACAAAATGGTCCAGATTCAGTACAACCATATTGCGAATCTCCGCAATATGGTCATCTTATGTGATCACTTCAAATTAGAAGGAGCTGCGTCAGCATGAAAAATGGAATGCCTCCCGAAATCCTCGGTGACCTGATCAACAGACATTCAATCGGAATTTTGATGACATTGATGGAAAGGAATAATGAATTGGTGGAACAGGTCGAAGAGATTGCCCTAGAATTCATTACAGATATACATGAGGATGACATTGGTGACAATTTGTTCTGCGTGCTGGATATGATCAAGGTCGAGTACATCTGGGACCATTCCGGAGGAACGAGAAACGGTTACGTCGATCCAAACGATCTTGCCTGGGAATTGTTCGAAGAAGAGGTGGAACCCTTCTTGAAGGAAGCAAGAAAACTCAATAAGTTGAAGCTTCCCCGTGAAAGAGACAGATATTTTATGGGAATCCTGAAAGGTCTTAATAAATTTGAGAACGAATCAACATCAAGCTACAAAGATTATGTCCCGGATGCTCCGAAGGAAACCTTCGAAACTGTGGTTGATGAATGGAAGGAATTGAGCGAGGACCCTGAAATGGTCGATGAATATGTTGATGCTAATTTTGAAGGATGGTTGAAAAAATGAAATTATCAAAAAAGGACAAGGATCAATTCTTAAGGTTGTTTCACTCTCTTCTGATATATGCAAATCTGAAAAAAGGAAACTTGAAAAAAGAACTCGAACCGGATGACATATTCCATTTCCCCGTGGAGTATCTTCTTGATATGAGAATGGCAATTTATGATGACCCAGACATCATCGATCAATATGTAGCAGATAATCCAATTGGATTTAATGATGAGGAACTGGAGATCGTGAGCAACTTCAAGCATTACATCAGAGGAAGGTTTCTCATTGTAAAATATCTGAAAAAATATGCTGTTGTTCTGTCTCAGAATGAGGATGATGGGATACCATACGGAGTACTCACATTGAACAACACATTCGAGGATATGCTCGGTCCTTATCTTCCTGTGCCAATGGAAACAACCTTGCTTCCGTTCAAGGGAAAGATCGTCTATGATGGAGTGATCAATCCTTACAACATCAGGTTCGGGGCGGGGATCAAGAAAAGTTTCAACGCTTCATTTCAGAAAGCAGAAGCCAGGCATGGAATTGTCACCTCGTTGCCCTACGATGGAAGAGAAGGGAAAACGGATGATCTGGAGTTGTTGAAGGTATATCTGAAGAGCCAGTACAATCGTGATGTGTACTGGGAGGAGATAGAGGAACTGAAAAACAAGGATGAACGGTTGAAGGTCTACTATCATCAGAAGATGGGGAAGGTCCATTCCAGGGACCTCAAGAAGATACTGAAGGAAGCTGGTATTGAAAATGGCTGGTTCGGAGTACTTGATGGCATCATTGTCGGATGCGGAAAGACAAAGAAGGAATTGACCGATAATTTAAATGGCATAGTACCGGAGAAAAGAAGTGAACATGTTTTCATGTTCCAGTTGAAGAGATGATGAAACGGGGTGATTATCATGAAAGGATTGAAAAGCATGATACGGAAAGTCGAGGATGAATCACACGGATTGCCGTCTTCCAGGGTTCATGGATTTCTTGAAATAAGCATGATATTGACAGGTCGAGGGGAAGTCGGTGATGATTACATCAAGGCGATTACCTTCCCGCTTGGTAACATCACGATATACAGTGATCCGTATTACAACATGATTACAGTCTATTCCGAGGATGATGTTGAGATGGATCTGGAGGATGACGATGAGGTTAACAGACTTGCTGATGAGTTGAAAAAGAGGATTTTGAGCTTTGACAGAAGGACCCGAAGTAAGATCAAAGAAGCAACAGAGAAGACCTTCGATGAACCTGTCGACTTCATCTCATTTGATGATACGGAGTGAGAAAATGTCACACAGAAGAAAGATGAAGGACCAAAAGAAAGAACCGGAAAAAGAACGCTGTTTCATCTGTGGGAAAACAAAGAACCTGACCCGAACCCCATGCTGTGATATGCCTATCTGCGATGATGAGGATGAATATGTTATGTTTTCATATGCCCGTAATTCATGCTATCGGAACCATGATCACTACACATTATGTTCATACCATTATATACACAAGCATGAGGGAGAATGGGAAACATGCAAGAAATGCAGGGAGGAACTGGACGCCGAGATGTATGCATATCTTGGAACCAATGAATACAATCATACAAAGCTGAAGGACCCACCGAAATTCGAATTGGAGAAGTGCTCGGTTTGTGGAAGAGTGATTGATAGAGCGAGGGACCCATATTCTGTTTTTAAAGGGACATATTTCTGCATATTATGCGGATCGGAATGATCGAATTATCTTGTGAAAGGAGGAGAAAAAGTGAACGGAAAACCGGATCAAAACCATAAGGGAAATGAAGGACCTCCAATGAACGTTCTCCTATTCGATCTTGGGCTGAATAAATGGCAGATTAGGTCCTGTTGGCGATTAGTTGGTGATTACTTGGCGATTATCCCTTTCAAGAATCTTTCAGAAATTGCCACACATAGTTTGAAGGAGGTACTCACATGAACGTCCTCCTCTCCATGAAACCAAAATACGTTGAAAAGGTCCTCTCCGGAGATAAACGATACGAGTTCCGGAAACGGGGACCAAGTCAAAATATTATCTGGGAGGAGAAATGATTGCAAGATAAAGAACCAGAGTTATCTTTCCCAGAGGGAGAACACGTTCAAGGCCTACCAGAGGGCTATTATGAATTGCTGTTGGATCTGAAAAACAGGATCAGAACGGCACAGGTGAAAGCAGCAATCACTGTCAACCGCGAATTGATCCAGCTATACTGGGAGATCGGAAGATCTATCGTTGCACAGCAAAAGAAACAGGGTTGGGGCAAGTTTGTGGTTGAGCGATTATCAAAGGATATTCAATCAGAGTTCCCAGGTATCAGGGGATTTTCTTCCCTGAATATATGGCGTATGAGGGCTTTTTTCCTTGCCTGGACAGAAGATATTGAAGAACTGTCACGGGCTGTGACAGACCCATCCACATTAAAACTGTCACAACTTGTGACAGAAATACCATGGGGTCATAATATTGTTCTGGTACAAAAGGTAAAAGAGCCTATCGAACGTCTCTGGTATGCGCAGAAGACCATTGAATACGGCTGGTCCCGTGCAGTCCTTGTTCACCAGATAGAGACCGGTCTCTACCACCGCCAGGACAAAGCAGTGACGAACTTCGATGCAAGCCTACCTCCATTACAATCAGACCTTGCAAAACAGACGATCAAGGACCCGTACGTCTTTGATTTCCTAACCATTTCCACTGATGCATCCGAGCGGGAACTTGAGAACGCTCTGGTAGATCACATTCGAAAGTTTCTATTGGAACTTGGAGTAGGCTTCTCCTTCGTCGGAAACCAATATCATTTCGAACTCGAAGGTGACGACTTCTACATAGACCTGCTGTTCTATCACCTGAAACTCAGATGCTTCATTGTAATAGATCTAAAGACCGGTACGTTCAAGACCGAGTTTGCCGGTAAGATGAACTTCTATCTTTCAGCCGTGGATGATCTGCTAACGCACCCTACCGACAACCCAAGTATCGGATTGATCCTCTGCAAAACAAAGAAGGAATTGATAGCCGAATATGCACTCAGGAACAACTCTACTCCCATTGGAGTATCGGAATATAATTTGACAGCTGAGATGCCCAAAGAATTGAAGGGATATTTACCAACGGTGGGGGAGCTTAAGAGAGAGATGAGAAAGCAGACTGAGAAGAAGGAGAATCATGAAAGTGGAATAAATGAAGAGGAGGCCCTCCAATGAATGTCCTCCTTTCCATGAAACCAAAATATGTTGAGAAGGTCCTCTCCGGAGAGAAGAAATATGAGTTCCGGAAAAGGATCTGGAAGAAGGATGTTGACCGAGTCTTTATTTATTCAACATCGCCGGTGAAGAGGATCGTTGCATCATTCAAACCTGGTGAAATCGTTGAAGGTCCTCCTGATGACTTATGGGATCGCTTTAAAGAAGGTTCAGGTGTATCAGAAAGAGAGTTCAAAGAATATTTCCGAAATTCCAACTCTGGTTATGCTATTCAGGTTACTGATCTCGATCGGTGTTCAATAGATGATGGACTGATCGATCAATCGAAGGGATTTGTTGTACCTCAATCTTATTATTACATTCAAAATGAAATAATTGGAAGAGGGGTGAAATTATATGGCTAAGACCGTTGAAGAAGGTTTTCGAATCTTTCATCAAAGATTAATACCCACATGTGGAGAATCCGAGGCAGCAGAGAGGCATCGATTGACCATTAAACAATGTTTGATGAATAACTATGGAATGACTCGTTTCTTTAAAACCGGTTCATTTGGGAATGGTACAAGTATACACGGATACAGCGATGTAGATTATTTTGCTGTGATCCCAACTGAGAACCTCAATCAAAACTCTGCATCAACTTTGAGGAAAATCCGAAATACACTAGATGTAAGATTTCCTTATACTGGGGTGACAGTTCGAAAACCTGCGGTACTTGTTCCTTTCGGCACAAATGGTTGTGAAAGCACTGAGGTCGTACCTGCTGATGACATAAATAAAACAATTGGGGGATACAAGATCTATGAAATTCCTAATAGTTTTGACGGATGGATGAGAACCTCCCCAGATGCTCAGAATGCATATGTTACAGAAGTAAATAAAGCACTGAGTAAAAAGGTAAAACCATTGATCCGTTTCGCGAAGGCTTGGAAATTTCTACGAAATGTTCCCATATCATCAATATATCTTGAGATGAAGATTGCAAAGTATGCCTATGGAGAAGACCGAATACAATATTCATATGATGTGAGGAAGATATTGAAGATTCTTCGAGATTGTGGTCTTGCATCATTACATGATCCAGTCGGGATCTCTGGATATATTCATCCATGCAACACTGAGGCGAAAAGAGAAGATGCTCTATCTAAAATCGAAACTGCTTTAATCCGAGCCGATAAGGCAAGAAATGCTGAGCAGGCAGGTAAAATCCAAGATGCATTTTATTGGTGGAATATGGTCTTTGCTGAAAAATTCCCAGCTTATTAACGGATGTCTGATAATATGGATAAGAATAGAATTCAGAAGGAAGCGAAGAGAATTGAGGAAGATAGCCTCTATTCTGCAAAAGGCCATTTTGTCACAGCTTCCTTTTGGAGAAGATTTCACATTTGGATCGGAGTTCCAACAGCCATCTTAGCAGCTATTTCTGGTGCATCGGCTCTTTCCGATTTTTCAAATCATACTTTGATTGCAGGAATACTAGCAATTATTGTAACAGCTCTAACAGCCGTCGCTACTTTCCTTAATCCAAATGGAAGAGCTAGCTCTCATCTGGAAGCTGGTAATAAATACAACTCACTAAGAAATAGAGCTAGAATATTCCGTGAGATTGGAATTGATCGGAAAAAACCAAAAAATGAGCCATATCAACAACTTATGGACCTTAATAACAAACGAGATGAACTGAACAAGAAAAGCCCCCAACCTCCTAAATGGGCGTTTATAATCGCTAGAAGAGGAATTGAAGAAGGTGAAGCGAATTATGAAGTCGATAGAAAGTAATGATTATAAAGAGACAAAAATTGGTATGATTCCTAAGGCTTGGGATGTAAAAAGAATTGAAGATATCTGCCAAGTAAAAGGTGGAAAACGATTACCAAAAGGGACATTTGTTACAGATATTAAGACTTCACATCCATATATCAGAGTTGTTGACATGCACATGGGAGGAGTAAAAACAGATGATATTCATTATGTCCCAGAGGAGGTTTTTCCATCAATACGAAGATACACAATATCAAAAGATGATTTGTTTATTTCAGTTGCTGGAACATTAGGAATTGTTGGAGAAATTCCCCTTGACCTAGATGGTGCCAATCTAACGGAAAACGCAAATAAATTAACAAATATCATAATTAATAAAGTTTTTTTGAAATATATTATGATGTCAAATTCTATTCAATACTTAATCAAAAAATCAGGAACTAATAATGCCCAACCAAAGTTGGCCTTATCAAGAATCCAGTCATTATTAATACCTATTCCACCACTCCCTGAACAAAAAAAGATCGCAGAGGTCCTCTCAACGTGGGACCTTGCTATTGAAAAGACGGAGGCCCTTATCAAGGAGAAGGAGAACCTCAAGAAAGGATTGATGCAGCAGCTTCTCACGGGGAAGGTCCGGTTCAAGGAATTCATCGAGAAAGAGGGATTCAAGGATACAAAGATCGGAGAGGTCCCTCTGGATTGGGATGTGGTGACTCTTGATGAACTTGGTCAATTCTATAGGGGAAAAGGAGTTTCAAAGAGTGAACTGAGGTCAGAAGGCTTTCCATGTATCACGTATGGCCAAATATATACAACTGATCGGTTCTATACTCATAGTTTTAAAACATACATCAGTGAACAATCAACTTATGAATCTGAACCTATTAAAACAGGTGATGTCTTATTTGCAGGTTCAGGTGAAACACTTGATGAAATAGGCAAATCCATAGCCTACCTAGGAAATGAAGATGCCTTTGCGGGTGGAGATATCGTTATTTTAAGAAACAAGGAATCTGATTCTCAATTCCTCTCATTTCTTCTAAATAGCCAAATATTCTATTCACAAAGTCGAAAGAAGGGGCAAGGACATTCTGTAGTTCATATTTACCCAAGTGGTTTAAAGAGAATACAGGTACCAATGCCTGAAATTAATGAACAAAAAATGATTGCAAAAACATTGTTCGATCTTGATGGTGTGATCGAAAATTTGTATGAAAGAAAGAAGGTCCTATCGGAAATAAAGAAAGGACTTATGCAACAACTTCTGACGGGGAAGACGAGGGTTAAGGTTGATGATACATGAAATGAGGAGATGAAAATTGAAATGATCAATGGATTCTACGTAACGGAAACGGAAACAACGGAGTTAAAGCGTTCAACTTCCCAAATGAGATATGTGATAGACCCAATCACGTCTGATCCCATTCTGTCGAAGGATAGAATGACTGTAGAGGAGATAAGAAAAGGAAACGTATCGGACAGAAGGAATCCTCTCCTTGCACAGAAGTTCAAGGATATTCATTTCGTGGAGAACTGGGGAAGAGGAATAATGAAAATATTGAAACTTGAACCTGATTCAGAATTCAAAGAGATCGGGAGGGCGTTCTACACCACTTTTCTACGTCCCATGGGTGAACATGAAAAGGTAGTAGAAAAAGACGTAGATCAGGACATAGAAAAAGACGTAAAGAAATTGAATAATACTCATATTTCCATCCTGGAATTGATCGGTGGAAACCGCGAGATCACTTCAAGGGAATTATCAAAAATAATTGGAATTAATCAACGAAATATCCAGAAATATCTTTCATTTCTGAAAAAAAATAAATGCCTTCTGCGAGTTGGTTCCGATAGAAGCGGATACTGGCAATTGAATCCTGTTCAGATAAATAAACTGATGGACAATTCCATTAATTGGGACATAGAAAAGGACGTAGATCAGAACGTAATGGTCCTTAATTCGACACAACTAAAAATCTTGGAACTGGTTGAGAAAAACAATAAAATTACAACAAGGAAGATGTCCAAGAAAATCGGAATAAATCACAGAAACACACAAAAAGTTATTTCTGAACTTAAACAAAAAGGATTCATAAAACGTATAGGCCCTCCAAGAGGAGGTCATTGGAAAATAATCAAAGAAGAAGAGGAGGATTGAAAATGGACATCCCATCATTTATCGAGGATCATATCTCGCAGATACCTGCATTACAATTACTCATCAAAATGGGGTATGAATATCTCACACCGGAGGAGGCCCTTGACCTTCGCGAAAACAAGAAAGGGAAGGTCGTTCTCACGTCAATACTCGAAAAAAAGCTCAGGGAGAACAGATTCGAATATCTTGAAGACGAATATGCCTTCTCCAACAGGAATATCACAAACGCGGTAAAGGCCCTGGACGATGTGATGATAGATAACGTGGGGAGGACCAATCAGGACCTCTACGATCTGATGTGTCTCGGAAAGAGCTTCGAGGAGAATATAAAGGGATACATTCGAAGTTTCACCATGAACTACATCGACTGGGATAATATTGAAAACAATTATTTCCACGTCACCGAGGAATTCGAGGTCGAAAAAGATGACGGAAAGGGCCACAGAAGGCCGGATATCGTGCTCTTCGTAAACGGAATACCTCTGGTGGTCATCGAATGCAAGAGGCCCGATGAAAAGGATTCCATCGATGAAGCGGTCTCACAGCACATAAGAAATCAGAAAAAGAACGAGATCCAGAGGCTCTTTATCTACTCACAGATATTGTTGGGAATATCCAAAAATGAAGCAAAATATGCAACAGCAACCACTCCCGCGAAGTTCTGGTCGGTATGGAAGGAAAAGGAAGATTTCGAAGAAGAGCTAGAACATCTGATTAACACCCCCCTGTCACAGGCAATAAAAAATAAACTTTTCAGCGACAGGTTTCGCTACGTCTGGGATTATTTTGACAGCTTTGAAACGGAAGGGAGAAAGATAACGGAACAGGACAGGACCATCCATTCCCTACTCAGAAAAGATCGATTGCTGGAACTGACAAGGAAGTTCATCATATTCGACGGAGGAATAAAGAAGATCGCCAGATACCAGCAGTATTTCGCAGTGAAAAAAACCATGAGGAGATTAAAGACATTTGAGGATTCAAAGAAGAGAAAGGGAGGGGTCATCTGGCACACGCAGGGATCCGGAAAATCACTTACCATGGTCTGGCTTGCAAAGGTCCTCGCCATGGACAGGGACATACCCAATGCCAGGATCGTGATCGTTACAGACAGGATCAATCTCGACAAGCAGATAAAAGGCACCTTCAAGAACTGCGGAATGGAACCTCACAAAGCAAGGACCGGGGAAGATCTTTACAGGCAGTTAAAACAGAATAAAACCACTGTGATCACATCCGTCATCGACAAATTCGTCTCGGCACTGAAGAAATCACAAAAATCTCCCATCGAGGATCCCAACATCTTCGTTCTCGTGGATGAGAGTCACAGATCCCAGTACGGCGAATCCCATGCGAGGATGAGGCAGATCCTTCCCAATGCTTGCTACATCGGATTCACGGGAACTCCATTGATGAAGAGTGAAAAGTCCACAGCCCAGAGATTTGGCGGGTTCATCGACGAATACACCATTGACCAGGCTGTAAAGGACAAAGCGGTTGTTCCATTACTTTACGAGGGAAGACATGTTCCCCAAAAGGTTGACATGGATTCCCTTGACAGCTGGTTCGATATAGTTACCAAAGGCCTCACCGATGAACAGAAAACCGATCTCAAAAAGAAATATTCCAGAATATCCCAATTGAACTCTTCCGATCAGAAGATACACATGATTGCGTTCGACATAAGCGAACATTACAGAAGGAACTGGAAGGGAACACAATTCAAAGCTCAGGTAGCAACCCCTTCAAAGCTTGCCGCATTGAAATACAAGGAATATCTGGATGATTTCGGGGATGTGATCTCCGAGGTTGTGATCTCATCACCGGACACCAGGGAAGGTCATGAAGACCCATTGGATGAAGTGGAGGACAGGGTCCAGAGGTTCTGGTCCAAAATGATGGAGAGATTCAGAAACGAGGATGATTACAACGACACGATAGTCAACGATTTCAAGTACGGGGAGGAACCGGAGATCCTGATCGTGGTTGACAAACTGCTAACCGGTTTTGATTCCCCCAACAATACAATCCTATACCTGGCCAAGCAGATGAAGGAGCACACTCTACTCCAGGCTATAGCAAGGGTCAACAGGATCAAGGAAGGAAAGGACCACGGTTACATAATCGATTACTCAGGTATTCTGGGAGAACTTGACAAGGCACTTACAACCTACTCTGCGCTGGAAGAATTCGAACAGGAAGACCTCGAAGGCACTCTTACAAATATTTTGGAAGAAATCAGGAAACTCCCTCAGAGACATTCGGATGTGTGGGACATATTCAAGGAAATAAAAAATAAAAAAGACGAGGAGGAGTACGAGGTATTTCTCGGGGACAAAGAGATACGGGATGCATTCTACGAAAGACTCTCATTGTTTTCCAGAACGCTTTCCGTTGCACTATCCACTCCCAAATTCTTCGAGGACCAAAAACCCGAAACAATTCAAAGATACAAGGATGACCTTCATTTCTTCCAGAAACTCAGAGCCTCAGTCAAGAAGAGATATGCCGAAGTTATTGATATCAGCGAGTACGAACCGAAGATCAAGAAACTTCTGGACACCTACGTGACCTCTGACAAGGTGGAGATAATCACCAAGGAAGTGGACATCTTCGACAAGGAGAAATTCGAAAAGGAGATCGCAAAATTAAGAGGTAAAGCATCCCAGGCAGACACAATAGCCCATAGAACACTCAAATCCATTCAGGATAAATGGGAAGAGGATCCGGCCTTTTACAAGAAATTCTCCGATCTGATTAAGGAAGCAATTGACAGCTATCGCCAGCAGAGGATCGATGAAAACGAATACTTCAGAAGAGCCATGAGGATCAGGGATCATGTGATCAACAGAAAGGACGAAGACGAACCGGAGATCCTGGAAGGAAATGACATCGCTAAAGCATTCTATGGAGTTACTTTCAGCGTTCTCTCCGACCCAAAGAACAAAGACAATACAATGCAACCCGCAAAAGAGCTCTCCGCCAATCTGGCAATGGCCATTGATCAGATAATCAGGGATAACAGGATCGTTGATTGGCAGAAGAGGGATGATGTTCAGAAGAAGATGATGAGGGAAATATCGGATTTTTTGATGGACAAAGAAAACCTCCATCTCGAATTCGACGATATCGATCTGATCCTGGAAAGGGTAATGGACATTGCAAGGAGAAGGTACGCTTCATGAACGAGATAAGATACGGAAATCAGAGGATCCCCTTCAAGCTTGTGAGATCAAATAGAAAAACCCTTGAAACGAGGGTCAAACCGGATGGATCGGTGGAAGTCAGGGCACCTGAGGACCTCGATATCAAGAAGGTACTGGAAATCGTCAACAAGAGGGGCAGGTGGGTTGTGAAGAAAAGACTTCACTTTAGACAGTATCCGAAGGAGGATCTGAATAAAAGATATGTCAGTGGAGAAACACACCGCTACCTCGGAAGACAGTACAGGTTGAAGGTCATCGAATCAGAAACAATCAATGTCAAAATGAAGGGGAGATTCATCGAGGTTCATACCAGAAATAGATCTCCCGAGATGGTAGAACTTCTTCTATATGATTGGTACAGACATCACGCCCGGATAAAGTTCAATGAGATACTGGATGAAGCGATGAAGGTTGTAACCAAACACGGAATAAAACGACCGGAGATGAAAATCAAGAGAATGAAAAAGAGATGGGGCAGCTGTGTTCATGGAAAGAATAGAATACACCTCAACCTCGAGTTGATAAGGACACCTTCCTACTGCATTGAATACGTCATTTTCCACGAATTGGTTCATTTGAAGGTTCCGAACCATCAGAAAGAGTATTATCGATTACTGGACCTGGTTCTTCCCAGTTGGAAGGAATATAAAACAAAACTCGAGTTGTATCAAATAGCCTGAGGATTGAAATGAATGATGATCCCGTAATTCAAAGATTGAAAGGGATTCGAAATCGGAACACCAAGGAACCTGTCCCCAATCCCGGTTTTGAAGTGGCATGCTTCATTGCATGGTTGAAGAAAAGAGGGTACTGTCAAAATATTACAAAATGTAAATTGAAATGCAACCAACTGAATCTTGACCTTGATGAAGACATCCTGAAACCTCTTGGAAAGGATATCATTCAGGTTTATCTGTCCCGAGGAGAAAAGGTTGTACTCCTGAAGGACAAGACATGGTCACAAGATCTCTCAGAATACCATGGTGTGGACATTCCACATCATAGACACCATCATCCCATGTGAAAGAATTTTATTAGTAAGTGAAAAAATACCAAATCTTTATTACGCAGGAAAGGAATACTTGAGGATGGTGGCAACGTTGGACCAAGATATTATGGAACTTCCTAATGGGGTTGAACTACCATGCGATGAGCCATTTGATGGACTTTTCAACAGCAAGATGAGAAGCAGGTTGGTTGAAGAGATAGTCTCGGATCCGTATCACAAATTCAGACCAAAGGAAATGGCCGACCTTCTTGAAACAACATACCCCACTCTCAGGTCTCATTTTACGGGTTTGGTCGATTCCCAACTATTGATCAAGGATGAAAGTGACAAAGCCAGACCAAGATACAGGGTCAATTTTGAATCCAAAAAAATCATCGCTTTGTCCCTTCTGATGGATGCGATCAATGATGACAGGGACGGAACCGATACAATGGATCGTGCGATCATCAATTACTACAATGAGCATCTATCGAGGAAATACCAGGACATTATTGGCAGGGTCAATCTGATAGCAATTAAGGCAGATAAGGTGGATAAAATCACAATAGAAGGCCAGGATGAAAGTTTCCCGGTTACAATCTCGAAGGGGAGTGCATGAATGGAAGAAAAAGGAATAATTACAATAGACATAAGCAGACTTTTCAAGGTGGACCCTGATAATATCCAGCTGGATGTGGACCACGTACATTATTCGAATGTAGCATACATCCAGGTAAATCAGCGGGATGTTCAGGTAGATTTCCTCCAGTTACCCGGCATACCCAGTGAAAACGGGACCATGGCAAAAACAACCCGGATCTACCTATCCCATGTTGCGGCAAAAAGACTTGGTGAAACACTACTTCAAACATTGAAAGACGCAAATGAGGCTGGAAGGATAGAATCCCAGTAGAGGCTCATTCCTTTTTGATCATCTCGGTATAACCGCATCTGCCGCAATGGAGCCTGTCCTTGTGCTGGGCAAGAAAAGCTCCCTCGCACTTGGGACAGAACTTCCTCTTTCTTTCGAGCTTGTCTCCCTTGATCTCGTATAGCTCGTTGTTTCTCATGATATCACCTCAGGATCCCTCTTCCTTCTTCTTTTCCTGATACAGGCCATTCCTCTTCAGGATATGCTCGTTCTCCACGGCCCTTGCTTTGTCGGCATTTGCATAGACCTTGAGGAATACCTCTGTCTGGTTCTTGCCGAACTCTGAATTCATGGAATCGATCACGAGGACCCCTTTCTTGACATCCAGGGATTCCATGATCGCATCCTTGAGTTCCTTCCTCTTGGGAGTGGCTTCTTTCGGGTGTTTGGCAACCAACCTTACTTCGGTCCTTTCCAGAAGAAGGTTATCGTGTTTCTCGGTGACTTCAATCTCCATGGGATCAAACCTCCATTTCTTGGAGCATATCCTCGACCTTTTTCTTTATCTCACCATCCACTCTGACCACAACCAAACCTGCATCGGGCTGGCCGTAAACAACAGTGGATCCGTTCGGCATTAGCTTGATCGCAACAAGTGTGGAGAGGTCCTCCTCCCCGTCAACCTCTATCATGATGGGACCTTCCAGGTCCTCGGTCACAATCGATCTGACAGCTTCCTCGAGAGTCTCGAAGAGTTCTCCGCCTATCATACCCGCCGGGTTCTCGACTTCCATTATCCTTGAGGGTTTGACAGTGAGGGTTGGTATCTCCTTACCCCTCTTTGTATGGTTATCAACGAGAATGAGGGACGCATCGTATCCCATCTTGGTCATCACGGATGCGGTTACATCGCCCACAAGGACCAGAGGGGATGACACCAGATCGTCCAGATTGGACCTGGTCCTCTCCTCGTTGGGGACAAGTTCCCCAAGCGGGTCCTTGAGAACCACTCTGAGGTGGTCCGTTAGCCTGAACAACATCTGTGATTTCACCTTACCTTCAGGGCATATTTTCCATTTGCCCTTATTCCCATATGTGCTGCCACTTCGGAAGATTCCCAATCCAGGATGACTATCATCCCCTGCCATTCCTTGGAGAGCTCTCCATCGCAGAGGGGGCATTTTTCCTGGTCGGTAAGGAACATACATTTCTTGCAAGCCAGCATCATCGGGATCACTTCTTTTTCTTCTTTTTGGAGGGCTCCTCTTCCACGTGGTGCCTCTCCGCATACTCTTCCTCGAGCCAATCAGTCTTTCCCAGTCCCGCCTGTCTCATGGTCAGGCCTATTCTGGATTCCCTGGGGGACCTCTCGTTCATGGACATCGAGACGATCCTCGCTCTGACCCTGTCTCCGACCTTAAGATCTCTCTTGGTCTCTTTACCGACAAGTCTCATGTTCCCAAGATCCACATCAATGTGGTCGTCCATGACCTGTGAGATGTGAACAAGCCCGTCAAGAGGTCCGAATCTCACGAAAGCACCGAACTTCAGTATCTCAACTATATTCCCCTCCACGACCTCATGGAGAAGAGGTTGAAATACAAGGGCTTTGAATGAAACCCTCTGAAAGATGGCTCCGTCACCGTGGACTATTCTTCCTTCACCTATCCTTCCCACGTCAGTAGCCTCTATAACAAGGCGGTTGAGGTTGTCCATCCTTCCCTCGAAATTCCTCCTGGTCAGGTAGTCAGAGACTATATCCAGGTCCTGTCCCAGATAGTGAGGGGGAATGCGTATGACATCCTCGCGCTTGATCATCTTGTACATTGGTTTCCACCTCTGCCGGATAGGGGTTTCCCACGGCGGGATATACTACCTGTATTTAAATAGATAGCATAGGGGAGGAGGTTAAACTACTACTCCTTTATAATGATTATCATGCACGAAATCCGATATCTGGATTACTGGATCTCCTCGAGAAGATCACCCTTCCAGATAAATTTCGGACCCCTCCTCTTCGACCAATTCCTAGCTTCCATTACCGCACCAGCTATGAGTGGCAGTGATACGGAAAGTTCCACGTGAACTGTCTGGTGAGTTGCCTCTGCATCTATCTTTCCCCATGACTGGGCTTCTCCCAAGGTGGATCCAGAAAGACCGCCCCAATCCGGTCTGTCCATTGTCATCTGGATGGCATATTCGTGTCCCTTCTGATCACCAAAGATCATGTCCGACATTACCACAGCGTCGTTGATGTAGTTCTTGGGGACACCCCCGCCAAGATATACCGCCCCTGTAGCTTTGGAGGAATGCATGATCTGCGCCATCTCGTAATTGTCCCTAATGGTATCCAGAACGAAGATGTCATTCTCCTCAATACCTGATCTTCTCTGTCTTTCATAGGAGGTGGAAAGACCTATGCCGATGGAAGAGTCCGCAATGGCGGGACAGTACACAGGTACACCTTGCCTGAAAGCCGCACCCAGTATGGATTCTTCGTCATCCTTGCAGCGTTCCCCCAGTATTGAGAGGAATTCCCTGGTGGAATACCTTCCTCCGCCCAGTGATTCAAGCAATTTCCCGATTGAGACATCGGTTTCCCTGAACTTCTCCTCATCCACGTAGGTATCGTAGATCCTGTCGATCATGTATTCATGTAAGAGCACATCATCGGATTCGACGACCCCTTTGTAATGTTTGTATCCCATGGACTGATAATAGTCCTGATAGACTACAGCGCCTGTAGTACATATCACATCTACCAAACGGAACTCTATCAAATCCCTCACGACCTTTCTCAATCCGGCCGCTATTATGGATCCTGCAAGACCAAGGAAGATGGTATGGGACCGGTCAACATCTGTCATATTTCTGTAGATCCTCACGCATTCGGACATTCTCCTGGCCTGGAAGGAGGTACCCGAAAACTGTTCCACCAGATCACCAAGGGATCTGCTCTCTGACAGGTCGAGCATCCTTATCGGTGTCTTCAACAGCTCCTCGCGCGTGGATTTGGACCTATCCATTCCAATCACCTTTTGGGTACAAAGACGGCTGCTGCCACGCAGGTTGTCCATCGTCCCTTGTCATCCACCTGCGTGAAGGATGTAAAATTCCTGGTGTTCACTATCCTTCCATCCATCCTGAATATATCCCTCTTCTCATCATAATCGGAATCTATGTCAAATGGTATTCCAAGGGTAGAAGCCAGCATCTCAGCTGCGAGGTCCTCTGCGTAATCACCCGCATCCTTGGCTTGCTGCCCGTATGAATGATGCTCGGAAAGGTACCCGTACATGCTTGGAATCTGGGGTATGGCCACACCGATGGATGCCGCCAATCTCCTCCCGGGCTCGTTGGATTGTGCTTTGGCCATCACACAGAAGACTATCTGTCCCGGTTGAAGATCTTCCAAACCCTCCTGACGGTCAATGATCGCCGCATCCGGAGGATATATAGAAGATACATTGACCAGGTTGAACTTCTCAATACCGGCATTTCTCAAGGCAAGCTCGAAACTCGCCAGTTTCTCCCTGTGGCGTCCGATTCCCGTGGTCATGAATAATGTCTTGGGCCTGATTGCTTCAATATTGTCCATAATGATCTATTAGATATCACCTAATTATTTAAACGCAATGCACAATGGGGTGATAATTGCCGGCTCCAAAGTTCATCATGGAATCTTTCTTCATATCCCATGATTACAGTTATATATGACCTCTTTCTTAGTGGGCGGCACCGAGGCATGGCCCTCACAACCTGACAGAAGGTGAAATAAATGGCAAGAAAGCCCAACAGAATGTACCGCCAGATTAGGGGACAGGCATTCACCAGAAAGGATTATACAGGTGGAATTCCGGTTCCCAGGATCCAGCAGTTCGTGAGCGGTAACAGGCAAATTGACTTCCCTAGCACCTACAATCTGGTTGTGAAGGAACAGTGCCAGATTAGACACACTGCCCTGGAGGCGGCTCGTATCGCGGCAAACAAGTACATCTCCAAGCGAGCCGGTGCGCAGAACTACAAGCTGATCGTAAGGGTGTATCCTCACCACATTCTCAGGGAGAACAAGCAGGCAACCGGAGCTGGAGCTGACAGGGTATCCCAGGGTATGAGGAAATCATTCGGAAAAAACGTGGGAACGGCTGCCAGGGTCAAGGCCGGACAGGAGGTCATGACCATACAGATTCCCAAACAGATGGAGCTTCAGGCCAAGATGGCATTGAAGAAGGCGTCGCAGAAACTTCCCTCCCCCGTATACATTAGGAAAAAAGAGTGAGGAAACGGTTTTAATCGGATACCTCCCTCCACCTCCATGGCCAGGGGAAAGAAGAGCCGCAAGATGGTAACCGAGGATCCCAAAGATGAATATCTTTCTCTTTTTGTCAAAGACAGAAAAGATAAGCGGAGAGGCGAGACCATAGGTGTCGAAGGGGATCAAATCGTCATCAAGGACGGACCCGATTTCTTCAAAGCCCCCCTCAAGTCATTCAAACTCGATGGAAGGATACTGAGGGCCATCACCAAGATTGACTGGGAAAGGGCAAGAAAAAAAGGAGAGGGATGGAAGAAGAAGGAACTGGATCCACTTTGGAGTGAGGCATGATGGCAAGGGAGACTTTCAACAATAAACTGGTGGTTGTAATAAGAAAGGATATTAAGATGACACCGGGAAAGTTGGCAGTCCAGGTGGCACATGCCGCTGTCAACTGCGCCCTTTCCAGCAAGAAGAACAATGACAGGTGGTTCAAAGCCTGGTACAGGGAGGGGCAGAAGAAAGTGGTTGTAAAGTGCGAAAACCTCTCCGAATTACATGAACTCAAGGCCATTGCAGAAACACTAAACCTGGAAACCTCTCTTATCCAGGATGCGGGCATGACGGAAGTGGAACCTGGTACGGTTACCTGCCTGGGGATAGGACCTGGACCGAATCCGGAAATCGACAAGGTAACGGGCTCGCTTCCACTGTTGTGAGGGATATTTATGGCGAAATGGCCCATGAAAAGTCAGGCCAGGGTCGCGGGCATTGACGATGGCCCTTACATGAGGAAATCCGAGAAGACCCCCATAGTAATTACCATTATGAGACTGGATGGCTACATAGAGGGATTCCTTTCCGCATATATCGAAACCGATGGAAGCGATTCATCGGAGATCATCTCACATACCCTGAACAGTTCCAGGTTCGGGACGCAGATCATGGCCATTCTTTCAGATGGAGCCTGTCTGGCGGGATTCAATGTACTGGACCTAAAACAACTGAATTCAGCATGCGGCGTTCCGGTCCTGACCTGTTCTGATGAAGAACCGGACACTCCTTCCGTGAAAAAGGCCCTCGAACACAATTTCGATGATTGGGAGTACAGATTGGAATTGATCAAAAATTGGACCCCCGAGAGAATTGAATTGGATGATGGGATCTGCCACATAAGATACGAAGGAATAACAAAAAAAAGAGCCGAATGGTTGGTGAGAAAAATAACCAAAAGGGGAAGAACTCCCGAACCGATCCGTATTTCCCATTTGGCAGCCGGTGCAATATTCAAGAATCGTGGTGAAATAAATGGACGATGACATACTCCTTCTCAAGCTGGCGCGCCTCGGAGCCATGGAAAAGTATGTGACCATAACAACCAAAAGGATCGGGGAGCTCATCGATTCAAGCCAGCAATCGGCTTCCATTTATCTCAGAAGACTGGAAGAGAGGGGATTAATTGACAGGACTCAAAAAAGAGCAGGTTCCAGCATAAGGATAACCAGTGATGGATTAGAGAAGCTCAAAAGCCTTTATCAGGAGTTCAGGGGCCTATTCGATGAGGAAAGGGAGATAATCGTTCAGGGAACGATCAACACAGGTCTGGGCGAGGGAGCTTATTATCTATCACAGGAAGGTTACATAGATCAATTGAAAGAGCTTTTCTCCATGAATCCTTTTCCCGGAACCCTGAATGTCAGGCTCTCGAGAAAAGACTCACCGCTTGTGGACCTGTTGAGGAGGGGACCGGGCATGGAAATCAAAGGTTTTCGCTCGGGAGAGAGAACCTTCGGTTCCTGTCTCTGCTATACCTGCAAAGTCAATGGTACCGGAGCGGTTGTAATGGTACCGAACAGGACCCTCCATGTCGGGACATTGGAGATAATATCAGACACCAATCTGAGAGAGGAACTTTCACTTCAGGACGGGGATACGGTTGAACTTGCGGTTAAATATCCTGCGGCAAGCACAGGTTAATTGGCCTGCATTATACGGATCATCACTTTTTCGGATCATTTCCGGATTTACCTTTCTTCCCATCGATATTCAGTTTTTCTTCCAGCAAGGAGCACATCTCATTCATGCAGATCCTCAAGACCTCGGAGGGCTTTCCCTTGCCGTTCAACCCCGCTGCTCCGTCATGACCTCCACCCTGATTACCGGTTTTCTCACCCACCATCTCCATGAACTGTCCAAGATGGATTCCCATCTTTAGAATATGCGGCTTCGCCCTCGCTGAAACCCTGAGCTCATTTTTCTTCTCTGCTGAAACAAATGAAACATCGGCACCGGCAACCAGGAGGGCTCTGCACGCAGCAGCTTCGAAGGAGTTTACACGGGATGCGGCAATAATCTGATCTCCGATCTTTCTGTACTGGACCCTCTTCAAAGCCTTTAACTGGGCAATTTTTTTGGAGACGTCAAAATAATCCTCACCCTCGATAACGGTAAGAACATCTTCCATCGAGGTGTCCGATAATCCAAGGAGGAAGGAGGTTACCTCCAGGTCCACGGGTGAGGCGAATCTGAATTTTCCCGTATCCGCCACTATACCCGCTATCCCGGCCATAGCCATCTCCCTCGTCAGGGGACTGTTTGTCAGCATCGCCATCTGCAGGGCAATCTCCACACATGCCCCTTTGGTGTCATCTATGTAATTATTGCCTTCCCAGTGAGAGTGATCTGGATGGTGATCAATAACTCGAAAATTGGGCCAATCCTCCGGTTCTCCTTCCATGACCTGCAGTGGGGATGATGAATCCACTATTATGATCAGGGAAATTCCATCTACAGAAGGATTGATCTCCATTTCCTCGTTGAAAAAATTCAGAAGCTTCTTCCCGGCCTGGGAGACGGATTTGAAGGCTCCCAACCTGACCCAGGGAAATGTCCACTTGATTACAAGGGCGGTGGCAACCGCATCGAGATCGGCATTGTGATGAGCAAGAACGAGGACCTCCCCTTCTCCCGGATCCATTATTTCCGAGATGATTTCCCACAAGAGCTCCCTGTCAGCGGGAAAGGGCAGATAACCCCTTCCAAATGTCCATCCCACCTGGGAAAGAGCGGGGCGCCGTCCTGAAGGGGGAACCATGTTCATCCCTTGATGGACTCGTTTATCTCGTTTGCAAGTTTCTCATACATCTCTTTTGCATTCTTTTCCTGTGAGGAAAGTGAACGGATCCTGACTCCAAGGGTTTCTGATTCCTCTTCCAGTTCCTTTACCAGTGTTTCCGTGTCCTTTACCTTGATCAGGATATCCCCCACCCTTCTGAACACATCGCCATCATCTCTCTTCTTCAAAGCATCTATGGAGGAATCTAACTCCTTCTTCCTGACTTCTATCTCCCCCTTCTGGGACATGATAGCCTGAAGCTGGGATTTGAGCTGCTCGAAGTTCGCAAGTTTTTCCTGGATTTCCTTTGGGAACTGGTATGCCATGTGGTAACCACCTTTCGGGTGCTATTACCGCGATCGATAAATATCTTTTTACCCTTCCCCGGCGGCTCCAAGGGCCACGGACAATAAACCCAGATATGAATTCAGCATTGCCCGGGATGTGGAAAGATCGGATGATCTCATGATTAGGAGAGGATTCGAATTCGGGTCTCCAATTCCTACCTCAACAGTCCCGTCGGGCGGGGATGATTTGGACTCTATCCTCATGGATCTGGAAATACTTTCAAAAACACCTTCGGGAAGGTCCATCCGTAACTCCACCACCGCTTCCATGCGGGACCACCCTCACTTTGTGGTGAGGACCTTCTTCCTGTTGGGTCTTTCCTTGTAGAAGATCTTGTAACCGCATTTTGAGCACTGGATACCTATTGGGCTGAACTCGGTGACCAGTTTCTCTCCGCATCTACCGCATCTGTACATTTCATAACCTCGACAAGCGGTTCTCAAGGGTCTTGAATTTGCCGGTCCTTGGTGAATATGCGCCACCCGAGAATTTCAGGGAACAGGACCTGCACTCCCATATACCGGCCGCCACCCTTTTGACGTTCTTTTTTGTGCACCTCGGGCAGATGTAGCGGTTCTTCTTGTTCTGATCAATGGAACGAATGGACTTCTTTACGCTGATCCCGTATCTGGGACCGAACTTGCCCGAACTTCCGACCTTCTTGGTTCTTCTGCTCATCTTGGGGCCCCCTGACCTGGGCAATACAATTCCCGGGGAGGAGCCTACATTAGATTACCTTATATATAAGTTCCGCAAACCAATGACTGCAGTTATCAATCAATAAGCTTGGTATCCGCCTGACCATGGGTCTTTCCGTTGACCATATCGAAGAATTCCAACTGAAGACCTGCAGGAATCTCCACAAGACATAACCATTCCCCGCCCTTAGTCCATTCTTCCTTCAGGACCTTTCCGAAGGACCTTACATCCCCCACAAGTTTTCCGTAATCAGAGGCCTGAGCTTTGATGGCTATCTGGGCCATCTCCATTCGAATAGGCAGGATTGGTCTAAGTGCCTTGATGATTTCATTTATCTGGGCCTCGGGACTCTTGAAGGGATCTATGTTAATCTTGGCCTCCTCCATTGCAAGTTCGATCCTTGCCGGAGGATGAGGGGCCTTGTTTGTGGGATTGATGCAGTTACGGGAAAGAAGAGCCACAATCTTCTTTCTCTTTTCCTCCTGCATTCTCTTTCTCTGTTCTGTTGTTAGCTGGATTTCCCCTTTAAAAAGGATAATATGGACAATCTCCTTGATATCCTGGGTCTTGAAAACCTTGGAGAGCAGGTCTGAAGGGGCCCGGTCTCCTTTGTGAGCATCCAGAAAGACCTCATCGGCGGCAAGTAGCTCGGAAAGGTCAGGTTCTTTTTCCTCCCCCTCCCTGACTGCATGGGCCAGGTCGGGATCCACCAAAATCTCGAACCTCTCACCTTCCCTGTCGAGCCTTGCGATCACTGCATCGTCCAGGGATACCATGTTACGATTTCACCTCACTTCTTGGCCTGATTGACGTATTTGGCCACCTTTTTAGTGTCAACTTTCTGGAAAACATCCTTCTTATTTACAAGACCTATCTCCACAGCGAGAGTGTTCAGGCTTCCTTCTTCTGTGGCTCCGAGAAGCGCCTCAAGACCAAGCTGTATGGCCTGATCCTGTGTCAGGTTCTCCTTGTATTTATCCTCGAAGATCTCCATTACAACGGATCTCCCCGATCCGATGGACCCTGCCTTGTAGGACATCATCGCACCGGAAGGATCGGTCTCGTAGAGGTGGATTCCTTTATCGTCAACACCGGCAATCAAAAGAGCCGTTCCGAAAGGTCTCACACCACCGTATTGGGTGTAGTTCTGCTTGAAATCGCATATTCTCTTGACGAGTACATCCACCGGGATCCTCTCGCTGTAGGTGATCTTGTTTATCTGGGCCTCGATCCTTGCCCTGTCCACCAGAACCCTGGCATCCGCAACCAGCCCGGATGTTGCACATCCTATGAACTCGTCAATCTTGAATATCTTCTCGATGGATGTGGGTTCGATCAGGGGAGAGGTTATCCTCTTGTCAATGATCAGTATGGCGCCGTCCTTGAACTTGAGACCCACGGTGGTGGTACCCCTCTTGACGGCTTCCCTGGCATATTCCACCTGGAAGAGCCTTCCATCGGGTGAGAATACTGTTATCGCTCTGTCATAGGCCATGTTTCCTGGCTGCATGATGTGTTCCTCCTTGTGGACCCTGTGGGGTAATTTGGGGTCGAACCTTCGGATCGACTTACGCTGAGTTTCTTAATGAATTATATACTTATTGGGTTTGAAGGCACAAGATGACGACCACCTAATCCTCGACTCTGTAATGGAGTCCCTGCCTCCCTTTTTCCGGAATATGCTTATGGAAAGCTCCTCTGAGGGTTCCCGATACACCTGTAACCCTCAACATCAGGACTCCCTCTCTTAATTCCAAACCATCGAGTGATTCGATCATTCTTATCAGCCGTTCAACTCCCGTATGTCCCGTCCTTACTATGCACCATTTATTCTTATAGTAAACGAACCAGGGTTTTATCCGATCGAACTCCTCCTGGGGAAGTTTTCTGGTCATATCCCTAACCAGTTTTATGAGCAGACCCTTGCCCACATCATCAGGCTGAAGGACATGAAATACCACGTATCTCCTTCTGTTCTGCCGGACCATGAAGTAGCGAGGTGATGATGTGATTAATCGGTTTCGGTGATTAATCGGTGGCGGATTGTTCTAGTATAAAGCGATAAAACTTATAAGGCTCTCCAGTTTATTGACATCCACACCTGAATTCATTTGCGGAACAAGAGTCCGTATTTGGGAGTTGAAGAAATGAGAGCACCCGGCTTTATTCCAACGGTCATCATCACCATCCTAACAGCACTCCTTTTGGGAGTTCTGATTCCCACCGATAATATTGCAGATGGACAGGCCACCCAGCCCATGCAGCTGAACATGATGAATCTGTACATGGTCGAGGGAATGGAGCTGAATCCTGCAGCACTGGAAGCCACGGATGAGCACCAAGCGGTATCGATACCAAACGGTTTCATTAGAGACGGTTTCAGAGGATTCAACATACTACCCGTTGGGCACACCTACTGGAAGGCCGTGGGAACCTGGTATACTCAGCCCCTTAAACAAAAGGTAAATCTCGGAGGAAGAGCCGAGGTCAATATCATCGCTTTCAAGGAGATGACAGGAGACGGTTCGCCCAATTGCGATTTCAGATTCGAGATAATGAGGGGCAACGAGGTCCTGCTGGACCTCTACCAGGGGGGAATAAGGATCACCGAAGGACAGGATGTAAAGGTCACGGTGGCCGCTTCCTTCCCGCCCGGTAACGATACCACTGTTGAGGCTGGTACCTCCCTTGCTTTAAGGGTTACCGCCAGATGCAACGGCGGAGGGGCTGTAATAAAGTTCGGGTCAAAGACATACCCCTCAGGCATCACATTCGGCTCCAATGCTTTGGAGATCAGGAACATGTTGATGAACAAGAACCATTTCGTCCTGGAATACAAGGATGCGTTCATGGTACCCTGGACCCAACTGCATACCCAGCTATACATAAACAAGGAACTCATTCCCAACGAAGACGTCACATCCATGATGAACGCCCAGAACACCACAAGGGAACTTCATTGGGAAAGGAAGAGCAAACCAGGAGATTACGAGGTATTCGTATCCATTGGCTATCTTCACGAACAGAACATATCCCAGCAGAGATTCCTTGAGATCAATGAGGTCAAGAAGGACTGGTACGAACTGGAAAACGTGGGAAAAATGGTCACCAATCATTTCGGAGTCGTAGTTCTGATCATACTCTTCCTTGCCGCAATGATAATGTACGGTAGACACAGAAGAAGAATGTGGAAACGGAGGTTACAACAGCTACCTCCGCCCCTTAAAAAGAAGGAAAAGGGTGAAAGAAAGGAAGCCTGGAAAGAACTTCAAAGAAGGAGACAGGAAAGAATATCCAGGCAAAGGGAGAGAAGGGTAATCGAAAAAAAGGACGAGGAAATCATCGAAGACGACGGGGAGTTCAGGATCTTCAAAAGAAAAAAGAAGAGAACCGCTCCGAAAATTGATCCGGATGACCTCATATCGGATAAGGATATGGATGATATCGAACTATGATGACATATTGAAGGCCACTTACCTTAACAGGGCGATTCCACAAAAGATATATCGGAAGTTAACAAAAGGATCCAGGTAATATCAAAGGAGAGACCTATAATGAATGAAAATGGAATGGTTCCGAAATTATTATTGCTTCAAATATCGGCGATTATGATATTGGGATCATTCACCATGCTAATCTCTCCTGTCGAGGCTCAGGAGCTGGATCAAGGAAAGGAACTCAATGAAATGACACTTCACCTCAGCGAAGGAATGACATTGAGTCCTCTGGACCCTCCCGAAACCGATGTCTTCTCAGCAGTGGCCATTCCCAACGGTTACAGACAGACAGGGTTCAGAGGGTACGGAATAATACCCGTGGGTTCAACCATATGGATCGAAGTGGGAACCTGGTATACCGAACCCCTCAAGAACGAGATCAACCTGGGAGGCACGGTTAAGGTGGAAGCCTTAGCCTACAAGGAAGCCTCCGACCAGGTAACTCCCAATTGCCAGTTCAGGTTCCAGATCAGAAAGGAAAGCGAGGTTTTGCTTGAGATCACGACACAGACCTACAACATTCCCCTGGAAACAAAACTCACGGTTGGGGGAACCGGGAATTTTCCACCGGGAAATGACACCACCGTGGAAGCCGGGGTTAGACTTTCCTTCAAGGTATATGCGAAATCCAACGGCGGCGGTGCGGCATTGAGGTTCGGAACCAGGGAGTACGATTCCAAGTTCACCTTCTCCTCCAATGCATTGGAGATCAATACGGTTTACATGACCAAAGAGGAAGTCATAATGGAATACAGGGATGCCTTCATGGTTCCCTGGACCCAGCTGCATGTTATTATTGAGATAGACAGGGTCAAGATACCCAATCAGGACATGTCATCGATGATGAACAGCCTGAACTACACAAGGGAGATCCATTGGGAGAGAAAAAGCAGCTCTGGTGAATATACCGTATTCGCCTCGATCGGTTATACCATGGATCAGAATCTCTCCCAGCAGAGGGTGGTGGAGATCACACAGAAACGACAGAGTTGGTTCGAACTCGAAAACATTCAGAATCTGATATCGGGCAATATCATTCTAATCGTCATTTTGTTACTGGTGTTGATCATTGTTTTTACGGTCCTCAGAGCCAGGAAGAAGGTCTGGAGAAGAAGGTTCGGAAGACTTCCTCCGGACATTCAAACGAAAAGCAGGAAGGATAAGAAGAGAGCCTGGAAGGACCTTGCAAAACAGAGGAAGAAAAGATTGAAGGAAAACAGACTCGACAGGGTAGTGGACGAGGATGAGGTTCCCGACGAAGACGAGATGAGGGAAAGGGAATTCAACCTCTTCAAAACATCAGTTTACAAGGGTTCCCCTGAAATACCTGAAAAGGACGTCGAAGAACTGGAGCTCTGAGTTTCTAGAACTCGAAGAGACTGGATTGATGTGGGCCGGTATTCTCCTCCTCCTTTTTTTCTTCTTCAACAAGTTCTTGCCGGGAGGAAGTCTCATCTCCATCTTTCTCAATGAAATCCATCAATCCTCCTTCGAGGGTCTTGGGAGCTGCGTTGTTTCTATTGATTGCCTCGGCCCGCTTCATGATTGCCCTGAGTTCTTTGTCGTCCAATTTTTCACCAGTTAGAAGCTTCAGATGATCCTTTTCGAGATCGGTTTCAGCCATGATGTGGGAGGCGAACTCGGGATCTCTCTGACATAAAAGGCCGATCCTTCTCAAAGCATCCTCTTTCTGATATCTGATTGAGGTGTGGGTCAATCGACCTAGGGCTGAAGCGGTTTCCTTTAACCTCGACCTTGAATCCTTGGTTCTTGACATCGCCTTCAGGTATGATGGAAATGAATATCTGCCCGCCCGTCTGTTGGAGTGTTTCCTTGTGTTCGAAATGGCCGCAAGCAGATCCTTTGCATATGACCATAGCTTGTAGTTTTGTTTCCTCCTGACCCTTCCAAGATATATGTCCGATTTGGAAAGAAGCCGGTAAGCGGCGTCCAGGTCCTTTGGATGAACCATTACAACATGCAAGTTCTCGGCCACCCAGAGCTTCAATGAGTTTATATCCTCGTCAACCTCCATGAGCGCCGACCTGGATTCCTTGATGGAAGAGGCCGAGAAGAGTCTGTTCAAGACACCGAAGATATTCTCCTTGACATCCCGAAATCCAAGTACATCCAGATCATCCAGGGTTATTCTATCCTTTCCCGAGGAGATCATCTGGAGATCACCGACCGCAGATCTCATATCACCGCCCGAGCGTTCGGAAATGGCCTTTATCACCTCGTCTTCATAGCCTATCCCCTCGAGATCACAGATCTCTCTGAGTCTCCGGGATATGGAAATCGGAGACAATCTCCTGAATTTTATCCTCTCACAGGTGAAATTGAGAGACTGGCCCGAACCAGAGGTCAATCCGTAAAGATCATTGACGATCAGAACAACGGGTTGCTTGGTCATCTTGATCAATTCTACTATGGCCCTCTTTCCGCCTCTGTCTCCAACATCGGTTCCTTCCCCGACCGAGGCGCTTCTTTCATGGAGATTATCCGCCTCATCCAGAAGTATCATCTTCAATCTTTTTGATCTTTTACCGGCGAAACCCTCGGAATCTGTTATATCATGGGAGAGTGAACCCCTTGTGGCCATCAACCTGATGGCCTCCTGATTCCTCGAGTCCGATGCATTGAGTTCAATGACCTCCCATCCCATTTCAGAGGCAAGGGCCAAAGCTGCTGTTGTCTTGCCTACCCCTGCTTCCCCCTCCAGAATAAGACCTTTCTTTTTAGGGGTAGTACCGAACGTCCAGGATCTGGCCCAGGCTTTCATCTGATCAATCACTTTGATATGTCCTGTTAGATCAACGAGCCTTCGGGGCCTGTATTTTTCCGTCCAATACAGGTTCAGGGTTCCGGAATCGGCCTCGCCCATGAAAGGTTGAAGGATACTGTCTTACTAAACCGTTTGCGGGGAGAGGTCCGCAAATGAAAGATAACACTTGAAGTAGATTTAAATAATCTACGCCTGGTTAACCAGGATAAGTGCAATTCTGAACGGATACGGGGGTCAACGTTTGAGTAAAAAGGACACGGGTCTCGAAAGCGAGTATATGAACCTGATCGAGGACCTGCCAACTGGAATCATGATGCTGGACAAGGATGGAAAGGTGGAAGAGGTTAACCATTCGATGTGCGATCTGCTCTCCATCAACAGAGAGGATATCAGGGGAAAACTGATCTTCGATCTGGTTGATGCCTCGGACATACCCGCAGTCTTGAAGATCGTGAAGGCACAGAGAGCCAGAAAAGCACAGAGGATCACCATGAACTGGTCATCCGATAAAGGTGCTCCGATACCCTTGATGGGATCCTTCTCCTGGTCGGGCAGAGGGGACCAAAGAAAGCTTATCGGTGTCTTTACCGAGATGGACAGGGAGCCAAAGACAGCAGATATACCGAGAAGGACCCTCGAGGACCTTCCATTTCCCATAACCATCCTAAACAAAAGGCTCGAACCCATCTTTCAGAATTCTGCCACCGACGAGCAGATTAGCCTCGTTTCCAGGAGGAGGGACCCTGTCAAATATCCCAGGAAGGACCTGAAAGGTCTTCTGATACAGGCTCTTACAGAAGGTGTTGGAGGAACCATAGGGGTCTCTGTTCCACTTAAGGACGGTGAAAGGGAGTTCGATGTGATCGTGGCCCCTATCTTCAGAGGAAGCAAACCTGACCAGGTCATGGAGATCTGGATGGATCAGTCATCCGCTTTGGAAGAACCTTCCACCGATGGAATACCAAGGGGGATCGGCGACGAGTTGCTGGAGAATTCAAACGCAATTGTAATCGGTATCGATATGGAAGGAAATATCAAGATGTTCAATAGCGGGGCCAAGAGAACCCTTGGTTACGATCCTCAGGAGGCAATAGGGACCATATGGTTCGACTACCTGGTGGACAAGGACGCCGAGAGCGGGAAACTGGAGGTTTTTCAGTGGAATATCGGTACAGGATTCAGGACCCAGTATGAAAGCAGGGTCAGGGCTGCATCCGGAAAGACCATCACGATACTTCTGGAAAACACAATTATCTTCGACAAGGAAGGAAACGTCTCCATGGTGCTGATGGTCGGTCAGGACGTGACAAAGACCAAAAGGCTCGAACAAACCCTCAGAGAACAATCCGAGAAACTGGCAGATGCAATGGAGGAGCTGACCCTTTACAACGATCTGATGATACACGACATGTACAATGCAAACGCCGGCATACTGGGCTATCTTGAACTCATCTCCATGGCGGGAATATCCAAGGAAAAGAAGGACGACTATCTCAGACGGGCCATATCAGAGGTGAAAAAGAGTTCCACAATTATCAGGGATGTCAAGGTTATGTCACAGTGCAGACCGGATATCGAGCAGATGCCGGTGGACCTGGACGGGACCATCGAGAATGCGATCTCCAGGTGGAGGGAATCCCATGAAGATGAGGAGGGGCTGCCGATCATCGATTGGGAAAGGACGGATATCCATGTAATGGGCGACGAACTTCTGGAAGAGGCCCTGATCCGAATAGTCGAGAATTCATATCAGAATTCAAGGAAGAATGACCTCAGAATGGAGATCGAAATAGCAAGGGATCCCTCCAAATCGAACCTCATACCGGAACCTGTTAAGATCACGATAAAGGATAACGGAGGAGGTATACCCGAGGAGATGAAGATTGCGCTAATGGAGAGGCCCACATCAACGGAGTGGGGCTCACAGATGCTTGGACTCTATCTTGTAAAGAAGATTATCAGCCGCTACAACGGATTGGTCTGGCTGGAAAATGCCGACCATGGAACCGAAGTAAATATAATCCTTAGCGAAGCGGTCTAATCCGCGGAGATATGGAGTTCTCCCGAATCATAATGGATCCAGATATTATCCCTTATCTTCTTTGTCAATTCGGAGAGTGCCTTGTAAACGTCTTCCTCGGTCATTCCAAGATCCCTGGCGGCGGATGCCGTGACCCAGGGCATGGACTCGAAATCATTGTCCCTGACGTATTCATAGACCCTAGTTTCGGCAGGTGTCAGGTCTTTGAAGGCCAAAATTCTCACCCATCTATCTCCAGCCCAGGCGGCCAACTCCTCCTTCACCGTGGTCCTTCTTGACCACCCGGAGCTTCCGCCTTCTTCCATCCTGGGCCATGGCAGGAATCTCGAACTGTTCCTTCCTTTTTATCTTCCCAGGGAAGTGTTTCAGCAAAACAACCCTGGAGATGGACTGGATCCATCTGTAGGGCACCCCGACGCTTGCTCCGTCTTCCACGAGCTCTTCATTGGTCTCTGAAACGAGCAGTTCATAGATCTCCTCGTTGTCCAGGTCCACAATCACATCTTCTACGTATCCAAGGGATAATCCCTTGTCCGTTATTACCTCAAGACCTTCCAGTTGAGTTATCTCTGTGAGCATCTATATCCCTCTTTGCTCTCGGGTCCCGTCTTTCCCCACATATCAAGGGCAGCCTATTGCGGATAGTGGTCTTCTATTCTTTAAATGTTTTTCAGAGGGATATGTGAATATCATGGATTGTTTCGGTTTGAAGCCCTCGAAAGATACAATATCCAAGAAGAAATATCCGGATTGTTTCGTACATTGATGCAAATGTTGTTATCAACGGTGCTGTTGCCTATTGTTATCCAAGAAAGGGTAACAAATTTTTCAAAAAACAGTTACAAAGGTCCGAATTCGGACCGAAACGATTAAGTGTAAGACTACATTCGACCATTTGGTCGATATTATGTCCCTCGATGAGAAGCCCACCCTGACAACAGAATTCAAAGGTCACAAGATCCTCAACGAACTACTGAGAGATCCAACAAGATCTCTGGAGGAGATCGCTCGTTCATGCGGATCCTACAGGCAGAAGGTCTGGAGAGAGAAGAGGAAGTTGGAGGATATGGAAGCAATTTGGGGCTACACCGCCGTTGTGGACGAGAATGTGATCGATTGGAAATCATTCATATTGCTTATCAAGCTCAAACCACTTACGGCCGATCAGGCAAAGCTTCTAATCAAGAGACATCTCACAAACGCACCTGGCGAACTCAACATCAGGCTTATGGACACATATTATCTCAACGGAAAGTACGATCTTTTGGTTATTTTCGCCGCACCAAACTGGATGACCGCCAGAAAATATTATGATTCCATCAGGCTCGAATACGACAGATACCTCGAGGACAGGCCGGAGATAATCGATGTGGCATTTTCCATGATCAGGTGGGGTAAGGTCAATCCCAATGTGAACAAGCTGAAGGAATTCATACCTCCTATGCCCTCTACTCCCAATGAAGGCTAGAAAGCTTGGAATCACAAACCGAATATGTAGGGGAGCAAAGCTGAATATTACCTGTACGTTTTCATATCGAGGAATCAATATGACAGATGATATGGATTTGACAGGAAAGAAAGCTCCATCCTTCTGTTTGAAGGATCAGGAAGAGAAGGAAGTGTGCCTTGATGATATGAAGGGTGATTGGAAGGTTCTCTACTTCTACCCCAAGGACAACACCCCTGGCTGTACCACAGAAGCGGTTGATTTTACCTGCATGGTGGAAGATTTCAGCAAGGAAGGGGCCAAAATTGTGGGAGTAAGCCCGGATTCCATCCAGAGCCACCTGAAATTCATAGGCAAGCATGAGCTGAAGTTAACCCTGCTCTCCGACCCCGACCATAAGGCACTTGAGGAATATGGTGCATGGAAGAAAAAGAAGATGTACGGAAAGGAATACATGGGGGTTGAAAGGTCAACCTTCCTCATTGATCCGGACGGCGATGTCAAGAGAGAATGGAGGAAGGTCAAGGTTAAGGGGCATGCGGAAGAGGTCCTGCAAACTCTGAAGGAAATGAAAGGATCTTGAATATTAAGGGGACTAATTGATTAACGAATCCATACTATGGATTTATGGTAATCAATTGGACCGTGTTGAGATCAACGTAACCGGCATGACCTGTGCTGTATGCTCACAGGCAGTATCATCAGTACTGAAGGATACAAAAGGAGTAGGGGGGGCTTCGGTTAACCTCGGAACCGGAAAGGCCATTGTCGATTACGATCCTGAGATCGTAGATCTTGAGAAAATGGAAAATGCAATAAAAAAGATCGGTTACGGAACAACTCACGAATCAATTACGGTGAAAGTGGGCGGAATGACCTGTGCCGCATGTTCCGCGGCAATTGAAAAAAGATTGGAGGAGATGGAAGGCATATCCGAGGCAAGGGTCAATCTCTCTTCCGGCAGTGTGAAGACATCATACAACTCATCTTTGGTTTCGGTTGGCGATATCAAGAATTCCATCGAAGAACTGGGTTACAGCTTCCTTGGAAGGGAAGAGGAAATCGACATGGATGAGGAGGAGAGGATATTCAACAGGGGCCAGAGAGTCAGACTGGCACGTGCCATGATTGGATTGGGCATAGGATTACCGCTTATGATACTCATGTGGTCCGGGATCATGTTTCCCTTCGACATGGGATTGGCCCTGTTCATTTTTACTTCTCCCATCTTCATTTTCATATCCCATCCCATCTTCTCCGCCGCTTTCAAGAACCTCCGACACGGGAACCTGAATATGGATGTCATGTACTCCCTCGGAATGGGTTCCGCATACCTCGCATCGGTTCTGGGAACTTTCGGTTTGGGACTTTCCAAGGAGTTCATGTTCTACGACACTGTTCTGATGCTTGCGGGATTCCTTACGCTAGGAAGATACTTAGAGTCCAGAGCAAAGGGCAGGACCAATACCGCGATAAAAAAACTTATTGGCCTCAGACCCAACAAAGCGACTCTGGTTACTGAGGATGGTAATGTCGAGGTTGATATCGAGGTTGTAAAGAGGAAAGATCTCATACTTGTGAAACCCGGAGAGAGGTTTCCGGTTGACGGTCTTGTTCGCAAGGGCAGGTCATTTGTGGATGAATCCATGGTGACAGGGGAACCGATTCCCGTGGAAAAGAGAGAGAATGAAAAGGTTGTGGGCGGGACCGTAAACGGGAAGGGAGCGCTGGTGGTGGAGGCCACAGGCGTTGGAGCTGACACTTTGTTGGCAAACATCATAAGGTCCGTTGAGGAAGCGCAGGCAACAAAACCTGACATCCAGAGAATCGCAGACAAGGTGGTCACCTATTTCATTCCTGCCGTGCTCACAGTCGCAATAGTGACCTTCATCCTGTGGTACTTGATACTCGGGGAGGAACTGCTCTTCGCATTCACCAGGCTGGTTTCCATACTGGTCATTGCCTGCCCCTGTGCCCTGGGATTGGCAACGCCCACTGCTGTGACGGTCGGAACAGGAAGAGGAGCGGAGCTCGGAATCCTGATCAGGAACGGTGAAGCACTCCAGAGGTCCGGTTCCATTGATACTGTGGTCCTTGACAAGACCGGAACCATAACCAGGGGAAAACCTGTTTTGAGGGAGGTTTTGAGTCATGATATCGAAGAAAAGGAGCTCCTCAAGATATCCGCATCTCTTGAGTCCGGTTCGGAGCACCCTCTCGCCGCTGCAATACTGGACGCTGCAAAAGGGATCAAACTGCCGGAAGCTTCAGAGGCAGAGGCGAGGGAGGGTTTCGGAATAGGCGGCAAAGTATCCGGAAAAAAGGTCTTGATCGGAAAAAAGGAGCTACTGGAACAGGAAAAAATCAGGATACCCCGTAAGATCGAAAGATGGAAGCAGGAAAAACAGGGTAAGGGCATGACCGTCTCCCTTGTATCAATCGATGGAAAAGCTGTCGGCGGTCTTGCAATATCCGACAGCGTAAAGGAATCCTCGAAAAATGCCGTTCAGAGAATGAAACAGCTGGGTATTGATATTTACATGATCACCGGAGACAGCGAGGTAGGTGCGAAGGCGGTGGCCTCGGAGGTTGGAATCGAGAATGTGATTGCAGAGGTCCTCCCGGATGATAAATCCAGAAAGGTAAAAGAACTCCAGGAGAAAGGAAGAAAAGTGGCTTTCATTGGTGACGGAATAAATGATGCACCCGCACTTGCTCAAGCCGATGTTGGAATAGCAATGGGGGGCGGAACCGACATCGCAATGGAAAGCGGGGAGATCATCCTTGTGAAGGATGATCTGGAAGATGGCGTGGACGGACTTCTACTATCCAAGAAGGTTATGAGGAGGATAAAACAGAATATTTTCTGGGCATTTGCCTACAATACAATACTCATTCCGGTTGCGGCCGGGGCCTTGCACCCGTGGAATATCGACCTCCGTCCCGAATTCGCCGGTCTGGCCATGGCCGCAAGCTCGGTAACGGTTGTAACGCTATCATTGACATTAAAAAGATTCAAAGTCCAAAGGAGGAAATGAAATGGAAAAGGACCCGGTATGCCACATGAAGGTCGATCCGAAAAATGCGAAATGGACGAGTGATTACAAAGGCAGGAAATACTACTTCTGCGCACCAGGATGCAGGTACCTATTCGAAAAGGAACCCGAAAAATACCTGGCAAGCAAGGAAGCACAGGTAAAAATGGGATGAAAATGACCGTAAACGAGATCTTCCTGGATTACATCAGCGGGATCCTGTCAAAACTGGAAGGATTCCACGTGAAAAAGATGTTCGGAGGAGCTGGTCTTTACATGGATAACAAAATATTCGGCATTGTGTACGAATCCGATCTCTATCTGAAGACCGACAGCACGATCGAGGGAGATTTCATTGAAAAGGGCATGGGAAGGTTCATACCTTATCCGAACAGAAAGATGACCATGCCCTATTTCGAGGTTCCCCCGGAGGTGCTGGAGGATGACGACGAATTACTTGAATGGTCCCGGAGATCTTTGGAAATCTCCGGAAATTAACAATGATCATACCCTGGCCAGCCATATTGATAAGGTGGCACCTCCTCCGGGAGTATTCGACACTTTTATTCTTCCACCGTATCTTTCCACGGTCCTTTTTGCAATGTAGAGTCCAATACCGGTTCCTGCAGTATTTCCGTACTTGAAGGTCTCGTCGAAAATCCTGTCAATTATTTCATCCGGAATACCGCTTCCATGATCGATCATATCGAGTCGAACATCGTTGTCGCCTTCGTCAAAGCAGACGACCTCCATCCTGTCAGTTCCACCGTGCTTTATGGCATTTCTGATAATGTTCTCAATGACCGAGTACAGGGCATCATCAGCCATTACCTTGACATCGCAGTCAATCTCTATCGGTATCTCGAACCCGGTCCTTATCCTCTCCATTGCCTCCCTAAGGTCCACCGGTCTCATGGATCCTCCGGAGGCTACAATCGATTCCAGCGATCTCATCTGATCAATAAGTTCGAAGGATCTGTCCGCCTTTGCCTCGGCGGACTCGAGCCACTTGTCTTCCTTCACTATCCTGTAGTGGTCCAAAGCGGTCTTTATCATGAAGAGGTTATTGGTGAGATCGTGACGGAGTATCCTGTTGATTATCCTCAACAAATCGTTGTACTGAAGTATTCTCGTCTCATTGTTCTTTCTATCCGTAATATCCTGGGTGACTCCGACTATCTTTACAACATTGCCGTTAGCATCTAGCTGAGGTGACATTGTCATCCTCTGCCAGAGATATCCGCCTCCCTTTTTTCTCAACCTGTAATCAACATGATCGAAACCCCTGCCGCTTGCAACCAATGCCCTTCCGGATTCCAGAAGTAGTTTTCTGTCATCGGGATGTACATATTCAAAGATGGTATTGCCCAGAAGTTCATCCGGTTCGTAACCCAATGTCGGGGTCAGGGCGGGAGAGATGAAATCCAGTATACCTTCCCTGTCCGAGGTGAATATGATCTCCTTTGCAGTCTCAATTATGGAATTCAGCTTGTTCCTGGATTCATTCAGCTTATTGGTTGCTTCCACTCTCTGGGTTACATCCCTGTCGATTCCTCTGTAGCCTTTCAAAGATCCGCTCTCATCGAAAATCGGAACAGCAGATGAAAGAACGTATACAGGACGACCGGTCTTATGGCGGAAAACCGCCTGAAAATTCGTCCAACCCTCCCCGCTCCTGAGTGATTTTTTATGTCTTTCAAGCTGTTTCTCCGTGAGGGTCCTATCCAGCCAGAAATCTATTGTATTTCTTCCAACAGTTTCTTCCACCGAATATCCAAGTATGTCCTTAACAGCACCGTTGGAGTATGTGTGGTTTCCCTCCAGATCCATCTCCCATACCCAGTCACCCAGAGATTCCGTGAAGCTCTTGTAGAATTCCTTCTCGTTTCTGAGATCGGTCTCGATTTTTTTGAGGTGTGATATGTCGTTCACCAGGTTCCCCAGATATCTTCTACCCTTGATCCCGATTTTGAAAACGTTTTGTTCCGTAAGGATCGTATCTCCGTCGGATCTTTTCATGCGAACCGGAGCCTTCCACTTGCCCTCGGCCTCAACAGAATCAAACATCTGCTTTTTGATATCATCCCATTCACCTGGAGGATATACTTCCTCCAGATTCATACCAACTGCATCCTCCAGCGATGATATCCCCAGCATCTCCATCAGAGTGAAGTTCATGAAGATGATCCTTCCATCGAATTGCGCTATGCCAACACCCTGGATCGAGTTTTCAGCAAATTGCCTGAAGACCTCCATATCAAGATCCTCAACGGGTCCTGGCTTATACTTCAATTTTGACAACTCCGGATATTGAAATTTCAGCTGGGATGGGTTTTTAATATGTTTCCGTTCCATTATCGGTATGTGCTTTTTTTCATCGGGATATCAAAGACTATTTATCGATAGTTGAGAACTCCCAGGCGGTGTATGGATGTTCCCCAAAATCCGATTAATGATGATGGCTGTTATTTTACTTTCGGCACCCATCATGAGCTTCTTGCCAGGAAACCAATCAGATCAATGTTTCAAAGAGGATCTCTTCGTGGTAGGTGAGAATCTGGATGTTATGGGAAGCATAAGAGAAGAACTCGGAAAACTGAATCTCGAAATGGGAGAACCCCTGAGATATGTCCCATACCAGAAAATATCAATTGATTCGTATGAGACACGATCAGAGATCCTGTCAATCGAAGGAGTTGAAAAAATTATTGAAGAGGCTTCCGTGGAAAACTCCATATACGTTTCAGCGAAAAGTGTCAAGGCGGTTCCTTCGAGCAATTATTCTCCGGACACAGCTCACGATCTCGGCTACAGGGGAGAAGGCATGACGATTGCCATCATAGATTCCGGAGTGGATAATGAGAATCATCCCACTTTCATCGGCTCATTCGTAGCCGGAGCGGATTTTTCTTCTCCGGAATCTCCCCTGAATCCAAGGGACGGTTCCGTTGACCCTGATGACCTTGACGGACACGGAACCGGGGTGGCATCGGTAGCTCTTGGAAAAGGAGATTCTACAGGCACCATAACCAATATGGGAATTGCTCCCGAAGCAGGACTCATTGACCTCAGGATCAGGAAATTGGGCCCCACAATGGAAAACCCGATCGCAGCAGCACTTGAATGGTGTATGGACAACAAGGATACGGACTGGGGAAACGGATTCAGGGGAGTTGATGTCATTTCGATCTCGGCTGGTTTGGGGAATCCCGACGGACCGGTTCATTCCTTGATCAAAGCTTGTGTCGAAAACGGAATGCCGGTGATATCTGCCGCAACAAACAGCGGGGAACCGTTCGAGTCCGATCCGAACGGTCCCAATTACTGGTCCGACGATTCAATTATTGTTGGAGGGACGGAAGACAAGGATACCGTGGACAGATCGGATGATGAGTACTGGCCCCAATCAACATGGGGTCCCAGGTCCGATGACGGTGATGACAACCCCTATGATGAACTCAAACCGGACATATCCGCACCTGCATCAAACATAATGGTGGCCGAGGCGAGTGATAAGAACTCTCCTGGTCCTATTATGGGTTGGTCAGTGGCATCCGGGACCTCATATGCGACACCTCATGTATCGGGATCTGTGGCATTGATGCTCCAGGCAAATCCGGATTTGAAACCCAGGCCGGGGAAGAATCCGATCAGGACAATACTCCACAAGACAGCAGAGGCAAGGGGAGAGCCATATGATGACTCGCTTTCGGAAAAATACAATGTTCATTACGGATACGGCATACTGGATTCTTACGAAACGGTTAGAGAAGCCGAGAGATATTTGGATTCCAATTTCCCCCCGGTCATAAGATCCCTTGAAATTGTTCCCGGAACAACCACCGTCGGATCGGAATGCAGGGTGACCGTTGAAGCCTACGACCCCGACGAGGATCGGCTGACCTACGAGATCTCGGCTGACGGAGGTTCGCTAACCGGCGATTACCCCGAATACAGGTACATAGCTCCCTCTGATCCAGGAACCTATGTTATATCATTCACAGCCACCGACACCTTCGGAGCAAGCGCTTCCAGGATAGCGGAGGTGGAGGTGGAGGAGGGAGAACCCAACAGGCCTCCCAGAATCATTGAGTTGTACTCCATACCAGCCGAGGTAAAAGTCGGAATGACTGCCTCCATTATTGCCTCGGCAGAGGATCCCGACGGAGATTCCCTCGATTATTTCTGGGAATCCTCCTCCGGGGCAATTACAGGATCCGGAAGCGATGTGGATTTTGAGGCCCCCGATCAAGCGGGAACGGTTACCATTGACCTCAGGGTGACGGATCCTTACGGAGCCGAGGATTCGGAAACATTGAGATTGACAGTGTTCGAGGGTCCGGTCGGCAGTTCACCCTACATAGAAAGACTCTCCCTTCAGCCGGACAGGATAAGGGAAGGCACATCAAATGTCGATGTGATCATTACAGCCAGGATAGTCAGGATGGAATCTCCCATAGACAGGGTTTTTGCCGACATCTCCACCACGGGAGAGGAACAGCTTCTGGAGCTGAAGGATGATGGAAAACAACCTGATCCCGAGGCAGAGGACAATGAATACACGGGTAAGCTTCCTCCCGTGAAGGACCTCGAGATGGGAACCTATGAAATCGAGGTACTGGCCGTGGATACGGAGGGAAGGACTTCAACATCTTCCATAACATTCACTGTCCAGGCCCCATCGGAAAATGAGATTGAAGGCGGGAATCGGGAAGGAATAGGTCTGAATTCCTTGCTTATCATATCGATGGTGATAATAGTGGGACTTGTTGTGATCTTCGGAGTTGTGAGGCTTACCAAAAGAAACCCCAGCTGAGATCACTCTGTTCTCAGACCGATTATGAGAAGGAACAGTCCAAGCAACATAAAGAGAACGGACCAGCCGATACAGCAGAACCAATCAAGTCCCAGCAGAAGCCCTTCGATTAGTTCAAATCCTGTCAATGAAAGGAGAAAGAAGACCAATGGTAGAAGAAAGGTCAAGATCAGAAGCGAGATCCCCCATGTGACGATCCTCCTGTTCATTGGCGGGCCAACTGATTATGGATATTTAGGCTATTCGTACAGATATACATGTGAAACTCAGGAAATAATGAAGTAGTGGTGAGTCCCTATCTCATCGGGGAATGGGAGGAGAATTACATGACGGGAAAGGATCTCTGCCTACACTGTGGTGGATCAAACATTCAGAAGATGGTGGAGATAAGGACCACCCAGAACCGTTCACTCGGACCGAGGTCAAAGGGTCCTTTCGGCATTTTCTCAGCCGGGTCCTACCTTTTCTGCGACATCTGCAGGGACTGCGGGACATTGACCAGGATATATGTCAATGATCCCGACAAGGAGTTCGTGAGCGGAGATGACACGGGGAGTTTGAGATTCGTGGGGGATTGATGACATGAAACTGGTATTACCTGCCGCAATTATGTTTCTGGTAATGATAGGTGCAGCACTAGGCATGGAGGAAGAGGAGCCAAACGATTCAATGGACGAGCCCCAATCCTTCCTGGAAGGCAATATTAACGGATCGGTTAACGGTACCGGGGATCCGGATGTTTACAGGATCGATGTTCCCGCAGATACTGTCATATTCTACTCCCTTAAAAAAACCGATACTGGCCTGGACGGACTGGAAATGAACGTTTTCGATTCCTACAGGAGAAGCATCAACATAGAGGGACCCGGAGAAGAAACAATCGATGAATTGACCATAGCCGGAGAAATGGTGAGGGGAATGCTATTAAACAGGGATGCAGAGGATTATTTCTTCATAGCGGTTTCCGGAAATGGCAACTACACCGTCGAGGTCCTCATAGAGGAGATGAATGATCCCGAAGATGCTCCCGGATACAATGAAAGAGCAGACGTACTGGGGATCGGAGACGAGAGGGAAGGTCGAGTATACGAGTTCGAATACGGCTATCTCGAATATGAAGATATGGACAGATATAGAATTCCCTGCGACCGGGAAGGATCCGTGAAAGTGAGAATCGAAAAAACCGATCCCGGAAATGGCTCCGTATATGCGGGAATGGATATCTATTCGGAGTGCGTAAGCGAGGAGGTGGAGCTCTCCCATCCAGGAGAGAGGAGGACCCTGGAAGAGGATGTGTACCCTTACGGTGATGAGGAAGAAAATGTATATCTCTCCGTCTGGGGCGAGGGAGAATACAAAATCGATATAGATTTCGAGGAGGGATTTTTGGGTGAGGAAGCGCTGCTTGGTCTGATGGGGGCCATGATGTGTTTCTACCTTCTGATCTTCCTGGTTCCGATAATTGGATTCGCAGGAGTACTGATCCTTGTCATCTGGCTAGTTCTCAAGGGAAACAAGGACAAGAACAGGATCGCGGAAAAGAGGAGAGGAAGGACCTCCCCCGGGAGGGTGAGTAGAGTTCCGAAAAAACCTCCAAGACGATGATCACATTAACATCAAAACCGCACCGACGATCAAAAACGGAATGATGATGATCCAGAAAGCCACATTATACCATCCCGGCGTCTCAACTTCCAGGAATCTGATATGGTTTTTGGACGAGATGAATATCCTATAGGCAATACCGTATACCCCCCATGCCACCGCAGATATGGAAAAAATGAGATGAATTATTGTTAAAACGAGTTCGACTCCTTCAACCATATATGGAAAACATCAGGATATATAATACAAATATCACTTGATTTGAAAATTTTTGTATATAAGATTATGGTTTCAAATATCGTTTACCAGCTAAAATCATAATATATGCTGCAGAGGGATCAGGGTTCCGGATTTCAGTTGCGGGGACCTGAAATGGGAAAAATGATCCTGGTGTCGAACAGACTTCCGATCAAGATAGACAGGGGTGGCAATGATTTTGAATTCACTCCGAGCATAGGTGGACTGGCAACGGCCCTTTCATCCTTTTACAGAGATTACAACTCGGTATGGGTGGGATGGTCGGGAGTGAATTCCGAGGAACTATCACAAGAGGATAAGGAAAAGATCAGATCGGGACTCATGGAGAAAAGGTGCAGGGGTGTCTTTCTTTCCGGCTGCGACGTGGAAATGTATTACGAAGGTTTTTCCAACAAAACCATCTGGCCCCTGTTTCATTATTTCATAACCCATACCAAGATGGATCCGGGGGATTGGGAAGCGTACAGGAGGGTAAACGAGGAATTCGCAGAGGAGATCCTGGAAGTTGCCGAAAAAGGGGACACCGTTTGGATACATGATTATCACCTGTTCCTTCTTCCCAGAATGCTCAGGAAGAAGATGCCGGAGCTTTCAATCGGGTATTTTCTCCACATCCCTTTCCCATCTTCCGAAGTATTCAGGACCCTCCCCTGGAGGAACGAGATTCTAAGGGGAATGATGGGAGCGGACCTGATTGGCTTTCACACATATGATTACGTGCTGCATTTTCTGAGCAGCGTAAGGAGGCTCCTCGGATACGAGAATTCCCTGGGTTACATTCAGATTGGTTCCAGGACCGTGAAGGTCAGCTCATTCCCCATCAGTATAGACTTCGAATATTTCTCGGTCGCACCAAAGTCTCCGGATGTGGTGAAGGAGAAAAAGGATATCTTGAGGATGGTGGACAACAGGAAGATCATAATGTCCATCGACAGGATGGATTACACAAAAGGCATTCCCCAGAGGATCAAAGCTTACGGAAGATTTCTGGAAAAATACCCCGAATATCACGAGAAGGTCACACTGATAAATGTCGCCAGTCCCTCCAGAATAGGAGTGGACACCTATCAAGATCTCAGGGTGGAGGTGGAACAGTTGGTGGGGGAGGTCAACGGAAAATACACCCGACTTGGATGGGTCCCGATCTGGTACATATTCCAGAACATTCCCCAGAACCAGCTACTAGCACTCTATTCAACTGCTGATGTGGCATTGATAACACCGCTTCGGGATGGTATGAACCTGATAGCAAAGGAATACATAGCATCCAGATCGGAACATACGGGAGTCCTGATACTTTCAGAACTGGCAGGTGCGGCAAAGGAGCTCGGGGAGGCTCTTCATGTCAATCCGAAGAACATCGAAGAGGTTGCAGATTCCATTTACGAGGCCCTGGAGATGCCCAGGAGAAAACAGATCAAGAGCAATCGGATAATGAGGGACAGGATAAGGAAGTACGATGTGGACAGATGGGCTTCGGATTTCATCTCGGAACTGGAGAAGGTTAAGGAGATACAGGTTAAGAAGAGTTTCAGGAAGATGGACGGACCCGCGATCGATAGAATGGTAAAGGATTTCCAAAAGGCAGGAAAACGTCTACTGATGCTTGATTATGACGGAACCTTGACCGGTTTTCGCAAGCTTCCCGGAGAAGCTGTACCGGACGAGGAGCTCCTGTCATGCCTCAAGAAACTGATAGTCCAGAAAAATACAGAAGTAATTATCGTCAGCGGAAGGGATAAAAAAACCCTCAACGAATGGTTCGGGGACCTGGAACTGAATATTGTTGCCGAGCATGGTGTCTGGATCAGACCAAGGGGTGAGGACTGGAGGATGATCGAACATCTGGAGAAATCCTGGAAGGAGAAGATCCGTCCGGTCCTTGAATCATATGTCATCAAGACACCAGGAGCTTTCATCGAAGAGAAAGGCTACTCTCTCGCATGGCATTACAGGAGAGCGGATCAACATCAGGCCCATGCCCAGATAAGCGAGATGAAGGAGACCCTCCACAATATGATATCAAATCTGAACGTGGGTATCCTGAACGGCAACAAGGTTATCGAGATAAAAAACATCGGGATTAACAAGGGCAGGGCGATAAATAACTGGCTGGACAGGGGTAAATGGGATTTTCTGATGGCTGTCGGGGACGACTGGACCGATGAGGACATGTTCGAGGAGATGCCGGAGAAAAGTTATTCCATAAGAGTGGGATACAGAACCTCGAAGGCCAGATTCAACGTGAAGAACGTTGAGGATGTGAGGTTCTTTCTAAAAAAGATGGCAGACCTCTGAGTCTTTCTCAATAATGGAAATCATATGCAAACTTTTTAATCGATTTCTCTTTTAGTGTTGACACAGGGATGGGATCCTCCATGATCGACCTCGAACAGTACAGACCAGTTATCGGTGATAAGAAGTTGGACGAATTGATTGAAAAGGCCAACGCACAAAACGGCAAGAGATACCTGATGGTGAACTCAACCTCGGACGGCGGGGGTGTGGCGGAGATGCTGAACTCCATGGTTCCCATGCTCAATCATTTGGGCCTCAACATCGAATGGAAGATACTCAGGGGTTTCCATGAATTCTTCGAGGTTACAAAGAGCTTCCACAACGCGCTTCAGGGCGGTGAGATCGATTTAACGGAAAGGGTAAAGGAGCTCTATCTCGGAACGAATGAGGAATTCACCACATACAATGATTTTGACTATGATGTAGTGGTAATACACGATCCGCAGCCTCTGCCTTTGATATCTTTCGTTGAGAAGAAACAGCCCTGGATCTGGAGGCTCCATATCGATATCACCGACCCTAATCCAGAACTGTGGAAATTCGCGAAAAAATACATCGAAAAATACGATAAAATGATCATCTCCCATGAGGATTACAGGAAGGACGATCTTTATATGGATGATGTGATCATCCATCCGGCTATCGATCCACTCACCGAGAAGAACATGGATCTGGATCAAAAGAAGATCCGAGAGCAGATGGCCCATCACGAGATACCCCTGGACAAACCCATAATATCCCAGATATCCAGGTTCGACATATGGAAGGATCCCGAGGGAGTAATTGAAGTATACAAGAAAGTGAAGGAGAGGTTCGACTGCAGACTGATACTCTGCGGAAGCATGGCCTCCGACGATCCCGAGGGGTGGGAGATCTTCAAGAGGGTGGAGGAGAAGGCGAGAGAGCTGATCGATTCCGGAGATATTATTCTCGTTGTAAACGCCGAGGAGCTGTTCGTGAATGCACTTCAGAGGATCTCGCATGTCGTAATTCAGAAATCTCTTCGTGAAGGATTCGGGTTGACGGTTTCGGAGGCCCTCTGGAAAGGCACTCCTGTCGTAACCTCAAGGGTCGGGGGAATACCTCTTCAAATTATGGACGGAGAGACTGGATACCTATGTGATCCAAGAGATAACGACTGTTTCGTTGAGAGGATAGTCGATTTGCTTGAAGATGATGGATTGCGAGAAGAGATGGGGAAAAAGGGGCGAGAGCACGTCAGGGAGAATTTCCTGATAACCAGATTGATGTCCGACTATCTGGACCTGTTCTCATCCCTTAATGGCAATTGACCGATCAATTATTAAGCCCTGCAAACTTCCTTTTAAAGAAAGGAGAAGTTTCCATGGCTGAAATCATCGCCGCTGTTGACATCGGTGCCACAAAGGTGGCCGTCTCGATTTCCGACAGGGAGGGTATAATTGTAAGAGTCCAGCAGCCGGTTGTTTTGAAGGGAAAGCCGAATTCCATACCGCTGCAGGTCAAGGACCTCATTGACATGTGCATGGAGGAATCCGGGAGGGAGGAGCCAGATTCAGTGGGTGTGAGTTCCGCGGGTCCTTTCAGGAGGACCGAGGGAATGATAGAACTGGTATCACCAAACATCTGCGGAGGGATGGCTCCCGAAAGGGAAGTTCTCCCCAATGATTGGAACTCCGTTCCCCTCGAGAAGGTCCTAAGAGAATATTATGAAGCTCTCCAGATCGAAAATGACGCGGTTTCAGGAGTTGTTGCGGAGAAGATATTCGGAAAGGGGGAAGGAATCGATGATCTGATGTATGTCACCTGGAGCACCGGAATTGGAACAGGAGCTTATGTGGATGGGAGATTGATCAAGGGAAAGAACGGAAACGCCCCTCACGGAGGGCACATATACCTCGGATTGGAGGGCCCCACCTGCGGATGCGGCAATGTGGGTGATCTGGAGGCGTGGTCTTCGGGGACCTCGATCGCAAACCGGTATGGAAAGGATGTCACCACTGCCGAAGTCTTCGATAGGTATCATCAGGGTGATGACAAGGCAGTTGAAGTTGTGAAGAGGACTGCCACCTATTTCGCAAAGGGCATAGCTTCCCTGAATGCTGTCCTGGATACCTCCATGATCACGATCGGAGGCAGTGTTTTTCTCAATAATGAGGAACTGCTCCTGCCAATGGTGAAAGAGGTTTTCTACAGATCGTTTCCTTTGCTTTCACAGGAGGTAAGAATAGAATCTACGGGATTGGGGAAGCATCTGGGAGATGTTGCTGCAATATCTTTGGCAATCCCGGAAGAGTGGATAGAGGATTGGAAACGAGAGAAACCCTGGGAGAGGGGACCTGATACGATTTATATCGATTAGGACAAAAATCGGTTTTTTGGCCGACTAGTATAAGTATAACCTATGTTTAGCTAACCTGCTCTAGGCTTGAGATTTGGTGCTTTAGGCCCCCGATATCAGGCAAAGGGGGTATTTGAATGAATATATACGTTGGAAATCTCTCCTTCGATACGGGAGAAGGCGAACTGAGAAAGGCTTTTGAAGAATTCGGATCGGTTGATGATGTGAAGATCATCATGGACAGGTATACAAACAGGTCCAAGGGATTCGGTTTTGTGGAAATGAGCGATGATGAAGAAGGCGAAAAAGCCATTTCCGGACTTAACGGCAAGGAACTGGACGGAAGGACATTGAAGGTCAATGTCGCACGTCCCAGGGAAGAAAGAGGAAATCGTTCCTGGTAATCAATCTCATACATATTCCGATTGATACTGCCACATTCTGGCATATTTAGAAGAAAAGAAACAGGATCCCGAAACATTATCCGGGATCCTAATTTTTTTATTTGCAGATCCTCATCCTAACATTCACTGGATCGCCGTTTTTCAGGTTCAACTTGGAGACCACCTTTGGAGGTATCAGGATATCTCCCTTATCATCAGCGATCTTTTTCAGGGTGACCTTCAACTCAGCAGGAGGGATCTCCGTCCCGATCTTCAGGATCTCTATCAGAACAGACCTTCTCTTGATCTCGGGAGGAAGCTTCCATAAGTAACCAGTCCAGCTGATACGGGTATAATGTGATCTGTCATCCCATTTGATCCATGCCTCGTCCTCCACTCCGTTTTCCAGGCTGTTCTCCAAAATAGAATAAAGAGGGGCTAAAAACCGGTCTTCCTTGTTCATGAAAACCTTCCTGTTCACGCTTTTCATCAACTGTTCAACGTACCTCTGTCCATGATACCTGGCAGTACCGGAACGAACCTCATTTGGTTTTGGAATGTCATCGAGTTCCCAGACTTTGAATCCATTGTACTCTTGCAGGGATATAGAAAAAATGTTTTGTTCCATGGCGAGGCTTCCTGGTAACTCATAAAAGACCCTATGCTAAATAGATATGGGTGGAATACGGCTCTTTTCGATCCTGGGTCGGTTCGAAAGTTATTAGTGGCGGTTATGGACAAATCTCCTCTCATTTTCTACAAGGGTCCTCAATACCGAAAATGTGATCAGGAACAGGATGAGGAATACAAGCTTCTGGAAGAGGTTCCTCAAATACAGATCCAGGTTTTCCCAGATGATATAGGTTATCGCTGATGAATGGAAGATCATATGATCGGTTATCATCCGGATCCTGTTCTCTTTTGTTGTGATATTGACAACCAGTACGGTCGTAATAAACCACAGGGTGTTGCACAAACAAAATAGGAATATAAACTGTGAAACCGTTTTCAAAAA
>CAYULA010000017.1:0-65255 GCA_964445525.1 uncultured Thermoplasmatales archaeon | reverse complement strand
TAGAATTAGGTGTTCTAAACATTCTTATTCTTGCGGTGGATTTTCGTACCAAAAGAGGACATGATAACAAATGGTAAATAGCAGCAAAAAGTAGATTATAGACGAGTCACCTTCCGAAAAGGGATAGGCGTGACCAGCTATACGATCGACAACATCATCGCATCCACCAACCTGAACACCAGGCTCAGACTGAACGAGATAGCGGAGAAACTGGATAATACCGAATACAATCCGGAGAACTATCCGGGTGTTATCTGGAGACCAAAGAACAAACTCGGTGTGGTTGTGATAATGGAGGATGGAAGGATGATGTGCACCAATGTCCGATCAATAGAGGATCTGGAAAAGCTCTTCGAGAACCTCATCAAGAAGATGGAGGAATTGACCCTCATCACGCCCAGATTGGCCTGCCCCAGTTGCGGAGCGGTGGTTGATTCCGAGGATGTGGTTTGCATTGAATGCGGGAACCTTCTGCAGGGTGGTTGATGAATGAGGGAGCCGGAAGTAATAATGCAGAGGCTCGGGGACGATCCCCTCACCGAATTAATGGAGCTGGATTCCATCTACGGATGGTCGAAAAGGATCAATACTCTGTCCTCGCTTTTCAGGAAAAAGAAGAGATCAAGAGCTCCCTTTTTCTTTTTACTTTCTCTTCTCATAATCGGTTCATTGGCCCTCGGTTTCGGATTGGCAATGGTTTACCTAACCCTGGCCTGATGGAAGATCGATCAGACTATCAGAAGATTTTTTCACTTCTTTCCTGTATGAATCCGGACAGGATATCATAAGACACCACGGAATCGGAGGCCTCCTCTGGAGGGCTCTGGCCAGAGAGGATATTGTTGACAAAACCGTTGGACGATCACCGAGCACTTTGATATCGGTCCTTCTCAGCCTCGGTTCGGAAAGCGTCAGGCTCGGGTCCGGGACATCCACAATCACCTGTCCCTCGGGAACGTTGGCCTTCTTTTCGATCTCTGCTTCCAGTTTCCTGCGCTCCCTGTCGTCGGATAACATCCTGATGGTTTCCCTTGCCCTTGTCGATATTTCGTCCTCTCCCGAAACGAGATCCGAATCGATTCTGTATGCGGATTTGTACAATTTCCTGAGTCTCAGTCTGGATGCGAGTATCCCGGCGTTTCCTCCCTGATCCTTCATGAACCGCAGGATCTCCCCGTCTGCCATCTTCCAGACCTCTTCCAGGGCCTCCTCCGAAAGCTCTTCACCTGCTCTGCAGAGCATCGATTCGGCTATCCTTGCGGTTTTATGGAAATATACCGAGCTGTACATGAGGGACCTCGCCACGAGCATTCCTTCCAGAGCGGATATTCCTCTCCTTTCTATCATCAATTCCCCGTGGTACAGGGTGGAGGTGTTCACTATCCTGTCCAGATCGACGATCCCGTATGCCACTCCCGTGTAATGGGAATCCCTGAGAAGGAAATCCAGCTGGTCCGAATCCAGAGCGGAGTGTATGATCTTGTAGAGATAGTCATTTTCCTGGAAATAGGTCTGACCGTCCTGAACTCCAAGAGTCTCCTGTTCTCCCGTGTTTGTATTACAATCCTGGCAGATCAGAGCTGCCACCTCATTTGGTTCCATGCAGTGGGATTCGATTATCTCGGGAACCGAGGGTCCTCTCTCGACATGGGAGCTCCATTCCGAGGTCCAGTCGTCGGAGGATCCAGTTATGATCTCCTTTGTGAGAGCCATATGCTCCTTTCCGAGACGATCGTGGAACACCTTCTCCATGGTGTGGGAGAAAGGACCGTGACCCAGATCGTGGAGGAGGCCCGCGGTCTGCACCAGCTTTATCTCTTCGGGGTCCAGGTCTATGGCTTCCGCAAGGAGGCCCGCAACATGGGCCACACCGAGTGAATGCTCGAAGCGTGTGTGATGAGCTCCCGGAAAGACAAGGTATGCCAGACCGAGCTGTCTTATCTGGTTCAATCTGTTCAGTTCCGGCGTTGAGGCGAGGTCCTTGAGAGGGCCCCATAGTTTTATCGTTCCGTGAACCGGATCGTTGATTATCTTGTAATCTCCCATCGTGAGGTGAATGGTGGGATCGATGAATAACATTTCCGCACAATATGAAATGGATTTTACGAATGCGGGAGAACAATTATCAATCGCCAGAATTATGTCCATCCATGAGTGAACTGACAAACGAGGAAATGGAGATGCTGAGATCCTACCTCTGGCAGGATTCGGGAGGGGGGGACCTCACATCGATCCTCTTCAACGATCAGACAGCCACTGCCGTGATAATCTCGGAAGAGGAATGCATACTTTCCGGTCTGGACGAGGCGGCCTTCATCTTCGAGGAGGAGGGGTGCATCGTGGAACTCATGCAGGGAGCATTCAACGATCCTTACTGCGAATCGGGGTCGGAGGTGATGATGGTCTCTGGTCCGGTTTCGGGTATGTTGAAGGCAGAGAGGATCGCATTGAACGTCATGTCAAGAATGACCGGTATCGCCACCAGGGCACACGAAGCTTCATCGGTTGCAGAGGAGGCCAATCCCGGAACAAGGGTGGCTGGAACAAGAAAGACCACCCCCGGATTCGGGATCTTCGAGAAGAAGGCACTCATTCATGGAGGAGCTCTTCCCCACAGAAGGGACCTCACTTCTCTTGCCATGCTCAAGGACAACCACATAGCAGCTCTCGGGGGAGGACCCGATGCGGTCCTTGCAGGGGTGGAGATTATCAGGGAAAAGTACGGCCCCTATGTTCTCATCGAGGTGGAGGCGGAGGACCTCCAGACCGCGCTTGCGGCTGTGGAGGCGGGAGCCGATATCCTTATGCTCGACAACATGTCCTCGAAACTCCTTTCAAGCGTGGTTGAGAAGGTAAGGAAAGAGGCCGACGAGCAGGGAACGGGGATAACCATCGAGGCCTCCGGCGGGATAGGGTTGGAAGATATCTCGGGTTTCGCTCCTTACGTGGATGTTATATCCATGGGGTCCCTGACCTGCGGCGTTCCAATCAAGAGCTTCAGGATGGATTATCACGGGCATATAGAATCCGTTGATGAATGATTCAACCTATTCTCAAAATCCTTTAATAGGAGGATTGATTGAGCCTCCCGAAGACGAGTGGAAGCATGAATGCGACTACGGTACCGAAGATGTGTCCGTACTGCGGTTCAAGTGAAATAATGCTGGATCCGCAGGAAACTGGCATGAGAAAATACAGATGGAATTGTAGCCAATGTGAAGGGATCTGGGAATGCCCCGCCCCGGGGACCTGATAACAATTTACCTTTTGCATCTTTGCACATAAATTCAGGTCCGGAATTGGAAACCACAAATAGTCTCGATCCGATCCTTGATCGGTGACGAGATGTGTCGGGAAGCGGAAGGGAAGATAAGGATCAAGAGGGTGGGGGAGATGTTCATGTCCCTGGAGCCTCTGAGCATCTACATAGATGGTAGATGCGTGGGGAGGATCCTTGCGGGTGACGTGAAGGATTTCTCTCTCAGGTCCGGGAAACATCGTGTGAGGATCCAGATGGAATCACCGTTTCTAGGATCCTTTCCGAGCAACACGATATATGTCGATATCGATGATAAGACCGTAACCACGGTTGAATGCGGGAGCACATACAAGGGAGTGAAGGTGCTTGTTTCACGGTTTTACCTATTCAACCGCAACAATACCTTCTACGTGCGGGAAGCGATTTCATAGAAAAACTTATCTAAGGTTCCATTATGGAACCTTAGCTTCAAATAACCCCTGTTCAGATCTCTGGTATGAATTAGCTTCAATGGGGCCACAGCCAGTAGGCCGTGGAGAGAATGCTGAATGTAATAAGGATTATGTGAAATCATCATTAATGCTTCAATGGGGCCACAGCCAGTAGGCCGTGGAGAGTTGATTGAAAGAAATTAATTTCTCCGAAGAATGGGAGCTTCAATGGGGCCACAGCCAGTAGGCCGTGGAGAGTACGTTGTCGGGGGATACTGCACCAGCGTTCGATACGCTTCAATGGGGCCACAGCCAGTAGGCCGTGGAGAGTAAGTTTAATTTTGTTACCGTAATCAGGTTCATGCTCGGCTTCAATGGGGCCACAGCCAGTAGGCCGTGGAGAGGCTGAACCCCTTTTGATTATAGAAAAACTGAAGAGATATGCGCTTCAATGGGGCCACAGCCAGTAGGCCGTGGAGAGTAATTCCTTCACTGAAGATCTAGTAAAGGAGGAGTAATAAGCTTCAATGGGGCCACAGCCAGTAGGCCGTGGAGAGTACGTTGTCGGGGGATACTGCACCAGCGTTCGATACGCTTCAATGGGGCCACAGCCAGTAGGCCGTGGAGAGTACGTTGTCGGGGGATACTGCACCAGCGTTCGATACGCTTCAATGGGGCCACAGCCAGTAGGCCGTGGAGAGCTATATTACAGTTGTATTACAATCAAAACGGTTGTAGAAGCTTCAATGGGGCCACAGCCAGTAGGCCGTGGAGAGGCATCTGGGTGTGGATATAGGTCGAGCCAAAGCAAGGCTTCAATGGGGCCACAGCCAGTAGGCCGTGGAGAGATTACATCTCCATTTCATTTCAATCACTCCTCTTATGCTTCAATGGGGCCACAGCCAGTAGGCCGTGGAGAGCTCCGAAAGAACCAGGATGTCCACAGCAGCCGCAGTTGCTTCAATGGGGCCACAGCCAGTAGGCCGTGGAGAGTCGAAGGTAGTGGCGGATGGGATTTCGGCCACTACGATGAGGCTTCAATGGGGCCACAGCCAGTAGGCCGTGGAGAGCCCCAACTGTATGAACTACAGTTGGGAGACGAAGGAGAGCTTCAATGGGGCCACAGCCAGTAGGCCGTGGAGAGAATAAGGAACAGCGTGACATCCTGAAAAAGACCTGGGATAGCTTCAATGGGGCCACAGCCAGTAGGCCGTGGAGAGTTTCATAGTTTAGCCATCCAGCTGACCATCATTAAGGGCTTCAATGGGGCCACAGCCAGTAGGCCGTGGAGAGTGGGAGTATCTCAAGGCGGTGGAGGCTGGACTGAGTCTAGCTTCAATGGGGCCACAGCCAGTAGGCCGTGGAGAGACAGTACCCATACCAATGGAGGTAGTGGATCATGGCACGGCTTCAATGGGGCCACAGCCAGTAGGCCGTGGAGAGTTGATGCGGGGGTTACCAACGTTACCCATATCAGACCTACGCTTCAATGGGGCCACAGCCAGTAGGCCGTGGAGAGGGGGTCATCCTTGCACTGGCTGACCTCAAGCACTTCTCCAGCTTCAATGGGGCCACAGCCAGTAGGCCGTGGAGAGGGAACCCTTACGGCTTAAGCACCCCTCCTGGAATCCATGGCTTCAATGGGGCCACAGCCAGTAGGCCGTGGAGAGCTGTGGGGCCACACCCCGATGATCCACGCCAGGACTCGCTTCAATGGGGCCACAGCCAGTAGGCCGTGGAGAGGACTATGGTAAACGTGAACTGTATCAGGAATATGGATGCCGCTTCAATGGGGCCACAGCCAGTAGGCCGTGGAGAGCCGTTCAAGCCAAGGTTGAGATACAAAAAACCCGAACCATGCTTCAATGGGGCCACAGCCAGTAGGCCGTGGAGAGTCGGGCAGCTGAGGGAGTTCGTAGGCTACAAGGCCGAGCTTCAATGGGGCCACAGCCAGTAGGCCGTGGAGAGTGGGTCATTCCACGGTAGAATGGGAGGGAGACGAATGCTTCAATGGGGCCACAGCCAGTAGGCCGTGGAGAGGAGATAGATTATGACAGGATTGAGAAGGTCCTGCTAGCTTCAATGGGGCCACAGCCAGTAGGCCGTGGAGAGTACGTGGACCTCAAGCATCTCCTTCCGTAGTCGTGACTCGCTTCAATGGGGCCACAGCCAGTAGGCCGTGGAGAGAGGAACAACCTTCGGCTCCCATCCAGGAGAATCAGTGCTTCAATGGGGCCACAGCCAGTAGGCCGTGGAGAGTCTCGCTGAATGACCTATAGCAATATTAGATTGTTGAGCTTCAATGGGGCCACAGCCAGTAGGCCGTGGAGAGAAAGAAATCTACATCCTAATGCAGGGTGGTTGCCTGGCTTCAATGGGGCCACAGCCAGTAGGCCGTGGAGAGATGGAACAAGCTGTTAAATGATGTAAGAAAAAATTATGCTTCAATGGGGCCACAGCCAGTAGGCCGTGGAGAGAACAATACAACATTCGAGAACACGGTTGAAGAACTCATGCTTCAATGGGGCCACAGCCAGTAGGCCGTGGAGAGTAAGCATATCCGTTGCACAAATATGGCAAGTGTTGCGTGGCTTCAATGGGGCCACAGCCAGTAGGCCGTGGAGAGAATAAACCGTCCGAATGCCTATCAGTTATGGTGTCGGGCTTCAATGGGGCCACAGCCAGTAGGCCGTGGAGAGGGCACAAGAAAAAATCAAAGAAAGAACAGGATATGATGCTTCAATGGGGCCACAGCCAGTAGGCCGTGGAGAGATCGGGCCAACAATTACGAGGGAGACAAGAAGGAGAGAAGCTTCAATGGGGCCACAGCCAGTAGGCCGTGGAGAGAATGCCCGCGTCGACAACTCCAATAGACCCAGATGGGCTTCAATGGGGCCACAGCCAGTAGGCCGTGGAGAGATTTAGAGCGAGTCCAAAGGCTTGGCAATCTTGATTTGCTTCAATGGGGCCACAGCCAGTAGGCCGTGGAGAGAAGGGGCCTGGGGTTTAATGTGTCTCAGGGGGAAGACCGGCTTCAATGGGGCCACAGCCAGTAGGCCGTGGAGAGGAGAGAAAAGAAGCAGGCCGAAAAAGAAAGATCCTTAGCTTCAATGGGGCCACAGCCAGTAGGCCGTGGAGAGGACAAAAATAACCGCCTCCTTTAACGATATAGTTTTGCTTCAATGGGGCCACAGCCAGTAGGCCGTGGAGAGACGGAGGACACAACCCCGTTCATATTGAGTGAGAATCAGGTGCTTCAATGGGGCCACAGCCAGTAGGCCGTGGAGAGGAGACTAATCAGGCAGGTGAAGTTATAGAGTATAACGGAGCTTCAATGGGGCCACAGCCAGTAGGCCGTGGAGAGACGGTTACAGAAACAGAATACCCCGGAGGAATATATCATGCTTCAATGGGGCCACAGCCAGTAGGCCGTGGAGAGTAGGCTAATAATTCCTTAATACACCATACAGGATGTTTTATGCTTCAATGGGGCCACAGCCAGTAGGCCGTGGAGAGGGCATCAGGTACAGCCCCCTGACCATCAGCCCCGGAGCTTCAATGGGGCCACAGCCAGTAGGCCGTGGAGAGGAAGGGAAAGAAGGTGATCACGAAAGAAATGTTATTCGCTTCAATGGGGCCACAGCCAGTAGGCCGTGGAGAGGGGTCCACTTGTCAGGATAAAGATAATCACCGTTATCTGGCTTCAATGGGGCCACAGCCAGTAGGCCGTGGAGAGATGGATGATTCAGCAGATATTAATGGTATTAATGGAGGCTTCAATGGGGCCACAGCCAGTAGGCCGTGGAGAGAAAACGATATCTGGATTGAAGTATTTGATTATCTATCAAAGCTTCAATGGGGCCACAGCCAGTAGGCCGTGGAGAGACATTTTAATCCCTCATTCTTTTTATTATCTCATTATACGCTTCAATGGGGCCACAGCCAGTAGGCCGTGGAGAGCTGTTATATCGTGCCTGGCGTTGAACAACGATGTTATGCTTCAATGGGGCCACAGCCAGTAGGCCGTGGAGAGTCCTTGAGGGCTGAGACAAAGACAGTTGGTGCAACCGGTGCTTCAATGGGGCCACAGCCAGTAGGCCGTGGAGAGGTAACAATGTTACAGTATTTGGGATATTCTGACACTTTTGCTTCAATGGGGCCACAGCCAGTAGGCCGTGGAGAGAATCCAGATATGTTCATAGAAACATTAATCCTTGATGGTGCTTCAATGGGGCCACAGCCAGTAGGCCGTGGAGAGCAGCAAGTGGTCGGAGTCTTCATTGGCACAACTGACGCTAGGGGCTTCAATGGGGCCACAGCCAGTAGGCCGTGGAGAGAACCATATCAAAGGTATCAGTAGTTGTATGCTGTCTGCTTCAATGGGGCCACAGCCAGTAGGCCGTGGAGAGGCCCTGGCCTGAGATCGTTAGGGCCTCGCCCTCCAGGCTTCAATGGGGCCACAGCCAGTAGGCCGTGGAGAGACAAAACCCGATCTATCGTTGTCATTGTCTGCGGATCCAGCTTCAATGGGGCCACAGCCAGTAGGCCGTGGAGAGCTCTTTTTTTTCCTCAGATCCTACTCGATCCCAATTGGTTTGCTTCAATGGGGCCACAGCCAGTAGGCCGTGGAGAGCTGTTCTTATAGTTCCACCGAATTGAGTGTCAATATAAGGCTTCAATGGGGCCACAGCCAGTAGGCCGTGGAGAGAAAATTACTCTCTTTCGATGAACATCTGCGTAACAGTCACGCTTCAATGGGGCCACAGCCAGTAGGCCGTGGAGAGATGACCTTATATAGGAGGAATAAAAAAAGCCTCTTAGCTTCAATGGGGCCACAGCCAGTAGGCCGTGGAGAGCAAGCCACTTAGCGTGAGCCTTCCATGCTTTTACCACATAGGCTTCAATGGGGCCACAGCCAGTAGGCCGTGGAGAGAGAAAAACGATCGTTGGGATAAAAACTTAAGCTTAAATGCTTCAATGGGGCCACAGCCAGTAGGCCGTGGAGAGGAGGGCCTCGCCCTCGAGGATCTCCTGACCCCCCAAGTCGCTTCAATGGGGCCACAGCCAGTAGGCCGTGGAGAGAAGGATGGGGACGTGGAGGAGAGGCAGGGCGTGTTCGAGCTTCAATGGGGCCACAGCCAGTAGGCCGTGGAGAGATGATATAATATATTGATTTGGTGATTTCGAGATAAAGTTGCTTCAATGGGGCCACAGCCAGTAGGCCGTGGAGAGAAGATCAGGCCGTGGAGGCTTGTATCTTCCAGGTCGGCAAGCTTCAATGGGGCCACAGCCAGTAGGCCGTGGAGAGGAATCTTCCTTTTCCTTCACTTGAAATTCGTACGGCATAAGCTTCAATGGGGCCACAGCCAGTAGGCCGTGGAGAGGACAATAGAAAAATATCTGAATGAGGTTGAGCGGCATTTTGCTTCAATGGGGCCACAGCCAGTAGGCCGTGGAGAGTACTTCAAAGGGAGAAAAACAAAGAGGAATGAATATGTGCTTCAATGGGGCCACAGCCAGTAGGCCGTGGAGAGAAAAGTGTTGTAATGTCCCAAATAGTGTAACATTGTTACAGCTTCAATGGGGCCACAGCCAGTAGGCCGTGGAGAGCTGACTTGAGAGGTGCAGACTTGGCAGATGCTGTTTTGAGCTTCAATGGGGCCACAGCCAGTAGGCCGTGGAGAGATAAAATGAGGTAGCATAAGACTCGGCCTTGTCAGGCTTCAATGGGGCCACAGCCAGTAGGCCGTGGAGAGGTAATATACTCTTGATATTTCCAAACTATCAAGTTCTTCGCTTCAATGGGGCCACAGCCAGTAGGCCGTGGAGAGAAGCGACCAAGCGTAACCGGAAGTCAGGTCGAAGGTTGGAGCTTCAATGGGGCCACAGCCAGTAGGCCGTGGAGAGCTCTTACTGGTGTTTTTTTCTCGCACATAGTTATCACCGCTTCAATGGGGCCACAGCCAGTAGGCCGTGGAGAGTGGGGATCAGAACTTGTCAATGTCTTATTGCGGTGGATGGCTTCAATGGGGCCACAGCCAGTAGGCCGTGGAGAGAGAAAGGCAAATCGGACATTTGCGGAGGTGTTTTAAGTTGCTTCAATGGGGCCACAGCCAGTAGGCCGTGGAGAGTTTAAACCCTTGATTTTGTCCGAGTCTCCAGATAAATGCTTCAATGGGGCCACAGCCAGTAGGCCGTGGAGAGAAATAATACTGGTTTGTTCGCATAAATCACCACTCCAAGTGCTTCAATGGGGCCACAGCCAGTAGGCCGTGGAGAGAGCTTTATATATTAGCCCGGTTCGAAGTGCGAGAGGTTCCTTTCATTTAAAAATATTTTCATGCTCGATCATCCCCTTATTCGAATTTGCGGATGTTGATAATTTACGATTTATATCAAAATAATCTCTTTTCGAGAGGTCCTCGCATGAAGGTCCTTCAACGGACCTCTCGCATGGTGAAATACCTCCTTTCATGGTGTTTTTATTATCATCATCAAAATACTAAAGGTTGTTCATCTGCTCTAAGATCCTTTTTTTCACCTATAATTGTAACTCTATTTTCCCACAATCCATCCTCAGGACCCAGATCGATTATAATGACACTGTCCTCTTCAAGATCCATTTCATTCTGAACCTTCGTGATCATTCTCTGAAGATTTGTTTTGGATAGTGAACATTTGAAAATTGAATACTGAACAGCTACACCAAATCCTTTCATCGTCTTGTGGACATATCTGAGCCTTTTTGGATCGCAGATGTCGTAACAGACAATGAATGTATTGATCCTGATCACCTTGTAACAAATGGTATGTATTCCTTCAGTTCTCCAGCAAGATATCTTGACATCAATCTAACTTGGGTCTCGAATATTCTCCTGTAAGATACCTGATACTTGAAGATGGGATGTTTCACAACCTGACTGACCCTCCTTTCATATGCACCGTAGAATTTTTTTCTTCCATCCGAGTTTAAATTGCATGCCTTGCCTTTGAATATGAAATCTCTTTTATCCAGCACTTCATTGTTGATAATTGAAATGACAACTGAGTCAGCGATGATAGGTCTGAATTCCTCCATCAGATCAAGAGCTAATGCAGGTCTTCCGTATCTGGGTCTGTGGTAAAAACCAAGCATGGGATCAAGTCCCATCGTCAATGATGACACGGTAAGATCCTTGCACAGAGCAGAATATGAAAGTGAAAGCAATGCATTCACCGGATCCGTGGGAGGTCTTCTGTTCCTGGATTCGAAATTGAAATCCTTCCTGAACCCGTTCTTGATCATCTTGTTGAAAGAACCGAAATAGATCCTGCCGGCATTTCCTTCCACTCCCAGTAGAGAAGGAATATCCTTTACCTTGTTGAGCTGTTTAAGAGTTTTATTCAGTTCATCAAGAGCTTTTTTACAGTCTTCCTCGCAGTTTCTTCTGAGAAGAGTTCTGCAGTTTTTTACCTTTCCCGCAACGATCGTTTTTGATATCTCAAGTCTCTTTTTCTTATCCAGCGCATGCTCGAACTGCTTCATTCTGATGTCAACATTCTTGTTGATGAGTGAAAATGAATATCCTTTGAACCAACCCCCGTATGAAAAATAAAGAACGGGAATGTTTCTATTCAAAAGTTCAGATAATGCTTGGGTTGACACCTGAGCGTTTCCATACAAACAAACATGAGAAATCTCGAAAGTTCTGACCTCTCCTACTTTCACTCCCCTTTTCTTGACAATCAGGATATCCCCTTTCTTGCTTAGGTAGGACCCTTGCTCCTGTAATATCAGAGGTCTCGTATCATCCCTTGATGGAAACATTCTCCTGATCTCAACATCCTCGTTATCATCGGAAAGGGCGTTGATCTCGTCGGGAAGACATATCGGAGCCAGGGAGCATCCGTCGCATTTTCTGCTGTTTCTCAGGGGAGGTGGCATCACCCTGTTTTCCATGCTGGACTGCATTCCGTTGATCGCCGTTACGAGTTCCAGTAAAACATCATTATTATATTCGATAGGGACTTTTTTATTCGATTTCGCATAGAAAATGAAACCCTCATTGCAGTTGTATCCATTATCCCTGAGTATCTGCATCTGTGCTCCGATCTGAACGATATCTGCTGGCCAGGCACCTTCATCAGGACCTTTTCCTTTTTTGATCTCTACCGGAGAGACCTTTCCATCCTTTGATTCGATGATATCCAGTGTGGATATTATTCCGAATTCCTCGGAGGATAACGTTACTCCTCTTGCCTTGAAATCACCGAAGATCTCATCCGGTTTTGGAACCTTTCCCCTTTCCTCATCAACGGTTTCATGTCGTCTCGATCCCTCAACCGTGTGTTCGTTATCGACAAAATCCCCGTCAATGAATTCAATATAGGCCAATCGTGGGCAGTATCGATATTCATTCAGCATTCTGACTGGTATCAACCGATCATCAACACCCTTCAATCCTGCTTCCGTCATATATATCGAATATATTTTCGATTAGCGATATATATAGATATCAATATTATTCTCGGTTTCGGGAAAGGACCACTTCCACGTTCCGTATCATCTGTACCTTTCCCGGGCTTTCCTCCCGGACAGGAGAGCTCCCGAACCGAAACGGGGGCTTTTCATCCGGTGAATGTTAATTGAATAATTGAGATAATATCTTGATAATAGTGATTTTATCATTACTTTCATGAGCCTTTGATAATCTGATAATATCATCTGAGAGGATCAATCGAAGACCATATTCATCCGATCTCGATCCGATATGACGTTTTACATTACCTCCACTGTCAAGGACATTGTCCGATGTTGTGACAAGGAAACCGGATATATCCAGAGCTTTTGTCTGATCCATCACTGCTTTCATCTTGTAAATTACACCATGAGCATCTTTATCCATGCCCTGCTTTCCTGATTTGCATTCTACAATACACAATTTGGTTCCATTCAGGAAAGCAACATCAAGTTCATTCTTGGTAACGCCTGGCTTGTTCCTCTTGAAGAATGTTACAGAATGATTCGGATCTCTGAAACCCAGTTCATTACCATACGTATTTAACAATCCCCAGATGAATATCTCTAACCATTCTCCGGTAAGGAACCTTACATATTTCCTGCTCAGTTCCCCGTGAAGAATTTCTTCTTCCATGGAATTCATACCAAGGTTGGCAACGAGAAACATTTTCAATGGAATATCATTGGTTCTCAATCCATGGGAAATATCAATGGACAGATCTCCCATTTCGCTTCCCTTTTCGAAATTTATTCTGGCCAGATTGGAAAGGCATCCTCTTACATCATTTGTTCTATGTTTCCCTGCAAGATGCGATGCGAAACTGAACAGAGAGGAACATTCGTCCAGGTGTTTTTCAATCTGTTTATCATTGTCTGATATCTCATAGCCATAACCCTTGAGAAACTGCCTTATGGATATGGTTGTTTCAAAGTCCAATCTTGAATCCGACATTATATCGATAAATTCATTTACATGCCTGAATGGCTTGTAGATCAATCTTGCTTCCGATGACTTGAAAATATCATAGGCTCCGATGGACATCAGTTTTGTACCACCAGTCAGATTCACAATGATCTCGTCATCGATGTATCTTCCCAATATTTCCTTGAATAGTCCTCTGATCGATGCCATGGAGTTTTCTTCTACCAGTTCAAACCTTTTCGAGTCAATACTAACATCATTCATCTCCAACGCATTTTCCAGATTAGACCATGCTTTTGATCTTTTCATTTCCTTTGTTTCAACATATGCGATCTTGTCCGGTTTCACAGCTTCAATTGAGAGTAGATTTGGAACATGCTGACCGCTGAGTAGGATGACTAGTACCTTCATTTATTCACCAAGATATTGTTTCAATGCCTTCTTCAGCTTATCCAGTTGGCCCCATTTCTTTCCATCCCAATTACCCTCTGAAATTATTCTTTCCTTGAGATGATGAGCCATTTCCAACTTGAACTCATTATCTTCAATACTCTGCCATTTTAAAATGAAAGCTTTTGAAGGATTTGATGTGATAATCGATAGATCAAGGCTTATCTCAGCAGATGTTTTTACCAACCATTGATCTGCCGGAGACTTGATCCTTATATGTTCAAATCTACCATACCCAACATTTGTCTTTGCACCGGCACCCAAGATTTCAAGAGCCTCAATCAACCAGTCCTTAACCTTTTCTACATTTCCTTCAGCACCCGGGTTTCTCGGAATCAGACCGAAGAGGAATTCTTGATCTTTTTCAACCGTCAGGAATGGGATCGGAGTCGGATCATGCCAATCACCAGGTACTTTTTCATCCGAATAATAAGGACCGTAGTGCGGTGTCATTATATCTGCCGATAGTTGAACAGGAGAGTTTGGTATCGCATCAAGAAAGATGACAGAACCAACATTGCTGTCCTCCTTATTGTCATCTGGTCCAAATATTGATATTATCTCCTTATCTGTTATCTTGTTTTCTTCTCTCAACAACCTGGCATATTCCCTTGCAATGCCTTTCACAGATGATCCAGGAATGTATGGAGTACCGAGCGTATGATGCCAAGTGAAACCATTCTCAACAGGATGATTCTTTCCAAGTCCGGTGACGAATCTCCAATCTGTTTTGAAAAGAATATTTGAACCAGATTGGATCTCCACCAATTTTTTTCTTCTGTCTACCATTTTTTCTAATTCCATCCTATCCCCGACAGGTTTCCCTGTAACGGTGTTGATCCATTTTTTCTTGTTCTCACCCAAACCATTTTCCCAGGATTCCCACTGGTTGCAAAACTTGTCATACCATAATCCAGCATTTGCAGACTCCAGCTTAATCTCCATCGTATCGTGATTATTACTATCATAAATTGGAATTCTTCCCATTTCAACCACCTTTTTCAAGATATGCTCTGCTGAATTTTTTTAACCAATCCAGATATGCTAATGCTTCGGCCTGGGCCCATACATATTTCTCCTGTCCATTTTCGGTGATCGCTTTCATCAGATCATTCTCATCAGTGAAAATTCTCTCTTCATTGCAGAGCCAATCCTGCATTATCCGGTACAATTCTTTGTGACCCACATCTTTTTTGTTGGATAATTCAAATGCCATTGCTTGACCAAGGCCGTTCATAACAATCGAAGCGGGAAGAGCACTCACATAACTTTGAAAATGGCCATATTCTTTTATACCCCTTGTTTCGAGTTTTTTCACTTCTTTCAAGGCATGGCTCGCCCTTTTCTGTTCAAAGGTCATCTTATCCTTATCCAAGAGATCACTCTCCAACCTTTTTTATATTGAACCAGCCCTGACCTACCGTCTCGTTTCCTCCAAGCTGAATATATGGTTTTTCTTCAATTTTTCTCTGTATCTTTTCGAGGCATCCGTCCTTTCTTTCCATGGCAATGGTATAGAATACCGAATCAGATGGGATGACCTCTTCGTACCAGAGATTTTTACTTGCTTTTGTGTTCTTATCAAGTACATTTCTGGCATTTACAGCAAGGCCGTACTGTGCAAACCATTTGAAATCGCTGTCATGAAGGATCACGAGCTGTTCTTCAAGTCTGTTTGCAGCATCTTTGTTGGGAATGAATTCTTTCAACAAATCAATTATTTCATCATTCACACTACCCAGAATCTCAAATTCTCGCTCTTCAAGGAAAATTTTATTTCTGTCAGAATATTTCCCCAGAGCTTTGTTATGCGAGATTTCCGGTTTTTTGACGGCACTTACTCCTTCATCATTTTCACTGGTCCTTGATTTATCCCTCTTCAATCTCTCAATGATATGCGGACAGGTCACCCATTTGTAACTGGATGTGAGACTCCTAACCGGAAGGAGCAATAACCTGCCTTCGCTGAAGACGATTCCACCGGCATGTCCCTCGTCTCCTTCTTTCCCGAAAATTTGGTGTTCATCTCCACTTCCTCTTAATATTTCCCTGAACGATCCTTTCAATCCAGTGCTGGGAATCATCGGATAACTCGTTATCGATTCCCTTGCAACAGGTAGATCTACAAATCCGCTTGACTGTCCCGCTCCAACATGTACCGGCGTCTCGGCCAGCATTCCTATCATGATGCTTTTCATTTTTTTCACCTCTCTTACCATTTTCCAATGAGTACCTGGCCGAAGCCGAATTCGGTTTCATCACCAATCGATCTTCCATTGAATTTTTTCGGATCAATTCCCTCTTCTGATTCAAAGAAAAGAACTGAACCTGCCTTCATGTAAGGCTTTAACGGTAATGGGCCCTTACTGAAATCCCAACCACCGATCATTTCCGGTCTGTCTGCACATACCGAAACAAGTTTTACATGATCCGGGAATAGATCATCAACCTTGTCATTGATCTCCAGTTTTTCAATGTGGGCTGGGGTAATTAATACAACAACAAATCTTTTCAGGAGGTCTTTATTATGATCAGGTTCAGGTAACTTGAGCTCATCAATCTCTTCGATGAAAGCAGCTTTTGATTCCCCTCCGAGCATTAACGTTTTTCCAAGTCCACTATCGAATCGTTCGACACCGGATATTATACTTAAACCCATACTCTCAGGCTCATCCTCCTCATTATGACTTGCCTGATTCTCCATCTTCTCTCGCATACGAATAAAAGTTCTGGAGAATAGATGACCGTCGTATACAGTGAGTGAATTTGCATCTCTCTGAATGCCTACATTGAACTCATGCTTCCACAGAAGATCAGTTGAAATGATCTCAATATCGGAAAGAGCATCGTCCCAGAGAAGCTTCTTCATATCCGAAGAGGTTACGTAACCAGGGATATTCTTCATCCTTTCATGATCACCTTCTAATATGGGAAAACAGACATTGCCCATGTCACTGGGAATAACATCATTTCCCGGTCGTACCCTGTTGAAGTTTTCCCATTCATCCATATTTTTCTTTCGTGCAAGAATGTGTCTCGGGACAGGAAATATCAATTCATCGTCAGCCATGAGATATGGCCCAGCAAAGTTCAGATTTCCAAGTTCTCTTCCATCTCCCAATTTGTTTTTTATCCTCTGTTCCCAGGGCCCTCCTTTCCAATCCATCTTCCGGGCCATTGCAGCTCTCAAAGCTCCAACAACGGTGAAAGGTGATGGAGGAAAGATGCTTTTAACATCATTTTGTGTCTCACCTGCATTGTAAGGTCTTCCATCCCTGAAGAACAAAGTGTCAATCGGTTCTATTCTGTAGTAATCCATTCAATCACCTCCCTTTGAAAGAAATCTGATAAGGAACCAGCCGTCGATGGAAAAAGTTGTATTGAGATATTTCTTTTCATTTTCATCGTATTTGTAACAAAGATTCAATATTGGTTCCAATTCACTTTCAACAGTACCATGTTCCATTTTTCCAACGTTTGAACGCATAATATCTGCAACGATCAATTTCTTGATGTCCAGATTAGAATCAAGAGACTTTCCCAGGTCCATCTCTTCCCCTGGTTTCCAGTTGTGAACATCAGTGAGAAGAGCCATGGATTCTCGAACGGAATACATTAACGATGAAGAGAATATCTTCTCGTTGTAGTATCTCATCACAGCATCAGAGATAAGATCAGATACATTACCATCCTTTCGATCCCATTTTGAGACCCATTGAAGATACTTTCCGCTTCCCTTCCATACAGATAGGGCAATACTGTTTCTTCCGTTTCTGTTCTTTGCAATATCATCAAGGAGATGATGAGCTTCCCTGTAAACGGATTGAAAAGGCATATGATAATGTGTGTATACCAATCCTGCGGAAATGGTTGTTATTGTTGTTTCTATTCCTGTATCTGTAAAAGATGATCGATATACGTCAGATAATATGTTTGAACACTTTAAGGCCGTATCCATCGGAAGCATTGCAAGTACATCATCTCCACCGGCATAGATGGTTACACCGTTATTTTTTTTCACAATTTCAGGTACCTGTTGGCTGAACTTGGAAAGAGCTTGACTTATCTCATTGGTTTTACCTCTATTCTCTCTTTTCATTTTACCGAGGTTATCTCCATCCATCAGAAGAAGGACATAATATGGAGAAGGTTTCGATTTAACCTTTCCAAGTAACTCCACAAGTTTTTTTCTATCCTCCTTTGGACATCCCGTTATTGGAGTGGATTTTTCACTTCTCAGTAGCTCTTTGAAATAAAAATTTCCATCAAGTTGTGCAAATCTACCAAGGTCCAATCCCAGCTTCTCTGGAATAACCGGTCTTAATACGTTCTGTCCAATCTTTTTTGCTTCATCATAATATTCATCCAATCTCCGTTTATCTTCCTCATCAAGTTTCTTCAACCAGGGAACTGCAGCCATGTAAACAGTGGATGGCCAATGCTTCGAAGTAAATACATTTCCAATGATTTCACCTGCCACACTCGGGAAGAAACGTTTGATAAAAGCGATCGCACAGAGACGTTCGTCATCTTTGAGATCAAGCTTCCCTGTTTTCCTGTTAACTTCTTTCCAGAATTCTTTCTGCTTGTTTCCATTCTTATAACGAATATGGCCGGAAAGTTCCTGGTAATCATTCATCAGTGTGCAATGATCTCCACCTTCCTCTGGAATATTCTGCCTTCTCCAGTTCTTTCTCGCATCAACAGTCCACTGTTCACCAACGGTCCAGTTGAAATCCCAGAAATCCTTTACCTGGCGATCCCAGATTTCTTTAGTACCGTTTCCGACATCAATACTGGCCAGGTATCTGGACCAAACAGCATCTGCAATTTTCAACCATGCTTCATCGAATGCCTTTTTCGAGGCTTTTTCCACTGAATCAGGTTCATCGCATTCTATCTTGAATCTGTTTGGAAGTGAACCTATCAAATTCTTCTTTTTGTTATCAGAAAGGGTCCCTTCTCTTATCAGTGTCATCAACCTGTCATTCTCGATCACGGGTTCGAGAACCTTATTGCCTGAGGCTAACTCTGCTCCGTGCATTGCGCATCCGGTTAAATATGATAGAAGAAAGGAACCGCTCCAGAGGTCACGAGTACGTCTTGCTTGTACAACAAAACTCTGGACAGGTCCGATTGTTATATTGAGAGTGTTCATATTCTATCACCTCCTATTTCATCCATGAAATTATGAATTGGCTCGTAACCCAATCTGGGTTCTTCATTCCTCTCGTTGAATTTCGATTTCATGAACGTTGCTACCCAGAAGAATTGATTTCCTGTATTATGGAGATGAATGAATAGAGGACTTCCTCTGCGATCATCAGAAATTCCTTTTCGAGGTGAACCAAAACCCTCCCTCTTGTCTTTTGGTCTGAGTTCCTTCACATATGCTTTATATTTCTCGCTAATATCTTTGAATGCATCAAAATAATTGTTGAAACACGGGCCAATTTTGATTTCTGTGTTTTTCGAAATGGCCGAATAACTTGGAATTTTTTCATCATGTCTATATAGTGCCAATAATTCACAAAGTTGTGAGGTATAATCTTCTCTTGATGTTGGTATTTGCCATTTTGAATCGATACCAGTTATGGATATACTTCCCCAACCATTTCTTGATCTTGAACCCAATCCACCCAGTAACGAAAAAGATTTCAATGTATCATTGATTGTTGACAGATCTCCCTTGGAGCCCATTATCAATGAAAATGTCCCATCAGGTTCCAAAAATGATCGATAGATATTCTCACGTTTCTTTCCGCTTTGATCCTCTGACAAACCATAACCCACGTATGCTCTCCAATCGTTAACATTCCATTTGTTTTGTATCTTGGTCGATTTAAGGTTAACATTTTTCAAACTCATGGAAATCTTCGATTGGCCAAAATTCTTATCTGAACTTCCAAAAAGATTTCTTTCCATTTCCAGAAGTCTCTTTGGCTCTTCCTTGTAATTCAATGCTCTCCACCAGAATCTCAAAGCTCCCTTTATACTGGGAACTCTCAATTCTGCTTTTGTCTGATCAGCACCCGATATGAACATAGGTGTGACTATCCTGAATCTTGCCTCAATCTTATCCATCTCAATCACTTCCTCCTTCCTTATCCTTAACACCAATGATATCATTGTAATATACCATTTCCCCCACCCTGAAAGGGTCCTCCTGTTGAATTTGATGGGGCATTCTATCAAAAATGACAACCTTTTTTGGACCCTTCCCCATCTGTTCGGCTTTCTTTGATATCGCTTCTACCAGAACCTGAAGTGTCGTGGTTCCACCTGTAAGGTTGATAAATATTTCATCCGCTTCAAGGAAGAGATTCGACCGATCGGGTATGATCGAATTTATTATCCCTCTGATCTCATCAAATCCACTATGTGGATCTGATAGTTCGATTAATTCAAATCCACCCTGATACTCTGATTCTTTGATTATCTCATCAACATGAATACCAGCATCTTTGGATGTGATAATCAAACAATAATCCGGTTTTATCTTTTTGATGGCCGAGTACAAAAGGCCTTTTGAATAGCCAAGAGGTGTGACAAGAAGTCTTCCACCTCCCCCACCCAATTCAAGATTCCAGAATTTATCATCATGCATTGATTCTTTAATGTGTTTCCATATCTCTTCTACACTGTCTAGATTGCTGCTGATATCTATCTTGTCCTCATTCATTCCATTGTGAGCAATATCATTTCTGAATTTTGATATGGAATCCCATATGGATGCCAATTCTTTTTTATCATCTACCAGTATCTTTTTTTCTGCTTGCCACCTGATTGACCCAAGAAGTCTCTCAATGGGTTCTCTTCCAGATTTATTCAACCAGTCACCTGATCTACCATTTGAAAGAGCACATATGCTTATGATCCATTCTCTAATCAATCTGATTGCATTCACATAATGGCCAGAACCAAGATAACTATCGATTATTCGAGATTGCCTCTCCAGTTCCAATATGTCCAGGTCAAATTTCTGTTTCCAGTTACCTTTGGTTTTCAAAGCATCCATCAGCTTGAAGGGCATTATGGAAGCGGTAGCGTAATCGAACATTTCATCCGCCATCGGAATTGGAATCTCTGGATCCATATGATCTCTGATCTTGTCATATTGATTTACTATGCTTTTGGAGGAATCACCCAATCCCATTGGAAGACCGGTTCCGAAAAAATCATCAAACCTCTTGATTTGAAAAACCATATTTTCAAGGAAGTTTTTTGTCCCTTCATCTATTGAATTCTCTTCAATATTTCTTTCAATGATATCTGCTAGATTCCTGGAGATCTTCTTTTCGGAGAAATCCCTCAGACTATGGTACCAATCGATCATTTCCAAAATGTATCCTATCTCGATAAAAGGAGAAAAACCATATTCAGATATCTTTTCATACATTCCGTAATATATTGCTTTGATCCTGACTCCCTTGAATGATTGTAGATATAGCACAGAAGTAAAGAATAGAAAAGGAAAATGCCTGAAAGACTGGGAAATATCAAGAATAAGATTGGATTTTTCCGGGATTGATTTCAAAATCCTTTGAATTATTATCCGTATCTCTTCATTATTGACACCATCCGGAATATCAATAATATCCATATCCAGATCGATCTCTTCTTGAAATTTCTCTAATGATTTTTCTCTAGCTCCAGCAGTAAGAAGAACAAATATCTTCTTGGGTTTTTGATCCATCAATTTTACCAATGCTGTGGAAGAAAATAGTCCTGTTTCGAACTTATCTCCCATTTTATACTTGCCCTCTAAGGGCCTAACTCCTATGGCAGTCAGCAAATAATAATCCATATCTTTATTTTCCATCATTTATTCCACTCCTCTTCCGTCATCACTTTCTCGCAAATGGCACAAGTGTAGAAGGTCTCTCCTCCTTCATCATGAATAATGGCTTCCCGATGGTGACATATCTCCTTTCTCTCCTCCTCATCGAGTCCCAGGACCTCGAATATCGCTTCCTGGGCGAAGACATTGACAAGCCCGTGAACGTCTTCTTCCAAAGCATATTTTTCAAGAATGGATAACGCAGGATGTCCTATCCTCCTCATTGCTTCCAGACATGCCTCTTTGAATCTGTCATAATCCTCAGGGTCCTCATCATCATGCGCAGCATCACATTCCACAAGATACAGGATCGGTCCAATCGCTTTCACTCCGATCTCGGCCAATTTATCTATACATCGGTTCCTTTTCTTCTTCTGCTTGTAACACAGACCCGACGCAACATCAAAGATTTTGTTGAATTCTTCCTCGGATTTCAATCCATCTTTATATGATAATGAGGATTCTGGAAAATACGCTCCTTCATATTGTTCTGAACCGGGATATCTCCTTCTTAACCATTCTTTTGCTTCGGGAGTCCAGTATTTTCCCTGCATCTCCCAGTAATAAAAAGCTTGATCCCATCCTCCCACTGTGATGTAGCCAGGCATCCATTCTTCAGGTTTCTGGTGCTTCTTCTTCAGGATCTCCTCTGCTGCCTTCGGAGTATACCTGATAGCATCGGATAACGATCTTTCGGCATCCTCAATGTTTCCTTTTAGAAAATTAGCAAGGGCCCTTCCATACATTATACAAGGACCTGAATCATCATCATATTTTTTTGATAACTCAAAAGCTTCACCCAATCTATCTTTTTCAATCAACATCGAAATCAGATTGTCTCTGGCACCAAGGTTGTCATCCGGATTGTAATCGATCAGTTCTTGAAAGGCTTGTATGGCTTCATCTACCCTTCCTTCATCAATAAGGGCAAATGCATGTCCATGTAGACATCTGAGAAATGGTCTGTTATCAAGATTTGACCATGGAATCCTGCTGCTGCCACGCTTGAACCTCTTTGGTATCACTGTCCTTCCAACTTCTACACCGCGTTTCCACAACTCTTTGGAAAGTTCCAGATTTCCTCTCTTTTTTTCAATGATCGCAAGGTGATGCAAAGCATCGATGTGATCGGGATTGAGTTCCAGCAATTTCATCAATTTCTTCCTAGCAGACACGTATTCGTATTCTTCGATGTGGTCCAGGGCCTCCTCGAACAGCTCATAAACCTCATCCGAAGTATCCTGGTCCGAAAATACCCATTCTCTGTTACCTGTAAAGGTCAGTTTCAGAGGTTGATGAATTTCATTAGGATCATCAATTATGGTTTTCCTTTTTCCCATTTTTCTCACTTTTCCTCGTCAATCTCTTCCGTTTTTCAGGAGTTGACAGATAATTTTCGTTGCTGGAAACGGGATTTCCCGTCTCCTTTTCCAGGTTCTTTCTCGCTTCACCTGCAATTGTCCCACCCTTTCTCGCTGCTGTTTTATTCTCGTCAAATCCGCGAGAATCCTTCTTTCGTGCAATCTCAGTTGTTGAGGCCTCTCCTAGCATGGTAAAAATGAGTTCAAGGTCGTTCATATGGTCACGATCCTGGATCCGTTCATAACCAACCCTTGCCAGCCATCTCTTGAAAGGCTCGGCTTTTTTTGATGGAATGGATTGAATTAGTCTGAATGCGTTTTCTGTACCTACACAATTCATCTGCTGTCGTCCGCCCGGGGTTTGGATTGGAAGGGGGGTGACAATCTGTCCCCAACCTTCCTTTAATCCTTCATCCCTGCTTCTTACTTTCTTAAGATAATCGGATGGATTGGATGAATCAGTTATGGCTTCGATAAGATCATTCACCACAAAGTACCATCCATCATCAAACCATATTCTTCGGATTCTTTTTCCTTGAAATACCACCAATGCTTTTTCTGATTCCATTTTCAAGCACCTCTAATTATCGATCACTTCCCAGTGACCACCTTTATCGGGGCCAATCCTTTTGAGAACTCCAAGGGATTTGAGTTTGGCAATGTTTTTATCCACTGCAGTACTGCTGAGACCTATTCTCTCCGATAATTCTCTCTTACTGATAGCTGGTTTTTCTTTGATCAGTATCAGGATTTTTAACTGGCTTTCTACCAACTTACTACCAACCCTTTCTACCAACTTACTACCAACCCTTTCTGAAAGCATCTTCAACAGGTCGGTTCTTGTGATATATGATCCCTTCTTCAACATATCTATGATTTCATTTTCTGTTTTCCGAGAACTTCCCGCATCTTGTTCGGTAACCGGATCTGCAGCCCAATTGGTCTTGATAGGAATGATTGTAGTAAACACAGGTCCATCCCTGTATTCCGGAATACCCCCCGGAGTATAGTGTGGAAGATATTTTCCTATGTTCATCATTCCAGAGCCGATCTCTTCAACCCAGCTGAGTTGAGCAAAGAATTTGGAAATTACCGGGTTTTTCGAGAAAGGAACAACATTTTGAGGGTCAAGAATTCCCTCGAACCTGTAATTGCTTGCATTTGTTGTTTCAACACGGTCGTTGTAAATTATCAATCGCGCAGGGTGAGCGTTCATGTATTCTCGATGTACAAGGAAATTCGCAACAACTTCACGAAATATCTTATCTCTTAAACTTATTCGTGCATCTCCTTCAAGGTGAAACGGGTCTGGAAGATGTTTGGCAATAAAAGCCATGAGCCGGTCGTATGCTTCAATGAGATTGCAATCGATACGGTCACGGTCGTCATAATGATCCATCTGAACTCTTCTGACAAGAGCATCGATCTTGTAATGTGGAAGAACACTTCGGATGGTTTCATCCTTTCCAAGGAGAAGAATGGCAGCCAATGTGTATCCTTCCCTTCCAGTTTCCTGATCCTTTCTGTAAAGCCCGGCCTTTAGCAATAACTGCTCATCGTCCAACTCTCTCCACGGATGATTCGGTCCACGGGTTAACATCAGATTACGAAGACGGGGAAGCATATCAATACGAAGATCATCCAGCGTTGTAGCAGAATAGATGATGTTTTCGGTGTAGGTGTTTCTCTTCCGGTTGCTGATCTCTGCTATTCGATGTGGTTCTGTTACACGAAAATCTCCATCGTTGCTTCGGTCAAAGACAAATCCGTTGGTTTTATGCACTTGCGAGCTTGCTGGTATTGAAATGTGCAGGATCTTGAGGTCATTAATGGTGTGCTCATCGGGGAACAGAATAAATGGAGGTTCAAGTTTCTGATGGTTGTTTGAGAGATTGACCAGGTTTGTTTTTATGTTCTCAATGGATTGGTTATCTATTCCCAACACATTTCCGTTATCATCAACACCAAGGAGAATATCCCCTCCATCTCTATTCAGCATTGCACAGATGGTCTCAAATATGTTTTCTGGAAGCCCGGTTCTTGCATTTTTATATTCTATTCGGATTCCTTCGCCTATACCCAGCAAATGTTTTATGTGAAGGAGAACCGGATCAGTTTCCATATCCAAGAGCCTCCGGTTTCTTCAATATCTCTTTTTCAAGCTTTGCGAATTCTTCACACTGATGTTTTAACTTAGCCGTTAACCTCTTCATCTTTTCGTTAAAAGGTTCACCGTCATCTTCTACTTCTTTTGCCTCAAAATATCTTACTGGAGTGAGAATGTTGCTATTTTTATGTACATATTGCATTTTCCCTTCAACATCCTCGGTCAAAACGGGAGTCAAAGCCTTTTTTTTAACGGTGTAATCTTCCAATTATGATCCCCCGAATCAACTCTAATCCAAATCCGTTATTAATTTGTATGAAATTATATCTATTAATAATCATTCCATCCACTCCTCTTCCGTCAATATTTTTTCACATATATTGCATGTATAGAATACTGTACCATCTTTTTCATGAGGGATAGCTTCTATGTGTTTGCATATCTTCTTTCTCTCATCCGAATCGAGTCCAAGGACCTCGAAGATGGCCTTCTGGGCGAAGACATTGACAATTTCATGAACTTCATCTTCCAACACGTATCTTTCCAGAATGGGAAGAGCAGGTTTTCCTATCAATTTCAACGCATCCATCGCACTCTTATGAAAGGCGTTATAATCTTCCTCGTACGCATATTCCCAAATTGCGTTGATCTCCACGATTTTCAGGATAGGGCCCACTGCCTTCTCACAGAAATTGACAAGCTCGGACAAGTACTCCTTCCTGGGATTCTGCGCCAGAAAAAAGTTTGAGGCGATGTCTTGTATTATGTCGTACTCCTCCTCGGTCATTCCATCATGGTAAAGCGTTGTCATACTTCTCCCTCTAGCATTTCGACCAGTTCATCCTTTATAGAATCCAGGGTCTCCTCGAAACCCCAACCGATGTTTCTTGTTTCATAAATCTGTTTATCGATCCTCCTTAACGCTTTATCGATATCAAATTCTGCTTTGTGCTCGGCGATGAACTTACAGGTCCTCTCGAACTGGTTCTCGATGCTTGTGTAATAACCTTCCCACATATCTCCGTATTCCATCGTGAATCCTACTCCGTGTTCTAGATGATCCAACATGATATCCACAAGGACCCCGGAGTCCGCAGTGGATTTCTTTGCCATGGTAATGATCTTACCTGCGTCTCTGAGGTTTGGTGTTCTGGGACATCCGTTCTTTGAAGTGGTCCAGAATACTGCACTCAATCTTTCCTTCAGATCTGCCATGATGATCCTGTTTTCCTTTTCTCCCCGGGATACAGACATGGAGAGAAGAAGTCTAACATCAGGATTTTCTTTGTAGCATTTCCCGATCAGAGCAACAAGTTCTTTCTCTTTCATCCCCACAATGCGTTTCTTTATTTCTCCCCAGGGAAGAGTTCCATTTTTAGATTCCATCTGACAATCCCTCTTTTTGAATTTCTGGCGGGATATTCTGTCTTAACCATTCGATCGCTTCAGGGGTCCAATGATCACCCTGACTCACCCAGTAATAGTATGCTTCATCCCAATCTCCAGGTCTGAGATAACCCTCCATCAAACTGTCTGGTTTGGGATGACTTTTTTTGAGAAGTTCCAATGCGACTTTGGGCTGGAATCCCATCACTTCCTTCAATTCCATTTCAGCTTTTTCTTGGTCTCCGCTCAGAAAAAGTGCCAGAACCTTTCCGTACATAATCTCGGGACTGATGTCATTCTTGAACCTTTCTGCCAGTTCCATTACCTCAGAATAAAGATTTTCTTCAAGGTACATCTCCATTAGAATATCCCTCACACATTGATTGTCATCTGGATTGTAATCGAGCAACTCCTCAAAAACTTCAAAGGCCTCCTCGATCTTGCTATCATCATTAAGAGCAAAAGCATGTCCATGTAGACATCTGAGGAATGGTCTGTTATCTAGATTTGACCAAGGTATCCTGCTGCTTCCCCTCTTGAAACTTATTGGTATTGCAGAGCGTCCGATTTCCACTCCCTTCTTCCAGAGTTCCCTGGATGGTTTCTTGTTCTTTTTACGATTCTCGATTATCGCAAGATGATGAATTGCATCTATGTGATCAGGGTTGAGTTTCAGCATTCTTTTCAATTTGGCTTTGGCAGATCCGAATTTCAACTCATCCATCAGGTCCAAGGCTTCCTCGAACAATTCATGGATCTCATCGGATGTGTTCTGATCCGGGAAAACCCATTCTCTGTCACCGATACTGGCAAGTTCAAAGGATTGACCATTTTCATCCGCTTTTTCCTTCGAGGTCCGTTTCTTCCTTTTCACCATGTCTTTCAATTCTCCTTTCCAATCTCTTTCGTTTTTCCGGAACGGTTAGATAGTTCCCGGAACTGGAAACCGGTTTCCCGGTTTCATCCTCAAGGTTCTTCCTGGCATCTCCAGCAATTGTGCATATCAGCTGTCAGTATCGAATACTCCTTTCCCCTGGAAACATTTCTTCTATCCCACTCATCCGTCAATTCGTTTCTGACCGCTATTTCTCTGGACCGTTTTTCGATCCATTCCTCCGAGTACCCTTTGGCCCTGTAAGTGTCCTTCATTCTATGCATTGTCAATTCAGGATCATCGATCTCATGGATCCTTTCATGTCCCACCTTTGCTAACCATTGCTTGAATGGTTCGTCTTTTTTTGATGGAATGGATTGAATTATTCTAAATAAGATTTCAATATTGCCACAATCTGTTCTTCTCATCTTACCGTCTTCTGCTGGCATCTTCAACTGGTTACAATTTGTAACCGTTTGATTTACTCCTTCTTCATTCAACCGATATTTGAGAACCTTCCAATAGTTTCTGGGATCGGCACTTTCCGTCAAGATTGCTATTACATCGATCACAGAATACCACCATTCATCATCCAACCATCGTCTTCGGATTCTTCTTCCTTGAAATACCACCAATGCTTTTTCTGTTTCCATTTCAAGCACCTCTAATTATCGATCACTTCCCAGTGACCACCTTTGTCAGGGCCAATTCGCTTAATCTTACCTCTTTGCTTCAAAGCAGAGATTTGCATCTCAACAGCTCTTTTGGTTATTCCCAGAATCTCTGAAATCTGCTTCGCACTTACTTCCGGATCATTTTTCATCATTTCGAGTATTTTCACCGAAGTTTTCACCGAAGTTTTCACCGAAGTTTTCACATCTCCTTTTTCGACCGTTTCGGTGATCCTATCGAAGATGATAGTAAAGAATCCGGTGAACTCAAAATGGAATGGCTTCGCGCCAGCATCTTGCAGAGCCTGCTCCATTCTCAAAATCCCTGAACCCACCTTCTCCACCTCTCCAATACGGTGGAATAAGTCAGCTAGCAATTTGTTCCTTCTCACACTTTTCTTTCCCATGTCCTCGGGTTTTATCCCTGGTGGTAATTCCCCGGGGTCTGATATCTCAACTCTATCACGATAAACTTCTACAGAAAAATTTGCTCCACTGAAGTGATAATCACGATGGTTCACAGCAGTTGTAATGGATTTCATTTTATTCCCTCAAGTTTGGACAACATATTCGCAGCTTCAATATCCATCCTGGAGAAGGCAAACCACTTCTTGGCAAGGTCCTTCAATGAGGCTCCGAAGTGGTAGATGTCCTTGTCATCGATTATGATGAACCGGTCGTGCGAGTTATTGAATTTTCTGATCTCGATATGAGGGTACTGGTCATTGCATTTCTTCACGTCTTGTATTAATGATTCGCTCAACTTTTTTGTAAGAAGGAGGACCTTTACACCCTTCTTTCGTTTGGTGAGAAGTGTCAAGACACTGTCATCCAGATAGTTGTCGATTATTGTAATCGATCTCTCCGCAGATTTGAATATATCTGATATAAAGATGTAAGCATCGAATACCTGACCATCGTAGAAGATGCCCTGTTTTGGTTGTATATCCCTGGATTCTATGGCTATAAAGACCTTTTCCATCTTCTTATCGGTTTCCAGTTGTTTGATCTCAAGAGAGTCCAGCCTTTGAAAGACCTGAGCATTGGTGATGATGAACTTTCTCATTGCAATGAACGCATTCATTATTCTTACACTCATATCCACAGCAATCCTGCTTTTCAAAACAGCAGAGAGCATTGCCACTCCCTGTTCAGTAAAAGCATATGAGTTCGTTCGTCTCCCACCCCAACTTGATGTCACAGTTTGTGATTTCAAGTTCGTGATACTTTTTGATGTCACAATTTGTGATTTCAAGATATCCATTTCATCGTCCGTAAGCTGGAAACAGAACTGGTCGGGGAATCTATCTTTATTTCTCTTTACAGACTGGTTGAGGGCTCTGGTCTCAACGTTGTATAGGTTTGCTAAATCCGAATCTATCATTACCTGTACACCGCGGATCGTGAAGATTCTGCTTTGAATGTCTTCTATGACCATCAATTCGTTTTCATTCATTCCAACCTCACCTTTGATGCTTTAAAAAGTGAAATCTCTCCTGAATAGAACCTTACCTCACCTTCTGCATTCTCATTGTCTCTGTAATGTATCCACCCATTGCCGGATACATATTCGCCCTCATCGCTACCTTCCCAATTGAAATCAAATGTTACTCCGTCTGTACCTTTCTTGAAGCGACCTTGGATCTGACCCGAAACCAGCCCGAATTGGAATTCTCCCGTACCTTTATTGTCGATGCGGATGAAAGCCTGGACCTCCATGTTGAGATAATCCTGATCCCATTCGCTCATCTCGATGATGTGCCAGGTCCAAATTATTTCTTTTCCATCAAGGTCCAGCTCTATCACGCTCCTCCCTATCGTCGGTAGGAACAAAGAGACCGAGACCGCGATGTCTTCCTGCACCAATGACCAATGGCCCTCTAACGGATGATTTCCACTTTATCATCACATGTATTGGTGTGAATCCCTTTAGATGTGCTGTCAACTTGTATTCCGTGGGATGGTAACCCCCATTGAAAAATGGTGCTTTATGCAAAATATAATGGTCAATATCATCTACATTGAGATCCGCCTGTTCAATTGCTTTGAGGAATAGTTTTTCCGCTTTTGAATATTTGTGGCTATCATGACCTGGCAATATGACTGGTGTGACCGATTTAAATATCGTTCCGGATGAACAATATCTCTCGAAAATTTTGTCCTTCCTTACAACTTCAATTCGACAAACCTTTTTTCCCTGTTCGTTACAAAGTGTTGCGTTTTTTATCTTCTCTTCAGCCCAATTTGACTTTGAACCATCTCCTCCATATGGTTCAGCGATAATTACTCGTCTTATTAGCCCATCAGCATTTTTATGCCCAATTGTTGGAAGTGGTAAGAACGAGAACCTTGGTGGTGTTCGATTATCACGGGAATCATGATGACCTGCTACATACACTTCACTTGATTCTTTGAAATCCCATTCATTCTCTACAATATTGCAAAGGAAACCACGAATCCATGAAGATACACGTGTTATATATCTCGGATCAAAACTAGCCCAACGTTCTGCCTCATCAGATGGTTGTAATAATTTCAAACAGACAACTGACCTGTATGGTTTTCCCTTGTCAACATATCCAGTTTCTTGGTAAACTGAAGGTCTTTTGGGAGGAGTGTATGTCAATCCGTTGAACCTATTCTGTTTTGATTCATGAACAGTTTGTAAGTTCTCATACGACCCTTTTATGGGATATCGGAGAGTTTTCCCGATAGTTCTTGACGGTATTATTTTATCTTCAGGATAAGTTTCAATCAAGTTGGAAACTTCACTATCTTTCATCAATTTGCCATTTCCCACAACAAGGTCTATTCCCCATCCTACAGTTGCCAGATCCATAGCAATTCTTGCTATTTCTGTTGCATTCTCAATGTCTTCCGAACTGATTTTCCAGATGTAGTGTAATGAAGTTTCAGGATTTTTAATAATTGAAGGTTCGATTATTTTTTCGGATAATCTTCCCTGCCGATTCAGAATTACATCTGATGCGTTATCCGGTACGTATGTCTTGATCTTCTTACTTCCATTATCCTTTGAAGGGGACAAGATAATAGGCGGATCCAGTTTTTCGAACCATTCAAAAACTCCACGATCCAATCTTTGATTTCTCGCAGCTGTTGCAAGGATTGCCTGAAAAAGCCTCCATGGTGACGGTGGCCATTCTGGACCATAATCTCCCTGTCCATGGAAATACGGACTCAAATAGGTGATCGAGATACATAGGTTATCCATTTTCAATCACCAACATATTCAATCTTTTTTTGCTTTTTTCAAGGCCTCTTTTGCCGCTTTGGAATCAAATGTAGCAGTCTTTGATTCACCAATTTCGAATTCATTTGCTTTCTCCTTGGCGAATTCTAGAATTTTATTGACATCAAGGTCAATTTCCTCTCTTCTACCATCATTCTTTACTAGAATCCACGAGGATTTATTCTCCGGATCCTTTGTCAATTCACAACCCATTCGAAGCAAATTCTCTTGGGGTGCCGTAATTGCTACCAATGATAAGCCCAATATGTATTCCTGAAGTTTTCTTGTAATTTCAACTTCATCTTTTACGAAATTCTGTCTCAATGCGCTAAGCGAAAGAACTGATTCTTTTATAAGTTGGCTTTCATTTGATAGAAGAACTCCTCCATGACTTCTATTTGCTAGAGCATTTGCAAGTCCTACCGTTGATGCTTTTGCAGGCTTTGAAGCAGAAGCTTTTTCCGCTTCCTTTGCATCTTTCTCAGTGATTGCTTCAGTCTCAGTGTAATCCGTTGGAACAAAATATGTTGCCGAACGAGTCAATGGAGTTACATCGTATGCCCTAATCGTTGATCTAATGATCCTCGGAATCTTGGCTCCTTTTCCACGCGAATCCCAACAACCAAATATCAATGAAGTTGGGGCTAGTTTAGCTAGTTTGGACCTGTCACCCTTTTCAGATTTTTCAAACGCGGATTCTATATCAGAGGATAGGTTCGAAAAACGAACCACTGCATCTGCAATTCTATGCCCTGCATCAAGAATGTCAACTTCATCAACTGTTCCGTCTTTTTTTTCGACCTTTACTATTATATGCGGAATCAAATCCTTGTAAGGTTCTTTCTTAAAGATCGGTTCCATTCTATTAGCTTGTGAGCCTACACTATCAATGGTACATACATTCCCAACAACATTGCCATCTACATTTACCTGATCAATATTGTAACCACCTACTCCCTTACCACCAAGGTCTGCATATGTGGGAGGATATACTATTGCATTATCTCCTTCTACAGGCTTAAGATATTCTTTCATTACCAGCGCAACATTATTCTTGTCTAACAAAGACTCCAAATCTATCATTTTTTATTCCTCCTTTTTCCAATTCTTATGATTTGCATAAGTAAATGATTTTAATTGTGAATTTTTTTCAGAACCTTGTATGTACATCTCAAAAATGTAACTTTTTATATTTATACAACATATATTTTTCGAAATAACACTTCTCGCCAATTCTAATCTTATTGGTTCTTTCCAAATATTATATAATCTCCTCTTGCGGTCAATATTAATCGGTACAAAACCTTGAAGCCCTATCAAAGATAATAACTCAGTATATATGAAACTTGAAAACTTCATTCCTAGTTTTCCTTTTATAGTATTATATGAAAAACCTGCATCAATAGATGTGCCCATATTTGATGGGTCGAATTTGGTAAATTTCTTATCAGTAGTATAACTATATTCAAATAAATTATTTTCTTGGACAATCTTTGGAATACTTTTTTGAATAATATTTAGTATTGAGGATATTTTTTGTTGCCCCGCCCATGTCTTCACACTTCCATTCTGAGGAAATGGCTTTCGCCAGTCAATGATCATATTGAATGGTTCACCAATGAGAACGGGGCCTTCCTTATCATTGTATTCAAGGGCTGTGATTTTACATTTTTTCAATTTCTGAAGAATATCATTAAGCCTAATTAGATCCTCATTTTGATCATAAGCATCTATCAAGAATTTTGTATGAACCTTGTCGATGTCTTCAAACCATCCCAATGCTCTATCTTTTCCAGTAGCCATTCGATGTGTGAGTTCGAATATTCCACAGCATGCAAAGACCTGTCCAGGATTGCTAACATCAACATTAACCTCGATAGTTGAATTCATATTTCATCCCCCGTGTCTGGATCTTCGTAAGATGCAATCGCATCGGCCTGCCTTAGCAAAGATTCAAGATACGCCAGCTTCCACCACCCGAAACGATCTTGCAACCTGGAATAATTCATCATAGTTTCATAGATAATATCTTTCATGATGGTCTGTTCTGTGGCAGGCGGAAATGCTTGCTCTTCAAAATGTGGACGTCCCCATCCATGATGAACTGCTATTAAATGCAATATAAGGTCTTTTTCTTCATTTTCCAAGATATTACGGTTATCATGTAAATCTATTAAACTGCCTACTTCGTGACGATAACCACCAAGTTTTCTCCAGTCAACATTTCCTTTGGCAAATGGAGTTATTTCTTCTGCATTATCATGACCAGCGGCGATTTGCCATATTTCATTTATTTTCCCGTCATCATGGTGTTTTGCCGCGATTGAAAGCGCATTAGAAATCGTTTTATCGATTTGCAATGAAGTATTAAATTTATTGATTATTTCAAGAACTTCATGATTATGCTCAGTTACGGTTGGATATTTGCCATTACTGTCATTTTTCTTTTTTTGGTGTTTTAATAAAACAAGCCATTCCTCGATGATCTCATCATCCTCTGATAACTCATCTATTTTTATTGTTTGCAATTTGTGAACAGTCTTTTTCGAATATTTATTCTCGATCTGTAATAATGAATCCTTTAAGCTCTTCCATTCTATCCCTTCCATCGAGTTATTATCATCATATGAGTAAAAACTCCAATCATCATTATGTCGTTTGAGAATCACTCGTGTTATGTCTTCATTAGCTACATCAATGTCATCTTTTCTCTTTGTAGGATCGAAAAAACCTGATTCATCCAATCCTCCCAAACTCGATGGAAAAATTATAGTTGCATACTCTAAGGGATGATCTAAGGGGTTATCCACAATGTCTTTGAAAAAATATCTTTCGTAACTTCCCTTTGAGGAAGCGATGATCACAGGTAGCTCGGACTTTTGTTTATCGAACAGTTTCAGAAGTGTACTCCGATTATCACTACCCGTGTTCTTTATCTCAAATGTGGGGATTTGTAATCGCTCTTTTGTCAAGATTGGATGATACTTGAACCAACTCTCAATATCTTTATTCGAAAGTGGCGCAATTTTTTCAACCTCTTCTCTCCAGGCAATATATGTATGTGGGTATTCATCTATTATACCATGAAGCCAACTTTCCGGCGAAGGTCTTGCAGGATGATCTTGCAAGGATGTTTGTGACCATAAATCCAGAAGGATTTCGGTCAGTTCCATCTTCTCGACATCTGCAGAAAAGGCTTCTTCCGATGCCTCACCTTCTAGGATCATTTTAATTTTGTCGAGGCTCATGTTATCCCTGTTTTTCAATAAGATCTGATACGTTTTAAAGCGCGGCCATTGAATTGGATCATTTTTAATAAATTCAGTCTTTGATTCCCTAAGGTGTTTGATGAGATCATCTTCTTTCGTTTTATTGATATTTTCTAGTTTTTCAGAAATATCAGATAAATCCATTTCAAGTTGCCTTACTTTTTCCACAACTTTATCCTTTGCTTTTTGTGTTCTAGCTTCTTCTAACTTTTCTTTTTCTTTCATAATTTTTTCTTCGCTTCGCGATTTCTTTTTTTCCAGCTTCCTAAACTCCATATGAAATGATTCATTGAAATCTTTGATTGCTTTTCCTTTTTTTATATTCCATTTTTCCTCAAGATCAAGTATTTCTTTTTCATAAACAATATCAATAAAAGAACATCCACATTCCCCGAACCTGTTCACTCGACCCAAACGCTGTATCATCGAATCAAGTGTTGACAGATCACATATCGAATGGTCCGCGTGCAGGTCCATACCAACTTCTGCAGCCGAAGTAGCAACGAAATAATGTGTTTTCTCGATTGTTTTCTTTCCGAGGAATGGTTGCATTCCGGGCTTTTCAAGTAAAAGATCACGTTCATATCCTCTTATTCGACCCGTAAGGGTAGATACACGATTTCCGATATCTTTGTCAATATTCTTTTTCTCTGTAGAAGAGATCAATCCCTCTGGTTTTCTATCTTTAAAATCTTGGATTATTGCCTCAACCCACCCTTTTTTTATCCCTCCAGAAATTTTTTGTGCATCTTTTGGATCTCTTACGAAAATCAATATCTTAGCATTGCTTTCTCTTTTTTCCAATGCCTGTTTTACAATTTCTTCTTGTAAAGGTTTCCCTTTCTTTTCAATTTCATGAAATATCAATGCCTTTTTTGCTTCCAAACGTTTTCTTACAACGGGATGAGATCTCTCCTGGTCCGTGAGTGAAATGGATTTGATATCGGATATGCCTGGCGTAGCTGAGAGTTCCATTACACTTATATCGGGAATGATGGACAAATTGTCATGAGCAGTGGAATGGTACGATTGAGACTGTTGTATGGAACGAAGCAGTTTTCCGAAAGCTGGTGTGAGATGGGCTTCATCATGAATGAACAGACTATCACAACCAAGTATTCCTGCATGTAAAGGTCTGGTTCGGCGAGTATCACCATAACCAGAGAAAAGTAGCTTGCTCCCAATCATATCTACAGTTCCAATAATGATGCAGGGTTTAGTTGGATTCTTCTTCCATTCCTTGTTATCGGCTAGTTCTCCGCGTAATGTGCTTATGGCAAGAATTTCTTCGTCATCATCAAAACAATTCATATTTTTCAACGATCTTGCCATATTGTTTAGAAAACAGGTCGTATCTTTCTCGGAATTTTTAATTTTTTTATTGATAGAGACTACAAGATCTGTTGCCTGGTCGACTATGGTCCTTCTATTTACAACATATACCAGTTTCCGAGGGATATCTGATCCACAAGCAAGAGCTATCAACCAGATCGGGATGACCATAGTCTTTCCTAGCCCAGTTGGGATGTTGCACGAGGATGGTACATTTCCTTGTGAGAATGCCTTAAATAGATTTTCTTGCCAGGGAAACGGAAGATCCTCATCCTTCAGTCCCGTTAATACTTTGAAAGTTTTCACAAAATCGATTTTCTCTAACATATCTATCACCAATTACTCATATAGGTTGAATCGCCTCCACAACCACGTAAGCACCACTGCCGCAGTCTTCCCGCATCCTGTGGGTATATCCAGCAACTGTGGCAGGTCCTCCCCGGTAGCGAGCCTTCTCTGGTACGGATATGGCTCCAGGTTTTCGGTCGCTTTTTTGAAAAACTCATCGTAGTTCATGATGTCGTCTCCTTTCTTAATTTTTTATCGATATCTCTCATTTGTTCTGCATCGGATCGGATTTGATCTGGATCACCGAAAAGATTGCGTGTCTGTTCCTCGATGAACCTCCGAATGGCTTCCTGGTCCGGGAGCTCAAGCTGGTACTTGGACACAAATAATTGGTTGCTCATACCCGCGAGAGCATATTCAACAAGGGTATGGTCCTTTTTGGTGCAAAGAAGTATCCCTATTGGTGGATTGTCACCGTCGGAAGAAATGTTCTTTTTATACCAGCTCACATAGGTGTTTAGCTGGCCGATGTCCTCATGAGTGAACCTTGATCGTTTCAGTTCAACAAGAATGTGGCATTTGAGGACCCTGTGATAAAAAACAAGATCGATAAATCCATAGGTGTCCCCAATGAGGATGCGCTTCTGGCGAGCTTCGAAGCAAAAACCTGTACCAAGCTCCATGAGGAACTCCTGCAGTCTAATTATCAGTTCGTTCTCCAGGTCCGATTCCGGGATTACCTGCTCCGGTCTCAATCCAAGGAACTCGAAAACATAGGGGTCACGGATGGCGAGCTCCGGCGCACTCTTTTCGACACCTTTTTGTACGAGTTTTGCCAGTTTTTTCCTGTTCTTCGAAAGAGAGGACCTCTCGTAATATAAACTGTCGATCTGACGCTTGAGTTCTCGTACAGACCAGGTGCCGAGGATGCTCTCGACCTCATAGAACGCTCTTTTCAGTGGATCCTCTATCTCAATCAGCTCTGCGAAGTGACTGTAGGAGAGACTTTTTATCAACTTGTCAGGTGCTATTTCTGATCCGGGAGACGGTGTCCCCCGTTTGGCATGCAAATTATCATCTGAGGTCCTGAGTGAAGTGTATTTCTGAAAGTCCAGGGGAAGAATTTTTTCAAATTCGGGGGACAGTGTCCCCCATATCTGTGGATACACGCAATAGAAAGTACGACAACGTCTGAGTTCACGCGGATGGTAATCGACCTTTCCAGAATGCTTGAGCTGTCTGCTTAGCTTTTCAATTAGCCCCATTCCATACTCCGCTCTATCAGAACCATTCTGCTCGTATTCGTGTATATAGAATCCAATGGCCCAATTGCGCAGCGTCAGGCTGATGTTTACAGCTTTTTTTGCTTGCGAGGTCATTCGATCGTGTACTAGTCGGATCGTATCCACGAGATTCTCGAATGTGAGATCTATCCGTTCAGGGAACAATACACCAACCTCCCCGGAGAATTCTTTTTCACATCCTCGGCCGGAATCTCTTTCCAGCCCTTACCAATTCCGAACCGTTTGCTCCACAACCACGCCAAAACCACTGCCTCTGTCTTTCCGCAACCGGTTGGTACATCTATCAGTTGAGGAAGCTCCTCCGAAGTAGCGAGCCTCCTCTGGTACGGATATGGCTCCGGATTATTGGTAGCTCTTTCGAAAAACTCATCGTAGTTCATGTTTCCTTCTCCTTGCTTTCACTTGCGGTTTTTTCTTTATCACTAAGTTCCGCTTCGATCTCCTCTATACTCGGAAGGCTTCCGCGGAGCTCTCTGGGGAGGCTCTTTACAATCCTTGTTTCCCAATTGGCTACCCCTATCGGTTTATTGATATCACGCAATGCGTATTCAACCACAAGTTCGTCCTTATTGCGGCACAAGATAAGGCCTATGGTCGGTTTGTCATCATGGTGGCGAAGTAGGTCATCGACTGCTGACAGATAGAGGTTTAATTTGCCCGAGAAGGCAGCATCGAACGGAACTGCTTTCAATTCGATAACCACGAAACATCGCAATTTCAGATGATAGAAGAGAAGGTCCAGCCAGAAATCCTGACCTCCTACCTCGAGATGTACCTGGCGTCCAACGAATGCAAATCCAGACCCCAGTTCCAGTAAGAATCGCTGGATGTTGTCGACCAATGCTTTTTCAACTTCTCGTTCAGTCCGTTGATCGGCAGTACCGAGGAAATCGAAGAGGTAGGGATCCTTGAAGACCTGAACTGCCATATCAGAATCTGTTGAAGGAAGTGTTTTCGTGAAGTTCGTAATTGCCTTCCCCTGGCGCGTGTGAAGTTCGGATTCCATATGTAACGCAAGCACATTACGGGACCAGCCGTGCTCTATGGTCTTCCTGGCATACCATATTCGGGCTGCCCTGTCATCCGATTTCTCGAGCAATGCCAGATTGTGGTACCAGGGCAATTGTGCAAGTAGCTCTTGCACGAATTCACGCTCCGGCCAGGAGGAGGCGAATTTTCGCATATATTTCAAATTTCGTGGTGAAAAGCCCTTTATGTCTGGAAATGAAGTACGAAGGTCATGCGATAGTCTGTCAATTATTTTTGCGCCCCAACCCGCCCGTTCCTGTTTCTCCAGAATTATATTTCCGATATCCCAGTAAAGCATGACGAGATCCGCATTGGCCTTGAACACGATTTGCAGTCTTCTGCGCTCAATTTGCTTTTTTAAGGATGCCAGGGTATCCGCATAATCGATCGGCAATTCCCGCTTTGTTGGGGATACCGGAAATAATGCTTGGTCCATGTGTTTCCCCATAGTCCTGCGCGGTTCCTTCTCCGATGCTTCTTTTTTTCCCATAAATTTATGCCTCCTCCCGGGAAATTATCGTTTTCGCATTGTCAGACAGGACGGACTGACGAATGCGTTTCTTGATCTCATCAAGGAATTGACTGTAATACTTCAGCCCATCCTTCAAACTGCCACCTCTTCTGAAATTTCATATCCGGTCTTCCCGATAAGTTGAGGCAGGTCCTCTGAATTGGCAAGTCTATTCTGAAAAGGATAAGGTTCATGTCCGGTTGCTTTCCTGAACAGTTTCTCAAATAACATCAATATTCCTCCCGGAAACGGCTCCATCCTCTCGGGTGACAGAGTACATCGGTATGGTAAAACGCGTATTTGTCGGTTTCCAATATTGAAACCCTTCACCACGAACGAATAAACTGAAATGTATATTGTTCATCAATTCATGGAATCCATATGAATAAAATAAATATTATCACGTGATAAAGGTTATAATAGTGATATCAATGACCTACGAAAGCGATCTGAGAGTGGTGATCTCATGTGTCACATTCGACACGGTGAAGATCGTTGAACCTGCCAAGTACTTCAGAGCGGACAGGGTATATCTCGTTCACAAGGCCGATAAAGAACCCTACATCGATTTTCTAAACGAAGTAATAACACAACTGGATCAACTGGATATTGAGAATATCAGTGTATTCTCGGATGTTAACAAGTTCGATGTTCTGATGCCTGACATCATTGATATCCTGAAGAAGGAAACAGGCGACGGGAACCGGGTATTTGTGAACATCGAGGCAGGTTCCGCGGTTTTCTCTTCCGCCGCACTGATCGCCTCGATGATGTACGGAGCAACTCCTTTCAATGTGGGAACGGAAAAACACATGATAGAGGATTACAGGTCCTATTACGATGAAAACGGTAAACCGGTTGGTCTGGCAAGAACAGTCAGGGAACCTTATCTCCTGCCCGGATTCAACCTCGAAAGACCACCCGAGAAACTAGTCAGGGGTTTGAAGATCTGGAATGATGTAAAACAAAAATTCGGTAACAGGAAACTTAAGGAAACAATAGCCAGAATGGAACAGGAAGGTCTTTTAAAGGATTGCATGGAAAGAAACAGGGTAACCCACTCCGGTCAGATGCAGTTTCGAAGAAAATACCTTCTCAAATGGGTGGAGAGAGGATGGATCCGCAAGAATGAAGACAATAACTACGATCTATCAACGAACGGTAAGATGATATTGAAGATATTCTAGGGCCCATCAAAAAACCCTTTTAATACAAGCGTATATCCGCTCCATCAGGTCCCCGGTGGTGAACAGATGTCGGAATACGATCCTCACGAAATGGAGGCGAAATGGCAGAAGAGATGGGAAGAGAAAGATGTATTCACGCCAGAAGGTCCTGAAAGCGGGAAGAAGAAGTTCTTCCTGATATTCGCCTATCCGGGAATATCCGGGTATCTTCATGTAGGCCACATGAGGGGATTCACCTATGCCGATGTGATCACCAGATACAGAAGGGCCACCGGTCACGATGTCTTATTCCCGGTGGGATTCCACGCCTCCGGAATACCAGCCGTTGCACTTGCCAAGAGGATCGAGAGAAAGGATGACAGGACCCTGGAATATCTTCTGAGGAACGGCTGCCCTCCCGAAGAATTGGAAAAGCTCCATGACGTGGAACGACTGATAAACTTCTTCTCGGGTGTGTACATAGAGGAATACTGGAAAAGATTCGGATTCGGGATGGATTTCAGCAGGTGCATGTCAACCGTATCCCCCGGATACAAGAATTTCATCACATGGCAGTTCCACACACTCAACGAATTGGGATATCTCATAACAAAGCCCCATTTTGCCCCCTACTGTCCGAACTGCGGTCCCGTGGCGGTGGATTCCTCCATGACCGACATCTCCCAGGGAGGAAATGCCGAGGCCCAGGAATTCACCGCATTGAAGTTCAAACTCCATGACGGAAGGGTCCTCCCCGCGGCAACGCTGAGGCCCGAGACCGTCTTCGGAGTCACCAATATGTGGCTCCATCCGGAGGTCGAATACATAGAGGCGAAGGTCCTGGATGAGACCTGGATAGTATCCGAAGAAGCATTCGAAAAGCTCAGGTTCCAGATGGAGGGGAGGGGTGAGGTGAAGGAGCTCTCAAGGATAAAGGGATCCGAACTCATCGGGCAGGACTGCATGACCCCGGTTGGCAAGAGTGTTCCCGTACTTCCGGGAACCTTCGTTGATCCGGCAATAGCGACGGGAGTTGTAATGTCGGTTCCCGCTCACGCACCATTCGATTGGATAGCACTGAGAGATATTCAGAAGGAGCTCGAATCCGGTAAGAACGATTTCGGACTGGACGTCGATAGGATCGGGGACCTCACTCCCATCACCCTGATACAGGCCAGAAAGGAACATACCGAGGACCCCGCCGGATTAAAATGCAGAGAAATGGAGATATCAGATCAAAACGACTCCGAAAAGCTGGAGGAAGCCACCAAGGCGATCTACAAGGAGGAGTTCCATTCCGGTATCCTGATGGAGATCTGCGGGGAGTATGCGGGAATGAAGGTCTCCCGGATGAAGGATACTCTAAGGGTGGACCTTATTGATAAGGGTAAAGCCGATGTCTTTCACGAGTTCTCCGAACCGGTTATTTGCCGATGCGGTGGAAATGTCCTGATCAAGAGAATACCCGACCAGTGGTTCATAAATTACTCTGATCCGGATTGGACTGAAAAGTCCAAGGAACACGCAAAGAACATGAACATATCCCCCGAAGAGTACAAGAGAGACCTTCCCGCCGTCCTGGATTGGTTCGGTGACAGGGCCTGTATAAGAAGGGGCTCCTGGCTCGGGACGGAGTTTCCCTACAAGGAAGACTGGACCATAGAGCCCATATCGGATTCAACCCTCTATCCTACATACTACACGGTATCCAGATACGTGAACGACGGATCGCTGAAAGTGGAATGGATGGATGATGGATTCTTCGATTTCGTGATGAGGGGGAGGGGAAGCATCGAGGACTTTGATGAGGATAGAAGGGAGATCGTGGAAAAGTGCAGGAAGGATTTCCTTTACTGGTATCCGCTGGATATCAACCTGGGAGGAAAGGAGCACAAGACAGTCCATTTCCCGGTATTTCTTATGAATCACGTGGCAATACTCGATAAAGTTCACTGGCCCAGGGGCATCTATGTCCACTGGTGGGTGACAATGTCGGGCGGGGACAAGATCTCCAAGACCAAGGGCGGTGCCGAACCGATTCCTGAAGCCATTGAAAAATACGGCGTTGACGCGATGAGGCTGTACTACTGCCACGTGGGTTCTTCGGCCATGGACGTCGAGTGGGTGGAAGAGACCGTCTCCCATTACAAGGCCAGGATGAAAAAGATATTCGAACAGATAGACGAGCTCTTCGAGATCACCTCCAATCGGGAAAGCGATGTTGACGACTGGCTGATATCGAGACTGGGCCAGAGACTTCGATCCGCAACCGAAGCCATGGAACAGGGATCACTCAGGGAAGCCTCCAACATAATCTACTTCACGGTTCCGGGGGACCTCAAGTGGTATCTGAAGAGGGGAGGCGGAAACGGGAATGTCCTGAAAGAAGCGATCGGCATATGGGCCAGGATGCTCCAGCCCTTTACCCCTCACCTTGCCGAGGAGATCTGGGAGAGGATCGGGGGGGAGGGTTTCATCTCCAAAGCCGGATGGCCCGAAATCGATGAAAATAGGATCTCTGGAAGGTCTCTGAGGAGAGAGGATTACGTATCCAGCCTCCTGGAGGATCTCAACAACATAAAGAAGATGCAGGGGATGGAACCGAAAAGGATCCTGCTCTACACCGCAGCGGACTGGAAATGGGACGTGCTCGAATCACTCTTCAAACAGGTGGAAAAGGGCGACGGAAGGATCAATCCCGGAGAGATAATCAAACCCCTGATGTCGAGACCGGAACTCAACCCGTACAAGAAAGCCATCCCCAAGATGGTGGGCCGCCTCTCAAAGGATGTCGTGAAGATGGGATACGGGGAAAGGGAAAAATTCAGTATACTCAGAAATGAGCACGATATCCTCCATTCATTGGCGGATTTCTTCTCCGGGGAAATGGGATGCGAGGTTACCGTATTCAGGGAAGAGGATCTCGAAAAGGAGGATCCCATGAACAAATCACATGTATCCACTCCTCTGAAACCTGGTATTTTCATGGAATAAAGCCATGGAAAATGATTTCATCCTACAGGGAGATAAACCCTCATGGAGCTTTTGAAGAGAGGAAGAATGGAAGAGATAAGGTCTTCAAGGGATGATTATCTGGATTCCCTGCTTGAACCCGTGGAACTCTATCTGGAGATGCTCGGTAAGGACGCATCACCTTATGAGGTAAGGTCCGAAGGTAAGGAGCTGGCATATGCTGTAGCCGATGATAACGGTGTTCTCTATGAATTCCATGTTCTCCATGAAAACCTTACATGGGCCAGGGAGATCTTTCAGAAGGTCCTTAAAGACCTCTCCATAAGAAAGGCATACTGTCAGTCCTTCGATCATCTCTACCTCTCCATGTGCATGATCCATTCCGGGGGAAGGAGGGTTATCGGTCATTGTTTCAGGGAGAGAAGGATAACGGAGGCTCCCGATCCTGGAATCGAGATGGAGGAGAGGACCGCTGTTATCGAGGACCTCGATCTAATAATAAAAAACAGGGAAGAGATCTTCGATGACAACGAGGTAGCCGACATCCCCTTTTACATCAACAAGGGATCCATAAGGATCTTCGAAACCGCAGACGGAGATCTCATCGGGTACGGTCTCATAAACAGGACCATACCCGGGAGGGACTGGTTCGATATCGGAATGTACGTTCACCCAGACCATAGAAAAAGAGGATACGGTACCTACATACTCCAAAGAATGATGGACATATGCGACAGGAACGGATGGAGGCCCGTTGCGGGTTGTTCCATTGAGAACGAACCGTCAAGGAGAACACTTGAAAAGGCCGGTCTGATATCCAGGTACGTCATGCTGGAGTTCGAATTCTGATTTTTCAGGACCTCAGCCATTCAATGGCTTCTTCCCTGTCCTTGAAGATCTTGTAGGTGGTTGGTATCTGTTCCATCTTTCCTATGTTCCTCATAAGCATCAATAATCCCAGGTCCTCGTCGCTGGCTGCAACCACGGCCGATTTCCGGGCATGGTCCACCGAGGGATCCTTGAACCTTTCTATGATCCTCACCATCTCTCCTCTGGAGATGATTCCGAAATTTCCTTCCCTCATGTCGATCAGAACATTCCTGTGTGGTTTCGAGAAATAATCATCGATGACCTTTTCTATCTCCTTAAATGTCAATTCTTCCTCAAAATTCACTTCCAAAATATCCAATTCCTGGTCTATAATCTTGAAATGATAGGCCATCGATTCCGGAGAAATTATTGCATATTTATATTCTTTGCCAATAAGGTGTAATTCTGTTCAATTTGAATAACCAAATGATCCTTTTTGCAATTAAAGTACGTTAACAGGTTCCAAAATCGATGGGTATCTGTATCTCGGTGATCAGCTCCGAATCGGGGACGAGGGCCGGATCGTTCAGGTACAACTCCCTCGAGGGTCCTGCCATCTTGTAGCACTTGGAAAATATGAAGGACATCAGTTTCTGATAGGCAGGTCCCACCTCCTCGTATGGCCCTTGATGAAGAAGGGAGGCGACCTTTGCCGCGGGAAGTTTCCTGACCTCGTAGCGGTCGGAGACGGTGATATTACCCGTGATCGGGACCGCTATCTCGATATCAGCGTCCTCATCTCTGTACTCCTTGTCGTGGCATATGAACATTGCAGGTCCGACCATGGATACCCTGGCTTTTCTGTTCTCGTCTCTTGCCACCTCATTGAAAATATCCGTTACCAGTATAGGGATGGTTTCGTGATAGGTGCCTTTTTCTCTCAGGGATAGAACCCTGAGCGAAGGGATCTCCTTCACCTGGGGCTGGAAGTCGTTCATTCGAACAACATCCCTGAGACCCTTTTGTGTTAGCATCGATCTGATCCCTTCCAGCCGGTCTATCTCCTTTTCGATTTCTTTTACCCTACTTCCGAAGAGGTCCTCAACATCGGAGGTATTCCCGCTGTCCATGGATCCCATGATCGAGGATATCTCCTGCAGGCCGAACCCCAGGGAGGCCAGATTTCTGATCATGATTGCCCTGTCAATCTGGGGATACGAATAGTACCTGTAACCGGTGAAGGGTTCCTTTCTCTCCGGTTTGAGGATCCCTTTTTCATCATATAGCCTGAGGGCCCTCGGCGTTAACCTTGTGACCATTGAGAACATGCCTATTGGGATCTGATCCTGAGGTCTTGACATCGATAGGAAATGGTCAAGCTTGTATATATTTGAGAGCAGTTTAACACATGTGATTTTGCTAGTTTGCTTACTCTTCCAGTTTCTTCCTGGTATAGTTCAAAAGACCCCCGGCATCCCTGATAGCGAGGATCTGGTCCGGGAGCTTCGGGAAGCTGAATTCCTCCTCGTCGATCCTGATCCAGCCTTCCTCGATGTTGAGGTCCACCTCGGCTCCTTCACTGTAAGCTCCAACAGCTTCCGGGCACTCGATCAATATCAATCCCTGATTGATAGCCGCCCGGTAGAAGATCCTGGCAAACGATTTTCCGATTATCGCCCTGATACCCACCGATTTCAGACCCACAACAGGCTGCTCTCTGGAGGAACCGCAGCCGAAATTATCCCCCACCATCAAAATGTCCCCTTCCCCAGCATTCCCGGAAAATTCAGGATCGAGATCCTCCAGGAGATGAGGTAGTATTTCCTCCGGCGTAGAGCATGTGTAGGTATATTTTCCCGGGAAAAGCATATCGGTGTTCACGGAGTCCCCGTATCTCCAGACCTTCATCTAGATCACCTCCCTGGGATCCGTCAAAACTCCATTAAGGGCCGTCGCCGCCACGGTTGCCGGGCTTGCAAGATAGATCTCAGCCTCCTTGCATCCCATCCTTCCCTTGAAATTCCTGTTTGCGGTGGAAAGTGTCCTCTCGCCCGGAGCCATGACTCCCTGATGAGCTCCGAGGCACGGGCCGCATCCCGGTGGTAGCACCATTCCTCCCGCCTCTATCAGGGTGTCCAGGGTACCGTCGCTTATGGCCTTTCTCAATTCGGTCCTTGAGGCGGGAGCTATCACAAGCCTGGTCCCCTGAGCGACCTTTTCACCGTCCAGAATGGATGCGGCGACCTTAAGGTCCTCGTATCTTCCGTTGGTGCATGTTCCGATGAAGCACTGATCGAATTCCAGTCCGGAAAGCTCCTCCACCTCGTGATAATTGTCAACTCTGTGGGGGGCCGCTATACCGGGTACGATCTCATCCATCTGAAACTGATATTCGGAGTGATATCGGGCATCCGGATCTGCCCAGATCTCCTCGTATTCGTCATCTCTCACCCCCGTTTTTCTCAGATACTGCCTTGTCCTGTCATCAACGGGAAATGTTGCAGCCTTTCCGTCCATCTCCACTCCCATATTGGAGATGGTGAACCTGTCCCCCGCAGATAATTCATCCAGGTCGCCGTGGAATTCCACTGCCTTGTAGGAGGCTCCCGACGCTGTAACATCGCCTATAATTTTCAGGATGAGGTCCTTTGAATAGACCCCCTCCTTGAAGGACCCTTTCAGGGTCATCTTGATGGAAGAGGGAACCTTGAGCCACATCTCCCCTCTGAGAAGCAAAGCGGCGGCTTCGGTCCTGTCTATTCCAGTGGAGAATGCACCGAGAGCTCCGTACGAGCAGGTATGGGAATCGGAACCCACCAGGATCTCTCCGGGAAGTGCCAGTCCCTTTTCGACGACAACCTGGTGGCAGATGCCTTCTCCAGCGTCGTAGAAATGGCTTATTCCATGTTCTTTCACGAATTCTCTTATCTTCTTGTGGTTGGTTGCAGTTTTCTCGCTGGCGGCGGGAATGATATGGTCCAGGACAATTATGGGCATTTCAGGATCATGGATGCCGTAATGTCCAAGCTCATCTCCTATCTTTCCTATGATGGCCGCCGTGTTGTCGTGGGTCAGCAAATGATCCGGTGAAAGCGTTACTATCTGGCCGGGAACCACATTTTCCAGTCCCGCCTTCCTGGCAAGCACTTTCTGGGCAAAGGTCTCTCCCATGTTCATCACTCCTCGCAGGGCTTAACCAGAAGCCCTCCTTTCCTATAAATTTCGGTCTGCACCTTAGAGAAAGGCGAGACATCGAATTCATTATCGGTTGTGAGGTTCTTTCCCTTCCCTTCAAGAAGGTCCACCCTGATGATATCACCATCATGGAAAAGGTCTTCCTGAGGTTCGTAGGTAACGGCCGGCATGCCAGTGTTTATGGCATTCCTCTCATAGATGGCACCGAAAGATTCGGCGAGGATAATGCTGATGCCAAGCGATCTGAAACAATCCACCGCCTGCTGCCTGGAGCTTCCGGCCCCGAAGTTCTTTCCTGTCACGAGAATGTCTCCTCTGCCGGCCTTTGATGAGAAGTCCTCGTATCCCTCGAGATTTCCGAAGGCGTACTGACCCATCTCATCAATGTCGGTCACTGTCAAGTGCCTGTTATGATAAATCATATCGGTGTCGATATTGTCGATGGGTATGTACCAGATCCTTCCCTCCATCACCAGGCTTTTTTCCCGGTCGATCGGTTTGCATTCGGTTTCCACCGCTTTACCCTTTTTTCCCGGTCGGAAAACGGCCGGCTCATCAGGAATTTCATCCTTTGAAGTAATATAACCCGCAATCGCCGATGCGGCAACCGTTTCGGGAGAGGCCAGGTAGACCGATCCTTTGCCCTGTTTTCCCTTGTAATTCCTGTTTCCCGTGGAAATTGTCACCTCTCCGGGTCCGTTCTGTCCGATCTGACCCGCCGCACATCCTGCGCAGCCCGGATTCCCTATGAGGGCACCGGCATCCGTGAGATCCTTGATTATTCCCTCTTCAAGCAGCCTATCCCAGACCTTTCTGGTGGAAGGGACCACCTTCAGGACCACTCCCGGCGCGATTTGCCGGCCTTTCAGGATATCAGCCGCCGCCTTGATATCCTCGTATCTTCCGTTTGTGCAGGAACCTATGAAGGCCGAGTCGATCTTGGTGCCCTTGACATTGCCAATGTCAACCGCATCTTCCGGGTGACCGGGTCTCGATGCCATGGGTCCTATGCCTTCGATGTCCACGACAATTTCATTGTCGTATTGTGCATCACCGTCGGGTATCAATTCACCCGTTTCCATGTCCGGATCAAGTTCCTTGAGAACACTCTCGTCGGGAGGAAAGAGTATGATTATACCACCCATCTCCGTGCACATCGAGGCCATGGTTATCCTGCCTGCCAGGGGGAGTCCGTCAACATATTCTCCCTCTATCTCCGCGGCATATCCCAGGAGCCCGTTCGCTCCGAGCACCTGAAGCATCCTGAGGACCACGTCCTTGGCCGTTGCATTCTTCGAAGGCATCCCTTTCAGAGTGACCCTGGCACTTTTCGGGACCTTGAACCATACCTTTCCGTTTGCGAAAGCGGCCGCAATATCAACATCTCCCATTCCCTGTCCGAACGCCCCGATGGCTCCCATGATGTTCGCGTGGGAATCCGTTGAAACGAATACCTCCCCCGGTTTCAAAAGCCCCTCATCCACTGCTATATGGGTTCCGATTCCCATGTCGATGTCGTATACCTTTATGCCCCTCTCCCGGGCGAAGTTTCTGCATGTTTGCTGATTGGCGGCATATTTCTGGTCGGAACCGGTGGGATTGCAGTCGAAGGTGAAGAAGGTCCTTTTAGGATCATCAAGGGCCAATCCGTTTTCCACAATGTTTTTCACGACGTTTGCTCCTCCGAAATCCCTGGCTACCCTGGCATCCACGAATACGTCAACGATATCTCCGGGTTCAACCTCCTTTTCGGATTTATTTTTGAAGATCTTTTGAAGCATTGTTCTACCCATCGATTTCACCTCACTCGATAAGCAGGTCCTTGTTCTTCATCACCATCGGATTGAAGGTGGCATAGTCAGCCTGATGGATGAGGACCGTCTCGATCACCTGGGGTCTGCCATCACCTTCCTTTGCATGACAGGCAATGGTGTTGACATATTCCTCGGGGAGGCCCACTTCGGCAGCGATTATGGCTCCGGATATGGGATGCCTCTCGCATTTCCCCGATCTGGATTTTCTCCAGCCTCCTTCTCCGTCCCTTTCGATCTCCATGAGTTTTCCAACATCGTGAAGCAGGCCACCCGCAACAAGACGGTCCATATCGATCTCGTAGGGCATTTTCCCGTAGGTTTCCTTCTGGGCAACCGCAAGTCCGATCGCCCCTTCGGTAACCGCTATCGTATGTTCGATGAAGCTTACACCTTTGGTGTCCGTAAGGAGTGTGAAGGGCATCTTGGATATTTCCTCAACATCACCCCATCCGCCTCTCTCGCATCCGATCTTCCAGGCCTCGATAACCTTGTTTTTGATCGATTCATCCTCTATCATGTCCAACTGGGGGCCGAAAAGACCCTTGATCTCTTCTTCTCCGATCATGGTGATACGTCCTTGATGGTCTCTCTGTTTCTAAGGTAATTCAACCATTGGATTTCAATACTGTCATTTCCCAGGTTGCGCTTTTCCTTGTCCACAAATTATTAATATACCCTGATGAAAGTTCGGTTTTTTACCGCTTGTTTTATTGATGATAATTTTTTTGTGCTGCCGGCAGTGAAGAATATTGAATATTCTGACCTGCTTGGGTGCGTGATAGCGGTAGGGTTCGCCCATTGTCCTGAACCTTTCCGTTCGGTCCCCCTCGAGGGGACCTTGATTTTTTATCATATAGGAAATTTAATACGTCCAGTTATTCCAATCTTCAAATGCTGTTGATTACAAAAATACCGCTCAGTCAGCTGGGGGAGCGGGGTTTGTACGTTCGATCGAAGCCTGCTTCGATCGATTATTATCATCATGATTTTTATACCCTCATGGAGGTTAGGGACCCATGGACATGAGGAAGGGAGCCTCCCTTGCGGCAATTGTTTGCATTTGTTTGCTGTTGATTCCGCAGCAGATAGCAGGAAATGTACCGGAAAGATCCATCGATGTCAGGTACCACACAAGCTACGAGATAGCATCCCTGCTTGAAAATGCCTCCACGGACAATCCTGAAATTGCGGAATACACCACAGCCCAGGATTTTCTCGGGACAAGGGATATCATCGGAGATAGGGTGATTCCGATACTGTTTGTCGGAAACAGATCGGAGGAGAGACCCTGGATAATGCTGATAGGAGGGCATCACGGGGACGAACCGGATTCGGCCGAAGCGGTACTCGCTTTCTCAATGCATCTTCTTGATTCATACAATGGCAGGGACCCCAGGGCCCTACGACTTGTGGAAGGATTGAACATGGCCATCCTTCCTGTGGTCAATCCGTACGGTCTGGACATGGTCACCAGAGTGGATGAGAACGGCGAGGACCCGAACAGGGACTATCCGTTCGAACCTGCGGGAGTCAGTCAGACCACCGATGGCATTCCATTGACAACAGCGGGAGCCTATTCGATCCATGAACTCGCAAAACTTTATCCGTTCTCCATGGCCATCTCATTCCATACAGGTTCCAAGGGAGTGTTCTATCCCTGGGGAGCTCCGAATACGGGTGTGGAATCTCCCGACCACAATGCCTTCTCAGCGATCGGAAGCGAGCTCTCGAGAGCCTCGGGACAGAAGCTCCTCAACGGACCGGCCAACGATTTCTCCTATGTGGCCAATCTCAGCGGTGCATTCGACGATCACCTCTACGGGTCCATGTTCCTGGGGGATCAACTCTATTCACCCGAGATGAAGCTTCCCTGGTCGATCTACACAGCCACGGTGGAGCTTGAGAGCGTGAAAGGGAATCATCCCGAGAACCTTGGAGGTCTTGAGGACCTCTGGGTGGATCCTCTTACCGATAGCGGCACGGTGCCGAGGGGAGTCAGAATATGCTACAGCGCCTGTCAGATGGTGGAACCCGGGATGGAGATGGATTATACATTCGATAACGGAAGTATCCACCTGAAAGCATCCGTGATCGGGGCTTCGGACCTCTCCGATACGAGACTTGTGATCGATGGGGAACAGAGTGATTTCCAACCGGAATGGACCGGACACCCTTATCTGCCCGAATATACATTGGAATTCTATATCGAAACCCAGCTGGAAGCAGGATATCATTCCATCTCCTTTTCAACGATCCCGGATAAGGATTGGTCATCCACATACGAAGATTCCAATCCCAGGATATTGCCCCAGTCCATTGTTTCCAGGAGCAGGCAGGGATCGATATTAACCTGGACCGATTCCTTTTATATCGAAGGTGATCGGGAGGAACCCCCGGATCCCGAACTCAACGCTTCCATCGATTTCCTTGACGAGGACCTCGTATGGGAGGTATCTGAAAATTCATGGCTGGATTTATCCCTTAACTGGACAGGGGAGGATCCGGAGGAAGTTGTCATCATTATGGAACTGGAAGAGTGGACGACCGTAAAGAAATACTTTATCGGACAGTTCGTAAAGGGCAACAATTCGTTACCGTTCGATATTGTTCCCATGGAAGGTGAGGCAAACATAACCGTGAATCTCTCATTTTCGGAGGGGGACCTCGTCGAAACAGAAAAAGCGACCATCCTACCAGGAGTGGATATATTTTCAGTGGAGAATGTGCAAGAAATGGATAACAACTGGAGGATCATGGTCGGGATATCCGGCGGTACCGGACCGACCCCCTTGATATGGGGTGTCTCCAGAAACCCCAAGCAATCCTGGGACACCTCCGGTTGGTCGATCCCGCCCGGGGTCGTGATCTCCGAGGGATACGGACCCGAGATCATAACCGTTGACCTTTCGGGATTCGACGGCACACACTATTTCAGGGTCATTGCCGCAGGTGCACTGGATCATTTTCCATACTGGATGGAAAAAAGCGCGATTCTCTATCCCCGGGGTGGAGTGAGGATAGTCGATATCCCCTATAATGTTGAAAACGATACTTTGATACTGGGACCCGGTCTTGTAATATCAAGTATGAACGGAATGGAGGTCCTCGAACCATATACGAATAATATTGTTTTCCAGGTAACCCTTTCCGGACCGGATGGAAATTTCACTCCCCAACGGCTTATCTGGAAACAGGACCCATGGCTGTCCGAAAAAGAGATTGAGGATATTGAATACATTCTGCTGAAAGAAGGTCTCGGCAAAGATGAGGTCCGGGGAGCTTTCTTCGGCGAGATAGAACTGCCAGACCAAAGCGGTGATTACAGATTATTCGTGGAGGTTACCGGAAAAGCCGGGGTGGGAGAAGCAATGTACGAGGATATATCCCTGGAAAGCGAGGTAGGGCCCTTTCACATAGGTGAGTGGGAAGACGAGGATAGTGATGATGAGAACCAGTTCCCCTGGATCCTCTTCATTTTTCTCATAATTGTTGCATTTGTCATATTGATAGTCTCCTATCTCAGGTATGATTCCCACGGAAGGGAACCGGTCCCGGATGAGGAGGAGGAAGGAACGAAGTTCCGAAAATATACAAAATCAGGCGAGAGACCGGAAAAAGCAAGAAAGGTCCCTCCTCCGCCCAGGACACTTCGGGTTGTTGATAGAAATAAGAAAAGGGATTCCTCTGCCAAGTTTTCAAGGGGAGGTCAGGGTCCTTTTAAGTAAACAAATGTTCATTAACCCGGGATAACATGGTCAGACTATCGCCCTCCATCCTCTCCGCCAATCCATACAGGCTCCATGAGGAGATTGAACAGGTTGTAGAAGCCGGAGTGGATATGCTTCACATCGATGTGATGGACGGACATTTCGTTCCCAATATCACCTTCGGACTTCCTCTGGTCAAATCGCTCAGGAAAGAAACGGATCTGGAACTGGACGTACACCTGATGATATCCGACCCCGATACATACGCTCCCATGTTCGCCGAATCCGGGGCCGATATCGTAACCGTTCATGTGGAGGCAACTCCCCATCTGGACCGTGTCCTCCAGTCGATTGAGGAGGCAGGGGCAAAGCCAGGAGTCACGCTGAATCCTGCCACTCCCCTGAATTCACTTGAATGGGTCCTTGACCGCGCCTATCTTGTTCTGATCATGAGCGTTAATCCCGGATTCGGCGGTCAATCATTCATGCCTTCGTCCATAGAAAGGATAAGGACCGTCAAGGAAATGATATCCCTGAGGTCCTCATCCGCATTGGTGGAGGTTGACGGAGGGATATCGCCGGAAACTGTGGCATCCGTTGTGGAGGCAGGGGCGGACATCGCGGTTGCCGGATCGGCGGTTTTTTCGGCCAACAACAGGGATATCAAGGGAAATATTGAGAGAATACTGAAAGCTTCGGAAAGGACAATTTCAGGCCAGGTCGAATCCGTATGAGTTGAAAAGGGGAACCGCCGCACCTTCGATCCTGGTTGTGGAGATAAGGTTGCCCTCTGTTCCGTCAACCACGGCAATGTGCATGATCGAGGGATCCATCCTGTCCTGGCTGGAAGATATGAAGAGGTTCTTTACCTGGGACCTCTCCACTCCGAGCATGTTCGTGAATAGAAGGGATCCGATGTCGCAGCATGCCGCCTCTCTCCTGGAAATATCGAGCCTGTAGGAATTTTGATATCCTTCGGCCTTGAGGAATTGATCATCAAAATCCGATTCTGAGATTGTATTCTCGTTTTCACCGAGTGTGATCATCCCTGACGAACCCTCAGGGTGTATCATGTTCTCTGAAATACTCTCCGATATCAGGGTGTATCTCTTCTGATCTATCAATCCCCCTCCCTCAACACCCACCTCGAAACAAATCATGGCCGGACTGCCTTCCACGGCGGGAGCCGACAGGGTTATGTTCCAGACCCAGACAGGATCAACCAATTCCAGTTTGTAATAATCGGCCTCGAGAAGGGTCAAACCGTCCCATCCCTTGCCCTGGATATAATCCTTCAGGAGGGTTCCCCGATCCATGCAGACCTGTAGAGCTTCTTGGGGTGCGAACCTGAAACCGGTTTCTCCGCCTTCATCGGGAAGGAGGGGATAATCATTTCCAGCTTTCATGTTGGGAGGGCCGTATGGTCCGTATACAATGAATGGAAGGGTTTTGCCCGATCCCGGGGTCCAGCTCATGAGGTTCTCGTTCATTGTCATGGTTATCTCGGCAAAACCATCCTCTGTCTCGAACCTTCCCTCAAGTACAATACTCATGCTGGAAGGCCATGAGCTTCCCTCCAGAATGGAAAATTCCAGACTGATGGATCCGAGATCCTTTATTGGTGAAGTCGCCCGGATACGGATAACTCTTCCCTCCAGGGAATCCTTGAGGGAGACAGCTTTCCATGAGATAACTATCTCATCGGTCCTGATACCGGCTTCTTGAAGGTTGACGGGGACGGATTCGGTACCCTTTGACGACAGATTGTATTGGTGATCTGAAGGGAGAAGGGCCTTCCAGATCATATCCATCCTCAATCCTCTGAATTCTTCAATGGTGGTTTCAACTTCCGATGAGGACCCGAAGCCTTTGGGTCCGTTGAATGTGATGCGGGATGAGACCTGCTCATTCGATTCCAGTCCTCTTTCATTTATTTCGGTGATCCTGCTGTTTTGGATCTCACCCATGAATGAAAGGTCCTGGGTTCCGTTGTAGATGAGTGAAAAGGTCCCCGATAGGGTCTTTGAGATTGCATCTTTTCCCACTGTCCTTTTCAGTGTTCCTTCTTGAAAATATCTCCCTTTTTCATCCTTGAGGTCCACGTCAACGGACATGTTATAGGTGGAGGTGAATGCCGATCCTTCAACTAGTTCTGAAACGGCAAAAGAATCGGATAAGGCATTGTCATCGAGATCAATATCATTACTTTCCAGGATGGGAATTTTCAGACCGTTGTTCAACAGACCGTAGCCTATGTTCAGCATCATGGCGGCAGCCACAAGGGCAAACAACAGCCTCCTTCCGATATTCATTTATTTTCACCGTTTAATAATCAGGATCCGCCGAAGATCCCGGCAAGCTCTGTTCCCTCGACGGAGGTAACATATAACATCTGTCCGGTGTTTGCATCAACGGCTGCCGAAAAGGTATTTCCCGTTTTCATGATTTTATCATTCTGGAAACCGAATGCGTTGTTGGCTGTAGGTGTTGAGATACCGGTTAGCTGTTCGATCAATGTCAATCCCGGATTCTGGTCCTCATTCACCGTAACTATTCCGTAGTAGAATTGGACACCTTCCTTGATCCTTCCGTTCTCGAATGCATTTTCCTTTACCCTGGAATCGAGCTTCAGGATCTTTTCGGAATGGGTCAGAGTGAGGATCCTGGAGTTGAGCTGCAGGTTGTCTTTCACCACTCCTCCGTCCCACCATGTTCTCAGCCTTCCGTGTCGGTTGTCTCCTTCGTCCCCGGCAATGAACCTGGAGATAGTGGTTCCTTGCCTGCTCTCATCGTCGGACCTTGCAACCAATATCCTGTAACGCCACTCCGGCCAGTCATCATTCTCCTCGTAATATTCTATCATTTCCTCCAGATCGTAAGCATAGGAAAAGGTCAGATTCCACCATTGTGTGGTGTTCCTGCCCAGCCTATCTTCTTTTGATATATTATATACCGAATCCTGGATGAGGACCTTTCCCTTGGTTTCATATTCGCTGAGGAAAGCCTGTAATTGCGGGGAATTATCTTTTGCATATTCGATGGCATCTTCCTGTGTCCATCCGTTGAATGAAGACCTGTCGAGGTCCGTGCCGTCAGCAGGACCGTATTCCCAACTTTCGTATTCCCCGGCAGGATGAGCCAGATCATATTCCTTATGCCCGGAAGTGTCGCCCCATGGGATGGGATTCTCGCCTGATTGGATGCCGAGGTCTCCCTCCTTTATCTCCCTGGAGGTCTCCATTATCACATAGAATTCGCCTTCATCATCGGCATAACTTGTGTTGGTCCTGGTGTTTCCTTTCAGGGGGAATGGAGAATCTTCGGAGAGGTAGAACTGCCTCTCGAAAAAAATGAAATCCCAGAGGTTGGATGTGACATTGATCTTGAGCGTGTCGTAATCCTGGACCTTGAATGCTCCATCAACAGTCCAGTTGTAGACTCTCATGTCCTCCTCGTAGAAAGGATCGCCTTCATAGGAACCGCGGGAGGTGAGTCTGAGGGTCCTTCCGTTTCCGTATATCGATTCGTCCAGTGTTTCTATGGGGTCCCTGCTTGGTATGGGGTATGTCTTGAGATCGGCATCGTATTCCACATTTGTTGGAACATTCCCGAAGGCGGTTCCCAGATTCTCAATGCCTATCCCTCCGGAATTGACCGCTTTGAGAGCATGTTTGTCGAACAGATTCTTGTATTCGGACCTCTCCACATCGAGGTTTCCGGGTATGGTTACGTCGTCACCATCGGACCTCTCGATCTTTACCCTGATACTTGCTTTGGTCTCGTATCCGAATCTGACGGCTTTCCTCTGGGTTCCAAACCCGTCCTCCACTGTCGTGATCTCATCGACATACTGGAGAAAACTTCCCTCTCCGGAGAAGGTGTATCTCTCCCATTCGCCGGATGTTGTGTTTTCCCAGTACATCTGAGCGAATAAGGTGTAATCGTAAAGGGCCTGATCATTTATTTTCATCTCGGGGACCGTAACGGAACTGATATCGGAAATTATATCGGAACCATCCTCTCCTGTATCATCTTCAACACCCATATCAATGGGTTGAGGGTCGGCTATGAAATATCCACCGACACTCATCATGAGGGCGGCAATTGACAATGTGAGTAGAACGGGTCTCATTTTTTCACCTTGATAGTCATGATACTACTGGGTAGTCCTTTTACCCCCTTCCTATTTAGGGAGCGATATATTAACCTTCTGGAACTAGGGAGTAATCGAAAAAAGACTAATATTTGATTCCGTTATGCGGAGTGTTAAACATGTCAGAAGATGAGTATGATCTCGTTATCATCGGAGGAGGACCAGCGGGATTCACGGCCGGGATCTACGCGGGCAGGGCCGGTCTCAAGACCGTTATTCTGGAAAAACAGATGGCCGGGGGGCAGGTAATCATATCCCCCATAATCGAGAACTGGCCCGGAGACAAGGAGATCTCGGGACAGGACCTCGCAATGAAGATGAGAGAACACGCGGAAACCTATGCCCCGATAAAGGAGTATTCCGAGGTTACCTCCATCAAAAAGGACGGAATGTTTTATCTTGAAACTCCGGAGGGCAATTACAATGGAAAATCGGTTCTTCTGGCAACAGGTGCCGAACACAAGCACCTTGGAGTTCCCGGCGAGGAGGAAATGGGAGGAAAAGGGGTTAGCTACTGTGCAACCTGTGACGGGTTCTTCTTCAAGGGTAAAGATGTGATAGTGGTTGGGGGCGGATCAACCGCGCTCCTCTATGCCATATATCTTCACAACATAGAATGCAACGTCAGGCTCATACACAGAAGGGACGAGTTCAGGGGAGAAAAAGCCCTCCAGGATCAGGTAAAAGAACTTGGAATCGAACTGATACTGGATACGGTGGTTGAGGAGTTCAAGGGAACCGATATGCTTGAATCGGTGATTATCAAGAACGTAAAGACCGGAGACAAGAAGGAACTCAAAACCGCCGGAGCCTTCATAGCCATTGGCGAGGTACCCCAAGTCCAGCTTGGTATGGTACTGGGTGCCCAATTGAATGAAGAAGGATTCCTTAAGGTTGACAGGAACATGAGGACAAATGTTCCGGGATTCTACTCTGCCGGGGATATCACAGGCGGTTTGAAGCAGATCGTAACGGCAGCTGGTGAAGGAGCAATCGCGGCAACGTCGGCATTCGAGGATCTGATGGAACCGTACTGGTTGTGAACAGAGACAGATCTTTATTGGTCCTCTTCATCATTTTCTTCATCATTTACCTTTTCACCCTCCACCATGAGTCCGCCGAATATCATTCTCTCTACGGTCTGGGCCACCCAGAGCCTTTGAGATTGGTAATCCACGTCGTCTCTCATGTGAAGTTCCGAATCGATCTGCACCCTTGCAAGGTGAACGCGAATGGAATCGGCCATGGGATCATCCAGAATTCCGCCGATCAGTCTGTACATCTCCTTTGGCCTCTCGAGGCATTCGGCTATGTCCAGCAGGATCCCGGGAGTATTTTCGGGAACATCTCCTCCGCAGAGGACCTCGAGTGTTCTGGCCCTTTTGATGTCCAATCTAGATGACGGTACCATGGTTCTGCCTCCTCCCGATATCATTGAAAGAATATTTTACCCTTCTCCCCTCCTCCAGTAAACTGTAAATCGATAGATCGTATTCCCGCCTCTATGCCCCATTTCATTATGGAACGCTACAAGGTGGATGTTGGCAAGATAGTTTGCATCATCGAAGGGGGAAACAAGGAGAAAGAAGATTGCGTGTTCTATATCAAACCACAGGGATCGCTGGTACAGGACGGATCGGAAACCCCCATCCCTGATGAAAGTGAAGGACTCGCCTTCTCCATGATGATGGGCATTGCCGTGGGGGAACGTTCCAAGGGGGATCCCAGGACCATGATGAGGTCAATACTGGGTCTCGGGGTCATGCTGGATCATCATGTTCAAAATGACGGTTCTTCCGATCTGATCTCGCATTTGAGGGACCCCCTCAAGTCGGGAAGGGACGGATTCTGCACGATATCGGAATTCGTCCCCCTCAAGAAAGTGGGTGACCCTTACGGGTTGGAGGCCTACCTCCAGGTTAACGGGGAGGAAAAACTTCAGATGTCAACCAGGGACATGCTCACCACCATGGAAAATGCCCTGGAATCCGTTGGAAAGCACATTACTCTCTTTCCGGGGGACCTGATTGGTATCTGGCTTGACGGGTTGGACAGACCCTCCGGTCCGGGTGATCTTATCGAAGGGGGCATCTCCAATATATCCACAATAACCTCAAAGATTGTTGGAAAGGAGGCCGTTGTCGAGGGCCCTTGAAATTCGAAAATTGACGGTTTTTCAGGAAAGAATTCTTCATTCCAAATTCGAAATGGATAAATACCTTGATACCTGCTTTTCCATTGGAGGATTGCATTAATCGCGAAAAAACATTCAATTGGTGTAGATTCGTATGTCTCTTACCTTATCATCTCCTCATTCCTACTGAAAATATATAGAATAATATGTTCCTACAATTCTCGTAGAAATGTTACGTTTTCCACTGGAAAACTATCAAAATCATTATATAATTGTGTGTCATATGGATATTTTGCCCAGTAAAGGTCGCCCACCAATGATCCACGTTGTCCGGATCGGTGGCGATCCCTGGCGCCACAAAGGGGATCTGGATCATACCTTTTCACTAAGGTGCGATCCAGTTTGGAAGTGAAGTCCGGTTAGGGATGTTGAACTTCTGTTCACTATCCTGTTTGTCGGACTATCATTGGACCTGCCCCTTATCCTGATCCGCATCTCCCGCCTCGATACCACCTTCGGGTCGTTGAAAGAACGGATGTGCGGAAAAGGTCCCTTCGGGGACCTCAAAAGGGTAAGGGACCTACCATGCTTCGGCATGGCAGAAGGACAGGCAAGTCCGACCCTCCTCGATGGAATCCCTTTCAAACGGATACTTCCCCGGAAGTTTCCTAAAGAAAGGAAATCCGTCACGGGATCCTGTTGAACCCTCCCCTCCTTCCCCCGGGTGGGAGAGAAGGGAAGACAGGAGACCTCGGAGGATTCCGATCCCAAATTCCCTCCTCTTCGGAGGAAGGAACAAAGGTGAAGAATGCCGCGGAAACATCCGCCTCCTCTACCTCCTTTCCTCGGAAAGGAAACCGAAGAGATGGATGTATCCATGCCTTCCGTTCAAGGAAGACGACCATCCCCGGATGGAAATCTTCCCCGGGCGAAAGGTCAAGGCATCTCGGACGAGCTCGAACCCCTCTCCTCCGGGAGAGAAGTTCGGCACCCTTCGGAGAGGTTCCGGGTCCCCCTGGAGCCTTGAAAGAGGGTGATGGCCTCAAGGCTCAGTGGACTTCCTGGTTGCCTTCACGGCGATTTCCCGGGTTCCTCACGGAACCATGTCAGCGTCAAGGGACTGGGCTGGAAGGGGAAGGTAAAACTTCCCCTTCCATTACTTCTGAATAACACAACAATAACCAATTACGCTGTTATTCAGAAGTCCGCTGAATGAGGATTGATATCGTCGATTTGATTTTGACTTCCTTTTGCGAACTGGTTCGAATACGCTTGAATAGACCAGGGAAATTTGAACTTGATATTAAATACTCACATTGCATTAATGATATCAATGACCTTTGATGAACTGACCGTTCTCTATCTGAACTGTCATGAAGCAGTTCGAGAGATCATCAAGGAAAATACGGGTGAATATCCAAAGGATTACAAGAAATTCGAGAAACAAAGAATTGACAAGTTCTTCAAGACCATACCTTACAAGGGGAAGAATCTGCTGGATTTCATTTCAAATATGATGTCCGAACTGATAGTGAGACATGGATTGCCCAACACCAACCACCGAACAACGATACTTTTTACTGGTGTTATTTTAGATGAACTTGACATCCCATTCCCGGACTATAACATAGCTGTTGAAAAGGACAGATGGATAGAGGATTGCAACAGATACATCGACGGATCAAAATCTATTTTGAAAGATCGAAAAACTTACGAACATTATGCATCACAGCATCTTGATTGGACAAAAAAATGGCTGACTGAAGTTACAGATCATCAATCTCTGAGTTCAGGAATGATGTCCTTCCATCTCTTGACGACCCTAAGGAAGGTATCATCTTCGTCAGATCGGCTTCTTTCTTCAGTCATTAAGTAAACAATGATTACAGTGCTATATATATCTGTTCCATTCATGATTAATCTGGTTGAAATTTAACCAAATGTTTGCATAGTATCGAATTACGGGGGTTCCGTAGATAGTTACTGTTCGTAGCCATATCCAGGTCGATCGACAGACAATGTTTAATCTTGGTTTCTTCTATTTCTCTCTTAGTCAACGGACTTCAGCCCTTGGTTGCATTTGCCACATTCTCAAATTCTGCCCTCCTTCTTCTCCACCCATCTGCAACATGGGCGGGGTGGAGCCAGTGTAACTCATCTCCACAGGATACCGCCAAGTTGTCCCGATGCACGCGCGACGTTCGAAGGTGCTTGAAGAGACCAGGGAAATCTTTTTTCTGATAAGAAGAGATACTTGTCATAATTACCCTTCACTCATTTTCCTTCATTATGATACATTGAATTTCAAAATGGAAATCTGTTTGTGATAAAAATATCGAGAGTGAGCACGGAAAGATACTTTCATGACTCTTTATTGGGGGAATATCTCGTTGCCTTTCCTTTACCTTTTTTAATAATCAATCCCAGAGTAGAAAGATTACTCAACCTTGAAGTGACATAACGTTTTGATATCCCAATTTCTGCTGCAATATCCTCACTTTTCACATTTCCCTCGGAAAATAGATAAGTTAAGATCTTCGAATCAATATCATCAAGTTCACTATCAACGGACTTCTTGAATATCACTTTCGTTCTGTATGATGATAATTGAAATTCGACATCGACCAATGGATGCTCCTTGCATGAGTCAATTATCCTTTTCAATCCTATGCCATATCTTTCAACATATCCAATATCGAACATATACTGACAAAGCAAAGGATTTCTTGGCTTATGTTCTGGAGAATCAATATCTATTCCCGGAGGAAAGGAACCAGGATTGGATATCTCCAGCCTATCAGGAAAAATAAATATCTGAATCTGACCGGAGTCTAGATAATTACGATGGATCACACTATTTACGATGGCCTCTCTTAAAGCGTCCATTGGATATTCCATCAGATCTTCTCGCTTCCATCCCTGATACATTCCACCAATCTTTTTTAAATTCAGTATAAGATATTCGTAAATATCATCCACGATTTTCCACAGTGATCCTTTAAAATCAATATCTGCTTTGAAATCTTTCATTTTTTGATCGTTGAACCAAACAAGTCTCACAGAAGATTGTGGCAACAGATATTGAGGGTTTTCGGTGAAAAAGAGCAAACCTCCATTTGTTAAAACAGAATGATCCTTTAATGAGCTGGTGATCTTAGATGATTTCAGATCATCTTCAAAATTTCCTTTCGCTATGCTCCCTCTTCTTTCTGACCTCTCTTTCAAATATTTCCTTACCAAATCCTTGTTAACCTCATCTTTAGAAACACTTGAAGGCATCTGGTCAAAAAATATAAACAGAGATTCCGAAGCGAGTTCAAGCAATTCCTCTGTATCCAATGGCCTGTTGTTCTTACCTATCCTGAGGTATACAATATTCCCAAATGAATGCATTCTCGGTGATCTCTTGCAACAAACCCAGAAGATTTTCTTTTCGTCTATCATTGTTTTACCAATATCGAATTTTGCTGGAGGCTTGATACCCAAGAGAACATCTGAAATTCTCTGTTCTTCATTTCCATCAGTGCCGACTATTTTCCCATCATCATCGATGCCAATCAGAACACAACCACCATCGGTATTGAGAAAAGCACAAACGTCACGAGCAAGATCCTTAACGTACTTCTTTTTAAATTCAATATTTACTGTCTCTCCTGACCGTATCATGTTAATCAGGTCTTCTGTTCGCATATGACGGATAAGGAAGTAATGAAATAAATACTTCCCGATTCTGTAATTTGGATTGAATCGGGAACTGGAATTGGGAAATACTGTTCCCGAATGATTCACCAGATATTATGAATATTTCCATAATACATAGAAGAAACATGAAAATTATTCATTCTACTTCCGGTTCCTCAGTCCTTGATTCTCCTTCCGATCTTTCTCAGGGATCCCCCCGAAGAAAGATCTTCAGGAGGAACAAATAAATGAGCTGGCCAAACCATCTTACAAAGTTGTCGAATGAAACCTACAAGCATTTCGTTGCAAAAGCGATCCTGTTCTGGATCCTCAGAAACAAGAAACATGATGTCTCATCCGAGTGGAAGGTCCCAAACGGTTATGTCGATCTCTGCGATAAGACAACAAGGACCTTGTATGAAATTGAATTCCATGTTTCCAAGAAGTACCGGAACCGGAAGATCGAGCAATATCGAATGCCAGGATATGAGATCATCATTGTTGATTGTTCCAAGCTCCCTGCGGAGGTTGATGAGATTCGTACATACCTAGAACAATTCATCGTTCCTGATTGATCTCTTCGTACATTGCTATTATTGCACAAATATTAGACCCTATCAAATTCTTGTTTTTGCCAACCAGTAATTGGTTGATAATTATTCAACTCCCATTCATATTTTTCAGAATCATCAGGATCACTTCTCCAATAGCAAAGGAAATCAATTTGAATAGACTGATTTAATGAAGAGTTGAAATAAATCCAATATGGAGAATAATTTTTATCTCCTGATTGCATACTAAAATTTCCAAATACATAATCATTTTCATCTATCTCGTTATTTACAATTTCCCTATGCGCCATTATTTTAAAATTATCATTTGATTTTATTTCAATTGCATATCCATATATTGTATCATTTATTGAGTATTGGACTGTGCCATATTCTACAATCATTTCATTCATTAACTTTGTCGGTTTTCCTTCATCAGGATGGTTATCCCTTGAGAGTAAAGGTACTGGGAAATAAAGGATATAATCTTCCGAATTATCGGTTGTAACTTCTATTTCATAATGAAACGACTCAATAGTATCATTCTTATGAATACAACAACAAAAAAAAGGTAATGAGATCGTCAGAAATGATATGAAGAATATAGTAATACGTTTCATATAAACCACCTTCAAAGATTCTCCCCAAGATCCAAATTACCCCAATCATCATAATCATTATTCCCATGTGTGCCATCTGAGTAATCCACGAGGTTTCCCTGATAACGATAATTCATACAACTCTTATAATTTGCATATTTTGAATAATCCGATTCCCAAAAATCCTCGGAATTATCGTTATCTATACCTGCAAAATCTGACTTATGCAAGCCTATTGAATGTCCCAATTCATGCATAAAATGTGAACCAATATTATCATCCGGCCAATTATCACAAACCGACATAGCTAAGACAAACTTGTCACCACTACATCTTCCTGTTAAACCTGTCCATATCTCATCAGCACAAATACAATAATGAAAAATATCTTTACGATTTTGAGTGAAACCTTCATTTTCGTTGTATACCTTATTATATAAATCCTTTTTAAATTCATTTTCAGTCAGTGTTTTTTTATGTTTTATTGAGTTTCCCCCACCCATGCATCCGTCATCTATGTGCAATTTCCTATTGGCCGTTCGCTTCGCTCTCTGGTCTCGCATCGACTCCACCTTCCGCTTTGCTCCAGGTGCCTTCGATGTTGGCGACTCCACTCTATCGAGTGCCTTCACCAACCCTTCGGGCGGACGCCTGTAAGAAGCCCTCCCCGTTCCGCCCCTGCGGTGGCTCGCGCCCAGGCCCCGCTCACCTTCCTCGGGGCGGGTCATCTGTGACATTATTTCTCCTCTCATGATATCCACCATTTGTTGGAAATTATTTAAGGAAACTGGAACATTTTCTTTACTCTTTTCCTACTCTGGACCACATACATTTCACGGATTAAAAATCTTATCATCCGTTTTCGCGAACAACCTCAAACGAATGTATGATCTTTGGGTTACCCTCCACATTTCAGCTTCAATATTTTCCCTTTGTTTCCTCGATGACAATTCACTGACCTTGGATCCTACCGGAAGTACCATTCACCTAACCTATTCATTGGATCCCTCGGAGATTCTTTCCATTGACTCACACTCAATCCCCCCCGACCGTTCCTTCACTTCGTTTATCCACTTCCCATGTTAACCACTCCACCCTTCGGCGACTTGGTTCGAAGGCGCGCAGAAGAGACAGGGAAATTATTCTCCCTCCTTCCGGTTCCTCAGTTCTCGATATTCCTTCCGATCTTTCTCGAAACTCTCCGAAGAAAGATCTTCAGGAGGAACAAAAACAATGAGCTGGCCAAATCATCTGACAAAGCTATCGAACGAATCCTACAAGCATTTCGTCGCCAAAGCGATCCTCTTCTGGATCCTCAGAGACATACAGATGAATCAAAGATTCATCGTACATTTGAATTCAGGCTTGAATTCAAACGTGAAACATGATGTCTCATCCGAATGGAAGGTCCCGAACGGTTATGTCGATCTCTGTGACAAGACAACAAGGACCTTGTATGAGATCGAGTTCCATGTCTCCAAGAAGTACCGGAACCGGAAGACCGAGCAGTACAGGATGCCTGGTTACGAGATAATAATTGTTGATTGTTCCAAGACCCCTGCGGATGTTGATGAGATTCGTACTTATCTGGAACAATTCGTCGTTCCTGATTGATCATCCCATATTGCCTCCGATTAGTACTACTTCGTTAGTTGATGAGTGATTTTATCAGATATCAGAAAGATATC
>CAYULA010000016.1:0-67639 GCA_964445525.1 uncultured Thermoplasmatales archaeon | reverse complement strand
ATTGGATCTGTATCCTGAAGCCTTACCTATGGGTTAAAAATTGTGGAGTTAAGGTAAATAATCAACCCTCATTCCACCAGTGCTACTTTTTCTAAAAAAGTAGCACGATGGTGAATAAACATGGATATTGATGAGCAGCTTTCATTGATCGATTCCGAAGGATTTGACTCGATTACAATGGAGGCCGTATCGAAAGCCGCCAGGTTCCACGGTCACATATGTCCCGGGCTAGCTACGGGGATATCAGCCTCCATGATGTTTTTAAGGGGCCGGATGCGTTCGAAGGACGAGGAGATCGTTGCGGTTGTGGAAAACGATGCTTGTGGTGTGGATGCAATTCAGGCTCTTCTCGGCTGCACCTTCGGCAAGGGAAATCTCATTTTCAGGGATCACGGTAAATCAGTTTACACTTTTTTTGATAGAAATACCGGTAAAGGCCTGAGATATTCGTTCAGAGGAATGCCTTCCTCTGATGATGACAAGTTGGCCATGGACCTATTCTCAAAGGTGAGGTCCGGGGAAGCCTCCGAAGATGAGGTACTGAGATTCCAGAAGCTCTGGGCTCAGAGGGCTGCCAGGGTCCTCTCGGCCGGGAAAAGCCTCTTCACGATAACAGAATCCCGGGAAAAGATACCGGAAAAAGCCAGAATATTCGAATCCTTCATCTGCCCCGGCTGCGGGGAGAAAACAGGTTTTCACAGAGCTGTTAAGATCGACGGAGAGATGTTTTGCATACAATGTTCAAGGGAGAGATGAAATGAAAAACTGGTTGGTAGTGATTCTGATTCTCATTGGGTCAGGTTCGGTGATCTGCGGATGCCTGGATGAAGAAAACGAGGGAACGGTGACAATAACCGACATGATGGGGAGGGAGGTGGAGGTTCCGGATAAGATCGACCGTGTTATTGGTATCGAAGCGGGAGCTCTGAGGCTTCTCGTTTACATGCAGCATAAGGACAAGGTCGTCGGTATCGAGGACAACGAGAAAGCGACCGGAGCGGGTGGGAGAGCCAAACCCTACATATTCGCAAATCCCGATCTTTTGGACCTTCCATCGATTGGTCCGATGCACGGTGGAGATCCGGAACTCATTGTGGCGGCACAGCCCGACGTCATTTTCTGGACGTATACGGACAATACAAAGGCTGATGATCTGCAATCGAAGACAGGCATACCCGTGATAGCATTGAATTACGGGGACCTCAACAAGAACAGGGAAACACTCTACGAGGCCCTGGAACTGGTAGGTGAGGTAATGGGAAATCGGGAAAGAGCTTCCGAGGTCAGGACATTCATCGACGGGAGGATCCGGGAACTGGATGAGATGACGTCCGACTCCAATTCCACGAAAGTGTATGTCGGGGGCATCGGATTCAGGGGAGCTCACGGTATGCTGTCAACCGAACCTTCCTATTCATCGCTGGAATTCGTCAACGGGAACAATGTAGCCTCCTCTCTGGGACTTGAGCATGCATTCGTTGACAAGGAGAAGATACTGGATTGGAACCCCGAGGTGATATTCGTCGATGAGGGAGGCCTCTCCATTGCCGAAACAGAGCTTTCGGATGGAACATACGATACCGTGGAAGCTGTGGAAAGTGGTCGAGTTTATGCGGTTCTTCCATACAACTGGTATACCACCAATTACGGGACCGTTCTTGCCAACTCCTACTATATCGGAAAGATCCTCTATCCTGAAGATTTTACTGATATAGATCCCATAGAGGAGACAGATAGCATCTATGAATTCCTGGTGGGTGAAGGAGTCTATCAGCAGATGGCGGATGATTTCGGAGGATTCAAGGAGCTGGAAGTTTGAGGAGTTCGGAGAAGCAAGCATCCGATTCTCTTGAGGCTTACCGTAAGGAGGCTTTGAGGAAATGGATTCTGCTTTCTCTTTCCCTGATACTACTCCTTGTTGCAATCTTCGTTTCGTTGAGCGTGGGGTCCTCGAACCTCACCGTCTATGAAGCCTTTGAAGGTCTGATCGGAAAAGGAGACGATGTGACCGAGACCATCATCTGGAGGATCAGACTTCCCAGGGTTGTAACCTCTATCATGGCCGGAGCGGGACTGGCCGCTGCCGGAGCGGCAATGCAGACGGTTTTGAGAAATCCGATAGGTTCTCCCGTAACACTCGGTATTTCGCAGGCGGCCGCCTTCGGCGCGGCCTTCGCGGTCGTTGTTCTGGGAGCGGGGACCCTCCACAGCGGAATGGTGGATGCCGTTGTCAATGACAACATCTACCTGGTATCGGTCTGCGCATTTGCGGCTTCCATGGTTTCCACCGGAGTTATCATACTTCTGGCAAGGTTCAAGAGGGCCTCCCCCGAATCCATGATACTCACAGGAGTTGCGATGGGTTCCCTTGCAACTGCGGGTACCACTGCCATGGAATATTTCGCAGACGATGTCCAGCTATCCTCTATCATATTCTGGACATTCGGGGATATGGGCAGAACCGGATGGGAGGAGATCGTCATGATGTCAATAGTGGTAGTGCCTGCGGTCCTCTATTTCTCCATGAACGGATGGAAATACAATGCTCTGGACATGGGGGATGAGACCGCCAGCAGCCTGGGGGTTGACACGGAAAGAGTGAGACTCCTCGGAATGGGGGCGGCATCCCTTGTGACCGCTTTCATAATCTCCTTTGTTGGTATAATCGGGTTCGTGGGGCTTGTCGTTCCACATATAGTAAGAAAGCTCATCGGAGCCGATCAGAGGTATCTGATGCCCGCCTCGGTTGTGTTCGGGGCGGTCCTTCTTCTTGTTTCGGACACCGTGGCCAGGACCGTTATCTCTCCGGTGGTGTTGCCTGTCGGAATACTGACCTCATTTCTCGGGGCTCCTCTGTTCATATATCTGGTCATAAGGGGGAAGGAACATTGGTGAAGCTGAAGGTTGAGGACCTGCATTTCTCCTACAACGGATCTGAGGCCCTTTCGGGGATAGATCTGTATCTGGAGGGGGGCTCACTTGCAGGTCTGGTAGGTCCCAACGGTTCCGGGAAGTCCACACTCCTGAAGAATATGGACCGGATCCTCCATCCCGGGAAGGGCAGGATAATTATTGACGGGAAGGACCTCTTCTCCCTCAAAAGAAGGGAGGCAGCAAGGAGGATCGGTTATGTTCCCCAATCCTCGGTGAACCTGTTCCCCAAGACCGTTTTCGATACAGTATTGATGGGTAGGATCCCCCACGGGTCCTGGGCTCCGGTAAGAGAGGATCTGGAAAAGGTCGCGGGAGTTCTCAAGGAGTTCGGTCTGGAGGACCTCTCCGACAGGGACCTGAACTCGCTTTCGGGAGGGCAGAAACAGAAGGTGATAATTGCGAGGGCGATCGCCCAGGAACCCGATGTTCTACTTCTCGATGAACCTACCTCATCCCTGGACCTTTCCAATCAGATAGACGTGATGGAACTGATAAAGAAACAGACCGGCAAAGGGATACTCGCGGTGATGGCTGTCCACGATCTCAATCTTGCTCTCAGGTACTGCGACAGGTTCATTCTATTGAAAGCGGGAAGGGTGGTTGCCAAGGGAGATTCCGAGGCCCTTTCCCAGAGGGTCCTGGAGGATGTATACGACATAAAAGCCAGGATCCTTGGCAGTGGAAAAGAAAAGGTCCTGGTCCCCGTATCGAGGAGATGAATGAGGAAAATCCTTATCAAGAGATCTGGCATACCATTTTCATGGTTGAGGAGGAGTTTGCGGAAAGCTACGATAAGATGTTGAAGGATTTCCAGTGCTTCGGCGACGATGCGGTTTTCGGACTGCTCCATCCTTTCATATTACCCGGACAGGAGATTCTGGATATCGGTATCGGGACCGGTCTGGGATCCTCCAGGTTCAGGCAATTGGGAGTTGAGATAGACGGAATGGACATCTCATTAGAGATGCTGGATCAATGCAGGGAGAAAGATTTCACCAGGGACCTCAAAACCCATGATATGACGGCCCTTCCATATCCGTATGAAGAGAGGTCATACGACCATGTGATATCGGTGGGTACATTGCATTTTTTCAAGGACCTGAGGCCGATTTTCAATGAAGCTGGGAGAATATTGAAAGATGGGGGTAAGTTCACTTTCACGGTGATGTCCGACAGCGACGGAGGACCTGTGGAGGGTCCTTCTATGCATCATACCAGATGGGGAAAAGATGTTGTCCATCACGGAAGGGATTACGTGGAGAGGATCCTGGAAGCGACCGGATTTCGGAAGTTGAAGTGGCTTCTGTTTCTTGGTTCGATCGATCCCGAGGACGGAGAGAGGTCCTACTACTGGGCTTTTGTTACGGAAAAGGTTTGAACCCATTTTCCATATCACAATAGGTTACTTGTGGAATGGAAGGATCCTTCTGCTTGTTTTCGGGAAGGCCAGACATTGAATATTATTGGTGATTTTAATGCCATCACCTTGAATCCGGAAGTGAAATCGCGAAGCACACTTCGCGATTTGGCTTCGCGATTTTCATAAATCTCTCAAATCGCGAAGTCATTTCAGGAAATCCATTATGTCATTTTCCTCCATGATTTTTATCTCATCAGACTCTAAATCTGATTTTTCTTTGGTCAGGAGGATCCTATCACAATCGAAATCGAATGTTTTCTCGATGAACCTTGAAACATCATTTTTTCTGAGATCCTTCCATTTTACCTCGAGGACCGCCAAAGGCCTTTCCTTTCTGTCAACGATGATGCCGTCGATCTCGGGATCGAAGGAATATCTGAGTTGACCTCCAATTTTCCTGGTGAAGGCCTTAACGAGATAATGCTCCATGCAGAAGGAATGGATTTTTCTGAGGTTTGCTTCCACCTCCTTGTATGGAGGGAGTTCCCTCTCCAGTCCGTATTTCGATTCCATGTAATAATAAAGTGTCATCACGGGAGAGGTGTACCTCTGAATCTTTCTCTTCTTTGAGAAGATCCTGATCTCCTCGATGATACCCATCTTCTTCAGAGCTTCAATATATGGTGAAATCTGCGATGCACCATCTCTTGCAATGAGACCTTTGTTATAAAGATTGGAGGAGATCTCATTTGATCTTGTCTTTCCTGAACCTAAAGAGGACAGGATGCCCTGGTATATTTCAGAAAGGGTCCTTCCTTCTTCGTGGAAGATCTCCCCTACCAATGCTGGAACGGTGTAAGAGGTCCCCCGTAGTAATTCGTAGAGTTCCGAAAGGACCTCTCCTTTTTCAATAAACGGGATTGTCCACGGGTCGGAAAGGTAGGGGGCCTTGTCAAGGGAAATGAGATTTGAATTGGATGCGAACAGGTCCTCTGGCCTTATCAGATCCAGTCTCAATTCACTCAATTTTCCCAGCAGGGGAGACCCCGGATCAAGGATCTTCTTCACAACGCTCAAAGAGGACCCCGAAAGGATCAGTTGTCCCGATGGATGTGATGTTGATATCCACTCGATCTGATCCATGGGGGCTCTCTGGAATTCATCGATGATGATCTTTCTTCCATTCTCCAGTTCTTCTTTGACATGATCTGAAAGTTCATCGAATGATCCGAGTTTTTTCCTCTTGGAACCTTCAATCCAGATAGTTCCTTCTCTTCCGATCAGTATGTATTCGTCAAAGGAAATGGTATTCTCCAGGAGATAGGTCTTACCAACCTTCCTTCTGCCATAAAGGAGTGTCCATTTCTTACCTATCCTTGTCGATTCCGATCTTGGAATATTCAATTCCATGGTGATATATTGTTTCTCTATGTATTTTAAATTAGTTATTTCAAAATAACTAATTTGAATTATTTTTCAACCAAATGATTGTCAATCTCCTCTCGAAAGAACCTGGAATATCCCAGAGGGAGATATCCAGGAGATTGAACCGTGCTCCATCAACGATCAATTACAATGTGAGGTTCATAGTCGGAAGAAATCTGTTATTGATAATTTGAACATGGGGTGTTACTAAGTGTTATCTCAAATAATCCAAATAATATATGTTTTTTATTATTTTCATTAGAATCCTTGATATGATTAACTTGGCTGGATTTGATAAATGTTATATTTTAGATTGAATACTTCCACTCCCCTGTCCTGCGTACAATCTTAAATACTTTTCATTTGTAAATAGTAGATATTCAATATGTATGGAAGCAAATAATATGAACTCTGATAAACTGATATTACCAGCTGGTTATGAAGACCTATTACTTGAAATTAAGGAACTTATACTTACGTCTCGAAACAATGCTTTAAGAGTTGTAAATAGAGAATTGATTTCATTATATTGGGATATTGGGTACTTAATTATTGAAAAACAGGCCGGACAAACGTGGGGGAAATCCATTGTAAATCAACTTTCCCATGATCTGAAAAATGAGTTTCCGGGGGCAAAGGGTTTCTCTCCTTCCAATTTATGGAGAATGAAAGGATTCTATGAAATCTATTCCGATGATGAAAAACTCGCACAGCTTGTGCGAGAAATTGGATGGTCTCATAATATCGCTATTATGGAGCGGTGTAGATCGTGTCTCGAACGTGAATTCTATATAAGAATGACAATAGATCATAATTGGTCGAGAAATGTATTGATTCACCAGATTGAAAACCATAGCTTCGAGACTACAATGATGGGTCAAACCAATTTTGATAAAGTAATACCCCCATCTCAGGGAAATCTCGCGAGAATTTCGATTAAGGATGAATACATATTTGATTTTCTGGATATGTCGGAAAAACATACAGAGAGGGAACTGGAGAAAGCTTTGATATTGAGAATTGAGGAATTCTTACGTACTATGGGTGGTTCATTTACCTTTGTTGGAAGTCAATTCAATATTCACGTGGATAACAAGGATTATTTTCTTGATCTTCTGCTTTTTCATCGTCGGTTGAAATGTTTGGTTGCAGTTGAATTAAAAACCGGTGAATTCCAACCAGAATATGTGGGAAAAATGCAATTTTATTTAACAGCCCTGGACAGATTGATAAAAGAGAAGGATGAGAATCCGTCCTTAGGTATGATTATATGTAAAGAAAAAAACAGAACAATTGTTGAATATGCTTTGCATGATTCCAATAAACCCATTGGAGTTTCTACATATAGAATAGTAAGAGAGCTTCCTGTTGAATTAAAGGGCGAGCTACCATCACCTTCAGAGATGAAGAAACTGATGGTTACTTTCTATAAAGACAAGTAATTGTGATGTTATTCAGGGCTCTTTCATCAAACCCTTCACCCACTCCCTGTCCCTCCACAGGGCGCATCCTCCCGAGGTCTCCTCCAGCATGTGGTGGTTCTCTCTTATCTCCTTCAGAAGCCTCGACTTCAAAGCCTCTTCGAGACCAACATCTTGTAGATTGGTATCCGAATAAGGAGCGAAGGGGCATGGTTCGAGCTCCCCTTGAGGATTGATATGAACGAATCCTCTTCCCGAAGACAAACAACCGCCGAAGACCTCCTCGTCCCCCGGAAAAGCGATGAAGATCCCGGGGAACCTCTCTTCCAAATCCTCGGTAATCGGAACCGATCTGTTACTCTGTTCCTGTGTCGGTACCTCGCAATCGGAACCTTCCGCAACCGGTATGTACTCCACGAAGAAGAACAGCTTGCATCCTCTTTTACTTGCCATCTCGATGAAATCGGGATCAGTAACCTCCTCGAAATTGGATCTTGTTACGGTCAAGGACATTCCCCAGAACAGTCTGCCCTCCTTTAGCTTGTCAGCGGTCCCCACCAACCTCTCGTAGGTCCCCTCTCCCCTCCTCAGATCGGTCCTCGCCTCCGGCCCCTCGAAACTGAGGACCGGTATAATGTGCTTTTGCTTCCTCAATCTGAGTACCAGATCATCGTTCAGGAGTGTTCCGTTTGTGAAGAGCGGAAATATCATCTCGGGAAAATCTTCCATTAAATCCAGGATATCCCTCCTCATCAGGGGCTCTCCACCCGCAATCATCACAATGGAGATGCCGAGGTCCCTGGCCTGTTCAAGTATCTCGTGAAGAAGATCACGATCCATCTCCTCCTTGGAGGCATTCTGAAATTTCTTGGCATAGCAACCCTTGCAGTCCAGGTTGCACCTGTTTGTAACACTTATTATCATGAAAGGAGGGACATGGACCCCTTCCTTCAGCTTTTCATCTCTTCTTGATGCGGCTTTTTTCTGATTCCTCAACGTTTTGAGGGAAAACGGAAGAAGGGTGGGTTCTTTTCTCACGATAACCGATGCCTTGCGAAACAGACCCAGCATCTTGCTTGAAAGCAGTTCGGATAATTCACCGGTCTCCATATTCCCCACTTCCGCAATACTGGTCGAATAGAATAAGATTTGGAGAGGTTGTATTCATCTCCAGAAGTCATGCCTCTTTATCCTGATCATCTCTTTTTCGAGATTTCTGTGGGAGTGCGGAACATCCATCACTTCGTAGAGGGCCTCCTTCAGGGCGAGGGAGAATATGGCCTCCTGTTTCTTCGTAAAAGTGTTGGGATTGAGCTGTAGCACATTCTGGAACCTCCTTATTGCCATCTCGATCTTTTCGGCATCCACATCTTCTTCCAGTATGGATTCGGAACTCTCACCAAGAATGGAATCAGCCTCATAATCCAGTATCGAAGATCTCGACATTGCCAATCTACACACCTTGTCCGATCTGCTGGCTAGTCTTCTCATGTAATCTATTAATCAATTATCACTGTCAATGATGTAATCTCTATGGAGTAAGTATCTCATCGGATAATCTATCTATTTGCTTTGAAAAGTCTATAATAAGATTTTTATGTAAGTAAGTAATTACTTGCATCCATGAATGAGAGAACCGAGACCCAGAAAAGGATCCTGGAAACATCACTCGATCTGTTTTCCAAAAAAGGATTCAAGGCAACAACCACAAGGGAGATCGCTCGAAAAGCAGATGTGAACGAAATAACCATCTTCAGGAATTTCAACTCCAAGGAGGAACTGCTCGTAGAGAGCCTGGATTATGGGTTCGATCCCGAAGGGCTCAAGGAATCCGTTCCCTCCGGATTCACGGGTAATATCGAAGAGGACCTCTTTTTGCTTGTAAAGACGATGAGAAATAATCTGAGGGCCAGGGAAAAGGTGTATTCCATAATGTTCCGGGAGATGGCCACAAATGAAATCGTAAGAGAGAAGGTAAGCGAGATGCCCAGGATCATGAAGGGATTCATGGTAGGCAAGCTTGAAGCCATATTGAAGGAGAGGTCCAGGAGCGATGTCGATCTCGAGACAGCCGGTGTTTTTCTTGCATCCTATCTGCTCAGAAGCGAGATGATGAAAATGCTTCTGGGCCAGGACCCCTTCCATGAGCTTGATGATAGAAGATTGAGGGAGTCAATTTCCATCTTCCTCTACGGCATGATAGATGGAGGTGAACGATCTTGAATGCCGTTGAAGTCCGGGGTTTGAAGAAATATTTCGGAAATATCAAAGCCGTCAATGGTCTGGATCTGAAAGTGAATAAGGGAACCGTTTTCGGGTTGCTCGGACCGAACGGATCAGGAAAGACAACCACGATCAAGATACTCTGCGGACTGCTCAAACCCGATTCGGGAAGTGCGGAGGTCCTCGGAACTGCAGTAGGTAAACGTTCCTATCTTCCCACAATAGGTTACATGCCGCAGGAGACGGCCCTCTACGAGGACCTTACTGTCCACGATAATCTGAAACTCTTTGCCGGAATCTACGGATTGTCAAAAGAGAGGTTCAAAAAAAGAGAGGAAGAGGTATTGAGGTCCGTTGACCTCCTTGATAGAAAGGGGTTCCCTCTTTCCAATCTGAGCGGCGGTCAAAAGCACAGGATATCGCTGGCAGCATCGATGATCCATGATCCCGAACTCCTTTTTCTGGACGAACCCACAGTCGGGGTCGATCCTCCTCTCAGGGCAGCCTTCTGGAAGAACTTCCACAGGCTCAAGGAAAGGGGAGTGACGATAATCATGTCCACTCATTACATGGACGAGGCCCGCAACTGCGGTAGAGTCGGGATGATGAGGGAGGGCAGACTGATAGATAGCGGGACTCCGGCAGAGATCATGAATCGAACAGGAAAAGACAATCTGGAGGATGCTTTCCTCGATCTTGTCAGGGGAGGGGATCGATGATGAAACTAAGAAGGACACTGATGGTTTCCAAGAAATTGTTCTGGTCCCTAAAACATGACAGGAGAAGCCTGGCTCTCATCATCATTGCACCGATAATGGCCATGTTCATATTCGGTCTCGCATTCAGCGGCGAAGTGGAGGATGTCGAGGTAATAATCGTGAACAAGGACCTCGGAGCAGGTATGCCCAATAACAACACGATCAAATTCTCGGAAATTGTAATCGATAATATCGATCCCGACAAGTTGATCATTAGATATGAGGACGATATTTCCGATGCGGTGGATCAGGTAGAGGAAGGGGATGCAAACTCGGTAATAATATTCCCGGAGAATTTCACAAGTGACCTGGTTGCATATTCCCAGGGTGAGATGTATTCCAACGCATCCTCGATTCGGGTCAGGTCCGATCAGAGCCAGGTGACTGTCTCCCAGGAGGTTGTGTCCGAGTTAATGAAAGCAATGAGGGAGACAACATCCCGGCAGGGATTCAATAATCCGGTGAGTGTGGATTCCTCCGACCCGATCTACGGAAAAGGTGCCCGGTTTCTCGATATGTTCGTTCCCGGAATCATGGGATTCGTGGTATTCCTGCTCACCACGATCCTGACCTTGATATCATTCGTGGGGGAGAAGACACGGGGTACACTTCAGAGGCTCCTTGCCAGTTCGGTGACGGAAACCGAGATAGTGGTGGGTTATGCCATCTCATTCAGTATAATCGGCATGGTCCAGGTTGGCATACTGATGATCCTTGCCATACTCGTGTTCGGAATAATGGTTGAGGGGAATCCGCTGCTGGCATTTCTCATAGCCTCAATACTGGCAGTTGTGAGTGTCTGTCTCGGGATACTCCTTTCCTCGCTGGCAAAGAGAGAGTCCCAGGCGATCCAGTTCTTCCCCCTGATAGTACTTCCCGGATTCCTTCTCTCGGGGGTATTCTGGCCGATAGAGGCCATGCCCGTTTGGCTGAGGCCCGTTTCCTATGTGGTTCCGGTGACCTATGCCGTGGATGGTCTCAGATCGGTTCTTCTGAGAGGATGGGGAGTCCTTGACATATGGGTGGATCTTGCCATGCTTTTGTTATTCGCGGTCGCTTTCCTTTTCCTTGCGATCTTTACCCTAAGAAAGACCTCAAGGGGTTGAACTTTCGACCGATCCAGTCATACGGGGTGCCATACACAACGGTTAAGTAATAATTCAAATTTGTTTCTAATTTTTATTTATATCCAGAAGTTGATAATACGTTGTCATGAAACCCCTTCGGCAAGAAGGCGGTCAGGACCTCTATGGAATTTGAACCCCCATCCGTGTCACCCCGGCACGGTTTTCCATCAAGCATGGAAGAGATGCCGGAGAAGGATCCGCACTACCCTAACTGTGCTATCCCCAAGATCCTTTTCGGTCCTCCGATCCTCCCCGGCATCTCAAGCTTTTGAGATGTTTATGATAAATGAATTCCGATAATATGCGGTCATGGGGTATATTGCTCGCATGAAGCCGGATTGAATAGATTTTTAAAAAATATGGAGGGACGGGCAGGTTCTTACGGGCGATACACGTCTGTGCCTGAGGGGAGTCCCTCGCATTAGCACCTGCCTGCCCTGCTTCCCTCCTGGTTTATGATTACCATTCAGAATAATTCAATATAAAAGCACTGTTCACATTATCTCTCGAGATATGGTTATTGTATGTGAGGAAGGTATTTTCCTTGTTTACCGGAAAAATCAGTTTAAATTCCTTGAAAAATGCATGTGTATGTAGGTTTTATATCAGACTGTGAAGTGTATTCCGACGGGAAACGCCTCGTTCCATCCAATATGTTTCCCTTCTGCGGGAAAGGGGTTTCCCTCCCCTTTCCTGCTGAATTATCTTAACCCTATCTTTTCGAATCAAATATCATTTTCAAAGGAAATTTCAAGAAATCGATAAGGGGTAAGTTTCCAGTGGAATGGAGAACTCACTTCTCCCGAGAGCTGGTATATATCTATATCGAGTATATATAAGACTTGTAACTTATTTGGTCAACGGTAAAGTAGGCTCTGTCGTTCGTTACTATCATGGAATGGCATGAACAGCAGTCTTATTCTTGCAACTGGCGGGGCACCCATGTGATGTTTATCCATTCCAATCTGGACGGCAGTGGAATAGTTATGTTTTCAGGGCTCTGTAAACCGACTGACTATCACTCCACCTTTGCGTAGGCACCTCCACTGCCGTCAATCTTTCCTTCCTCAACCGTTTATTATTTAGATTACATATTGAACCTTTTTTACATGGTCAAAGGATAACAATCCAATGACTTTATCAGTAGTAGGAAGCTGCAATGTTGACAACTCGACCAGTGGTCTTTACTGCCCGTGCATGTCTTCCTGGAGGACCAGGGATCCTCCACAGACCCCATGGTTCATTGCTATCACACTCCAAAGACCCGGACTGTCCCCTGGTCCTCGCACATTGTTCATGTGAACATCTGATTTATCAATACAATAACTGCAATCATCACAGGGAGCGGAGGACCTTACCCAATGAAGGCAGGCCGGGAAGTTATCGCTGGACCGTTTCGGACCTTTCATAGCCTCCGCTCCTTCAATCGATTATTACCGTCTATTATCTGTATTTGTCCATGGTGTTTTGAACCAATTTCTCCCTGCCAGGATTTCTTTCCTTGGAATCCCTTACTTCCGTGAAAAGAAATTCTATCCTGTTATCCGACAGAGAAGGTTTCAGGTCGATGTTATCAAGATCGGAATATCTTTTTGCCATTTCCTCGGATACCTCTTCAATATGGCATAAAAAGCAAATTCTTTTACCCTCTTTACTCGAATAGAGGTTTCCTCCCAGGGTCCACTCGGAGCACCTCTGACACCTGAAACCCCTGTGGTTATCATATTCCAGCAAGTGCTATCCCATCCGGGATTGTATTGGAATTGTACATATTTAACCATAACCATGGGCAACTATGATTTCCACTGGAAAACGGAGGTGATAAATTGGTCGAATATATGGAGGTGAGAACAACAACTCCGAATATGGAACTGGCAAAGGAGATATCAAGGAAAGCAGTTGAAAGCAGGTTATCCGCCTGTTCTCAGGTCGTTCCAATACACTCATATTACCAATGGAAAGGAGTGATGGAAGAAGAGGATGAGATGCTAATTTCTATGAAAACCACTTCCCTGAGATACAAGGATCTTGTATCGATGATCAAAGAGATGCATCCTTATGATGTTCCCGAGATCTGGATTATCAGAGGTATGGAGGGATCGAAGGATTACCTGGCCTGGATTTCGGATGCTACAGATCCAAACCGGTCATGAGAGCGAAAGTTGGAAAGGGTAGTTTTTCGATCCACGATCATGCCGGGATCCCAGCCTATCAAAGTTCAGGAAAGACAGGCATCATGGATGGCGGATCATCACAGGTATCTTCTGGACAGGTTCGCCTCCGATTGCCGGACCTGCCTGGATGTAGGCTGCGGTGCAGGTATGGTCACTGAAACCCTTTCCGATATGATTCAAATAAAGGGCGTTGATATAGATTCCGATCAGGTGCAGATGGCTTCAAATCGGGGGTTGATTGTCAATAGAGAGGATGGAAATGCTCTATCCTATCCAGATTCCACATTCGATCTGGTTATATGCTCTTTTTATCTGATGTGGGTCAAGGACAAGTCGAAAGCCCTCAAGGAGATGATGAGGATTTCTTCCGGCAAGATAATTATCCTTGCCGAACCCATATGGTCAATGACCATGAAGGATCCCAGGGAGCTGGAAGATCTGATTTTGTTGTCGATGGATAAGATAAGGAATGAAGGAGGGGATCCCGATGCCGGTCTCGAGATATTGAACCTTGTCAGAAGGATGGGAATAGAACACAGGTATGGTACCATACCCATGGATACGTCTCCGGGGGAGACCCTGATGAACGTTCAGGCAGAAGCGGAGATAAACGGTCTGACCCTTGATGTTCCGGAACCGATACTGTTCAATGTCCCTTTCATCTGGGTGGTAATGGACATGTCATGATGAAAGAACGTTGTGGCAGACGTAATCCCCTTTGCTCCATGAAAGCGGGCATCCGCCTCCGCATACTGTCTGGAGATCGCATCCCTCGCATTCCTTTGGAAGCTCCTTTCTCTCCCTTATCTTCCTGCACAGATCATGTTCCCAGATCGAGGACCAGCTGTTCGTTGTGATATTGCCCATGCCTTCATAGTAGCTCTGGCAGGGTATCACATTGCCGTCAGGTTCCACTGCCATGTTCAATCTGCATGCCGAACACTGCTTCAAACCAAGTCCCAGCTCCATGGGATTCAGCTTGCAGTAAGGTGTCGGAGAGTACCACCTGAACTCTGTTCCTGTCTCGAGTCCCAGCTCCCTTCCTTTGATCAGTATCTTTTCAAGTTCTTTCACGGGGATGCCTTTTGCATCCTTTCCCTTTCCCGACCTTATTATTGAATTAACTGCAACGTGCTCCACGCCCATCTTCTGAAGGGATTCGATCGTGCTGATTATCGAATCCCTGTTCTCTTCCATTATGGTGGTGTTGGTTACCAGGTATATATCGGATTCAATACAGTTTTTCAGTCCTTTGATTGTTTCCCTGTAGGAACCTTTTGTCCTTGTTATCGAATCATGTATGCCCTCATTTATCGATCCCACCGTTATCTGGACATGATCCAATCCCGCATCGAGAAGTTTTTTCAGGAATCTCGGATCGGAAAGCCTTCTGCCGTTGGTGTTCAGTCCGGTGATCTGTCCCAGGTCTTCGGCGTGGGCGATGAGATCGGGCAGGTCGTTCCTTAGTGTTGGTTCCCCCCCGGTGAATACTATGTGGGGAATTCCGAGGCTCCAGAGTTTATCGAGGACCTTCTTCCATTCATCTGTTGAAAGCTCCCTCCCGTCCTTTTTTTCATTGTAGCAGTGAAGGCAGTTGTTGTTGCAGCCGTAGGTCAGGGCGAGGTCCATCCTATACGGTGCTTTCTGATCCTCGTAGAGTTTTTCGAGATCGTCTTCCATGTCCGATATGATCTCAGTGGAGGTCAGTAGTGAATCGAATTCTTTCCTGAAGTTATCAAGGTCATCTTTCACATCCTCCTTCTTGACCCTGTATTTTTTTCTTATTCTCCTGATCGTATTTTGATCGTCAAGGCCCTCCAGAATGGCTTTTGAGAATTCGATCCCGGTACCGTTCAGAAGAAGCATCCTGGAAGCATCCAGGATGAGGATCCCCCTGTCGGGACCGTCAATGCGGAGATGTATCCTCTTGCCTTCCAGAGGTCCTCTCCCCTCGAAATGCAGTACCTCTGCACCTTCCGTTTTCTTTTTGAAGGGCCACATCATCTTCCACCTCCGGCACAGGCACATGCGCAAGCGCATGCACAGGCACACCCTCCTCCGCCGAAGGAACCTCCTCCTGAACTCGGGGGTGGAGGCGGGTGAAGGGTGTTTACAACATCATGGGTGAAACTCGTAGTCGAGTCCACCATTTTACCCGAGATGGCAGTAAAATTCTCGGAAAAAGCTCTTGCATAGTTTGCAGGTCTTGCCACATTTTGATTTGCAGGCCCCAGGTACCAGACATGAACGTATGATCTCATGTGGTGGTCGTAATCCTTGTCGAGGGGAAGCCATTCGTCCTTCTGCTTGAGGATGCTGTCAACCTCCGAAGCATCCTTGCAGTTTTGGACCTCCTCCCATGCTTTTTTCACGATATTCTTGTAATAGGCCTTTGTCTTGCGCTGGCTGAATCCTTTCAACTTAATTTCGGTTGCCTTGATCATCACCTCGAGTATGGTCTTCATATCCGATTTGGAGATGCTTCCGTCGTACTTGATCAAATCATAAATCTGCTTTTCATAGATCATTGTAAGCGAAGATTTGTCCAGTTTCTTGAACTTGGGAGGTCTTCCCTGCTGGAATATCTGTATGGATCCTTTCTTGATCATTCCGTAGAAGATCATCTCCAGGACCTGATCCAGCGGGAGCTCCATCACGAGTGCGGCTTCAGGGGCGGTGAGTCCCGTTCTTGGACCTGCCCCTGGTGCGGAGATCGAGGGCCTGAAATAATCCTTCTTCTTCCTGAAGGTGAATACCACAACAGCTACCAGGATCCCGATTATTATCAGTATCACCCCGAGAATACAGCACATTGCCTTGTTCATCCAGAAGAGTCCGAAAACATCCTGAAAGAAAAACTGTGTCGAGGTCCAGAGGTTCTTCTTGTAGTATTTATTCACATATTCCTTGGGAAATGCCACTCCGATATCGGCGCTTCCCTCCTCTATTTCACTGGGATATTCCCTGCCGAAATCCCAAATTAGGATCATTCCGTAATCATTTTCTTCCACACTGTCCCACTCATTATCTTCCCAGACTACACTTGTGATTGATTCTGATGGTATTGGAAGGTTGACCTTGACCACAAGTGATTCGGTCCTACCCCTCTGATAGTTCTCATCGAACCAGGTCGGTCTGAACTGGATGGATGCAAGGTCCTTGTTATTGGGGCTCTCCCAGACCATCCAGTCGCATGTGATCTTGAAATCCAGCTCGATTATGCTTTCGGAGCCCCCGTTAACATGTACTTCAAGGCCGGGGTAGACATGCCACGACATCTTGATCTTGGGATCGTTATCCGTTGAGATCACATCTCCATAGAAGTTCTTAATTCGGACCTTTGCCTCCGCCGAATCCCTGTCATATTTAAAATTCGGAAGACCAACATCCACAACGTTGAATCCTGTCCCGTAATTCCTGAATACGAAATTGTAGGTGATCTCGGCTTTTCCGTTTTTGAGGACCTTCACGAATACCTCTTCCTTTGATGTTGTGAAATCGTATTCCTGTGCTTCTGCCTCCTCAGGTATGAAAAATATCAGGGAAGTCATGATTAAGATCGCTGTCAGGGCAGAGAGTCTCTTGAAGTTCACCATTTTGGAGCCTCCTCCAGAACATGCGCATTGCCGCAATACGGGCATTTGACCATCACTCCCAGATCGGTTATTCTCACGTCCCTAGAAGAGAGAGGGGCGGAACACCCCTTGCATTTAATGTCGGATACCTCCCTTGTTCCTCCCACCAGGTCCTCTCCTTTGATATTGATATTCTGGGTGACCGCCACTGGTCTGGAGGATTCCCTCTTCTCCAGGTAAATTACAATGCCTATTGGGATTCCACCCAGGAAAAGAAGTACCAGCCCCTGGAGCAAAATATCAATCCTCAGATCGGGGGAGATGCCCGCAATGAAGAAGATGGCGCTCAAAACGAACATGAAAATGCCGAAGGTAAGCAGTATGATCTTGACCCATCTGTTCATCCAGGGACTTGAATGTGATGTCGGGATTAAACTCTATCGACCCTCATCTATCTGTTTTTTAAGTGCGGGGTGGGCGACGTTGCGGTCGATCAGCTCCATGAGCTGGTATATGTCGTATATGCCGTCCTCCGTCACCAGGCCGTCCATGAGGCCCATTGATGTCAGATCGAAATAGTAGTTCTTCACCTTGAGGCCGTGATCTCCCTTGTATATCTCGCCGGGATCCCTGAGGTCCTTCTCGTAAGGTCTTACTCCAAGGGGCATAACTTTGTCGGTGCCTGCCAGGACGTAGATGTCCTTCCTGAGGTTCCTGGCTACCTGGGCCACCCCTTTGGTTCCGATCTTGTTAACGAGACCCTGTATCGAGATGGAATCAGCTCCGAGGAGAACGAGGTCCGCTGATTCTATCTCCTGGAATATGGCGGCGTCCACGACCAATGTAACATCAAGCCCGGCATCGGACATGTCCTCTGCCAGCTGTTTCCCTTCGTAAATGGGCCTCGATTCGGTGCATATGATCGTGGGTTCCAGGCCCTTCTCGCGGGCGTAGAGGAGAGCTCTTCTGACGGTGGAGCCCGATGAATGAGTGATAATGGTTTCTTTCCCCTCGATCAGGGGGAAGCTGTTCTCGGCGATCCTGTCGATTGAGGTTACTATGTGATCGATGTAATGCTCCACAGTGTCCCTTACTTCTCCGCTGTCGTCCAGACAGTGAAGGATCTGGTTCACGAGGTTCACTACGGCGGCCATGGATCCTTGAGCTTCAAGAAGTGATAATGCAACCTCCTTGAGGACCTTCGGGTCCGCATCCTCGTTATAGAGGAATAGTCTGCAGCATTCCAGGGCGACGTCAATGGATCCGTGTATGTTGTCCTCCCTTATTCTGGATACAGATCTCTTCAAACCAGCAGGCAGCACCATTTTCCATACACCGCATCCTGTAATGTCGAAGATGCACTTTTATTTATTCATCGGAGGATCTTCTCTCCCTACCTATTAAGGACCAAATAATAAGTGGTTCCAGATGTTTTGTCAAACATGGTCAAATTAGAAAAAGCAATGTTCGGAGCGGGATGCTTCTGGGGTGTCCAATCATCCTTCGACAAGGTCAAAGGGGTAGTGAGGACCTCCGTGGGATATTCCGGAGGACATACCAGGAATCCTTCCTATGAAGAGGTTTGCTCCGGGAAAACAGGACATGCGGAGGTGGTCCTGGTGGAATATGATCCTTCTGTGATTTCCTATCAGGACCTCCTGATCCATTTCTTCAGGATGCATGATCCTACTACAAAGGACCGCCAGGGATTCGATTTCGGAAAGCAGTACAGGTCCTCCATCATGTATTTTGACGAAAATCAGAAAGAGGAGGCGGAAGCCATCATCAAGGACCTCGAGAAGGGGAAAGCATTCAGGAGGCCCATTGTCACGGAGGTGGTTCCAGCGGGACCTTTCTACAGGGCAGAAGAATACCACCAGAAATACCACGAGAAACACGGTCTTGTCGGATGCCACGTTTAAAAATCGAAATAGAAATTGCTGTTCGATCATTCCCCGATATAGGCCCTCTTGTATTCCCCGTTAAGATGAAGTAATGAAGACATGCATGCCACAATGAGTAGAATGTAGAATGTGTATCTCATGAAACCGGCCGTGTACATCTTCATCGCGATATCCTCGTTTATTTCCAGGTACTGGTCCTGATCATAATCCTGGTAGGAACTGATATCATCCACTTCTCCCTGGATCTGGCCCTGGGTGATGAAACCTCCTCCGATCATGGACCCAAGAGCTGCAACAATGAATAACGAGAGAGTTATCCTTCCCCAATCCGGGGATATCCTCCAGAGTCCCAGAAGATAGGATCCCATCAATATGAAGGCGGGAACGGTTCCGATCCACATCATGTGGATCTGCATTCTCATCAGGTCCTTGATATCGGATCCGGGGACACCATCTTTGAAATCCCATTCAAGAGTGGTTACGGCATTGATTATCCCGGATGTGACCATGAAGATGAAATAGAAAATCATTGCAACCACGATGAAGAGCAGAGCTATCCTGGACATCCATCTGTGGCCGTTTGAGAATGCCTTTGATCCTCTGGCAATGAATATCAGACCCACTATTGGTCCCAGCAGGGCAATGAAGGAAAGCAGCTGGGATAGACATGTGATAAGCATGAGAGGCGGAAGCGAGATCGAGATGACCATGAGCAAGGCGGAAGCTCCCAGTATCAACACTCCTATCCTGGTCTGCTTGATCATTTCGAGTCTGTCTGTCATGGTTATCTTTCTCCTGTCCCGATACCGATTGGAACCATCCGGAATTAATGTTTTCAGGTGGATAGGTAAAAATTTCCATCATTCAGAGGACCAAATTTAGTATATGTATATTTTTATCTATAATAACAACATTGTCTCAAAGGGATTGAAATGAAGAAGAGAAGGGGAAAACAACCCGTCAAGCCGAACCTCGAGGAAGCCCTCAAGGAGAGAATGGTATTCCTCAAAGGAGCCCAGGGTTCCACCATGAACATACCCATAATCTACAGGAGGACCTTCGACTGGGAATCGGACTCGGTCATATTCAAACCCGTCAACAAGAGGGCCTTTGTTGTTTACAGATCGGACCTCGAAAAAGAGGAGATGGATCCAGGGAGCTTCATAACGAGGACCCTCGATGTGAACGACCTCCCCTGGTATCCGACTGGCAGGGTCGGTGCAGAGGGACGGGACAGGGCCAAGATCGAGGAACTAAAAGAGGCATTGACGTCACATTCACTTGCTGACAGATACGTCCATGTGGATGTTCCCAAACCCGACGATAAGGACCTCGACGCTTGCCTGAGGGAGGACCTCGAGAATCTATCGGGGGAGCTCGGATACTCTTACTCGACGATACCCGGTGCATACAGATGCACATTCACTTTCCCCAGGCATACCAACGAGCAGATGGTGACAAGGTCCATATCCGTATTGAAATCCACTTTAAAGGTTCTCAAAGACTTCATCGAGGATCTGCTGGACCTTTCCCTGGATGAAGCGGGAGACAGACTGGAAGAATTGAGATATTCAGTTGAAATGGCCGAGATCAATATCGATCGCGTCTACACCGATGCCTTGAACGTTCACTGGGACCTCCCCCAGATCGAACATGCCGGTTTCTTCATCCTTTCCCAGGTTTGCGAGAGGGCTCACGACGAGATCGAGTACCTGGTAGATTCCACCCTCGAGGTGAAGGAACTCCTCTCCTGCGCGGAAGCCGACGATGTCAAGGAGCTCCTCTACGAGGAGGTTATTTCCATATGGAGATCTTCTGTGGGAAGGGCGATTGACAGATTGGAAGAAGCAGTTGAAATCTATTCCATCGAGGACTGTGATGAAGCTGTGAGGTCATCCCTGAAAATAATCAGGGAACACAGGATGGAAAAACAGAACAGATCCTCCATCCAGGACCATTCGGTGACCGAACTTGCAACCAAGATTGAATCGCTTTCCACACGGAATTCAGCGAAGGGAGGACTGAAACTGTTTGCACGAAAGGAATGCATAGGAACGATAGAACTGCTCTTTGCAATGAACCAGGCTGCAGCCAGAATAGGAAACCTGACCAAGATATTCGTCACCAAGATACTCTACATAATAAATTCCAGACAGATCATGAAATGATCATAATGTATCCATCGGGACCTTCTGGTCCATGACGTTTACGAAATCCTCGGATGTGGTATCTCCATCCTCCCAATCCAATTTTATCTTCAGCTGACCGTCCTCTATCGTTATCGTGGCTGATTTGATCCTGGATTTATAGTAGGTCCTCATGTTGCCGTTGGATTGAGGCACCGAGCGAACAGCCGATAACAACCCCAGATCATCAAGCTGCTTGAGTACAGAAAAGCATCTCATTATCGGGATGTCGTACATCAGACACAGATCATAGGCGCTGACAGGTTCCTTGTAGGCGGCGGTGAGGATCCTTATTGTATATTCATCAGTAAGAACCTTGGAAACCTGCATTGGATCCATCTTTGCCACCATCCTAGGAATTTATTGACAATGTGATTATATAAAGGCAGGATGCGTCATTATCATTATCAATAACGTAGAATAATGAATTCTTGAACCAACAATAATCGAATATTATGACTCCTCGATAAAGGATAATTATCAGAATCCGAAATATTAAATATTTCTCAAATGAGGTTTTTATCAGCAATGGATTATCACCACGAACCACCACCATTGAGGACCGTTGCTCCGAAAGGCTGATTTCAACAGCCTTTCACTTTTATAATCCTTGAAGACCAAAAGTTTTCATTTCAGCGGATCAGCCGCAACTTTTAAAAACAGATCCCGAAGGTGGTATTCTGTTGACAAAAAAAGTCAACAGGAGCGTAAAAAGAGATGAAACGAAGAGGAACACACATGAGAACCGGTGCAATGCTTGCGGCTGCGGTCATGGCTTCGGTGGGGTTCCTCTTGGTCATGGCAGGAAGTGGTGAGGCAGCAGGTGCCCCACAGGCAGTCCTTGACATCTACCAGGAGAGGGCCTCGGCGGACGCCGAAGGAGAGGGCTCCGATGAGATCATGCTCAACGGAACCGTGAAGGTCCTGGTCCCCTGGAGTCCCGAACAGCAGGTGGTGGAGGTTACCCTTGAAGTACTGGACGAGAACCTCAACTGGGTCTTCGATCCTCCAAAGCTTGTATTCGAGAAGGCAGGAGACAAGGTTCAGCATTTCGATCTGAGACTGTCTGTACCATGCACTTATCCCGCCGGTGAAAATAACGTCGAGGTAGGCGGGAGATGGAGGTACAAACCCGGAATCACCGGGGGTATCATCGAAAGCGATAACATCATCCTGACCATGGCACCCTACGAGGACGGGGAAATCAGCGCTCCTTCCTCGGTGGATCTTGTTCAGGATCAGAACAAAACCGTCCCTCTGGTACTAGAGAATCCGGGAAATGTAAGGGAGCATTATCAGATAGAGGTTGAAGGCAGGGAGATGCTCTCCAACGTGGGAATAGGCATATCCTTGGAAGAAGATGGTGTGATCGAGGTCGCTGCCGGCCAGGAAGGTGATCTGGAAATCGTTCTGACCGGAAAGGATATCTCACCGGAGAGGACCTATCATCTCACCCTGAAACTCCTGGACATGGATTCCGGGATGGAATATGACAGGGTGATAGTATCCATCCACACAGTTGCCAAGGAAGAGACTCCCTCACCGGCTCCGATAGCAGACGATGATGACGACGATGATGAGGACGAGGGTCCCAGTGACAAGAACGATGGGAGCGAACCTCCCGAAGTGAATACTTCCGGAGGAGGAATATCAGGGGTCCTGATCGGATACATCCTCGTAGTACTCGTCCTCGGTGCCGCCGCTACCAGTGGATTCGTCATCTACAGAAAGAGAAAGGACTGAGAGATATATCGATTACGAGGTCCGGTTCCTTCCGCCGGACCTCACATTTTATTTTTTAACAAAACTTTAAAATAAAAATTTTGATAATAAATAAAAATATACATATAAACAACAATACATTATTATTATTGAGGCCCTCAGGGGGCCTCGAGGAGAAGAAAATGTATCCAAGCTGAACAAAGAGCGTCTTCATGTATTCACCACCATAATGGTCCTCAACGGCTCGTTGGTGCCAGGTGGGGACGAGGGTGCCTTGCACCCGATAGTAGCGGGACCGGAGAGTCCCCTCTCCGGGGAGAGGAGAGATGACCAACACATGGGCAACGGGTCGCCCACTCCTTGCCCTGCCACCCCCTTCCGGGGGTGGTTAATGGAGCTATCGTTTTTCTATTGAGAAACCTTACTTATCAGATCGGTTCATGCACCTACAAGAGGTGTATCCCCTTGACAAGCGACGTTTTCTTTGCCGATCTGCATGCAAAAGACAGAAAGACCAACACGGCAACAAAGGTCAGAAGGCTTTTCGAAGAAGCAGGACTTGCAGACTGCATCAGCGAGAAGGACCTCACTGCCGTAAAGATCCATTTCGGAGAGAGAGGATCCGACGCCTTCATCAATCCGATCTTTGTCAGGGAAGTTGTGGAAAAGATAAAAGAGAATGGAGCTAAACCCTTTCTCACGGATTCCAACACATTATACAGGGGAGACAGGCACAATGCAGTGGATCACATGATCAACGCGATAGAGAACGGGTTCGACTTCTCGGTCGTAAAGGCACCCATACTGATTGCCGACGGTCTCAAATCCAAGGATGTCAGATGGATCCAGATCAACGGAAAGCATTTCGAAAAAGTGAGGATCGCCGCCAATATCCAGGAATCGGATTTCATGGTTGTCATGTCCCATTTCAAGGGACACATCATGGCGGGTTTCGGGGGAGCGATCAAGAACCTCGCCATGGGAGGGGCCTCCGCTTACGGAAAGATGGACCAGCACTCGGTGAGGCCCGAGGTCATCAAAGAGAAATGCATCGGATGCAAAACATGCATGGAGATATGTCCCGTCAATGCTCATGTATACGAGGAGGGCAAGGTTTGGATAGACAAGGAAAAATGCATAGGCTGCGGGGAGTGCATTATTGTATGCCCCCAGGAAGCAATAGGATTGGACTGGTCCTCGGAGATCACCCCCTTCCAGGAGAGAATGACCGAATATGCACTGGGAACCACAGTGGGCAAAGAAAATAAGATAGGATACATCAATTTTCTGACCAGGATCTCCCCCGAATGCGACTGCTTCTCGTGGTCGGATTATCCCATCGTCCCGGATATAGGCATACTAGCATCCAAGGATCCCGTGGCGATCGACAAAGCATCATACGATCTGGTCAATCAACAAAATGGTCTAGCACAGTCGAAGCTCAAGACGGGTTTGGATCCGGGTGAGGACAAGTTCAGGGCATTGAAACCCCAGATAGATCCCGTGCATACACTGAGGTACGCGGAAAAAATCGGAATGGGAAGTATGAATTATAACCTTAAAAAAATATAAATCGAAAGGGTCATGAAACCCTTTCGAATTGCTTCAGAACTATTCCTGCTCTTTGTTCTGGTAGAAATCGATTGTCTTTCTGAGGTTGATGTCGTCCATAACCTCGTTAACCTCTGTGGGGGCGATCCTGAGTCTCCTGTCCTTGATACCGGTCTTGATCAGCATCTTCCATATCTTCATGGATCCGAGCTTCTCGTAGGGGATCTCAAGCGAATAGATCTTGCCCACCTTCTCTCCCTCGCTGTCAACCACCGTTCTCTTGCTTAACTCATCGTAGGGATAGAGTTTTCTCGTGGCGGTTTCGGGGATCTCGTCCTTCCCGAATTCTTCCGTGACCACCATTCTATTATTGTCGAGGTCTATTTTGGTCACATCCTTCAGGTGGAGAAGGAAGGATCCCTTCAGCATTCCGGGGGATATCTTTAGAGCCTTGACATCCCAGGTATCAAGGTCGATATAGATCTCCTTGATCTTTCCTATGGTCTCTCCGACCGAGTTTACTATCTCGTATTTTTCCAACATATCTTCCAGCATGTCATTCCTCCTCATTTCTTGGTGGTCTTGATCTTCCCCTTCACTTCGAGTAGATCCTTCTCCATCTGACCAAGGATGGCATCCGAATCAAGGATGTATTCCTTCATGCTCTTTACCCTGCCTGTCAATTTCTCGTATCTGTTCTCGTATCCCTGAAGATCCAGTTCGGTTACTATTCCATATTCGGAAATGTAGGAGTCCAGGTTCTGATCAAGGTACTTCTCGATGCGGCCGTCGAAGAGGCGTCTGCTGTAGGTAGGTGTCTTCTCCTCTTCCTCCTCATCCTTTTTTCCCTTGAAGACCGATCCGATCCAGCTGAAAAATCCCTTCTTTTGTTCTTCTTCTGCGTATTCTTCTTCCATATCTATCCTCTCCTCAGAAGCCCTCAAGTTTTGACATTTCCCTGTCAAGGGAGTTCATTCTCGTATCGAGCTTCTTCTTGCTCTTCTCCAGCTCGTCGATATCTCCGCCTACCTTGGATAGTCTGTCTGATAGACCCTTCTTGAAGGATTTGACCTTGTCTCTTGTGACCATATCCCATTCGCCCATTATGGACCTGAAATTCTCGTCAAAGTAGAGCTCCACATGGGAGGGCATCTCCCTTCTCTTCTTTCTCAGACTGAAATACCACGCAATAACGAGTATTAGCAGAATCACAAGGGCGGCGATTATCACTATAAACCAGAAAGTGTTCCAATCCATTCATATCACCTCACTGTATTCCCGCCTTGACCTTGAGGCGGTCCATTCTCTTTTCGCCTTCCATCAACCTGCTGGAGAATTCGTTCTTCCATTTTTCCAGGTCGTCCATTCTTGACTCCAGGCCCTGGAATTCCGAATCCAGATCGCCCAGGTCCGAGCTGTCCGCTATCTTGTACTCTGCCATCATATTGGCAAGGTTCTCGCTCAGGTAGAAATCGATCTTTTTATTGATCGACATGGGATGCCTTGCCGAATACGCCTGAACTCTGTTTGCTATATTCACTTATCTTCCTCCTCTTCTTCTTCTTCATCTTCCTTTCTGAACCTATCCTTGAAATCTTCCCAGGCCTCCTTGACCTGGTCGGTGAGTTTCTCATAAGGAAGGACATCGATTTCATCATCCTTTTCTATCTCCAGTTCTTCCATGTCGTCTTTTCTCAGAACGATCCTTCCCTTGGGTGCCAGTTTGTCAGAGACAAGCTTGACCACCTTCTTGTGTTCCTCCGACCTTATAACGATAAGTTCGGGGGCCTCCTCACCGAAAGCTTCCAGATGCCTGGAGTTCATCCTGGCTATACCGGATCCCACGGATCCGATAGAACTCAAGGAAGCTTTGAGAGTGAGTTTTATTTCTTCCTTTTCTTCTTCTTCAGTCATTTATCTCACAATCCTGTCTATCGAAACGTTTCATCATAAGAAAATCATGATACGTTTCAATGACATGCTTATAGATTACGTGGGGGGCTATTTATAATTTTTCCAATACAAAAAATAATAGTATTTATATGTTATTTTTTCAGTTTATTGTCAAGGTATTTTTACCTGATCGCAGGTTGATATATGTGATAAGGTAATGCAAAACCACTGGTATTGCTATGGATCATTTTTCTACAATAATGTGTTTGATAGACCCGGAAAATAGGAAACAATAAATCACCTGGGAGGCTCCCATTTATTCTCTTCTTCATCAGGTGAGAGAGCCATCCTCGATCTGTTCATGGAAAATTATATTTCTCCATCGGACAATATATCATCTCATGGAGCTCCGCAGAGGATTTGCCGGCAAGGACCTCCTCTGGAAGGTCAGAGGAAGCCTCGACGACGAATCTTTCCTGGAATTCGAGAACATGGTGATGAATTCGGGATACGGCGGAGAGGACCTCGTACTGGACCTGTCAGGTGTTTGCTCTATTTCGGATAACGGAAAGAGGTCCCTTGACAGAGTGATCACAAGCGCGCGGGAAATGGGTGCTCAGGTCAAGGTCCTATCACCGGAGAGGTCCTGCCTTCCCGAGAATGATATTCCCTGAAGAATTGACTATGTTCTTTCCTCGCTTTTCAGAAGTGTTTTGACAAGGACGTCCAGGTCCTCGGAATGTGACCTGATCGTCTCCTTTGCATCCAGTTTAAGTGTTCTCAAATTATGATCCCTGGCGTCGTCCATGTCATCATTGCCGTTATCCAGTCTCGCCTGGAACCTGAAGTATCTTTTCGACCTTCCGGGCGGATGCAGGAGTTCCTTCATCTGATAATCCACGGTATCGCTCAGACCATCGAATATGACATTGAGGATGGGATGAGCCCACTGTGCGAGGCCCCAGTCCTTTGCATCATTGTGTTCGATCCTTTTTGTCAGCTCTCCGGTTCCCAGAGATACAAGGAGGAAATCATGGTTATCGGGAAACATGTTCTTTGCCTCGACATAGGCACACAAGCTAGGGTTGTTGGCGTAGACTCCTCCGTCGATCAGGGAATAGTAGTCCGATGAATCCATATTCATCAATTTCTTGGGGGAGAAATAGGTTGGCGCAGCTGTCGCTGCCCTCGCAACATCGCTCATGGGGAAATCATAGCTTTCCGAAACCCTTGCCCTCTCGCTTCTGAAGAACCATGGAGATCTCCCCTCTATCTCGTATGCGGGTATCATCACCGGTGTTATTGCTTCTTTTAACCTCGAATCACCGAAAAATCCCTTGAGGACCTGTTCGATGTTCTTGTCCGGATATTTCTCATCCAGCAGATTCCAACCGGATTCCACCCTCTTCCACAAGGGAATGTGGAAGATCTTTTTACCCTCGTTTTCATAAAAACCTATCAATGATTTCCCATCGATATGAGGGCCTCCGTCCCTGCCAGGTTTTGTTAGAGCGAGAGCTATCAGTCCTCCGGTGGAAGTTCCCACAATCAGATCGAACAGATGCGAGACAGGTCTCTGGGCGATACCCTCGATCTCTTTGAGAACCATGGAAGGAATGATTCCCCTTATTCCGCCGCCGTCTATGGAGAGTACTCTGATCAATTTTTTCATGAAAATTCCCAATAATATATTGGATTGATGACTATTTAAAGATGTATCAAAGTCCGAGCTCATCTTCCAGTTCGGTCACTATCCGAATGTAACTCTCCCTCCAATCCGAACCATCTGCGAGCTTACCGTCATCGTAGACGAACTCACCGGCTACCATGGTTCCCTTGACCATGTTTCCGGTTGCTGAATACACCAGTGCGGACATCAGGTTATCGGGTCTCAAAGGCATCATCTGAGGATCGATGTCCAGTATCGTTATGTCGGCATTCATGCCTTCTACCAGCATTCCTCCATAGATGCCGAGCAGTGAATTTCCATTGACAGTTGAACTGAGCAAGCTGTCGTAAGCGGTTGAAGCGATCGGATCCCAGTACTGGCCTTTCTGTATGAGGGCCATCTCCTTCATCTCCCGGAACATGTCCAGCGAATTGTTGGAGGCGGCCCCGTCCGTGCCGAGCCCGACTGTTATGCCCATATCCTTGAGGTCCCTGTAGGGAAAGAAACCTCCGGTACCCAATTTCTGGTTGGAAGTGGGACAGTGGACAACCTTTGATCCCATTGATCTGATCTTGTTGAACTCCCAGGATGAGGCCCATCCGAGATGAACGAGTATCGTTCTCTCCCATAGACATCCGTTCTCATCAAGTTCCTCCACTGCCAATCTTCCATTTTCCTTTCTGTTTTCGAAAACCTCTTTCCGGGTTTCCGAGCAGTGTATGTGGAGAGGAACCTTCTCTTTCCTCGAAAGGTCACCTCCCTTGGCAAGGGCTTCTTGATCATTGGTGTAGATGGAATGGATGTTGATGATCGGATGTATCCTCTCGTTCCCCCTGTACTTGTCAAGGAATTGACGGCTCTGGTTCAATCTTTCCTCGGTGGAACCGAATACCGATATCAAAGGAGGCCCGTTTGCCATTCGAATTCCGGTTCTTTCCGCAGCCACCGCTGATTGAAAGGCCCCGTACATGTCGATACAGGTTGTGGTACCGGTCCTGAGCATCTCCAGAAATCCCAGCTCCGCCCCCATCTCTTCCATGTCCGGAGTCAACCTTCCCTCCACCTCCCACATCGAGGATAACCACTGGTCAAGGGGTGCATCATCGTTCAAACCCCTCAGTAGAACCATCGCCGCGTGGGTATGGGAATTGACTAGTCCCGGCATCAGAATTGAATTCGAACAGTCAATTACCTCATCCCCTCTCTGCTTTTCAACATCACCGACCTGGGAGATGGCTCCTTCCTCTATCCTTATGCTGGATCCCTGCAGTATCCTGTCTCCCTCCATTGTCAGAACGAATCTGGCATTTTTTAGCATGATGGGTTCTTTCATACGATCCTGGCCTCCTTGATGTTAAATCTGGCGTTGTATTCTCCCGTAACTTTAACCCCTCCAGAGACCTCCATCCTCCCGGGGAAAAGAGGAGCGCCAAGTATCATTGTCTCGGCTTCTCCCCCCTCGAAGGCAGGGTGAGAACCCCAGATCCTGGCATTTTTAAGGAACCTGTTGTACATTTCATCATCAACGGGTGTTCCGAGGTCTTCGGGTCCGAATCCCGGTGAGGAATATGAGACCAGCATATAGGAAAAACCCTGGTCCTGAAGCTCCTTCATATATCTCCATCCGTCCTTCCTCCAAAGAGGGGTATAGGATATCAACCCCGCCTCCAACGCCGATTGTGAGAACCTCATCCTCTGAAAATCTGAGAGAAGAGCACCGGAACAGATCGCATCGAGATCATATCTACTCTTCAGATCCCTCAGAGATTCTGTCAGAACCTCCTGTTCTTTCTCCTTCCTCCCTGGAGATCTAACTATCTCCGTTTTTATTCCCGTGAATTCCTCGAAGAGATGAGAGACCTCGAGACCGGGTGTGTGGTAAAGCCAGGAGTCAGGATCCTCGGAAAGGATAGTCAGCAATACCGGAACCTCGAAACCGGATAGAATCATCCTGTGAAGTGCGTAAGCGGAATCCTTTCCCCCGCTGAAGAGACAGCATACCCTCATCGGCCCTTAATGGGTCTCCGGTTATTTACTCATGAGGTAGATCAAAGGAGTTTTTCTGGATTCAAACCCTTCAATTCTTCCAGGACGAACATGCCGTTCTTCCTGATAAGAACGTCATCGAAATAGAGTTCCCCGCCACCCCATTCCTCTGTCTGGATAAGAACAATGTCCCAGTGGACCTTGGAAGAGTTCCCGTTGGGAGCAAGATCATAGGAGTTTCCCGGAGTGAAATGGATGGAACCCGCGATCTTCTCATCGAACAGTGTATCCAGCATCGGTTTTTTAACATGGGGGTTTACACCAATGGCAAATTCCCCCACATACCTGGCACCTTCATCGGTATCCAGGATATTGTTGAGGTCCTCGGTGTTGTTCGCTGTGGCTTTGATTATCTTTCCATCCTTGAATTCAAGCCTGACATCCGAGAAAACCTTCCCTTCGTAAAGCGTCTCGGTGTTGTAGTGAATCACACCGTTCACCGAATCCTTTACCGGTGCGGTAAAAACCTCGCCGTCAGGGATATTCAGCTCCCCATCGCATTTTATTACCGGGATATCCTTGATCGAAAATGATATGTCGGTTCCGGGGGCGACTATCCTGACCTTGTCCGTCTTCTTCATGAGGTCCACAAGTGGATCCATTGCCTCGGACATCTTGGAGTAATCCATGGTGCAGGTATTGAAGAAGAACTCCTCGAAAGCCTCCGTGGACAACTTGGCCTGCTGGGCCATGGAAGAAGTGGGCCATCTCAGGACAACCCATTTTGTTTTTGGGACCCTGTAATTTATATGTACGGGTCCGAACCAGTGCTTCTTGTACAACTCCATCTTGTTCGAGGGGACATCGGAGTGTTCGGTTATGTTATGAGAGCCTCTCAGGCCGATGTAGGCATCTGCCTTCTTGATCTTCTCCATCTCCAATCCGCCCAAGGTTTCCATGGTATTCTCATCGCATCCCCTGAAGATCTTTCTCAGCACCTTTGCCGATTTCTGTGATACGATAGGTACGGCTTCCTTTTCGTATACCTTGTCGACAAGTATCTCCACCATTTCCTCGGGGATATCGAAGGCCTCGATGTAGACCTTCTCCCCCTTGCTCAATTTTGTTGAATGATCGATAAGGACGTCGGCAAGCCTTTTCATTCTCGGATCCTTCATTATAGCACCTCTTCGAGCTGAAACTGCAATTTTATATTAAATATGAACGCACCCCTCATGTGCTGAAAATCATTAAGAACCTCATGGAGCTGTTTTTCTCCGAAGGCGGTAAAGGGGAGGCTACCTCTGCAACAGTTTGTTCCTGTTTTTTTCCGGAGAGCTCCCTTTGGAGACAAATTCGACCTTACCGCCTTCTCCAAGGTTTTCTTACACTTTTTAATGACTTCAATATGACCATTAAAGATTTTACAGGTAAATAAAAAAAAGGGGGGGCTCAAGGAGCCCCCGTTAATTCAGGTATCAGGGCTTAATAATCCATGTCTCCCATGCCGCCCATTCCGCCCATGCCTCCCATTCCGGGTGGCATGCCGCCGGGAGCGCCGCCGGCTCCGCCAGGTCCATTCCCGGACTTGGATGCAATGACATCATCTATCCTGAGGACCATGTTTGCGGTCTCGGCAGCAGCCTGTATGGCCTGGGTTCCAACCCTGAGAGGCTCGAGGACATTGAGTGCCCTCATGTCCTCTATCTGTCCGGAGTAGACATTCACTCCGTGATGGAGGGACCCGTTCGAATGTGCCTTGTTGATCTCGATTATCGTGTTTATCGGATCGAGGCCCGCATTCTCGGCAAGGGTCCTTGGAACGACCTCGAGGGCTGTTGCGAAAGCCTCGATTGCGAACTGCTCCCTTCCTCCCGTCTGAATGGCGAAGGTCCTGAGCTCCCTTGCGATCTCGACTGCTGCGGCTCCGCCTCCTGCGGTCATCTTTCCGTCCTCGATGGCTCCTGCAACGGTTGAAAGGGCGTCATGCATTCCCCTCTCGATCTCGTCGATCACATGTTCGGAAGCTCCCCTTATGAGGATCGATACGGCTTTTGCGTTGGTGCACTCGGTAACGAATGTCATCTCATCTCCGCCTATCTTCTTCTCCTCAACCGCTCCGGAGGTTCCGAGATCATCGGATGTGAGGTCCTCGAGGTTGGATACGATCTTCGCACCGGTTGCCTTGGAGAGTTTCTCCATATCGGATTTCTTTACCCTCCTTACGGCGAAGATTCCCTTCTTTGCCAGGAAATGCTGTGCAAGGTCGTCTATTCCCTTCTGGCAGAATACGACGTTTGCTCCGGCTTCTTCGACCTTTTCAGCCATCTTCTTGAGATAGTTCTCCTCGTTTTCCAGGAACTGCTGGAACTGATTGGGGTCTGTAATCTGGATCTTGGCATCAACCTCGGTCTTCTTGACCTCGAAGGCCGCGTTTATTAGTGCGATCTTGGGGTTCTTTACGTAACTTGGCATCCCTTCGTGGACCCTCTCCTTGTCAACGATTATTCCCTCGATGAGTTCGGTGTCCTTTACGGAGCCGCCCTGTTTCTTCTCGACCTTGATATTGTCTATATCCACCTTCTTGATTCCTTCCCTTTCCTCGACAATGGATTGAACTGCCTTCACAACGATCTCGGCAAGCTCTTCCTTCATGTCGCCGGCTGATTTGCCGGTCATGGAGGTCTTGGCAATGTTCAAAAGTGCATCCTCCATCTCCTCGATGGGCATTGCTATTTTATTCAGGACCTCCAGTGATTTCTGGGCGGCGAGCCTGTATCCCTCGGTTATTAGGGTGGGATGGATATTCTTCTCCAGCAGGTTCTCTGCCAGCTTCAAGAGCTCTCCGGCAAAGATCACAGCTGTTGTGGTTCCGTCGCCGCACTGTTCATCCTGGGTCTTTGCGACCTCGATGACCATCTTTGCGGCTGGATGCTCGACATCAACTTCCTTGAGAATGGTGACACCGTCATTGGTTATCACCACATCTCCCATTGAGTCAACCAGCATCTTATCCATTCCTTTCGGGCCAAGTGTGGTCCTGACAGCATCGGCTATTGCCTTTGCGGCAGCAATGTTGTTGGACTGTGCGCCCTTTCCGCTCTTTCTTTCTGTTCCTTCTTTGAGAACAAGTATGGGTGTTCCTCCTGCATACATATCGATCTTACCTCCTTTGATGGAATTTCGAGTGGCAGTGTATCGCACACTTCTATAAAATAGTTTCTATATGGTTGGACTTCTATAAATACATATCTTAACATGAGGTTAACTACTGCTTCATGTTGTCTTGTAAAGTCTCTTTTTAAAGTACAATTTTGCATAACAAATCATATATAATGCAAATATCGTCCAAGACCACGTTTCGGAACTCCAACCGGAACGAGGTAGATCCGACATGATCGATGAAGACCCTCACCAACGACTGATAAAAGGAGGAAATAGCCTTGGCAATGCTGAATTTGGCCAGAGCCCAAGAGGATGCCAATTCAGCGGGGGCTATGTACGCTAAGACACTCTCCATGATTGCCCGGGTGCTTCATCTAGAACCAACGCTTTTTCTTCAATCATTCGGGGTCCTGCTGATCTGTGCTTTGATAGATCTTCTCCCTGGTTATTTTCTGGGATCGATGGAAAGGTACCTGATACTGATTCCGGGCCTTCTGGTACTACTTCCTCCCACTGTGGGAATAAGGGGAAATACATTCGGTGCCTTGGCTTCGAGGCTCAGTTCCAAACTCCATCTGGGAACTCTTGGATCCAACGTGAGAAATAACAGGGAGCTCAAAGATCAGGTGATTGCAACAGGGATACAGCTCATGGTTCTCTCCTCGCTTATTCCGCTCGTCGGAGCTCTGATATCCATCATTTTCTCCCAGGAAATAGCCCCATTCTCCACTCTTTTATTCATATCATTGACTGCCGGCTTGGTTTCCGGAGTCCTGATGTTTGTCATATCCCTCTCGATCACATTCCTTTCGTTCAGGAAGGGCTGGGATCCGGACAATGTTTCGGCACCGATAATTGCCTCCTCGGGTGATATCCTAACAATTCCAATACTCTTTTTTTCGGCATGGGTATCTCTGAAAATTTCGATGATGTTGGTAAGAACCGTCTCCTTGGCCTTGCTCGTGCTTGTAGGATTATCGACTTTATTCTTCCTTTTCAGATACCGCAGGGAGGTCAGGGAGATCCTCATTGGAATGTTCCCCATAGCATTTGCCGCAATCACCATCTCAACTTTTTCAGGTTTGGTCCTTACGGCATCCTTTGATATGTTCCTGAAGGGTACGATATTCCTTTTACTCGTACCTGCCTTCAATGGCCAGGGAGGATCACTGGGATCGATCCTTGGGTCCCGCCTCTCCTCTGCGGGTTATCTCGGTCAGGATAGATTGACCCTCATACCCAATTACACAGGAAGGTCCTCTTTCATCACATTGTGGATAATATCCCTGTTCGTATTTTCAGTGATAGCAATTGCAGGGTCGGGATTGGGTTTGATTGCCGGGATTGACATTCCTCCCTTCCTGATTCTTGCCGGAACAACCTTGCTGGGAGCATCCCTGATAACATTCATGTCATCGACAATAGCGTATTACATAACCTATCTGTCATTCAGGATCGGTTTGGACCCCGACAATGTGGTGATTCCGATTCTTACTGCCATCATGGATGTGATCGGATCCGGTTCGCTCATAATCTGTCTGATCTTTTTGGAATACGTTCTTTGAAAGGTCAAAGGATAAGAAACGGTTAATTATCACCGCTACATTGGGCGCCTTGGTGTTCGCTTGACAGATGAGAAGTATCAAGGATACAGAGGTCCCGCCCTTGAAGTGCTGAAAAGGGAGAATGTGGCCGTCTGGGACCGGATAAGCGTCAAGACCCCAAACGCCGTGATGGATGGGATATTGCTGCCCAGGTCCGCCGGGGATGACAGGCATCTCGTGCTCAAAATGATCACCGGATACAACATAGGTGTAAGGTACGATAACGTTGAATCCATCGAACACCTCGGATCGAAGAAGGCCAATTACAAGATCCCTGAAAAAGAGTTCCCATATGATGAAAAAAAGCCGAATGTAACCATCCTGGGTACGGGAGGCACTATTGCATCCAGGCTTGATTACAGGACCGGTGCTGTCATTCCCGCTTTTACGCCAGGGGAGTTGTTCGGTGCGGTCCCGGAGCTAGCGGACATTGCCAATATCAAGACCAACAAGCTCTTCGGTGTTTTCTCGGAAAACATGGGCCCTCATCAATGGAAGGTACTTGCAAAGAACATCAAAAAGGAGATAGAGGAAGGCGTGAGGGGAATAGTGATCGGTCATGGTACCGATACCATGCATTACACTGCGGCAACCCTATCTTTCATGGTTCAGAACAGTCCCGTGCCAATCGTATGCGTTGGTAGCCAGAGGTCATCGGACAGGCCTTCGTCGGATGCGGCGAGGACTCTGATTGGTTCGGTTACAACCGCCGCACAATCAGATGCGGCTGAGGTGATGGTATGCATGTTCGGTACCACATCGGACAAGTTCTGCTATCTTCATAGAGGGACCAGGGTCAGAAAGATGCATTCCTCTTACAGGAACACCTTCAAGACCCTCGGCGATATTCCTCTTGGGAAGGTGGAGGAGGAGGAGTTCACCTATTTCAAGGATTACAAGAAGAGAAGGCAGGACAGGGAAGTCGATATCTATCCGACATTCGAAGAGAGGGTTGCCATGCTCTATTATTATCCGAATATGGACCCGGACATACTCGAATCAATGATAGACAAAGGCTACAAGGGAATATTGATCGCCGGGACAGGACTCGGTCACGTAAATAAGCCATTGTACGATCCTCTCCAGAGAGCACACGAGGAAGGTATTCATCTCTTCATGGCAGTCCAGACACTATACGGCTATACACAGATGTTCGTCTATGATACGGGAAGGGACCTCATGTCCAGAGGTGTGGTGCCTTTGGGAAACATGCTTCCGGAAGTTGCTTACTGCAAACTGGGCTGGGTCCTGGGGCAGGTTCAGGAACCGGAAGCCGTAAACAGGATGATGCTGGAACCGATAGCCCACGAGATAACACCCCGGGAACCATATGACGGTTTTGTCCAGGGACAGGGCGGAATGGATGTCGTTGAGGATTTCCTGGCCGAATACAGCTGATCGCCCTCTCGTCTTCACTCCGGGTATATGAATTAAATAGTATACGGTACGTTATGTTTTACGTTCCATTTCTGCGGAAATGGATTGCCCCGTTCGTATGGCGGTAAAGGGTGTTGGACATGTTCAGAGGTCCAGTTCGATTCAAAGGAAACAGAGCATTAGCCCTGATTCTTACTTTGATTATGTTAATATCCATTTATGTTGTAGTCTTCCCTTCGCAAGGTTTTAAGCAGGTAGGAGATTCTCAAACAATTGGAGGGATCTGGGATCGATTGGATAATATAACCTCGATCGGTGATCTGGACAGGGATGGTTACATTGACCTGGTGATGACACTTCCCGATGATTCCACATATGGAGAAAATGCCGGGATCGTCCATCTTTTCTGGGGTAGTGCCGATGGTTTTCCGGATCTTCGACCCTCCAACGCTGATGTCACCTTCCATGGCTACGAGGGTTTCAGATTGGGGTCATCGGTTGAGACCTGGGACCTGCAGGGAAACGGCTGGGAGGAGATCGTTATTGGCTGTCCCGGAGCAAATGAAAGTACAGGGAGAGTCCTGATTTACAGCCAGGTAACCGTAAACGGGGCGGGTTCCGGAATGGTATACTCCCCGAACTGGGCTTATCTCGATTTATCAGGAAGCAGCACGCACTCATTCGGCGGATGGATGTGCAAGGGTAACTTCACCGATTCGGGATTTAAGGACCTTGTTGTACTTTCATCGGGCAACTCGACCGTGGAACCACAGGCCCATTTTTTCATGGGCGGAGGGGTTCCCGGTGTGGGTGTCAACATGACCCTGCCTCCTCTGAGTGTATCGGATCAGACCAGATGTACCTCCACTGATATCATGGGCAGGGGAAGGGAGGCTTTCATCTTTTCAACACCGGAGAGGGCAATGCTTAGGATTGTTTATTTCAACATACTTGAAACGGTTTTCAAACTTCCCGGATCGAATTCATCCGGTATCCAGGATTTTCAGGGCTCAATCCCTTCAACTGGTGATACCTACGGGTGGGGAGCCGGAGATGATGGGTGGGATACATCAGGCAGCCATATTTTTGATACTGGAACCGGTCCCGATTCCCTGAGGTTCAATCAGGCCTCGGGAAATGCAAGGGGATACAACAGGTCCGTTGAAAGGGTCAATCGTCTGGACATAGAAATGGGAGGTATCTTTTCCTCCTCTTCCGGGAGTCCGGAATCCGGAGCCTATGGTTTGGGTTTCCACCTGTCCCCTTCGGACCTGAAGGATAAGAATTCTGCTGTTTTATCCTTCGATTACACATGGGAAGACTGGGGTTTCGAGGAAAGCGAGAGGATGTGGATCAAGGGAAGATTGACCAATGGCACGGGGGAAACCTTCTGGCTGGGATCGGATCTTGATTTCAATCCCGATCCCGATGAAACACCGGAGATATGGACCATCAAAGGTGTCAACAACAACGGCAACGGTATTTTCCTCAGCGGGGAGGATCATTTCGAGGAGGAGATAATCCAGTATCTGGGCCCTCCGGGAGAGCATTATCTGGAACTCGGAGGCAAGATCTCCAGATGGACCAATCAGGTGGAGTGTGGAGCGGTTGGATTCGACAATATTTCCCTTACACTAAGAGAGGTTGAGATGGACCTGACCACGATGACCGGTTCCAACGGATTGGGATCCCTGCTGATTTCAGAGGATTTGAATGGTGACGGCAGCAGGGACCTGATAACCGGAAATTTCAAACAGGACAGGGTGAGGATTTTTTTCGGAAATGATACCTACTGGGATTCCCTTCCCGGCTTCAACGAAGATAAGGCCAATATCACGATAAACGGTATCACAGGTTCCCATTTCGGAAGAGATATTATTGTGGTGGGCCCCTCCCCGTTTACTCCTATGAGGGGTCTTTTCATCTCAATGCCCGCCTGGGATACGGGAAACGGATCAGGTGCACTGGTAAGATATGATCTTCCCATGGAAGAAGGATCATACCAACATGAAGACGGATTCATTGTATCCCATGGAGAAGGCGAATTCGCTTTCGGCCTGAAGGTGATAGCTTTCGGCGACCCGGACGAGGACGAGTACCCTGACTTCCTGGTTTGCCATCTGGATGGAGAGAATAGACTCGTGATCAAGAGGTTCAACAGAGGTCCCAATTATCCGGATCTCAGGTTGAATTCTCCTCAAAGAGGTGTTCCCCTTTCAGGGACCATAGAGATAAAAGCCACCATGAGCGATCCCGACCTGGATGCGACTCCCTGGGATATACGGTTTTACAGGTCGATTGACAACAGGTCATGGTCTCCGGTGGGAAACGGCACACCGGATAAGGTGGAGGGTCAATCCGCATCCAAATACTGGAATACAACAAACTTCGAAAACAGACTTTACTTCATCAAGGTGGAGATCACGGACTCTTTCGGTCTGACAACAGCCAGGTTTTCAAATTCAATCCAGATCCTGAATCACAGGCCACCAACTGTCTTCCTCACCTCTCCGAGCGATGGTGCGGAATTGTCCGGAGATCAGGAGATAACCGCAAGAGTTCAACCTCCCTCAGAGGAGGAGCTCACTATGCCTGTAAGATTTCTATACAGCAGGGATGGTGAAAACTGGACCGAATTTTCAAATCGATCATCACCCGATCAGGGATCCGATGTGGATTATTCTGTCATCTTTGATACGGAGAAACTTGATGATGGACCCATATGGTTCAAGGCAAACGCCACAACCGAATACGGGCTGGGCAGCGAGGATCTCAATTCGATTCCCTGCAACATTGATAATGATTATTCCCCCGTGGTCGATTTTATCGGCAACTATTCAGGGAACCTTTCCGGGAATGTGAACATAACCGTCGAGGTAACCGACAAGGATGGGGATCTGCTTGCTCCTGTCCAATTCTATTTCAGAGTCCCCGGCACCATTGCCTGGAACCTGATAGGCAATATGTCAGGCCCTCTGGAAAACAGTACCTATTTTTATCTGTGGGACACCGAATCCGTGGATAACGGAGTATACCATCTTATGGTAAAGGCCAGGGATTCCACCTTCAACGATTTGGAAGAGGTCCTCAACCACCCGGTACAAATTCACAATCTCTATCAACCCTCTCTGAGTTTTGTGAATATTGATGAGGATTCCGTCCTATCCGGTATTGAGAGGCTCAGGATCAGGATCACGGACAGGGACATGAACTTCGAAAGAAGCAACCTAAAGGTTTTTTTTAGGGATCCCGAAGTTGGAATTTGGAACAGGATCTCACCGGTCCTGGTTACCGGTGAGAACGCAACCGTAGACTGGGATACCAATCAGTTGAAGAACAAGGATTACGACCTTAGAGCCGAGATAACAGACAATGACAACCTCTCTGCAACAGTTGAGATCCTAGGTGTAACGGTTAAGAATATAATGCCTCCCAAGGTCCAGGGAGAGCTCTTTCCCTCCTCCGGCTCCATTTCCGGGGTAAAGAGATTGATATTCAACGTAACCGATGACGAACCCGTTCCAATAGAGAATATCGAGGTAGAGGTATTTGTCTTTTCGACCTGGGAGGAGATAGGACCTGTGAAATATCTCGATCCGGGAGCTCCATTCCTTAGCGGTAAAAATGTAACTTTTTACGTGGATTGGGATACCACGGAAGAGGATGAGTTCGGTATATCCAGATTTCCCGACGGTCCCGGATACGAATTCAGAATAACCGTTACCGATTCGGACGGAGAGACGGGGGAATGGAGATCCGTGGTATCATATAGGGTTTCCAACGAGGAATCAAATGAGGAGGAAGAATCCGAAGGAGAGGAATCCTTCATGGACCCCGGCATTATGGCAAGCCTGGTTCTTGTTGCTATTGTCTTGATAGTGGTCCTGATAATCGCCCTGTTTATATGGAGGGGAAGCCGAAGCGAGAAGAAGGGCTCCATACCTGATGTGGGGGAGATCAAACCCCGTAAGGAAAAGGAAGCCGCCAGGGAGGAAGTCATTGCGGACAAAGAAGAGAGGGAGGACGATATCTATTCACCTCCCGGCTGGGGAGATAAGGAAGAGGTAACGGCGACACAACCCGCTCCCGATTATTCCATGGCCGATGCCAGTCTCTTCATGGGAGGCGGCACCGGAGAAGAAATGGTTGCCAAACCCAGAGCCGATATATTCGACGAGTTCTTCGGTGAAGAGGAAAAACCAACTCCAAAGAAGAAAAAAGCAAAGGAAGATATCTCCGTTGATATCGACCTTCCGGAGGGTGCAATGCCTTCCGCAGTCGGAGAAGAGGCAGAGGATTGGGAGGATGCGGAAGAATGGGACGAGGAGGAGGAAGATTGGGAGGAATTCGAGGAGATGGAGGATCTAGAGGACCTGGAGGAGGATGAGTGGGATGATGAGGAGGAAGAGGTTCTTGTTATCACCTGTAAATGCGGAGAGGAGATAGAGATACCGGCATCCGGTGACGGCAGGTTCCGGTGCCCTGAATGCGGCAGGACTGGCCGGGTTAGGATGTGAAATAGTAAAAAAATGGTTCCAATCTTTGGTTTAATAGAGAAACCGAATTCTCTTTCCACGAAGCGGAAACCGATCCGCATCGAGGTGAGAGAATGGCAACAAAAAGAAAGAGGTTCGAGGTCCCCGTAGGGGCCGTCTATGCACTGCTTGCGGCAATGTCACTTATTTGTGTAACCGTGCTTGCGGTTGCATTGGCGGGTGACAACGGTTCCGGAGACCGAGAGAAGGCGGAAGCACCCAGGGAACTCCTTCCGCATCTGTACATCGAGGATGTCTATTTCAGGAGTCGTGAATCGCTCGAGGTTACACTTGATGTGATCATCTACATAACCAATGACGGAACAGCCGATGCGGAGAACGTAGTTGTACACATATGGCCAATCGTTGAAGGCTCCAACATTGCCACGGACATGGATGAGGTGGAATTCGGAAGGATATCAGTCAATCAGACCTCCAAGGGACAGGAGAACATAGAGTTCCAGGCAGGAACGGTCCATTCGGTGGAGATACTCATATTCGCATCCGACAAGATGCTGGTGAAGGGAAGGGCCACCGTTTCCACCAACGGCGAGGCCGGTGCGGAGTTCAACACGGTAGAGGTCAGGGGAACAACCGGAGACATGGACTATGACGGCATTCCCGACAACTGGGAGAGGCATTTCGGCCTCGATCCCGAGGACCCCACCGATGCACTGGAGGATAATGATCATGACGGTTTTACAAACCTGGATGAGTATAAACTATCGAGGGACCCCACACTTACTCCGGCAGAGGAAGAAGAGCCCGATGATAACGATGTTTCGATATCAACCCTGTTTGAAGGTGGAGATGAAGAATCGGATTCAACAATAGCTCTCGGAGCCGGTCTGTTCCTTATATTGATACTGGGAGTTATCGTGGTACTGATCATAGGAGCGGCGATGTCAAGGAGGAAGCTCGATAAGGAATCCGAAGAGAAAAGAACTCCCTCCGTTGCAAGAAGCCCTCCTGAAAGAAAGAACACTTCATTCCCGGTTGAGGTCAGGGAGGGACACAGTGACGATCCCGAAAGCGATCTGCCCGACGGAATGGGGAAATACGAGTGAGAGGCTATCGGGGAGAGGAGAGACATGAGAGAGAAAAGGGAAGCAGGGAGAACTCGGTTGAATCTATCAGTTCCGGTGCTCCTCTGCTTCCTGATAATTTCCATATCTTTTACATTTGATATTTCCGGGCAGGAGTATACCGATACGGATTCCGATGGAATGCCCGACTACTGGGAAGAGACCTACGGACTGAATGTAACCGATCCGTCGGACGCAGCAGAGGATCCTGATGATGACGGTCTTGTCAATCTTGAGGAGTATCGATACCGGGTATATCCCTTCGATCCCGACTCGGATTCGGACGGGATGCCGGACGGCTGGGAGGTTGAATACGGACTCGATCCGAAGGTCTATTCTTCTGATAATGATGAAGATAAAGACGGTTTCTCCGATCTGGATGAGTATCTGAATGGAACTGATCCCACCAACAGATTCGATCCGGGTATAGATGATGATGAACCAAGTGAGGAAGAGGATGCAGGTGACACTGTTGCTTCCGGTTTTGTTTGCTTCATAGGTCTCATCTTTCTGGTAATCGCCGTTATCTTCTTCTTGATATTGGGATTCTATTCCAAGATAAAAAAAGATAAACTTCTGGACCATGAAACGAGGCAGAAGATAATGGATTTCATCAAGGAAAATCCGGGTACCTACTATTCCCAGCTCAGAAAGGAACTGGACCTCGCCCACGGGGTCCTCACACATCACCTGAACATGATGGAGACCCAGGAGCTTATCTTTTCAAAGCAGGACCGCCAGTTCAGGAGATTCTACGTGGACGGCCTCTACAAGGATTCACCGATGGTAACAGGAACCCAGAAGAGGGTCCTCGACGAGGTAAGGAGATATCCCGGGTCCTCCCAGAAGGAGATAGCGGACCACCTGGACCTCTATCCTATGATGGTAAGCTATCACGTGGGACAGCTGGAGATCCTGGGACTTGTGGAGAAGAAGAAGGAGGGGAGAAGAAATCTTCTCTATGCCAGGTCCGTTAAGGAGAAGGAAGAGGATCGCATATTCGGGAGAGGTCCTTTCGAAGGACCAGCTCCAGAGATGGGTATTGCGGAAAATTGACCAATCATGATTATTTTCCTATTAAAATAAGATTATTTATGGATTATTTTCAATTTTTTAAAAACAAGCTTTAAGTAACCTCAATCAAAGATTCATACAGGTGCATAGAATGGACGACGAGATAATCAAGAAGAACCTGATAGACGAACTGTACTGGGATGCCAGAATCGATGCTTCCAACATCAAGGCTGAAGTTGATAACGGAAAGGTGAAGATCGAGGGGACGGTTCCCACATACGGATCCAAGCTCGCAGCCGACATGGATGCATGGAACATTGACGGGGTCAGGACCGTGATTAACGATCTCAATGTGAGATACAAGACGGAGCTCCCCTCCGATGACGATATCCAGAGGATAGTACACAACAATATGGTATGGAATCCCTATCTCAGCTCATACAAGATCGACGTGGAGGTCAACGGCGGCGTTGTTACACTCAACGGAACCGTTGACGCATACTGGAAGAAGATAACCGCGGAAACAGAGGCCGAGGACGTGATGGGGGTCATCGAGGTCGTCAACAACATGGGTGTTGTCCCGTCCGGGGATTTCGTGGACGAGGACATTGCCAGAGACATAACGGATACTCTCTCGAGAAAGGTGGCAGTTCCCGAGGAAAACGTCAATGTGATGGTAAAGGACGGGCGTGTTACCCTGACCGGTAAGGTTCCCAACTGGCATGCATCAAATATCGCAAGAAGGGCGGCAGAGAGAACACTTGGAGTGATAGATGTTGTAAATGAACTGAGGATAGAGCCTTAGAACCGCAAAAGAGCGAGCAATAATCATTCCCAGAAATCGGAACCGATCTCGATGAGATTACCCTCGGGATCGGCAACCATGGAGGACCTCATCTTCCATGGTTCGTCCCTGGGTTCGTAAACAGGTTCCGCTCCCGATTCAACGACCTTCCTGAAGAAAGGATCGACATTCTCCTTATTTCCTACGTTTATTGCAAGCTCAAAGGTCCCGTTGATACCATCAGGATATGAAGGTTCCCTTCCGAGAAGCTCAGGGAGCATTTTCCTCTCGTACATCGCAAATCTGATACCATCGTGCCTGAACTCTGCATATGGTCCTTCACCGTCCCAATCGATCTCGAGCCCGATCACATCGCGGTAGAATTCAACCATCATCTTGAGGTCCTTCACGAATATTCCTATCATGTCGAATTTGGTCTTCAATCAATCACCATCATTTGATCGATATTATCATTAATTGATTTCGCTTCATATCCAAATTTTCAACAAACTAAATTTCATACCTAGTTTATTGAATTTTTTTTCGGCATATTCCACTCTATCAACAGGTATAACAATTACACCGGGGGCAATATATTCCATTTTATTACCGGTATCTATTTTCAGACCATTTTCAGTTTCGAATATGAACCTGTTTGCTGCCTTTTTATCCTTTTCTTCAAGTCCTACGTATGAATATGATATCAAGGCATATGCTGACAATCTATTGGGAGGATCGATCAACAGCTCTGGCCTGCAAAATAGTAGCATTCCGTCCCTAACAACTTCCCATGAAAAATATGGATCAGTTCCCGTTTCACTGTCAATTATTGAGAAACTGATTTCCAGGTTGTGTTTTTTTTCTATTTTCCGTAGGATTTCAATCAATTCTCTTCTCACATCATTTTTTTCAAAATTTTTCATGGAAACCATCATAAGGTCGATGTCGCTTTTTTTTGATGCTTCACCCCTGACGACCGATCCAAATAGGATAAGGGCTCCCAGTCCATTGATTCGAGTCGCATTTTCCTCGATTTCCATTAATACCAAAGGGGGTACCAGACCCGTATCGAATTCTGGTCTACCGAGTATCTTTTTAATTTGCATTATTTTCCAGTTGATCCCTTCCATTCCTTTATAACCTCCAGATATTTCAAGGCCTTTTGAATTCTTTCCCCATTCCAGGACCCTCCATAAACGGATCCAATCCGAATTTGCTCGATCTCCATGAATGAATCGTAAATCTCATTCTCCTCATTTTGTCGGAGAAACCTTTTCTGCCTCGAATGTGAATCGATATCCTTTCCATATTTGATATTGATCGAATAGGCGATGTAGTGGACGGCAGCATCAAAGATATCCTCTATTACGGAGGGTGCGTCCCTGTCAGATTCCCATTTCTGGGCTCTTTTTTCAAATGCTTCAGCCTTCTCAAGGTGTCCTTCTGGTTTCATCATACCACCTAGTGTCATCAAGGGGACATTTCATATAAATACTTTATATATTAAATGTCCCTGGAGTGACAAAAATGGGTATGGAAGTTGATTTCAGATTAAGAAATAATTGATATTGAAATAATTACATATGCTACCTCGAGATATTCGGGTCATATCGATATTGATCGTCACCATAATTTTTCCTCTTACATGTTGTAATCAAGTTTTTTCCAATCATTTACTCAAAGTACTCGAATGCATCAATTATGTCGAGGTATACCCCGTCGAATCCCGCATTCAGTATCACATCCAGATATGAACTTTCATTTCCGAATATTATATTCTGCCAATCTCGTTCCCAGTACCGGACCTTGTAATTCCCCTCCCAGTCGGGATTCTCCTTCTCCAGCCATGATGGTTTGTCATTCCTCCACTCCGACTCCCAGTAGAATCGGTAATCCTCTGCTTCACCGATGCTCATGTATGCGATGACCATCCGCTCCCCTCCGTTTTTCTTGGTCTTTAGTGAATCTACCTCATCGGATGAAAGGATCTTCGAATTATGGAACGCATCTATCAAGATGATATCGAAATCGGTATCCCTCAATGCATTCAGGTATTCGGTCCTTGTAGGAAAACCCCCGGGGTCCAGGATGTAGAGAAAATTCCTTGCATCCGAAAGGGATGTGATATTGTCGGAGTTCATGTTGAAGGGGTCCTCCGGATACGAAGGGATATCATCCAGGTCCCTGCGGTCCGCTGAAAATGAGAGGTAACCCTTTTGTGAATTTCTATTGTAGGAATCATCCATCCTGGAAGGAGTCGAGCAGTAATCCGTGACCAGGACCTCCAATCCCTGCGACTGGGCTAGGTCCAGGAAGGAGATCATGTAATCCCTTTCGGATTCCGGGGTGGGCCTGTCATCCTCCTCATAGCCGTAGAAGAGGTCCTCCCTGCCCACGCCATCGATAGCTTTGATGTAATCCTTGGCAGGAGGACCTGTCGGTTCTCCGTTCAAGGTTAAAAGCTCCTGCCCGTTCTGCGGGATTATCAGAAAATCGGGATCAATGCCTTTCGAATACTGGCTGATATTGATCACAAGTTTCCTCATGTCCTGCCTGTAATCCCTCGATGGAATTTTCTCATCATCATTTCCGTCATCGATGCATCCTGCGGATATCAGTGTCAGCAATATCATCCCGGTAATCAGAACCGATCTCATTGTTGTGAATCTCCCCCCTTATCTTTGAAAGGCTCGTTTCCGCAAAACTGGCATTCGTTCCTGTGAACGGAGAGGAGACCTCCGCATTCTTTACATGTCCATCTTCTTCTCTCATTTTCCAGGAATGCCTCCATTCCGTTCTCCCTGATGTAATCCAGATTTTCCATCATGCTCATGTGGTATTTGGTTTTGTATCTCTTGTCCAGCTGTTTGATCCTCCTGCAGGGGAGGTCCTCACAGTCGAAACAGAGTTTCCCCTCCCTTTTCTCACATACTACCACGGAACAGGTCCTGCAATATCCGGGTTTGTTCGGATCATCAATATTGCATCCTCTGCATTTCCTCTTCTCTCTTTGAAAACCGATGCAAAGACCACAGTTCATCCCGCATGGAGCGATGTGTTTCTCCGACAGACCTTCGGGCTTCATTTTTATCCAATCCAGAGGTATGTTGTTTTTATCTGACGATCTCCCCTCTCACGGGTGAGTAGCAACAGTTCCAATCATCCACCCTGGAAAGGTTCTCCCACCTGGATAAGAAGTAGGAATACATCACGATAGCGGCCGCACAGGCAACATTTATGGATTTATCAACACCGATATGGGGTATGTAGACTACCGGGTAATCGTTATCGAGGAGGTCCTCTTCCACCCCCCTTCTTTCATTCCCGAAAATGAAGAGCGGATTTGTGGGAGGATCTATTTCAGTGATCGATACCGCCCCTTCGCTGTTTTCTATTACCACCGGATCGTAGGAAGACCTCTCTATCCAATCAATAATCCTTTCATCCTCATCGATGAAGGTTATCTTCTCCCAGCGTTCCTTTTTGGTTGCGGCCTTTTTGGCATTTTCTGTCAATTTGTCGTATCCGGAAATGACTACCTCATTGCATCCGAATGAATGTGCGGATCTTATGATCGAACCGATATTGCCGGGATTTTTCAGATTGTTCAGGAGTATGGCGTAATTTAGGCGGGGAATACTTTTCATCAACCTGCTTCTCCTGTCATTCATTCAATTGATCAATGCTTCAAAGGTATTTATTCTGATTGAGAAAAATAAATGGCAGGAGCCCCTGGATGGGCTCCTGTTTCTCGGAGGGTCCTGTCCAGTATTATTCTATGAATGAATCCCAGTCCATCTCTTCTTCATCTAGACTCCCGCTGACAACTGTCTTATTTTCCTGATCATCCATGTCCAGATCGAAATCGTGGTAGAAAGCTTCCTTCTTTTTCTTGTTTTGGGCAAAAGCAAGGAACCAGATACCCGACGCGACCAGGCATGAAAGAACGACAGCAATGATCAAGAAGGCGACCAGCAGTCCGTATGAAGCATTTTCTTCCTCCTGGCCATCATCCATGTAGGCTTCCACATTGTTGGATGTGGCGTCTGGAATATAGAGGTAAAGGAGATATTTCCCATCCTTCATCATCAAATTGTAGAGGGCCTCATCACCTGAGGAGTTGGTTAGGTCCTCTATCGAGGATGATGAAACCTTCTCCCCGTCAAGTTTTATGGTGATACCTTCATCGGTCATATCGCCGAAAAGATCCGGATCGATCTCGAAGGCCATCACCCTGTCTTTGGGTTGATCCGATTCGATAAGGATGGAGATCTTTCCCTCCTTGTATTCCTTGATCCGCAGGGTAAGTCCCTCCTCCACTTCAATCTCGTCCATATCCATTCCTCCCGACGGGTTGGAGGATAATAATACACTGGTGTTCACCTTCTTTTCAGGAGAGGATCCGCCGCTTGACTTGGCCACATACAGCATGTAGGATCCGGAGGCGGGATACCTTACACTGTGGTTTCCGGATGCGGTCTTGAAATGGTAGCTGTAATTTCCGGCACTTAGATTGAGAACCTTGAAAGCGGATATGCCGTTTGCGTAGGAGGTCCCCATGACTGACATGGAATAAACGGTTCCGTTGAATCCGGACTTTCCAATGGACATTTTGATGTATGACGGTGCATCACCGTCGGCATCCTTGTACCATATGGTGAAATTGACAGGCTTACCTTCGGTGGGCCTCATCGGACTGGCAGCCGGAGAGGAGAGGACCGGAGCCGAATTTCCTGGCGGGGGAGAAGAGCTCTTTGTCACGTTGAAATAGTTATAGGAGCTGTTTCCCGGATACCAGACGATGTAGGTATGTTTGGAGTTGGAGGTGACAAAGCAGTATCTGTAAGATCCCTGTTTGAGTGAAAAGATATAGGTTGCAGTCACACCGGTTGAATAAGAGCTTCCGGTCCAGGTCATGGTATACTTACTCGAATTGAATGGAGCTAAAGCGGGTCCGAGGTGAAGCGTAATGTGGGTTGGTGCATCCCCATCAATATCCCTGTATTTCACGGTGAAAGTGATATTATCATCTTCTCCGGGAGAGGAGGGGGAGTGCATTCCTCCCGTAAGTACTGGGGCATGGTCCTGTGAGGTTCTTTGGCTTACATACAATGTATAATTATGATCTTCGGGGAACCTCGCACTGTAATTTCCCAAAATCAGCTCATAATAGTACGTGTAGTTTCCTACAAGAAGTGCTATCTCTTTGTAATACTTGACACCGGTCCTGTAGCTTGTTCCGGTCTGTGCAAGATTGAATTTTGATACAGGTCCTCCGCTGGGTCTCAGGACCAGTTTCACGTAATGAGGTTCCTTCCCCCCTGAGGTGTCCTTGTAATTGACAGTGAAATTGATCGTCTGGTTTTCCACGGGATTCTGGGGGCTTACACCAGGACTGTAAAGTGTGGGAAGAACAGGAAATGACGAACCCACCTCGAAATAGTATGTGTTTTGGTTTGGCAGAGACGCGTTCAATTTGTTATAGGCCAAATATCTGTAATTGTAAGTTCCGTTGGAAAGTGAGATGTTGGCTGTGTACTTAAGTCCCTGAGAATAACTGTAATTCTGATGTTTGGTCATATCGATGTTTTTGCTGAAACTGCGATTGTAATCTTTTATTTCCACCCAGATACTTATCGGGGCATCGTTGTCCGCATCCTTGTAATTGACATAGAAGTAGACCTTTTCGCTCTCTTTTGGTTCCGCTGGATATCTGGAGTTATTGTACAGAACAGGAGGATGGTCTACGGTTACATTCGGTGCGATATAGAGGGAATAATGTCCGGATGGCGGATTGTATACCGTTTCGTTCCTGACGTTTACAGCATGGAACCTGTAGGAATAATTCCCCTCAATCAGTTTCAATCTGATTATATGACAATAAACACCGGTTGTGTAATTTCCGGAGGATACATTCATTCCGTAAATGTTTGTGTTGAATCCATCAAATATCTCAACAGCAACTTTTTGAGGGGCATCTCCATCTAGATCTCGGTAATGGATTGTGAAATTCACTCCGGTTGCCGAGGTTGGTCTGTAGGGGTGGGTTTGCGGGTTGAGAAGTTCAGGATCATGTTTCCCGGATGAGCCATTAACCTTGAAGGTTAGATTCGATGAAAAAGGGTATCTGCCTGTATTATTTCCTGATTGGGCCCAGAAGTAAAATTTGTGCACTCCGGGAGAAAAAGATCCCGTATAGTAGAATAATTCTCCTGTTTTGATATTGAGCAGAGTCTCATTTTCACTTGTCATGTTGTAGAAGAATCCATCCACGGCCACAAGCATCCAGTCAGGTGTTTGATTATAATCATCTTTATAGGTGATTGTAAAATTGAATGTGGTGTTCATATCGCCGATTGAAGGAGTCACCTTTCCATCCCATATGAAGCAATTGTAATCTCTCGAGGGTCCTGCTTTGGTATCGATAGAAATGATCAATGAAGACAGAAATAGAATGGCAGTCATTAGCAGTACCTGATACATGGTCCTTGATCTCATAAAAGCACCTCATTTTCCTTTGTGAGGAACAAATCCTTTCATGGTATACTTAAACCCAATCAACTTTTACCATAAAATTATACCAAAATGATAGAAAATATCACCATCGGCACAAAACCTATTTAATGCCAGTAAAAGGTCACAATCCGGTTAAGATGGCGGAAGATCCCGTCCGTCCCCTAAGAATCGGGGTCCAGAGAAAGATACTCCTGCTTCTCCGGGAGAACATGCGATTCGTTGATGATTACGAGGTACCGGAGATTCTCTCTCAGAAGGGCATGGGACGAGAGCTCGAGCTGAGGCAGAATCATCTCTCCAGGGCACTGTCGGAACTCAATGACGAGGGCCTCGTGGGTTCGAAAACCGCCCACATCAAAGGAGTGGGAAGAAAGAGAAAGATCTATTTTCTAAAAGAGAAAGGAATCCTGGAGGTAAATAATTACATTCAGAGCATTCGCAACAGAAAGGTCCCGGTAAGGCTTCCCAACGGCGGATTGAAGCTTTATCCGATCTCCAATGTCATGGACCTGATCCATAAAAGCTCCGGGATCCGACCATCGATCTTTCAGCTTCTAACAAAATATTACGACGGCTCGGAGGTGAACCTTGTCATCGGAAGAAAAGATACTGCCGGGCAAGGTCCCCCGCTGACCAGATATTTTTTCGGCAGGGAAAGGGAGCTGTCGGACCTTAAAAGAGCAATGGAATCAACTTCAATTCCGATAGTCACGGTGATCTCTCTCGCCGGAATGGGAAAGACGACACTGATGAGCAGGCTGATATCTCCAGAAGAAAGGTCCCGGATGGAATGGACGCTTCTGTCCGACTGGTCCGGTCCCGAACGAATACTCACAAAATGGTCCCGATTCCTCGGAACGCTTGGAAGGACCTCACTTCTGGATTTCATCGGGAGAAGAGTAGTTATGGATCTCGAGGAAGCCGTGGACCGTCTACTGGAAGACCTTCGCGGGCTCAATGCGGTTCTGGTCCTCGATGATTACCAGCGGACCTCGGGAAGGATTGACGATATTCTTTCCCTGATCCTCCGGAAATCCAACGAGTGCGGTTTCACGATACTCATAGGCTCCAGGGAAAGGCCCGGCTTCTACGGAAACGAGGATATTCGAATTACCGGAAAGGTGATGGAATTGACCCTGGAGGGTCTGGATCGTGATAGTTCCATGGCATTTCTCGAGGAGATCGGCGTACCCATTCCCGAAAGGGAGCGTATCTATGAATTGACGAAAGGCCATCCTCTATCGATAGAGCTGATGTGCAGGTCCTGCCTGGAGGATCCCATGGTATTGACCCGGGAGGTGGAGGAGTACCTCGGAAGGGAACTCATATCCGGACTCAATGAAAATGAGAGGGAGGTCCTCTACCTTGCAGCCGCTTTCGAGGAACCCGTCGCTCGGGATGCACTGCTTATAGTATCCGGCGCCGGCAGGCAGGTTCTGGAGTCCCTGAAGGAGAAACTGGTTCTCAGGGTTTATCCAGATGGAACCATGGACATCCATGATCTTCTGAAGTACAATCTCAGACAATGGATGGGTGAGGAACTTTTCTCCGAATATACCGAAAGAGCAATTTCATATCTTTCCGGAAGAGGGTCGGTCAGGGAGATCCTCCATTTTCTGGCTCTTCTCGACAGATCGGAAAGATACGAGGAGATGGACAGGCTGTTTCTTGAACGTGGGGAGGAGTTCATAGAAACAGGGAACCCTCTCATTGTTGACAGGATCTCCACGATGGATGGTTCACAACTGATAGGAAGGGCCAGGGTCTCCTTTCTCATTCTGAAAGCCGACATCGAGATTCTCTCCGGGGACCTGGAAATGAGCCGGGAGAAGCTTGAGGAAGCATCCAGACTTGTGGATTCTCTATCATCATCGTCGGATGATGACATCGAGGTCCTGGGATACATCTCCCGTATCTTCAATCTGAAAGCGGAGATCGCGAGGCTGATGGGAAAGGAGAAGGAGGCCATCTTCCATCATCTCGAAAACGTATCCCGGAACAGGAAGCAGGGCGATGCGAAATCACTGGGAAAGGCCCTAAACAATCTGGGCATGTCTTACAAGAATGCGGGACAATTGAACAGGGCGGCATCATCTCTGATAGAAGCCTCCGAACTGTTTCGTGGAAATGACAATCAGGTATCCCTTGCCATGGTGAAGGCCAACCTTTCCGAAGTCATGGTAATGAAAGGGGATGCCGGGAAGGCCAGAAAGTATCTTTCCGAGGCGGATCGGATTGCAGTAAGATCTCTCAAGGTCGAATCCAGATTGAAGAGGAAGACAGCCAGAGCCAGGATGTTAATTAGAGATTACAAAGGAGCACTAAAAGACCTTCAGAGGGCCTATACGATATGCACGGAGGATGGTGACAGGTATGGTGCGGTATCGGTCCTCTGCGACATTGTCAAGATTTCTCTAAAGAGGAGGGACCCGGCATCGGCACAGTCAAACCTGAGGGATATGGTGCCGTTCATCACCGGGGCAGGATCCGGTGATAAATGGGTTCAGGAGGTTGCCTGGTGCTTTTTAAGGAACCTGAATTCCATGGGGGATGCGGAGATTTCCAGAGAACTAGTTGATTCGATATCTCCAGTTATGGAGACGATCCTCAATGGAGAGGCTCATATGATAACCGTGAGATCCCTTGGGGTCATAAGAGAGAAGAATCCCGATTCGATGGCAATCGAGAGCACTCTCGAAGAAGCGGCAAGAAAGCTAGCGAGAGATAAGGACCCCCACGCTTCGATAGTAGTCTCCCTCTGGATGGCAGAGGATCTTATCAGGAAAGGAGATAAGAAGAAGGCAGGCAGGGTGCTGGAGGGGATCATCAGGAATTCCAGGTCCATAGGTTTCGGGAAGGCTTTGACAAAGGCTCAAAAGATGTTGAAGGAATCATGAAGATATTTTTAAGCTTCATTTCTCGAATACCAGTGTATAATAGAACTTGTATCAGTTGTGTTCACTTTCATTTCGAGCCCATTCTATATCCTCTTCAACGGCCTTTCTGAGAAGTACATGCCTTCTCCTGTCGATGATTTCACGTATGCCATCCCTGATCACTTCTGATCTGTTGGCATACCAACCCCCCTCGATCAATCTGTCGATCTCTTCGAGCAATGTGTGGGGAATCTTTGCTGTTATTGTGTCCAAAGTATCACCCAGGTATTACTAAGTAATACCATTGTATGGTATTTATGTCTTGTCAATAATGATCTCAAATATCGATTTTATGGAATTCCCTACTCGAATACCAGTGTATAATAGAGCCTGTTCCCGAATCTTTCCTTGATCCTGAACCCCTTTTTGGAGAACATCTCCTCGAGGTCCTCCTCTCTCATGAGGTCAGGGTCTCCCTTCTGTTCGGAGATCACGATCCTTCCTCCCTTTTTCAGGACCCTTCCGAACTCCCTGAGATAGGTTTCCTTTTCATCAACTTCACCGAGGACCGTCACCATGAATATGATATCAAAATTCTCATCGGGAAAGGGGAAAGTATGTCCGTCGCTTTTTACGAGTTCCACATTTTTGATGCCGTTCCTCTTCAGCCTCCTGCCTGCCTTGTCAAGCATTTTCTGCTGAATATCGAATAGTATCAATTTTCCATCCGGAACGGCCCTTGCCACATCAACGGAGAAGTATCCGGGGCCTGGCCCTACCTCGAGGATGCTCGCATCCTTTTCAGGCCTTATCTGTCCTATCAGTTTTTTCGGAGAGAGTATGAGCTTCCTTCCTGGAAAAAGCAATGTGAATGCATATTTTGACGGAAAGATTCCTTTTCCCGAGAAGCCATTGTCTTTCCCCATCGGATTGCCCTCTCATTTTCGAGTTGCGGAAAAGCTAACCGTGCTGAAATACTTCCCTCCCTCCGCCTTCATCATATCGATATCCTGTTTCGCATATTCGTTGTCGCATCTCAGCCATTCGTTCCAGGCTTCTTTGTGGCATTCAAGTTCCCTGCATTGGATATTCTCGACGAGTTTGGATCCGGACCAGAGGTCCTTCCACCATGAACAAGTGTGGAAATGATATTCTTCCTTGTAGAAAGGTTCCATCTCGACAGGGATATTGCCGTTGAATTCCCTTTGAAGGCCGGGAACCCCGACCGATATCCTTCCACCCTTTTTCAGGAGAGGTGCAAGATTCTTGTCGAGGTATTCCTTCTCGTATCCGAAGTAATGGTATGAATCCACGCTGATTATCATGTCGAAGAATTCGTCGGCAAACGGCAGTTCGTGCGCATCAGCATGGATCGGAATTATCCTGTCCTCAAGTCCGAACTCCTTGAACCTCCGGAAGTTCTCCGTCGCTGGGATCCAGAGGTCAACGGCATACACCGTCACATCGAAATTCCTTGCAAGATAGATGGAGGTCAGACCCTTTCCGCAGCCAAGGTCCATGATCCTCATTCCTTCCCTTATGTCAAGGTGCTTCATCATCTCCTCGATTATCCTCATCGAGTTGGGGCCCATCATGTTCTCATACATGAAAGCATCATCGAAATCCAATCCGCCGAATTTCATTGATCATCATCTCCTTTTTCCTCGTATCTGTGGGGTCTCAATTCCTCGAAGAAACCCGTCTTCTTGTTTTTATTAACGTTGTTCCAGTCGAAGCACAATCCATTCATTGCGATGTATACTCCATGGGACATGGATTGAACGAAAGCAAGTGCGGAACCCAGGTTGAACAATCCGTCGGAGGACCCGAAGGCGTAGGGAACCATTGCTCCGGTAATTACTATGGTCTTGTCCTTCACCTTTTCCGCTAATCTTTCAGCGGTCTCCACCATGGTGTCTGTTCCATGTGTTATCAGTATTCTTTCATCAGGGGTCTTCTGACAGTTGTGAACGATTATATTCCGGTCCTCATCGGTAAGACTGAGACTGTCCTCCATCATCAGGGTCCTGATATCAACATCGAGATTGGATCTGCCAAGTTCCAGCATGTCCTTGAGATGGGTATCCTTGAAGTAGAGTTGACCCGTGATGTAGTTGTATTCCTTGTCGAAGGTCCCCCCGGTGATGAATATCTTGATTGTCATCACACCGGTGAGTTGTGAGGTTAACATAAAAGTTGCGATCATTCGTCGCTGAAGAGATATTCTCTGATCTCCTTGTCGAATGCATCGTCGTTCTTCCTGATCCATTCGATCAGCATTGCCGCATGTTCCTTTTCCTCGTCAGCGTTGTGGATTAGGATCTTGTTGAGTTCCTCATCCTCGCATGTGTCGGCTCTTTGAATATACCAGTCGATTGCTTCCAGCTCCTCTCTAAGAGAGTCAAGCGCCCTTTTCATGTTTAATGTCTTTTCGCTGAGCTTGTCTCTATCTTCGTGAATCATTTGTGTTCCTCGATATTTTCATTCATGCCGGGGGGTAATAAAGGTTTTGCAGGGTTTTTTGAAATCTCCGGCTATTCGAGATTCATTGACTGGCATTCTATTCCCGAACAGTAGTGCCTGCTCTCCATCTCTACCGTGGAATGCTCGATGTGATGCCGGGAAAGGACCTTTTTTATATCCTCCCTGGTTTTCTCGGGTTCGTTCATAATCTCATCTTCCACAACCACATGTCCGCTGAAGATATTGGTCTCACCCTCCAAAGACCAGATGTGGATGTCATGGACTCCAAGTACTCCATTCAGTTTTTCCAATTCTTTTGTAACCTTGTTTATGTCCATGTTCCGGGGAACTCCCTGCATGAATATGTTCAATGTGTCCCTGAGGTTCCGGGTGACTCCCCAGAGAACGAATACCGTGATCCCAAGGGTCAGAATAGGATCTATGACGGGAAGGTCCCAGAAATAGATAACAACCCCTGCGATGAAAATTGCAACCCAGCCAAGCACATCCTCCAGGAGATGCCATGAGATTATCTTCTCGCTCTGGCTCCTGCCCGTCCTGAGTTTTAACATACCGGCCCCGTTGGCAAGGATACCGATGATTGCGATGATCATCATACCTGAAGCATCGGGGGTCTCGGGGTGGAAAAGTCTCGGGATCGCCTCCGAGATTATGAAAAATGAGCCGGCGATGAGTATTATGGTGGTGAATACCGCTGAGAAAAGGGAGAGTCTCTGGTAACCGTAGGTTCTTTTCAGGTCCGCAGGTTTTTTTGCTTTTTTCTCCGCTATCAATGAGGTAATTAGAGCTACACTGTCTCCGAGATCATGCAGGGCATCGGAGAGGATCGCCAGGCTGTTTGTAAGTAGACCGCCGATTAACTCGATGATGGTGAAAGTTACGTTGAGAAATACGGCCCATCTGATGTTTTTCTCCCGCGTGCTGTGGTGCTTATGAGGATTCATGACCACATTCTACTTCATCGCAGTGAATAAATCATTTTCGCATTATTGCAGCTTCAAAGCGGATTTCATTTGTTTGACAAGTCCACCAGGGTCCTCTTCCGCGACAAAATGACCCGCATTTTCGAATCTTTTAACACTGGCATCATGGAAAGTGTTCATCCATTTTTTAAGCTCCTTTTCCCTGAAGGCAATATCCTTCATTCCCCAGGCCAGAAGGACCTTTTTGTCCTTGAGAACAGTTCTCCTCTTCCAGAGAGAATCGAGCCATTGCCACGACCCGACAACCTGTCCCGGAAAGACCCATGATCCTTTTCTCTCCTTCTTGTTCTCGAGAGGTTTCAGGTAATGCTGGTGAACCTCTTTTGAAGGTTTCTTGCCGGATGCCAATTTTACGATATCCCTGGCAAAGAAATTCCTGGAATTTATCAACATTTTTCCAATGGGTCCTCCCACGAATTTGGAGAAGGCCTGGTAATACCAATCGTTTTTAACCGACCAGAGCCAGGTATTTGTTATCACCAGGTTTCTGATCCTTTCGGGATGGTTTATAGCATACGAAAGTCCGATAGGTCCTCCCCAGTCGCCAACGACCATGGTGATGTCGTAGAGACCCAATGATTCCAGGAAATCATCCATGATTTTCGCATGATCCTTTGGTAGATAGGAGAAATCCTGCGGTTTGTCGGATAGACCGAATCCGATCATGTCGGGAGCTATGCATCGATTGGTCTTCGAAAATTTCTTGATCACGTTCCTGAACTGGAAGGACCATGAGGGATTCCCGTGGATGAATACGATAGGATCACCCTTTCCCTCATCCACATAATGCACCTTTCCCTGTTCGGTGTGATAAAAATGTGATTCGAAAGGATATTCTTCCCTGTTGATCCAATCCGTATCAGGCATAGAAGGACAATCGAGATTATTTGAATTTAGATTTTTTCCTTGATGAAAAGGAAAAGATCTTCAATAATCCTACTTTTTCAATCTTATGGGTTCAATAGGATACCAGCAAACTTTTTCGATGATATTTTCCGTATTTTCATGATCCAGGTTCATGAAATCGCATATTCCATCCTCTTTCGGGAAACTTGATCCGCAATATTTGGGATATACGAAATCCGGGACTATGCCAATAAAATCCTCTCCATGGATCATTCTTTTTATTTGATCTACATCATGGACAATGACAGGTATGTTATTTCTGAACAGAGCCAAGGCCATCCTTACCGTTTCCTGGACCCTAACTCTGCTTGATCCTGCCAGACGCAGGAACCATCCATTTCCCTCCTGACAAACATACATTGAAATGTGTGTGGTATTGCCACCTCTGGATATTTCCCAGGGATGCCCTCCGCAATGACTCTTATGGAGATACCAGTCAAGAAATTCCTCCTCCGAATCAGGGTCGATATCACAAAGACCGCAATCACGTCCGTCCGCAAAATACCTATAAATATCTTTCAATTCCATTTTTTTCTTTATATTTTTTAAATAATCATTGGCTTTGTAACCCATTTTGCAATATTCGAAGAAATCCCCGGCTGTTATCTTTTCCATCAAACTCTCAGGGACCCTTCTCTTGGATATTTCCACAATGCTTTCGAGATCTTTCAGATCGTCCTGTGTGAGATGTCCACGAAGGATATCTTTGCATTCCGGGAAAATTTTCCAATAATCTGATCTTAGTATTTTCCCGTACCTTTTTGAGCGGGGCAATTCCTTTTCTATCATTGAATTGTAATCATCATGATCGAATTCCAAGGATCGAATAAGGTAAATCACTTCGTCTTTTAGGCACTCAATTAATTTTGAAGGGTCTTCAGGGGAATGGGAATGTAACTCGATATCAGTGATTTCAAGAATAATGTCACTATCGATTCCGATGAAATATTGCCCGCCGTGGGTCATCAAAGTAATAAGATACCATTTCCGCCTATCAGGATAATAGAATTTCCAAAGATCTAAGAAATCATCCCGGGTTTCGATTTCTCCATACTCGAGGAATTCTTCATATGTGCCGAAATCCTCGATACTGCCCCTCTCCACCTTTATCCAGAACCTTCTCAGTTCATCTTCTCCTTGAGATTCGATGGTCTTGACCAGTTCGAATAATTCAAATATTTTTTTCTGGTATTTAAGTTTAATTATTCGCGGGCTTTTTTTGAATGAATATATCATTTCATCAATAATTGGAGCCTTGAGATTTGTTTCATTCATTTTATACCGTCCAACTTGTCCAAACACCTTGAATTGCTGGAGGTAGATATATCTTGTTCTGCTTTTTTTTTCAAGGGCCCCTTTTGGAATTATTATGGTTTTTTTTGTTTCAGCATGTCCGAAATAGTAATATCTGGATGATGATGCCTCTCCATATTTTTTGTAAGCTTTGCAATCTGGATCGCCTTCTGCGGACACCAGTGGATGCATGCAAAGCAGTTCAGGCAGTTGTCTCCCCAGACAGGCTTTCCATCTTTCATTGATATGTTTTCCACAGGGCAGATTCCAGTGCAGGTCCTGCAACCGTTGCAATTCTCATCCGGGTAAAAACCGAGGGAATCCCAGCCGTGAAAGAGGGCCTGCTTCATCATCGGAACAAGTTTCGGAGTCATTCTGGCAAGGATCCCGGCAAGCTTGATTCTGTCTCCAGTTTTTCCTTTTTCTATGGTTCCCGTTTTATGTTTTTGAACGTAATCAGCAATATCAGAAATATTTTCTCCGGATTCTTCAAACATCTTCTTCCTGATCTCCATAGATATTCTATCATAACCTAGTCCGTTATGAGGCATCTTTATCGCAAATCCTCCGGAAAGGGACCCTCCCGCTGATTTGATCTCTTTTCCGAGTTTTTTCATTGTATCCAGGGGCATCACGCCGTAGGTGCACACCGCGAAAATATATTTGTTTTGGAGGTCCTCTATCTTCTTGACGAGATCATTTATGATCTGGGGGGCCTTGAAATCGTAGATAGGGAAGATGAATCCAAGGGTATCGGCTTCCGTTGTGATCTTATCCTTGTTGATCGTGGATATAACAGGGATCAAATCGGCTTCCAATCTATTGGCGAGGTCCTTTGCAACCGATAGAGAGTACCCGGTTCCCGTGAAATAATATATCTCGGACCTCATTTCGATCCCTTTTTCCGATTCATTTGTCAATTCGGAGTTTAACGGGTTTGCATATATTTTTCTTGCTATTGGCCACCCTGCCGCATTTCGCGCAGAGGAACCGGGGATCATTGACCAATTTCATGTAGGCTTCCGGATTCTCATTGAGGACCTTCTTCTTGGCCTTGCACATTGGTCCCTTGACAATTTTCTTGTCTGCCATATCAATCAATGATCATTTCATGGGCATTGATAAAATAAAGATTATGCCGGATTAATCGAGTATCGCGATCTCCTCCAGTAAACCAGGTAGAATAATCCGGGGATCATTACGAAAAGAGAGATCGTAAGAGGACCGATGAAGGACATCTTCAATGAAATTTGGTCCTGGAACGGTAGTATGATAAGAAACATCAACTGGAATCCAAATGCAAGCCCCCCGCCTATACTTTCCCATTTCCATGCGATAGCCAATCCTATAGTGCTTAGAAACATGAGCAGAGGACCCGAATATTCGATGGGTGGAATATTCTCTTGAGCATTTGGATCCGCATCACCTGTGGTGATAAGACTGTAGATCGTCCCTAGTATAAACAGAAGGACAAATGCCACAATCAAGGTCCCCCAAATTCTCGCTGTCCATCGGATCCATCTGAATCTTGATTCGGCATGAATATTCTTTTTCGACATGTTCTTCACTGAATCCTTCAAATTCAATGTCATGTATATATGATCAAAATGGTTCAAAAAGGTTCCTAGGCCAAAATACCATCTTAGGGAAAATCGACCTGGATTAAAACAGGTAATTCATACGTGCTGATCAAACATGATGGGATTCCCGTCGGGGTCCTCTATCATGAAACTCCCAGGACCCGAGGAATCCTCATCGGCTTCAGACTTTCAATCCGTATCCCTCTTCCATTAACAACCCAAGTTTCGAGAGGGCTCTCAATGCAGGTGCGCCATCTATGACATCGTGATCGACAGCTATCGTCAGCGGAAGGAATTCCCGGATCTCGATTCTGTCCCCAACAACTCCCGGTTTTCTCACTATCGAGCTCACGGCAATGCTAAGAGGATGAATGCTAAAGGGAATAACCCAACCGTTGATGTTTCCCATCATTCCAATAGATGTTATTATGACGGTTCCCATGTTCTGTTTTGTCAGGAAAGGATTGGAGATAATATATTTCCAGATCCTTTTGCGAATGAACCCTGGCATTGAATAGTAAGCTTTCATGAGGCGTTTGTTCTTTCCTTTCCCAAGAACATTGTTCCCTTCGTCTGCAATGGTTTGTTTCATCGCGGATTTGATTTCAACATCAATTTCGGAGATGCTTTTCTCATTGGTCTTGCGTATCACATACGGCAAGGGCACTCTCTTCCCGTGAATCTCCCTCTCTACCATTATAGATATGTCAATATCATCGAAGATGACCTTCTTTCTTCTTCCTTTTCTGATTGCGTGAATTTCTCTGAATTCCTCCACGGTGGTACTCGTACATTTTATCAACCAGGAGTTGAACGAGATATGCTCGTTTTTTTTCTTTTTCTCCCTTATAATATTTCTAGCCTCGGTTACATCAATTTCTATAAGTGCTCTGATGTAATGCTTCATTTGACTTGCGTTTCCGATATCTATGGTGGCGATCCTGCTTGATGGGAATTCTTCCACCCTGAATGAGCCAGTATTGGTCATGGTGATCTCTTCTTTATTTATCTAAAATTCAAGGTATCAGTCCTCATGGTAACAATCGTCACATTCCCAGTATTCGATCTCTTCATGATCTCCAGTCCATTGGACAACATCAGCTTTCAACCCATTGAGATCCATGGTCCCGACCTTTTTATTCTCCCCCTCACCCACGGGAAGCTCCATAATACCGAAATAATGAGCCCCTGAGTATTCTCCGTTTTCATACAATTTGATCTCAAGTTCCTTGCCACAAACCGTACATTTCCTTGATATTATACTCGAGGAAGTCAGAAGGATCACCTTTTCAGGAGCTGGTCCTTTGGAGGGATCAGATAGTCACTTTCTCTTTTTAAGTTTCTCCATTGACTCCTCATAGGACCTGATGTATTCTTCCACACTAATCTTCTGGAGCAATTCATCAAGGAGCTTTGAAGGTATGTCATCCTCTTTTCTAAAACGGATGCAGGATTTTCCCATGTTCGGTTTCTTGCCGATCTCTTCTTTGTATTTTTCCACGAACCAGGACTCCATTTCCGGATTGCCATATAATCCCATGTGATACAGCGAAATGTTGTTCTTCTGGGCTGCCAGATTGATGAAAGGAAGAGGCAGGTCCGGGTCCACATGGTATCCTTCAGGATAGATCGAGTGAGGCACCACGTATCCTATCATTCCATATATCATGGTCTCCTCGAATCCTTCGGGGAGATTGTTGATGATCCTCTCTCTCAATCTCTCGATCATACCCCTCCATTCAGGATCAAGGGAATCGAGATATCTTTCTACTGTGGTGGCTTCGGACCTCATTTTATCACCTGTTAGAATATAACGTTCTTATCCAGGTCTTATTATTTTATTGCATTAATACAAAAATGCCTGAATGTTCAGGTGGGCCACTTATCCATTTGAAAATGAACATCAAGGATCTACCTATGAGCATCCTATTTGGAAAACCCATTATTAAAGATACTGGATCGGCATCATGTTTGCCCTATTGTATCTCCTTACGGTTCCTTTGGAGAATTTTTTCCTATCTGAGTTGTTATTGTATGTCATTGAAAGGGGCAATTCGATCTCAATAACAGTACCTTGACCTCTTTCCCCTTCTTTGATCCGTACTTCCCCACCCGACTTTTCCACCAAAGTTCTGACAACCAGAAGTCCCAGGCCTCCGTGTTTTTTACTAAGATTATCCCTGTTGAGGATCTCTTTTCTAAGTGAATGAGGTATTCCCGAACCTTTATCCAACACGGTAATCCTGATGCATCCTTTTCCAGTCTCTCTGCATGTGATCTGCACCAGTGGATCCAGATCCAATTGATATCTGACCGCATTATGGATCACATTGTATATTGCAAACTCGATGGCCGGATTGGCGGTAATATACACCTTTTCAGGCATATCAACCTCGAATATGGGTTCTTTCCAGGGAATCGATGATCTGACGGTATTGATGGAGGATTTTATTACCCTGTTCAGTTCGATCTCAATCTTTTTATCCTGGGATATTCCTATTCCTGCCAAGGTCTTCAGATTATTGGAAAGGTTGATGGATTTCAGAGATAGAGCTTCAATATTTTCTATGCATTTTTTTGCTCTTTTAGGATCTTCCTCGAATTCCTTGCATAGCTTAACGAATCCAACGATGCCCTGGTGTAGATTGCCTATATCATGACATAATATGTCAAGGTAGAACTCGGCCCTGTTCCTTTCCTCACAAAGCATTCTCTCGTATTCTATCCTGTCCGTGATGTCCCTTGAAACGACACAGAGAAGTTCTCTGTCATTTTCCCTTATGAGAACACATGTGGCTTCTATATCCACGAGCGATCCATCCTTTCGCCTGTAGCGTCTGTTCCTTACTTTCAAATAACCTTCTTCCAGAACAATTCCAATATGTCTCTCGATATTCTCCTTGGAATGGTCAAGGAAATCAAAGGCTGAAAGTTCAAGCATCTCTTCCTCTGAATATCCTAGTAGTTGCTGCATGGATCTGTTCGATTCGATTATTTTTCCAGTCTTTGCATCACATATGTAGATATTGTCCATGCTGTTTTCAACTATTGCTCTGTATCTCTTATCATGGAAAACGTCGCCACGGGATCCTATTGTGTTCTTTTCATAGGGTCCGCATGAGGAAAATTCTCCGTCTTTGTCTTTTCCAGAGTAATGTTCCATCAGAGGATCCGCCCTTGTCGGTTTTACAAAGGGGGGGTCAACCTGCTCAAAGTATCCCCTTTCCTCTGATGGAACCGCGGAGTTATCCATTCTTTTCCGCTCCCCTCTGTTACTTAAGAGATTGGTGTAAGACATGATCTTAGTACAATACGGGAACCTGGCCAGAACTCTCGAGCAAGTCCTTCTCATTTTCGTATGCCTCGATATAGGAGACTGTTCCGTCACCGTCCGTATCGGCTGAGGGATCATCCAGGCTGTCTGCTATGTCAAAATTATCTGGACAATAGGTTTGTTGTGATCCCATTGAACATATTACGTCACGAGAGGATGTGTCTAAAGAAGGTCCGCAAAGAGCCGATTTCTCTCCGTTTAGGATAACTGTCATCTCCGCGCAGGAAACCTGGTCCAGCCAGCTGTCCATTTCAGATGCACTTGTTACACCATTATCGAATCTGAACCGAGGCTGATTATTGATCATTTGCATATGATCCATTATATAAACTGCCACTTTGGTATTCGAATCACAATTATTGATCAGCCAGAAGAAAGCATCTTCTACATTCGAGACTGTAGCTGTACCGTCTGATCCGGACATTCCGGTATCTGTGAGATATATTATGTCATCACTGGAGCATGAATCAAGAAGATGATTTCTAAATGATGAAGCTTTATTGAGTTCATGGCTTGTGTATCCGCCGTAACCCGAAACTATTATAAGGCTCTTCATATCATCATCAGATTCAGCCCTGGCCGAAAAAAGGAAGGGTATGGAAAGGGAAATTATCATAAACAGGCTCAATATCGGGAGAAAATTATTTCGGGACATTGTTGCTTTCAGTTTAAGTAGCAGATAAAAGGTTTATGAAAAATCCGCATTTTTGATTAAGGTCTTTAAATAGAAGTTTTTCATAGTTAAATTTATTCGAAAACATTTAAATAGTCACTATTTAAAGTTTTTCATCAAATGGTTTACTCCATCCTTTTTCCAGAAATCTTTTACAAATAACATCTCTTCTTTCTCTTCGATTTTCTTCGTATTGAAGAGGAAACTTCTCACATTGTTTGAAATAGTGTAAAGCCAGATCGCGATTTCCTTCCTCTATGCAAACAAGTGTCATATTGAAATTGCAATATGAAACCCCTTCCTGATCATTGATTGACTCGAAATATCTTCTTGCGGATCTGAGCATTTGTCTTGACCTTTCTGTCATTCCTCTTTTAGCATAGGGGTCTGATAGGTTTACATTCGATACCGCTTCAGCCCATTTCAGTTCATTCTTCACCGCGATCGACCTTGCTCTTTTCCAGCAGTCGACTGCTTTTTCTTCATGGTCCTTTCTGAAATGGAGTACCCCTAAATTATTCAAAACCATCATTTTCAAATGGGGCATGTCAACACCCCTAAGAGTCCTTATGATTGAATTATAGATCTCTTCTGCATCATGGTACCTCTTCATATCCTGAAGAATGTCCGCTTTACTTTTTTTTAGCATTGCTTTCGTGGCAGGGTCCTCTATCGATTCGAGAAAGCGGTCCGCAAGTTCCAGAGCTTCTTCCTGACCGTCAAGTGTCTTGGAGCATTTGACCAATCCAACGATGCAGAATATCCAGTATGCCGGGTCCAGCTTCGCTCTGTTTTTCAGGAGGGATTCGTAAATAGCTTTTGCCTCAATGTCACGTCCTCTTCTAACTCTCAACTCTGCAGTGATTATTGCTGAAGGTACCGAATCGAAATTCAATTTTTCGCTTATTTCCGAATCCTTCTTGCCTACCAGGGTAAGATCCTCGATCAAATCATTCATTGATTGAACCGTTTTACCCTGATTTCTTAAAAGTTCCTTTATTATCTCGTTCTCCTTGGATCCCGGTCTCTTCGCCCTGTCGAGTCTGATCAGATCAACAACATCAAGAGGTTTTGACCTTGAAACATGATATGTTACCTTGGCAATATTTGTAGGATCGTTCAAATAGTCCAGTACATCCTCCAGCCGGCAGAGATTGGATACCGAATGTAGATCGGGGTCCAGGTCGAGTTTCATAACTGTATCATGCAGGCTCTGGTAGAGTTTTTTTCCTTTCTCGGTTGGTATATGTCCGCAAATCCCAGATATTCTGTTCTTTCCCAGAAGGTCTTTCTTTCTCATATTTGATAATTTTTTATTCAATGTCTCGACCTGAATGTTCAAGGCCCTGGAAAAATGACTCTTGTTGGTGGCGGGTATTTCCCTATTCCTCTCGCGGAGATATCCTATGCAGAAGAGGATGATCTCATCTGATCCAATCTTCATTTTTTAGCCTAGACACTCATGAAACAAGGATGATTTAGTCTTATCGTTTTTTTTTCTTGAGTATCTGGATATATACCTATATTGAGACCGAAGAACCATTCCAAGGTGAAAATATTTATCTGGAAACAACAGCTGCTTGAGTTTTCATGAACCTGAGGGCTTGCGATAAGACTGACATCTCACTACTTGTGGAAATGAATCTGGAACTTCATCAGGATGAGAGACATGATTACATTCCTCCCGTCAAGGAGCTAGAGAGGAGATTGAATGAGGCTCTTGATCAAGGTGTGAAAATATATTTTTTCATGGAAAATGGAGAGATCATAGGTTATTCTGCGGTCAAGGTCCTGGTCTATGAAAATTATCCTCCCTATATCTGGCATTTCTTCATAAAGAGGGAGCATCGGAGAAAAGGACTCGGTACCCTTGCGATCGAACAATTGATGAAGGAGCTGAACACCGACAGCCTGGACCTCGATGTTTTCGTTTGGAATGAGAGAGGGAGGTCCTTCTGGAAAAGCCTGGGATTCAAGGAAAGAGCCATTGTAATGAGAAAATAATTCTAATGACCCGTATTTGGCTAACTTATCCTCTCATTTCAGGTCAAATCTGTCAGCATTCATGACCTTGGTCCAGGCTGCCACGAAATCATTTACGAACTTTTCACCCGAATCATCGCAGGCATAAACCTCCGCGATCGCTCTCAGCTGAGAATTGGACCCGAAGATCAGATCCACTCTGGAGGCGGTCCATCTGATTTCTCCCGTCTCTCTATCCCTTCCCTCGAAAAGGTCAGCACCTTGTGATATGGGTTTCCATACTATATTCATATCCAGCAGATTGACGAAGAAACCATTACTTAGTGTTCCGGGATTGTCGGTAAATACACCATGCTGCTTTTGTCCGTAATTGGTATTGAGAACACGCAAACCACCTATGAGAACCGTCATCTCGGGAGCGGTCAAACCGAGAAGTTGTGCCTTATCTATGAGCATCTCCTCTGCCGAAACAGCGAATCTGGCTTTCTGATAGTTGCGGAATCCGTCCGCCTTCGGCTCAAGCACTGCAAAGGAATCCGCATCTGTCTGTTCCTGGGACGCGTCGGTTCTTCCCGGGGAAAAGGGAACTGTGATCTCGAGACCGGCCTTTCTTGCAGCTTCTTCAACTCCCGCGCATCCTCCCAGGATGATTAGGTCCGAAAGTGAAACCCGCTTATCATCGCTCCGTGATTCGTTGAATTCGTTTCGGATGCTTTCGAAGATATTCAGAACCTTCTGCAACTGAACCGGCTGGTTAACCTCCCAATCTTTCTGAGGTTCCAGTCGAATCCTTGCTCCATTGGCACCTCCTCTGAAATCCGAACCACGGAATGTAGATGCAGAGGACCATGCAGTGTACACGAGCTGAGGAACAGATAGACCTGAGGCAAGGACTTTCTCCTTCAATTTCATTATATCCGCTTCATCTATCAGTTCGTGATCAACTTCAGGTACAGGATCCTGCCAGATAAGGTCCTCATCGGGAACTTCGGGGCCCAGATAACGGCATTTTGGTCCCATATCCCGATGGGTCAGCTTGAACCAAGCTCTTGCAAAAGCGTCCGCAAATTTTTCAGGGTTCTTCTGGAATCTCCTTGCTATTACCGAGAATTTCGGGTCCATTCTCAACGAGAGATCGGCAGTTGTCATTATTGTGGTAACTTTCTTCGACGGATCGTGAGCCGCAGGTGCCAGGTGATCCTCATCCGTATTAACAGGTACCCACTGCCACGCTCCCGTGGGACTTTTTTCCAGGTTCCAGTCATAACCAAACAACATGTCGAAGTAATCCATGTCCCACCTTGTAGGTTTAGGGGTCCACGCACCTTCTATGCCGCTGGAGATAGTATCATCCCCTTTGCCGGTGCCATGGGTGCTCTTCCATCCAAGACCTTGTTCCTCGATGGGTGCGCTCTCTGGTTCGGGACCCACATGAGATACATCACCCGCGCCATGGCATTTACCGAATGTGTGGCCCCCGGCAACTAGTGTCATGACAATTTAGTTCTTAGACATTTATTTATCTCAGTAACACATTAC
>CAYULA010000015.1:0-70458 GCA_964445525.1 uncultured Thermoplasmatales archaeon | reverse complement strand
TTCTGTACTTTCTCTTGGCCCTCTCCAGGTCGGTGACATCCTGAAGGCAGATAAGGACTTTGGGAGGTCCGCTTCCATCCACTATCGAGGTCGTGCATAGAAAATTCCTCAATACGCAGTTCCTGTCTTTCATTATGGTTGCGCTGAATTTTATATCATTGTGGGGAGTTCCATTCTTTATTGTATCATTCAATGATTCCCTCAATGTGCAATCAACGCAATTGGGCCCTTCTCCGCAGCCTTTTGGGTCCTCGAGCGAATTGATGCATCCCAATCCCCCGCAGGCCATATTCGAACCCGTATCGGGTTCGGGCCAACCCGAAACCTCTCGAAATGCCCTGTTTGCATCTATTATCCTTCTTTTTTCATCCACGAGACACATCAGGACCGGTGCTCGATCGAATATGATCTTGCATTGAATCTCATCCAGATTGCCACTTTGGAAAATAGCACCAGCTTTCCGACCGGATGATTCCATTACCAGACCAAATGACAAAAAAGGTATAAAAGATTAAACCCCGAAATGTTGAATGGTGAAATTCTTTCTTTCACTGTTTTTTACCCATATCTTAATGGTTCGTTCCATGATAATTGTAAAAGACGTTTTATAAACCATCATTATGGTCAATAATACTGAAAGGATGTGGTCCTCTATGGCAGTCGAGGAGTCCGACTCAGCAAAAATTCAGGAGAGCCAGATAGTTGTTTTCGAACTGGGAAAGGAGAGGTACGGAGTCAACATCCATACCATCAGGGAGATCATACGATATTCCGAGGTTACCAAGGTACCCGAGACACCGGGTTATGTTGACGGTATCCTCAATATCAGGGGAACGATAACCACCATAGTGGACCTCAGGGAGATCCTCGGATTGGAAAGAATAGAAAGAACGGAAAAGACCAGGGTTCTCATAATGGATCTGGAGGATTCCAACGTCGGCGTTGTCGTTGACAGCGTTAGCGAGGTCCTCAGAATGGACTCATCCAATATCCTGGAGGCAGGAGACATAGGATCCGCGGATCAGATGGAAAATATAAAGGGAATGGTGGAAATAGACGGATCCCTCATAATTCTGTTCGACCTTCAGAATCTATTGAATAGGATGAATATAAAAGAATAATATGGATTCCAGGAATATGAGTTTTCATTTGTATTTTTCATATTTCGGGATTTGATAATTCAATATGTTACTGTGTATTATCTTAAAGAACCATGAGACAATGCAACATTTTCATATAAATTTCCACCAATTGGAGATAGTGTTCTCAAAAAAAATAATCACGATGAAGGTGTTTTAAATATCAAACGGGATAGTCAGAGTAGAAGGTGAAAGGACCCCCCGTCCCCGCCTTCGGATCCCGTTCGATTAATGGAAAACCATTACTCGATCAGCGAGAGCTATGTGTGGTGAGACTATGGACCCCAACTACGTTTCAAGACTGATTACCGACGAATACGTCATGAAGATACTCGTATCAACATTAAACAAACCCATGTCGGCACAGCAGCTTGCCCTGAAATACGAGATCCCCATAGCCGTATGCTACAGGAAGATGAAGGAGCTTCTTGCTGCCGACCTCATCCAGAAGGAGAAGAAGGTGCTCACCTCCAAGGGAAAATGGGTCCAGCTCTACAGATCCAAGGTTAAAAGTGCTTATGTTTTTCTTGAAAAGGGTGAATTGAGGGTGAGATTGGAACTGGCTGATTTCGAAACACCCGAGATGGACAGATCGGTTCAGGTTATTGAACCCATGATGTGATATTCACCCAACCTTGGGTACATATTAAATATCCATGCCCAAAATACTCCCCTCCAATGGAAGACGATGCAAGAAAGATACTTCTGATAAGCGACAATCAGAAGGTCCAACAGCACGTTGAAGACAATCTGCTGCTTGGATATGAGCTGAAGGTTTTCATCGAAACTTCCATGATCATTGATGATGCTCTTTCCTTTATAGGGGAGAAGGATTTCGATATCATCATTTACGGTATGAATCTCGGACCCAAGGATTACATGGAAGGACTGGACAAGATCATGCTTTTGAGGCCTGACATACCGGTTATCATAGTCCTGGCCACAACAACGAAATATCTGGCAGCCGAGGCAATGAAAAAAGGTGCAAGGGAATTCATAATACCGGATATGGGTGAAGATGTCAAGCTGAGAACAGCAGTCAGATACCTTTCCCGGATAAGGGATCTTCAGAGGTCCCTGGAAAACGCAAAAAACAGACTGGACCGATTAGAAGAGACCATCGATCCCGAAGAAGAAAAAGGTCCCCCTTCCGAAAAAAACATCGAAAACAATGAGGTTATGACGGGAATGGAATATTCCAGGATGTTATCCAGCGGCCTGTCCTCGGATATGAACAAGGAACTGGTCCTGATGAGGTCCTACATAGATTCAATGAAAAGAAGTGAAAATACCGATGAAAGGATAACAGGCAGCATAAGAAAGATATCCGCATCCATCAAGAATCTCGACAGGATCATGGAACAGCTGCTACTGTTTTCGGGGAGACAGGAACTCAAAGCCGGAGAAGTCGATATCAACGAGATCCTGGACGATGTGGTCCGAAATATCGAAATGGGCGATTCCAGTAAAATCGAGATCAACATGAACCTCGATGATCCTCCACCGCCCATCGAGGGAGACGGATCCGCAATCGAGAAGGTTTTCAAGAATATCATTTACAACTCCCTGGAGTCTATCGAGGGAGAGGGCAGGATCGATATCACAATGAAGGAAAATCCAAAAAAAGAGAATGAATTCCTGGAGATCAGGATCTCCGATACCGGAAGTGGTATTGCAAAAGAAAATATAAAAAAGGTTTTTCAACCGTTTTTCACAACCAAGGCCTCCTCCTCGAATCCGGGCCTTGGTCTTTCAATATCTTATGGTATAATGAAAAAACTGGAAGGGGATATCAGGATCAAAAGTGAAAAAGGAGAGGGAACCACCGTTAACCTCCTCTTCCCGAAGTTAACAATACCACAAAAGAGAAGATCGGAATCACCGACCTACAGAGGGGACCTTCGCGGAAACGGAGAGAGAATTCTACTTCTCGAGGACAGGGAGGTTCTGCTGGCACTCGCCAGTAAAACCCTTGCGGAAAACGGTTACATCGTTTTCATGACAAAGGAACCCCAGGAAGCAAGAAAGCTCTTCAGAATGGAAAAGGGAAGATTCGATCTGCTCCTCATAGACCTGTTTCTGGAGAAGGACGATCCCATTTCACTTGTGGATGACCTCTACAAGATCAGGGACGGGGTTCCGGTCAAGTTCATAGTCTCCGATGCGGAGAAAAGACCCCCCACCGTTATCGCAAGGAAATCATTCTCGATGATAAGGGCACCGTTGAAACCACACGAGCTTCTTCTTTCCATAAAAAATACCATCAAGGGAGTGAAGGAAAAGAAGCGAAAGGATGAGGAACTGATAGATTTCCTGGACAGTTTCTGATGAATAAAATGATAAAAGCGGAGCCAGAAGATTACTGGCTGTCAAAGGGTGTGCCAACATCCCGTTGAACCCGCTGGTTTTTCCAGGCTCCGACACTATCATCGGTGAGAATCATATTAAAGCTTCAGTTCTGAGTATCAACGGTGAGAACCACTTTTGATCACAAACCAATTCTGAACTCATCAACCGGATGTGTTATCCTTCTCTTGAGGGATCCTTTTTTCCTCTTTATATAATCAGGTATCTCTTCAACAGGTAATGAGGCATCCGATAAACCTCTCTCGACAACGGCTCTGGGCATACCGTAAACCGAACAGGTTTCCTCGGTCTGGGTGATCACCAGGGCCTCATTCTTCTTCAGCTGGGCCACCCCATCAGCTCCGTCGGAACCCATTCCGGTCAGGACCACCGCAACTATCGGAATGTTCACGGATGCGGCCGCTGAAGCGAAAAGTACATCAGCCGCTGGTTTTACACCTTTCACAGGAGGGCCTTCCATGGTTTTCACTCGATACCAGCCCATTTTTCCCTTCTCGATTATCAGGTGCAGACCTCCGGGAGCCAGCAATGCCTTTCCCGCACATATCCTGTCATCGTCTTCAGCTTCCTTCAGATCGAATTCGGTAACATTGTTCAACCTTTCCGCAAAACTTCCTGTGAACTCTTTTGGCATGTGTTGAACAATCACAATTCCCAAACCTTCCGCATCATCAAAAAGGGGGAGCAAATCATAGAGGACCTTTGTACCACCCATGCTGGAAGCCATCAATACAATGACCCTGGCCGGCCTATCCAGCTTGTGAATGCTTCTGAGGTCTATGGTCGATCCCTGTTCCATGGATACCACACATGTTTTGATGATCAAAAGGTTAATCGTTGTTGGGGTCCTGGTGATAGTGGTATCCTGAAACGATCCGGTATTAATGTTATTTCAGAAGTGACATCATCTTGAATAATTTTGGAACGGTGACACCGGGCAGGACCTCCAGAGGTTTGAAGAGCTCCTGGGCCCTCGGCATATCATTCAGATTCGGTTCATCGGGCATCTCGTATTCTTCGCTGTCGGGGTCAACTCCCTTCCTCTTGAAGTATACAGGTTCCTGTTCGGGTGTGTCCTTCTCCTCTCCTGTTATTTCCGTGGCCTTCTTGCTGATACCGATGGTCTTTCCCTCGTTGTAATAGAGGAGGACTACCTTTTTAAGACCGAATTTCTCGGCCTTGACCGCAAGCTGTTCAAGGGAGGTTTGAACCGATCCCACGCCCTCGAAATGGCCGTGGTATCCCACGTTGAATCCCAGTTTGAAAGCCTTTTCAGGAAGCTGCATCTCGGCCTTGTATCCCATCTTTCCCGCTTTTTTCAGGATCTTCCTTATCAGTTCGGGATCGATGTTGACACCGTCAAGTTCCATGTTCGGTCCTCAAAAAACAATGGATTGGTGATATTTAGTCTTGATTTATCGAATATCAATCTGAAAAACAATAAAAAGTCAATATCCGAGCCTCACCGAGACCTCTATCATGAGTTCGTTCACTGATATCTCTGGCCCTGATCCCCATTTCTTGCGGCAGGCAAAAGCCAGCTGCCTGGGTCCTTTTTCAGTGATGAAATAGATATCTATCCTTCCCTCCTTCAATCGAACCTCGATATCCTCGTGATCCAGGCCGAAATTCTCGCAGCTGAATATCAGTCTTTGTTCGTCCCTGTTCAATTCGTGGTAGGTATCCGGCGGAGGATACTTAGTAGGAAGATCCTCTTCCTCTTCAATGAGGGAGTCCACCTCCTCCACATCCAGGACCCTGAACTCATCGTTGTATGTTACCAGGGATGGCGGGGACGGTTCACCGATTTCCGACTGTTTCGGGCCATCGGCCTTCCAGGCACCCATCAGTTCGTGTATGTGGACAACCCTGATCCCCTCGGTCGATCTGTCATCCCTGAACAGAAGCGAGGCTCCCATCTCGCCGATCACCTCTCCCTGCAGGACCCTGCCATCCTTGAATTTCAGGGTGTATCTCAACTCGGGTCACCATCTCCATCAGTCATGATTATCAACTGCGATTGGTAGAAGGCAACTACCTTATATTCCCGGAACGATAAAGAACTGCCAACATCCCAAAAAGGAGGATGTGGCTTCACGGCCACATCCCCTTGCTCTTTTAAGCAGTTCCGTGATTCCATTACGGACCAAGGTAAATGCTTCCTTTTGATCAAATGCTTCCAGGGTTATATGAACGAATCCCTGTTGATTCTCATAAATGATTTTCACCAATGTAATAATATCCACAAATTCCTAGCTAGCAATATACCATGATGGGGATATGATTACAACGGACTGATTATGAATCTTTCCTATGATCAGGATATGGCAGAGGAGGAGAGAAGACTCGACATGGCCACATCCGATATCACAGCCACTATGAGTGAGGTCCAGGTCATTCCCGCCAGATGAAACACAAATGAGAATTTGTGGCTCCCCTTGACGACCTTTATCAGGTATGCTGATGCTATCGCATGTATTATTATGACCCCCAGGACCATAAGCTGAAAAAGGGGTACATTGTATGTCTGGAACATGATCGGTATCGGGATCTGTCCGCTTTGAATACCCTCGATATCGAGATTGCCGGTGGCATCATTCATCAGGATCATTATGTGTAAAGTAAGGTAAAGGGTGAAAGAGATGGCAACGGCAAGGCCGTACATCACACCAACCATGTTGGCGGACATCTGATACCTGTGCTTTCTCAGACCCTGCATCCTGGTGAAATTATCCGATATTATCTTGGAGACCATGGTGGGTTTTCCGCCTACCATGATGGCCTTGATATACATCTCCGTGAATTTTGCAATGAGGTTCGATCTTGATTCGGCCGAGAAGAATATCCATGAATTGACCTTGTCTATCCTGGTTATGAGCCTCTTGTACAATCTGTCCACCAGATCCGTGAGGGCCCCGAAATCATGCCGCCTGAGATGCTTCAAAGCATCTTCCGTGGACCCCCCGACGGATTCGGCTGCGGACCCCACGGACCTCATGAAGGCATCATAGGAGTTGTCGCATCTTTTGAGCCTGTCCTCCTCCCTGTTGATTATGAAACCCGGATAGAACATTGGAGTGACGGCGATTGCAAGAATTATCTTGGGATCTGACACTCCAAACTGGGAAGTGATTATGGCGCTCATGAATCCGATTAGTATCGAGATTATCAAAGCCCTCACGATCTTGTCATCTGCCTCGGGCCTTATCTTGAGATTGTGCCACATGAGGTCCCTTGGAAGCCTCATCCAGGTGAAAACCACAAGCATTCCCTCCATGAACATGAAACTGAGGAGAATTCCAACAATAAGGACCACGGTGGTGTACTGCATCACCATGGGTATCAGTGTAAGAAAAATGATCATGAACATGGCTGATGCCACAAGTGATACGAATATCTCCTTCACGAGGTCCATTCCCTTCAAGGCTCCCTCGTAATGGACCTGATAATCCCTCATCACAACCGCCTGCTCCTTGGAAAGGAAGGTATGGAAATCCTCTCCCGTTTCAACGGAATGGGCCATCCTTTCAAGGAAATCGGCAAGTATGATCGAAGGAGTCCTCTTGGCCACATATCTTGCCGATTCGGGAAGGGAGAGGTTCCAGTGCTCCATCAGGACAAATATCCGGGCAATATCCTGTGAGAGGGCGCCGTACTCCTCCACCTTGGAGAGGATCTCGAAGAGTTTCTTTCTTGGCAGATTCGATGTTGATAGAGCTCCCATCCGGGTTATGAAAAGATGCATGTTGTCGTCAATCTCATTCTTCTTCTTGTCGGCTTCCACCACCGGTTTCAGCACAACAAAAAGGATTGCAGCAAAAGGGAGTAGAAGGGCGATTATCAGAGATACGATATTTTCCCTTACCGCGGGAAAGGCCCAAAGCAGCATCTGCTGGGAAACAAAGGTTGTGACCACAATGGGTGCGGCAAATTTTGTAAGGTATGTCTGGATGGGGGTTTCCATCCCGATGATCACCCTCTTGAATTCCACAACCATCGATTCACCTCAATCCAGTTCGAAGGGAAGTGATTCCACCCCGAACATCTGGAATCTGAAGACTATGTCTCTCACTTCCTTGTACTTGACAATGTTTCTGACGGCAAGCTCGTCAATTATCCTGGCCCGAAGGTCCATCTGCTTGTAGATATCCCTTTTATCCTCAAGTCCCTGCATCATCGCTATCTTGTTCTCCAGAATGTATGAGTTGTTCCTTCCCCTGAAACGATGTACGTCTCTTGTGGGATTCCAGTGGAACACCTCCTTGGTAAGGACGCCTCCAAGCTCTTTGGAATACCCTATGATCTCCGAGATCCCGAGTACCCTTCTCAGGGTCTTCCCCTTCTGATAGACAGCCATCTGGAAAAGAGCGATATTGAGGTTGTCCATGAACCTGATGGGAACGTTGATCGGGTCCCCGGAGAACCTCTGTATCATCTTGATTATGGTCGCTGCGTGGAAGGTTGCGATGACAGGATGTCCGGTCTGCATGGCCTGGAAAGCGATTGCACCCTCTCGACCCCTGATCTCACCAACAATGATGTAATTTGGACGTGACCTCAATGCGGCCTTCAACAGGGAGAACATATCCACCCTAGATTCCTCGGGTCCCGTCTCTCTTGTAAGCAACTGCTGCCATATCTCGTGTGGAGGCTGGACCTCTGCCGTATCCTCTACCGTGAATATCTTGGCGTTGTGCTTGATGAACGGGAGCATGCCGTTCAAAGTGGTTGTCTTTCCGGACGCCGTCTCTCCGCAGACAAATATCGACATTCCGTTTTCCAGGGCAAGCCACAGGTAGGCCGCAACCTCGGAGGAAAGTGTTTTCCATTTGACCAGTTGCACGATGGAGAGGGGTTCGGTTGCGAATTTCCTGATCGTAAATGACGGGCCCTTGATGGATACGTCATCGGAATAGATGAGGTTCAACCTGGATCCGTCGGGCAGTGCGGCATCGATGATCGGCCTTGCCATGGAAACCGGTTTCCCTATCCTTTCAGACATTCCCCTCAGATAGCCATCGGCCTCATTTGCCGATCTGAATTGGATATTGGTCTTCATTGTCTTGAAGACCTTGTGGATGATGAAGAACGGTTCTATGCCAATAGCATGAATATCCTCTATGTATGGGTCTCTGAGCAAAGGTTCGAGAGGACCGGATTCCAGAATATCCCTTTTTATGTAATATCTGATTTTCGAAAGCTCACTTTTGGTAACCGCCACTTTTGGTTTGGGGTTGAGCAGGCTCTTCTTCGTTCTCGGTTCTCCCTTCTTGATGACCTTGATGGATTCATTGATGAGTTTATCGATCATCATCTCGAATTCCTGCTTGTTCCTGTGTACAGGTTCGTAACCCGCTTTCAGGAAGAGATGTTCCACGATCTGGTTTTTCAGATTGTTTTCATCCTTTGTGAGGATCGGTTCAACAGCTTTGTAGAAGAAACCCTCTTTCTTTGATCCATAGGCATGGATGAAGATGGGATCTCCAACCGGATAGAGTATATCGAATCCTTCCGGGTCGAACATGTCCCTGGAAACCTGCTGATGGAACTCCGGTTTCTTTCCCCTTTCCTTCTCCACATTGGAGAGGTATTCCCGAAGATGGGGATTGTTCTTCAGAGCTATCAGCATCTTCTGGTCCATTCATCAATCACCCTACTGTCGTGATCTCGATCACAATTCCTATTCCTGGAGTTACCTTGAATCCGATGGTTTCCTCGAAGGGATTCTTGGAGGAACCGAACCTCAATACCTGGAGGACCCTCGCCATTGTGCCTCCTATGGATTTCAGTGAGAGGCTCCAGTATGCCGTCGCGGCCGCTTTGAAAGGCTCCGAGAGCTCCCGGGAAACCTCGTCGGGATCAACCGTAAGGATCACGACCTTTCCAAGAGCCGACAGCTTCTTCAGGAACTGTATGAAGGAGCTGACTGTCATGCCGCCAAGATAACTGGCACCGATCAATGCCGACAGGGTATCAATCACAATGACCCTGGATTCAAAGAGGCTCTCGGCCCTCATGAGCTTGGCCAGGAAATCCTCCCTCTTTTTTATGGAGGAGAGAAGCGGATAAACCGGAATGTAGGTGAGCTTGTCCTGAAGGAGATAATTCGCAACCCTGTAATCCACGGAGTACATCTGATCAATGAATTCCTTCGTGGAAAGTTCCGTGGAGATGTAGGTCACCGTGTATTTGTTCTCAAGAAGGCCGTATGCGAGTCTCTGGGCGATCACGGATTTGCCCGTGGAGTGAGCACCTGTCATGTAGCATATGCTGCCCCTTGGAAAACCGCCTCCCAGCTGCTCGTGGAGTTCGTCCCTCTCCACCTGTATGGAAAGTATCTCCTCCTCCTTTTCAGCCATCAACTACCACCTGCGTTCCTGCGGAGCCCCGGATCAGGGCCTTCCGTATCCGTTCCGATGAATTCATCCATTCATATCCTGCCTCATATTCTGAAAGTGAATCTGTCCGAGAGCCCGTTGGCAACTATGACCTTCACCGTATGCTCACCGGAAGCCAGTGTGACGTTTACCTCCATCTTCATTATCTCTCCGGGTTCCCACTCGCCGCCTCCCACTATCGTGTTGTTGACCCCTTCGGTCATCAGTTCGTTGTCAACCAGAATGTCAGCCGTAGAGGCCAGCTTGATCTTACCGGAGTTCAGAACGTATACCTCAAGAGGATCGTTGGGCATGTTGCTGGGGTCGTTGATAATTGTAATATCGGTCATCAGGGAGTCATAAACAACATCCCCTCTGGTGCTCACCCCATCGGAGATACTCATTATCGTTTCGGCGAACAATCCCACAAGTCCCGAGGCGATAACCATGGTTGCAATGAAGAAAACAAGCTGTGTTGATGAAGTGGACATTCCCATTCAGATCACCTCCAGGTGATGGTATCCGTTTCTTGCGATCAGTTTGATGGAGGTCCCTATCTCGTATGCTTCCACCCTGCCGTCCAGAGGATCAAGAACATAGATCCCGGAACCCAGTGAGATATCGATCTTGCCCTCACCAAGTGATCCCGCCAATTCAATTTCCGTGGAATCCGAAGTATCCAAAACCAGTATCCTGTCGCTGTAGGAATTCGAGATAAGGCCGATTACCTGATCCCTGTTCATTCCGGTACTCGTTCCGGATACAACCTTTTCACCGCTGTTGATAGAAAGATCTCCGACAAGTTCGTCAGTTCCGGCGTAGGTTATCCGATAAATCGATCCGTTCTCATCCAGAAGATAGAAGAAATCCTCCCCCTGAACGATATCAACCGGAGATGTCCAGTTGACATTGGTTCCGTTTGTGCAGATCTCCAAGGGATTGTTTCCATCGAAATCGAACCTGATTATGTTCCCGCTGTTTTCGAGAACGAAAATGTAAGGATCCGATCCGGTCGCACCGCTCGTGATCATCCTTCTGGACTCCGAAAGACCACTACCTACAAGCTCCGAGAAATCGCTGGATCCGTTTTGCGGGCATGAAAGGATACGGTCATCCCCGAGGACCAGCACGGTTTCGTTGGAAACCGCGGTATCGTTCACTTCGCTCATACCGGTTCCCTTGACCCATTCGAGGTCACCCGATTCATCGAGTGTTACGATATTTGTCCCGTCGGAAATATGTATCCAGGTCTCAGAACAGATGTTTTCGGGACCTGAGAAATGATAGGACGATGTGAATATGAGGTTCCCGCCGTTTGTTGATGCATTGAGGTATACATTCGATACCACCAGGGTCATGGTTTCATCCTGGAACAGGTATTCGGCATCGGAACCATCGACCGACATGGACCGGATCTCCTTTATTTCGCCGTTTGACAGGACTGCAAGTTTTTCGAGATCGATTGTGGCATCCCCCGTATTTTCCAGGATCATCTCCAGATCATCACCGACCATTGTCCAACCTGTCAATGTCAATTCGGATGAGTCCCTGGACCTTTCCATCTCATCCCTTTCTTCCTGGGCCCTCTCCACTGTCCTCTGATAATCCAGACCCACACCTATGACGATTCCCGAAAGCAGTATGAATGCCGAGAAGAATATGACAGAGGAGACAGACACCGAGAAACCCATCTCAGCACCTCCCGGTATCGAGGATCCTTGTGGTAGCTTCCCATGCCATCTTACCAACATCCTTTTCGGAGCACCGCAGATCTCCTGATTTTCGGGAATTTACCATTCCCGTCAGTCCTATCTTTAGTGCAAGTGGAATATCTCCCAAAATCAGCTTAAAAGGGTATGGCGCTGTTATCTTGATGGAGAATAACGTAAGGAGAAATGTTAGTCTGGAAATTCTAATATGATAATTTATTGTTCAAGAATTTCTGCACATACTCGTAACCTTCTCTCGTCATATTACAATTGAATCGAAGGTTCGAGATCCAGCATAATTAGACCGTCTATTTCAATAATCATTATGCGGGTCTGGAAATTCTAATATGATGATTTATTGTTCAAGAATTTCTGTAAATACTCGTAACCTTCTCTCGTCATATTAAAATCGAATCGAAGGTTCGAGACCCAGCATAATTAGACCGTCTATTTCAATAATCATTATGCGGGTCTGGAAATTCTAATATGATAATTTATTGTTCAAGAATTTCCAGAAAATTAGAAAAAAGGACCCCCGTGGAGGGGGTCCTTGGTTCACCGATAGATATATTCGGAAGTCACGGATGGATCAAACCCCGTGGTACCCAGCTAGATTCCGGGTGAATATCTTTATCTCCTCCTCAAGCGAGTTGAAGGTGTCCTTGTTGACCTCCAGTCCCGCTATCTTCGTTACGAAGAGAAGGGATTTCAGATGATCATCCGCACTGAGGCGCCAGTCCGAGACTTTCTTATAATCGGAGGGCTGCTTGGGTGAGCTGTCGAGTAGAACTTCCTCGTCCACATCCTCGGGTTCGAACCTGAGAATGTTCTGGATCTCACCACGGGCATAAGCCATTATCTGGGATTTTACCTTCTCGGATATCCAGCCTACGTCCTTGTAGTAATCCAAAAGAGCGGAGATACGATCCCTTGTCACCCTCTCGAACATGAACTCGATCCACCTCATTACGAGGATCACCGTGCGATAATCATATGATATCTCGGGTAAGATCGGTTCTGCCCTTCTTTTGACTCTGGGTTCTTCACTTACTCTTGGGGGGGATATGGGTTGTGTATTCTCTTTTTCCCTAATATCAGCACCTCCTATAATTTCGGATTCAGGGGTTTGGATCTCATCGGGTGGGAATGTCAGGTCCTCCATTGATGGAGGTTTATCCACGGGAGGAGGCTCTTCCAATGAAGGCCGTTGAGGGCCCTCATCGATATCTAGATCTGAGAGGTCGAGACCCTCTTCCTCGGTTCCTTCTTCGATTCCCGGTCCGTTTTCCGTGTCTTTCGAAAGTAACATGTCGGTTCCGAAATCCATCTCGTCAAGATCGTCTGTCACATCCGGCGTTTTTATCAGTTCCGCACCTTCTATTCCCAGTAGTGCGGGATCTATCTTGTCGTCAGCTGATGCTCCCTTTCTGCTCTCTATGAATGGGTTGATGTCTCTTTTCACAACCTCGTACACCGACAGGAGCTTGAGTATGTTCTGTTCCATGTCTGCCAGACGTTCATCCATACTTCCGATCCTCGATCTGGTGGACTTGACGGAACCTTCCATTTGGACTAATTTGTCCTCTAGGCCTGCCACCCTCTTTCCCAGTCCCGAATCCTGGGAGTCCCGGTCGCCCGTTCCTCCCGCGACTCCTGATAGTTCGGAGTCATCCTGGATCATAGTGTCTATATCCGAGAAATCCATAAGGTCGTCGAGGTCCTCCCCGGATTTTGACTTCCGGATGAGCTTCTTTTCGACCTTATCGGATCCCTTTTTGGATTTGGACTTAGATCCTTTCTTGGATCCGTTCTTGGAGAGGCCTTTGGCCTTTTTGGATGCTTCCTTTACCCTGTCCAAGATCGACATCTACTTTCCTCCAGACTTCCCGGAGTTCCCCCATCTACAGGTCCACGAACCTTTCGGCGAATACCGATGGTGTGGTGGCCCGCAGTACCGTTGGAGTCCCGTAAAGGGGTATTATCCTTATCTCCATGGTATCACTGGCTGAAACCATCATGTCCAGACCTGTATAATCGGGGTCAATCATCACCTGTATCAGAGCTCCCGAGGAGACTATCTTCTCGGTTGCCGACCAGGTTTCCTCCGGGTCGCGGATCTCCGTGGCACTGAAGTGGGTGTTATCTGGTGAGCTGCCGTAGGTCAGTTCGGCCATATCGCTCTCTGTCTTGAGCTGTATGACCACGTTCTCCATGTCTATCGGTTTGGAGCCCGGTTGGAGTTCAACGGTTAGACGGATCCTCTCCAGGTGATCGCTGTTGTCTCCGGACGCGTTTTCGTCCCGATCTCCCGTTGCCGTTACTATGGAGAGGCCCGAGGAGACGTCAATTACTGCTTGATTCCCTGTCTCCTGTGCCTGCTGTTGAAGGTCCGACATGGTTTGTATGAACAGGCCGGCGGCGATTGCAGATACCAGGATCATGGCAATGAACAGTATCATCTGTCCGATTCCCGTTTCGCCATGATTATCCCTACTCAGTGCCAACATCCGCATGTGTTTAAACCCCTTGTTTCATCCGCTCTTTTTTACCTCCGTATATCTACGATGGTGCGTTCGTCAGGGGCGATACGCGTGACAAAATGGGTCACAGTATCGCCTCCATCAAAGCCTCAGGAATGCTCTGTCGAAAGCCTCCGGAGCAACTACTTCCTCAAGGGTCGGGACACCGTGCTTGGGGATGATCTTGATGGTCAACCTGTCCTGAGGACCGAGACCATCGTTATCCCTGGTATTGGTGTCCACTATGAGGTCCATGTCTAGGTGTACCATTATCACGGTACCCTGGGATACGACGTGTCCTCCGGTAGAAGCTGATGCATCTCCATAGAGGTTGTCGGGATCCCTGATAACACCGCCATTGTCGATACCCTGAGACCCTCCGTCATAGTGAGCCCTGGTATCCTCGTCATCAGCTTCATCAGTGGTTGCTGTGAGGGCAACATCATAGTCGTAATCGTTGTCACGCTCCCAGGTCTCTATCGTAAATGAGTCTGCATCCGCGTAGTTCATTGTTGTATCTGATGCGTCATCGGTATCATCTGCGTCATAGTCAAGATTTGCCTCGAAGGTTTCTCCTGTGACTTCGATGACGACATTGTCCATGTCTATCTTCGGCGATCCGGCAGAGAGCCTTATTTTGAGGAATAAGTCCGTGATGTAGTCGTTCTCTCCGCCTGCAAGAGTCCAGGTCGTACCATCAGTAGCTTCTGCACATGTTCCACTTCCGTCACCGTCGTAAGAGGCAAACACAAGTGCACTTGCATCAGCATCCGCATTGATTGCATTCACAATGGTTGCTGCGGTCTGGCTACCCTCAGTATAGTATGTTATCGTTGAGGATGATACCGATATATCACCTTCTGATTGTCCTGCATCAGAGGCATCCAAAAAAACCACTGTAATTCCCGTGTCACCAGGTTCTCTTGCGAAAACAGCAACACCATCATCCGCAGTGGTTAGACCCCAATCAACTACCACATAATCTCTGGCTACCATGCCGAACGTCTCAGCAACGATGAATCCCGATGAGATCTCCTGCTGAGAGAGTCTTCCGGTCTCCTGTGCCTGCTGGTTGAGCTCACCTGCGGTCGATATCAGCAAGGCGGCGGCAACAGCGGCCACAAGGACCATTGCTATGAAGAGGATCATGGTTCCTATGCCCATGTCCCCTTCCTCGTCTTTTTTATTTCTATAAAGTCTTTTCATTATCATTACCTCCTTACTTCAATCTGATGTAGTTCCCGACGAGTGCCTCGGGTATGTTTATCACCTCAACGGTAGGGGTACCGTGTTTCGGAATGATCTTCACGGTAACCGTTTCCTGAGGTTCTAGATCGTTTGTTCCGTCTGCAGCGGTATCGATCTCATCGACTGCTATGTGAACGAGCAGAAGAGTTCCCTGACTTATGATAGGAACGTTTGCCCCGTCGGTATCGTCGTAGAGACCATCGGGATCGGTGATCTTACCTGAGGAATAGTCCTGTTTCTCCACCGTGAATGTGGTTGAGGAAGCCTCCTGATCGGCATCATCAACCCAATCGGTGAAGGTCAGCGACCTCTCGAAGTCCCTGCCGGTAACCTCGATCACGACATTGGTCATATCAACCTTCTGAGATCCAGCATTCAGCTTTACCTTCAGAAAGAGATCATCTATATCGTCATCTGCGGTTCCGGGAGTTCCCGGAGTACCCGATGCAGCGCAATCCAGTCCGAAGACCTCCACTACCTGGAAACCGGATGATATCTCTTGCTGTGCAAGTCTCCCGGTCTCCTGAGCCTGCTGGTTCAGATCGCCCGCAGTCGATATCAGGAGGGCAGCCGCAACGGCAGCTACGAGAACCATTGCGATGAAAAGTATCATCGTTCCGATTCCCATATCTCCTTCTTTGTTTCTCATTCGCCTAAGGTGTTTCATTCTGAAACCTCCTTAAGAGAGTGGCACATACACTGCGCTTCCGCTGTTACCGTAGACAACCTCGGGGACATTTATCTGCTCGTAGGTGGGTGCACCGTGCTTGGGGATGATCTTGATATGAAGAACATCCTGGGACTGGAGGCCGTCTGAGTCATCAGTATTGTCGTTGACCAGATCAATGTCAATGTGTACAAGTATAATAGTTCCCTGGGACACAATATGCTTTCCGCTTGCAGCAGACCCATACTGTGCTTCAGGGTCCCTTACAACACCTGATGATCCTGTAGCATCCTCAACTGCATATTCAGTCTGGGATGTGTCAAGGCCGTCATCATCAATAATCAGAGAAGCTTCGAAAGAATCCGACTGGATCTCGATGACAACATTGTCCATATCCACCACCGGAGATCCCGCAGAGAGCCTCATCTTCAGATAGAAATCGTCTATCGAAGGCGAGGTTGTGTCTCCCGAAGGAACAACTCCGAACTTGTCCACAACCACGAAACCGGATGCGACCTCCTGCTGGGCGATCCTCCCGGTCTCCTGGGCCTGCTGGTTCAACTCGGACGCAGTGGATATCAGCAGAGCCGCAGCCACCGCAGCCACGAGTACCATGGCTATGAAGAGGATCATGGTTCCTATGCCCATGTCTCCTTCTTCATCCTTTTTTCTTAGTTTTTTCACACCTGCATATTTCATGCTTTTTCACCTCTAACAAAGGTTTATACATTGCTTTTTCAGTGGCAGACCAGTGTCATTTCTGAATATCTCTTTGAAAACTCGATATGCTGCGTTTTGAACCAGCATCTTCTGATACCATGATCTCTGGTTTTCCTACTAGCTCTTTGATTGCCACTGAAGAAATATCGCCATTTGAAGACTATAAAAGCCACAGGAGCAGTTATCTGCGAGGATATTCATGCAAAGAAGATAAAAACAATAAAAGTATCATTTATTGTGATTAAAAGAATATATTATAACATATTGTTCAAACCGGCATGTTGAAAAGACACTGACTGAACCGGTAGGATAAAAATATCTTATCTAAAGAAATTCGAATAATTTTTATTTGGATATTGATCCAACAATAATATGTACATCATGATTCTATTTTTGATTTTGATTACCACTTTTTTATATAATATCTGTAAGCAGTTTTGAATATGGACTCCGTATCAGCTGTTTACTCGAAAATATGCCTCCACCCCATAACAATAACGGAATTGCATGGGAATATGCCATATTCAAGGGAATCCATATACAAATCCATACACGAACTTTACTCATTGGGCTTGATTGAAAAGGTCAGACAGGGCAGGACCAATCTGTTAATGCCCTCAAGAGGATACGGATCAAAATTGATGCAGGATCTGTTTCTCAAAGCGTTGGAAAATGATGTGGACCCCAAATTCCTGCTGGAGGATTCCTTCATCGCCGTAATGAAAAATTCGCAAGGACCCGCTTCTTTATCTCAAATATGCCATAGATCAGGATTGAGCTACCACAGATCGAGAAAGGTCCTCTCCCTGATGGAGGAATGGGGGATGATAAAGATACTCAAAAGGAAACCATATACTTACGAGATCAATGATGAAAATGAACTTGTATCCATGATAGTCAAGATAATTGGCCCGGAGAACATGAGCGAGAAAGACATTACGAGAAAAAGGATACTTGACGGAGAAATTGGATTCAGATTCAAATGAAATTACTTGACATGCATCATCCGACTTTCTATCGCCGTAGGAATCGTGACCTTTACGAAGGCGGGAGATGAACTTCCCGTGGACATCTCAATATGGAGCATTGTATTGGGTTGGATTTCATCTCCCAAAGCTGATTCAAGGTTTATATGCAGCTGGACCTTGGCTTCTTCATCCATCATGGGAGATGCCAGAGAGAATTCCTCATTGGGATCGAATATTTCCCCGGACTCACTTGATCCACCGGAATCCGGGCTGGCTTTCTCGCAGTTGAAATGGGATGCATCCTCACCGGTTAGAGAGGAGGTATATTCAAGTTCGCAAATGCCCGTATCCGTGGATATTGTTATGGAAGATTTCTCCAGATTGAGATACTCACTCCCCGGGGCAATCTTCACATTGATGTACATCTCTTCAATATCCTGGTCCAGTTCGACATCAACCAGGATTATTCCGATTATCTCGAATTTCGAGGAGGCATAATTCTGGACCTGGCCGGAAGTTTGTTTGGATTGACTCGCAATATCAAAACCGGTTGAAAGGATCAAACCTGCAGCAACTGTGGAAACAAGGACCACGGCGATGAAAATCAGCATCGGACCGATCGCGGAAGCTCCCAGTTCCCTCCTTCTGCTTTGAAATATCGGTCTCATATCATGATCGCCGTCCTTTTTCTTGTCAGCAAGGTTATTCTACCTTTCTGCATCAAGAAAAAGGGATTCAGACATATATAAACCGGGGACCAATCATTATCTGATTACTGGTTTTGATAATCACGAAAGATTTAAAAAAAAAGTCCCGCTTCATTGCCGGACCAGTCTCAAATATAAATTAATATGCACATTATTCAACATCACTTGAGGTGGGTGATAATTGTCTCTATTACTTCCGGAACCTGGAATACAACATAAGCAGGTGAACACCTGTCAGTTACGATCCTCACATGGACCTGCTGACCAGGTTGGGCCTCCGTGCCTATTGCCGATTCCAGATCAATATGGATCTGAATAATGGTTTCCTTTTGAAGATTGGGATCTTCAAGGCTGAAATCTCCGGCCGGATCGGTCAAAATCCCTGCCTGACCCGATCCGTCATCTGTGGTGTCCGGGATCTCGCAGTTGAAATGTGAAGCATCTTCTCCATTAAGATCCGAGGTGTAGACAAGTTCGGCCCTGAAATCCGGATTGGAAAGAGTAATTCCGGTATTCTCCAAAGTAAGGGGTTTCGATCCCGATCCAAGTTTTGTGGTCAAATAAAGTTGGTCAATATCCTGATCGAGGTCCACATCCACGATTATAACGCCCATTATATGATATTTGGATGAAACGTATTTCTGAACCTGCTGGTTGGTGTTATATGCCTGACTTACGAGATCACTGTTGACCGTAATGAACAATGCACCAGCACTTCCAGTTACAATCAATGTAGTGATAAGAATTAGCATAGGGCTAATTCCGCTTTCGCCTTTTTTGTTCATCCTCGGGAGGTTCGCTGCGCGTTTCATGACCATCCTTCCTGTTTTCATTGGTCCGATTCTCGGTGCGCAACATCCCAAAACCACCTTTCAATTTCCGGAAAGGTTGGCGATTCATTTTCTGTCACCACAAACATCTGTCTACAACTTATTTAATGGGTTATTCTCTCATTATCTACTGGGATAATAATGCCTTTTCCTGTTTGATCATCGGGTAGTATCACTTGATATGGTGAAGTACGGATGGTATTCCCTCTGGTATTCCGAAATCGATGTAACAGGGTGCTGCCGTATCTGACTGGATCTCAACGCTTACCACTTCCGATTGGACCGCTTCGGTACCAAATCCCGCCTCCAGGTTCAAGTGTACCTGGACAACAGTTCCGTCAGAGATAACCGGGGAAGAAAGAGAAAAATCACCGTTGGGATCCGTGATAAGACCTGATTGACCCGAACCGGAATCGGAATCACTTGCTCTTTCAACGTTGAAAAGGGATCCGCTCTCGCCGTTGAGATCCGAGGTATACTCGTATTCGGCTCTGTGATTGAGATTGGAGGTCAATGTTATGGAACAGTATTCGAGACTCAGGGGCTCGCTTCCACTCTTCAATCTCATTGTTAAGTACACCTGGTCCACGTCCTGGTCCAACTCCACATCTGCTATCACAACTCCGATTATCTCATAGGATGAGGAAGCATATTTTCTCACATCCCTTCCCATGTTGAAAGCGGTACCGGAAAGGTCTGTTCCATACTGGATCAGACCGCCGGCCACGACGGTGACGATTAGCGTCATTGCGATGAAGAGTATCATCTTGGAGATCCCCGCTTCACCGCGGGTGTCCGGATGTCCCTTCAACCTCGAAAGCTTCTTCATCCGCCAACATCCCTTTCAATGTTCTCAAATCCCCGAAACGGAAATATTTCCGATTAGGGGAAGCCTACTTTCCAGTTATCATTTAACAAGCAGATACTGTTTATATAAAAAGGAAAGTTATCAGTATCCTCCGAGATAATCTAGGAATATTACTAGCATCTGTTACCATCTTGTACATATTCCTCTATCAAGGATTATCTACTTTCAAAACTATGGCTTCAGGGGACATATCGGAAGCTGGCCAGCCTCCAATGTATCACAAACCCAGAGGTCAGATCATGAACGGTGTTGTCAGAACCAGGTTCAGATATGATGAAAAGAATATTTTCAAAGAGCTCTCGGAGAACCTATACCCTGATCACCTTTCATCCATCAGGGAACTCGGGATACAGAATCCTTTCGATGTGGATGCCACCGTCTCGAAAATAGACATCAATGTTGAAAAGGATACCATTGAATTCTCCGACAACGGAGCCGGGATGTCTTCGGAGGTAATTAAAAAGCATTTCCTCACCATCGGTTTCTCCTCCAAAGAGAGAGGATCATTGACCCCCAAAAAGAAACGTAAAATAATCGGGAACAAGGGGATAGGAAGGCTCAGCTGGCAGAAACTGGGCCGAAAGGCCGAAATCATAACAGAGACCGAGAATGAGGCCCATCTCATCAGAATGGACAGACATTCCATGGAAGCTCTTGTAAAGAAGATAGAAAGGAGAGGAAAGACCGGGACCGTCTGGAGGATCAACGGGATACTGGAAAATATCGATGTTGAAAACATCAAGAAATTCATCCAGGAAAAGGCCGGTCTTCTGCTGAGATTGAACCCCGATTTTCATATAATGGTAAACGGAACTAGAGTCAAACCCAGGATCCTGGAAGGGGATATCATAAGGCTTATGAGCGAGAGGTTCGACTCATCCCTCATCCTTACCAACGAGATAAGGAGGGTGGCGATATCAACCAGGGGAATCGTACTTGACGAGATCGATCTGTTCGGATTGGGAGGCTACATCGATTCCGATCATTTTCAGGAGACATCGGACAGGGAAAAAGTACTGAAGGACAGCTCCTACAAGAGCATTCTCGAAGAAGTCAGGGAGGACCTCCTGGACATCCTGCTCAGAATGAGGGACAACAGGAACCTCTTTCTCAAATACAGAGAGAACATCATAAAGGTCGCCTCCCAGCTCGATTTCAAGACCTCCCTTAAGAGAAAGAGACTCGCCCTGTCCATACCGGTCCATGTTCAGGGAAGAGGCTGGATACCCATGGGATCGGTTTCGAAAGATGACCGCCAGGACCTCTATGTGGAGATATCCCCGGACGGAAGCGGTTCAAAAAGATCCGAGAGGGCCGCGGATCTGGGATACATCGTGATCCTTGCCAGAAGCACCATGGAGAGAACCCTGATCCAGGCAACCCTGAAAGCGGGAAGGTTGGAAGAGATCCCCCTCGAGGTCCTCTCCTCAAAAGGGATTGCAATTGTGGATGAGAGCTACGGACCCATTCTCGAAAATGCATTGGAGATACTCTCTGTAATATCGGACATTACAATTGATATCAAAGAGGATTCCCTAAAGGAGGGATTGTCCGCCTCCGCAATCAACCGAAAGCTTCCCCATGAGTTCGTTCCTGCCAAAAGGAAGAACCTGACCATTGACAGGGAAAAGGATCGTATCTATGAGGTTGATTTGAAAGGTGACGATACCGGATTGGAGATAAACGGTATAGGCATAATGCTCTGCCAGATGGAAAATCAGGAGATCATAGCTCTGGCGGACCCCGCTCACAGAAGGATATTTCTGAACACCTCCTCCACCATGATAGAGATCATGAAGGACAGGCCAATGGAGGATCAGAGGGTCCTGCTTCTTGATGAAATATGCCATGAAATGGCCCATATACTCGGATTCGGTATGAGAATACACGATGACAGATTCTTCCGGGTTCAAAAATATCTCAAATATCAGGCCATCAGATCCATATTTTCCAGTAACAATTAATCCAGCTCATCATCAAGCAGATCTACGCTTGCCTTGGTCCTGCGCTTCATCAGGAATTTGGAGACCACCACGATTATTCCAACAGTAGCAATCACAAGTGCCACCATGCTTCCGATCAGGAGATTCTTCATCAGCGTATCCTCGGGGATGTGGAAAACGATGAGAAGTTCATCGGAGACGGAAGTGTCTTCCAGACATGTGACGTTCACAACAAGTTTGTTATCCTTCATCTCGTCCGGAACGGTAACCTCCACCCAGAAGCTGTTTGTGGCCCCCGAAGCAATCTGTATAGGTACAGATTCGTTCCAGAGGATCCTTCCTCCGGTCATTGGTTCCACGTAGAGACCTTCCGAGCCGGGCCCCGAAAACATCAGGGAAAACTGGGCATCCTTGTTTCCGGTATTGGTATAAGTTAACATCAATCTGTGATTGATCCCGGGTTCGGTATCCAGTTCAAGCTTGTTCTGAGTGAAGGACACGTTGTATTTCTCCCCGACATTTATATGGAAAATGTGGTCCGTCCGCATGTTTTCCCTGATTGACGGGGTTGCGCTGAAGGTGAAGAGCTTGCTGCCGATCATCGGTATCGGGGGAGGTATTATCGACAATGTAACGTTCATTTCCTCACCGGGGGATAGGGAGGCCTCTCCGGAATACGGTTCCATCACAAGTGCATCCCATTCACCTGTCTGCGCCTTCACGGAGTACCTGAATATATCCCTGACATTACCGGTGTTTTTTACGGTAACCTCAACGGTCTTTATCGACCAATCACCGTCAAGGTCGAGGTCCTCCTCTTCCATGGTTATCTCCGGCTCCGGCATCACCATTATTGTCATGTTGTAATTTGCCGTATATGTCTGTCCAGCTTCCTGATTCCTCAGGGAAATGTATACCTCGATAGTTTTTCCGGGTTGGAGACCTTCCGGAATATCCAATAATATGTTGATATTCAGGCTCCCTCCCGATTGAACGGTTGGAAGGATCAGCGGAAGGGGAGCTCCCTCGTATTTCATATCCAACGACATTGAATTGTTCCCTTCGATCCTGAATTTGGTCCAGCTGTTACCGTGATTGTATATGGTAACTGGAATTGAAAGCTGTGTACCCGGATCGATCTCCCTCTCGTAATTGCCGAAATCAACAGATGAATTGTAGAAGGGAAGGACCTCGACCTGATGGGTGTCCATTACCGGGTCTTTCTTCTCTCTGAGGGAAGTTCCCCTGACAACCATGAGATACTTGCCTGCCCTGGTCTCAGAAGAAGGAGAGAAGCCAAAATCGAGAGTGGATGTATCTCCCGACCGAACATCGATCAATCCCTCCTTTTCGCTGAACCAATCGATATTGTCACCCTGGACCTCAATAAGGTATCGTACATCTACGGAACCAGTATTGATCAGTGTCACACTAATATATCCCAGTTCACCAGGCAATATTGCTTTAGATGATGTGGAGATGGAAACCTCCTGATCACCCACGAAGAAATTTGTTTCCATTTTATTATTGGTCTCGTTCTTTTCGGTCAGTTCATCTTCCGGATCAACTTCCACAACCGCGGTATAGGTTCCCTCGCTTTCCGGCATTATCGATATGTTCCTCTTGTTGATAGAACCCGGATCACAGCTTGTGGTGATATCTTCCTGATGAACGACAATATCTCCCATCTTCAATACGAATCTCAAGCATATATCCGAAATGTTCGAATTTCCATTATTGATCAGGTCAGCCTCAATGGTGATGTTCTCTCCGGTTATCGCATTGAGATCGTCTACGACCCTGATTTCACCTAACTCGAGATCCGGTCTGGTTCTGGAGACAAGATATATTCCCGCCTCACCCTCAGAGGAAATATATGATGTATGAAGGTCCCCGCCTTCCGTGATTATCTGGGCAGGGGGGTGGTCCAGATCCAATACATCCGTGGCCATTGTTTTCATTTCACCCGGGTTTTCTACTGTATCATCCAGTTCGAGGTCCATGTGAACCAATGACCATTTTGAATTATCATTGCGAAACCAGAGAAGTGACGCACGGCCATCTGGTCCTATCAAAAGCGATGGGTCCTTGTTGCTGGTTGAGAGATCAGAGACGGGAACATCATCCATTATGTCAGTTCCATCCATTGTGAATGTTGTCAACATGACATCCATGTAAGCATATCTCCTGGTTGAAAAAACAAGAGTTACCAGATCATTCGAAAATTCAATATCCGGTCTTGTTTGGTAGCTTGTGATGGATTTTCTCAAGGGTTGAACAAGAACCTCCCCATCGGATTTGAACCTGGTGAAAAAAACACCGTAGTTCGGATCGGTGGAACCATCCGGAATATACTGCCCGTTCCAGCTTGCAATGAAATCATCCTCCGATAAAGGTTCGAAATCCCATGATGTAAGCAATCCAAGAGACGAAAACACGGTGCGGTTTTCGGGGATATCATCCGATAGAGGATCGATCGTAGCTACCCTCAATATGGATTTATTCACATCGAGTCCCTCTGCCCACATTACGTTGGCATGACCGCTTGGAGAAGGTTTCAATACGGGGCGGCCAGATAGATTGATGGAACGGGCAATGCTTCTGGGCTCCGCCACCAGAAGAATGTCTCCGCCGTCGTATTTCAGAGTGGTGGTCCTGATAGATGAACTACCATATCCCGGATCCTCCACCCATACCAGGGTAGTGGTGTGGTCCATCGTGGGACACAGGCTTGGCATGATCGAGTCAGTCTGGGATGTTGTCAATCTCATATCATCGTGGAGCTTCCATCCGTTCTCCTCGAATTTGAGAAAATATATCTCAGGATTCCCGTCCCTCGAATCCACCCATGCGATGTCCATTCTTCCGTTCCCATCCATGGACATCTGCAGATCACTCAGACCGGAACCTGAATAGACCAACTGCCTTGTCCGGACATCTTCATCCTGTTGAGGGGACCTGACCGGATTTTCTGTTCCACTACCCTGGCCGACAAAAAGTTGTACGGAAAAAGCAAGAAATATCACCATGAGGAATGATACTGACTTTCCGATAAATGGAGATATTTCCATCCTTCACCTCCTCACACCTCTTCCTGCTCGAGTATCTCCCAGGTATCATGATGTTCGGGATTTTTGGGATCGTTTAGCTGCATGAACATTCTCATCTGCCCCTTCTCGAGAACGATATTGACATATTTCAGATTGGATCTGTATGTCCAGACCCACTTTCCAAATCTTGTGAATTCCTTTTCAACGGCCTTGAGGAAGCCTTCCTTCTCAAGAGCTTTTATTCTCCTGTAGCATGCTGCGATCGGTATGTCGAACCTGGAGCTGAGGTAGCTTGCGGACCTGGCTTTCCGGTAGGTCGCTGTGAGTATCTTAACGGAATATTCGTCTGCCAGAAGTTTGCTTGCCCTCTGAGGGTCCATCAAGATATCACATCCTCCATATCCGTCAACGATCCGGATTCCTTCAATTTCGACCTGATTTCCCCTTCTTCCGACTCGATTACCAATGATCTGTAAAGCTGGACCCACTTTCCCTGTGATGTACGGATCTTTTTCTCCTTAACAAGCAATCCGCATTTCTCCAGCTGCCTCAATTTTGACAGACATACGGCTATGGGAATGTTCAGTTTCATACTAAGGAAATTGGCAGTTCTGGAACTCGAAAAGCAATGTTTGAGGATCCTCCTGCAACAGGGATCCTTCCAGATCTGCCCGTTCCCCGATCCGGCCATTAAGCCAGCACCTCCCCTTTTCCGGGAAGAACGTCAACAGTTCCATCCATCTCGGGCTGGTCGATATCGGCAAGTTCAAGCCTCACCCGGAGTTCGTTCCTTTCCAGGAATACATAGGCCCCCTTGAGCTTGGACCTGTACAACTGAACCCATTTACCCCGTGAGGTCAGGACCTTCTTGTCCTTTTTCAGGAGATCCGCTGCCAACAGTTCCCTTACCTTCCTGTAGCATACAGCTATAGGTATTCCGAATTCAAGCGACAGCTGCTGGGTGGACATGGGTTTGTTGAAAGATGCTGTAAGTATCTTCATCACATACTCGTCCACGAGCAGCTGCGATAGATATTTCGGGTCCATTTTGATCCACTCGCTAAAGCTCACACTGTTTGTTTACAATTGTAGAGTATCCCCCGAAACGGGGGACTCTCCACACCTGCTTTACAGTATAATATTCCCACCGGGTGATTATAAAGGGGTCACGTTTCATTATCCGATTGGATATCGATGAAAAGATGCCATTGAACCCTTTGAAACCGAATCCCTACAGAGTCCTCAAGGAAATCTAGCATACATCGGATACTATTGTACATTCACCTACATCAGACAACAAATCCCGGGATTCATGGTTAAATCAACACAAGTTTATTTATAAATAATTTAGATTTTATAAAGTTATTTTTCAGTATTATTTGTCTATAAATATTGTTTTTATCACATTATTGCTAATAATGAAATTAATCATGATCCTTTTGTGGTTATCAACTCAGATAATCACTCGCTGAGACTGACAAATCAAGCTTTAAATATCTGTCATTTGCATCATTATCTCGAGAGATAATAGATCTCTCCACACCTGCAATGCTTTGACCCGAGGACCTCCCGCATAAAAAGGATCGGGAGGTCCTCAACGGGTCGCGTCTTCACGCTCCTTGTATTTGGAGGTAGAAATAGAATTGATCAGCGTAGCGTCTCGAAAATAGGTGAGATAAATGAAAACCGCAAGGTTGAAGAAGATCCGCCTCGGAGCGGATAAGAAGGGTGAAATGGGGATAGGAACCATGATATTGTTCATAGCAATGGTTCTTGTCGCAGCGATTGCTGCAGCCCTGTTGATCACCACAGCAAACCAACTGAACCAGCAGGCTCAGGAAACGGGCACAGTAGCCCAGCAGGAGGTAGCAACCTCCATGATAATGAGAAATATCCAGGGTGACCGTCTAATCAACAGTGAAGGTGCCACCCAGGTTATGCCCACCGTGGACTCTAATGCACCGACCGCCGCAACCATATCCGGTGTCGATGTGATGGAGGATGGTCAGGCCACTCCGGTAGCATATGGTTACGAGATAACAATAGGAGCCGCCTCCTCGGATTCCGGTTCGGGCATAATGAAAGAAGAGATCGTAAGATCAAATGATCCGATTATCGGTGATGCCGATGATTCCGTAATCTTCACGACCTCATACCTGGCGACATCGACTTCATCATCGATACACCTTCTTGAAGCGGGACAGGTTATCTATGATGTACCATCCCAGGATTCCGGAGTAACCGGTACCGGAGCAGGTGCTTATTGGTACTATGTCAAGACATATGACAGGGCCGGTAACACCGCAACCAGTTACGACAGCACATTATATTCGGTGGCTTCCATTTCCGTGGCTCAAACAGAAACAACCGAAAACGTAATCCTTTCAACTGTAACAATGATTGCCGGCGATCTTGTTGCCACAACGGCAACCGTTATCTCCGATGTCAGCGCCTCATACACGGCCGATGCATACATCGGTTACGCGCTTGTTTTCACAGATACGGAAACCGGGAATGTATACAACTTCAGGATAACAGACAACGCAGCGACAACAATCACCCTGCATACCGGAATCGTGGACCTGACAACGATTGCAACTGCCGACGATACCTGGACCATTGTCGGGCTCGATGGTATAGATCAGGTAAAACCCGAAGCTCCATCGCTAACGGCAACCGGTCTCTTCAAGGCTTCATCGGGAGGGCCTAACTCCGGATATATCGAGTTGTCGGTTTCCGGACTGGACTTTTCAATATCCGATTTCGACACCCCCGCTTCCTCGCAGACATGGACAACCAATGCCCCCACTACAGCACAGACCCAGATAAGGGGATTCAACGTTTACAGATCTACAAACGTTATAGCAACAGATGCTCCCCCTAACATGGTACCGATAGGTTTCTGGGATATTGCGGACTGGACCGTTTCAAGCGGATCCGGATCCTCCACCTGGTATGACTATGTCCAGCAAAATGGTGGAGAGGAAAGGACAGCATATTACTATGCTATAGCAGCGGTGGACCTTTCAGGGAACGAGGTCAACAACTACCATGCCACAGACAAGATAAACGCCGGATATGGCCTTGGAACAACCCAGGCAGCAGCCGCTTCATGCACCAATGATGAGATACTTCCCACATTCAATGCATATTCCGTGGTTGCCACCCAGGGTACATATTCCATCAACATAGCCTGGACGGGATCATCCAATCCATCCGACAGCGGATCCGGTATGGCAGCCCAGGATTTCACCGGTGGACAGAGCGTTACCTACCAGGATTCGGAGATGTATACATACGAGATCTGGAGAGGGGTAGAGCCCATATTCGAGGTTGACCAGCTTCCCGTAAGCGGAGTGATTAACCCGCTTATCAAGCTTGCAGGATATGCAAAATACGGCGAGAACTCCTTCGATGATTTCGGTGTTGATTGGTCTACCAGCACAAAATATTCTTCCCAGGACAACCAGTACTACTATGCGGTATGTGCCGTGGATAATGCTGGAAACAGGGTCCTCAAACCCGGACTGGCGGATGATGTGCAGGTTATCGAGATGAAAGTGGCACTCGGTGCAGGATCTCCATCCGTGGATTTCGATCTGGTGAGGATCGAGATGACAGATGGATCAACCAATGTGGACCTGACTTTCGGCGGGGTAGGAACCGCTTCTGATTCCACCTCCTCGAGATTCAACGTGGAGATCGTGAGGGACGTTGACGGCAGGTTTGCCGAGGGAAATGTCCTCACTCCAGGTTCCATTGTGAAGATCATCGTGAACTGCGATGCAGCAGGGTTCGACATCAAACCCCAGACACATGTGAGCTTGATTATCCTTCCAAAACATGGAACACCGACAAAGGAAGCCTTCACAACTCCAAGTACCTATGTGGATAGGTATGTAGAGTTGATCTGAGGGCACGGTTTGTGAACGAAAAGGTGATTGCCATAGAAGGGAAGGATGCATATGGAAGCAACAAAGACCGAGTACAGTAAGACGGAACTCGCCGAATCCCATCGATGCATCCTTGAGGATCTCCCGTGTGATATGGAGTCTATGATCACCACTTTCCGGTGGATAGACTTCCTCCTTCACAGGGTGAAGAGAGAGAGAATGGCCCAGCTGATGTCCTACTACCAGGAGATCGGCTGGATCGGTTCAAAGGCCAAAGCCCAGATCCTCTCCATCGCGAGGGGTACCGTGCAGGACGCGGGATCCTTCGAAGATGAGGCTGATGCTTTCACGGAGACAGGACAGGCCATCGGCCAGAGCATGGAATACCAGAGGGTCAATGACTTCAGACTCACCGCCTCGGATCACATAAGAACTCTGATGTTCATCATGAAGATCATGGGGGAGCCTGATCAGACCATTGATGCTGGCGATTGGGAATCGGTACAACCCTCCTTAGGGGGGATGTGACCTATTGGAAGCAGGAGGACACACCTCCTGCTTGTTCTTTTTTTGATAATATTCAAGCAGGTTTTAAAATCTCCAATTTGGTTTTTTAAATATGGACGAGGACATCAAGTTCGAGAAGCTCCTTGACAACATCAAGACGGTATCCGGATTTCAGCATCAAGGATACAAGAGGTCCTATCTCAAGAGAAGGGTAAACATCAGAATGAGGGCAAACAGGATATCGGACTACCTCGAATATAGCAAGATCGTAACTAAGAATCCAGATGAAATCGATCTGTTGCTTGATCGGCTGACCGTCAATGTAACAGAATTCTTCAGGAACAGGGAGGTCTTCGATGTTCTGGAGGAAAAGACCATTCCTCATCTTCTGGAGAAAAACAGGAGACTCAAGATCTGGAGTGCGGGTTCAAGCGAGGGGAGAGAAGCTTATTCCCTGGCCATGATACTCAGGAAGATACTTGGAAAGGAAGCAGACAGGATATCCATAACCGCCACCGACATTGACGATCAGAAACTGAATACGGGAAGGATCGGTAAGTTCAAATTCATGAACCCCAAAGATATCGACAAGGAGCTTCCAGAATGGGCTCTGAAGATGATAGAGAGAAACGGGCTATCCGTGAAGGTTGGTCCCGATCTGAAAAAGATGGTCAGATTCGTTCATCATGACCTGATAAGGGATAGGCCTCTGGACAGTATTGACATGGTCGTATGCAGGAACCTCCTGATCTATTTTCCCAAGGAAGCTCAGACAATAGCAATGAGAAAGTTCCACGAGGCATTGAAGAAGGATGGGGTCCTCGTCATCGGAAAGACCGAGCATATCCCGATCGAGGTCAAGGACCTCTACAAACCTCTTGATCTGAGACAGAGGGTCTTTGAAAAAGCATAGAAGTTCAAAGGTCCAGGTTATCCTCATCCAGTGTGGATTTGAATATCTGCTTGGTCGAAGGATGAGGGAAAAAGAGCATGGAAACAGATATTTCATCTCCCGATCCTATTTCCAGCTGATAGTAATCGACACTTTCCTCCACCTGTGAGAATTCGGAGAATATGTAATTGAAAATTGCGGAGGTCATGTCTATGAGCAGATACGGTGGAGTCATATCCACCGAGGTGTCGAACTGTTCCGCAAACATATTGCATACGTTGGAAGTCAGAAGCGTACCGACCTCAACAATAATCGATCTCTCCAGCTCACCGATCTCGGTGGTTGTCCCGTGCTCATTTCCAAGGGCTCTGTCAACCAGGGTCCTCACACTGTCGGGTTTGAGTATGACAAGCATGGTTCCGGCGATCCTTCCCTTCAGTCTGGAAAAGGAGGAAAATACGATTCCTTCCTCCTTTAGAACGTCAGGAGGATCCTCAACCGAGAATTCCCTGATTTCTCCTCCCGTCATAATGAAATCTGTTTCAAGGAAAGTGGAGAGAACCTCTCTTGTTTTCGAGAATGCCTTCTGTTCTATCTTGAGGACAGCCTCCTTGAATCTCTGATCGTGTTCGATCCTGTAATCCAGATCCCGGAAATCAAATATGAATACGCCTTCTTCCTCGGTGAAGGAATAGGAACATTCGGGACAGACACGTCCCATACCTTCCCTTGATTCAAGAGCTGTTCCGCATAGTGGACAGAAGCTCTTGGAGGGTTCACTCAAGCATTAATCCCCCTTCCTCTACAACCAATCCTTCCTCGTTGAAGCTCATGGGATGGAGTTGATTATCATGCTTTGTCCCTCTCATCTTTATTATCTGCAAGGATCTGATCATCTCTCTGTTGTGCATGAAGTGATGAAGGAAAATGACTCCCTGGGCAGCAAAGTGTTCCGCCGAATAGGCAGTCGGGTCTGTCAGTTCCGACAGGAGGATTATGGTGCAATCCAGGCTTTTGAGGGTCCTTATGAACCTTGTCAGCTCCTTTCTCGCAACTCCGTCATCATAATCATACCTGAGGGCCATGGAGGAATCTATCACAAGCCTCTTGACATTCATCTCCTCAACCAGGGGAGTGATCCTCTGAAGCAGATGAGAGGGTGAAAGGAGCTTCTTTGATTCTTCCGGTTGATCATCATTTCCCATTGCCATCAGTTCACCCCAGGTCAGGGGTCCGGCATCGATAAAAATCAGCTTCTTGTCCCTGTACATCTTAGCAAGTTCAGGTTCGTATTTTGACTGGTCCTGAACAACGACCCTGGGATCCTCCAGAATAGAAAGGTATATCCCGGTTTCCCCTCTCTTGGCTCCGGTCCTGAGGAATTGGACTCCGAGCGTCGTTTTTCCAGCTCCGGGACTTCCGGAAACGATTATTACTCTGCCCTCGGGAATTCCGCCCTCCAGCAGGCTGTCCAATCCATATACACCGGTCTTGACCCTCTTGACATCTTTCATCTTCATCACACCGATTGCTCTAACGTTACATATCATGATTTTTTGAAAGCCTTGATAAGATCGAGAAGAATTATCAATCTCTTATCCAGTTTTATCATTCCCGAAACATATTGCCCGTAGGTATCTGAGCCCATATCTTCTCCATCCACAAGGTTCTCTCCGTCAACTTTCAGCACCTCGGAAACACCATCCACTATGAGCCCGATATGTTCTGATCCGATATCCACGATAAGGACCCTTGTCTCTTCGGAGGTTTCAACATCCTCCATTCTGAACCTCTTCCTGAGACTCATAACGGTTGTTATCTGACCCCTCAGGTTTATGACACCTACGATATAATCATCAGTGTTGGGTACATTTGTTATCTTGGGGTACCTGATGATCTCTCTGATGGAATTGATATCAACCGCGAATTCCTCACTTCCCAGTCTGAATACCACCAGATGAAGTTCCTTTGAGGTCTGTTCCTGTTCTTGTTCTTCGTTCAACGGAAATGCCTCCGGGTTCTCTTTTCAATTTTGGATGAAGCCGATCTCGATAAAAATCAACTTGGTTTATCTATATATTATGGTCATGATTATCAATTATTAAAATCAAAAAAGGAAATCAGTTACAAACCTACTTAAATCGGGATTCTTGTTTTTTCATGCATAGACCGGTGTAGATAATGCCAGATGAGGTTATCCTGGATAAGTATGCATGCGAGATAATACTCCCTGCCGAGAAAAACGTTGTCAGTTATTCAAAGGACAGCAGAACGAAAGGAATGGTAATACTCACCAATCTGAGGATCATCTTTCAAACCAGGAAAGGGAAGCTGGCAATACCACTTTCACATATTCTGAGCCTCGGAATGGACCCGATAAAATGGGGAAAGGGAGAAGAGGAAACGCATTTTTTGATCGAGGGTAACCTGAAAAAGGACAGATACAAGATTGTGCTCTTTGTTGAAAAAGACAAGAGGGACGAATATATATCATCCATAAGAAGAGCTGCAATCGGAACCAGCATAATCTACTTCAAATCACCCACGACCAGGGGAGGTGTCCTGGATACAAAACAACCCTGGAGAAAGGGGATACTGAAGATGGGAGAGATCTCCGCCACATTGAAACATAAAGAAGGAACAGTGGAGATACCTTACAGGGATATCGTAGACCATGGAAGAAACATAAGAACATTGGATACAAAGGGGAAACCCTCCATCACGATCGTTCATGTGGAGGAGGAAGAGGAGGTCTCCTCCGTGATAATTGGTAACAATCATTCTCTTTCGATGATAGAGGATTATCTTCAGACACTTACCGAAAACATGAATGCGGATATGGACCTCGACGAGAATCTAAACAATCTCCTGATGGTCCTCTACACCGGAGAGGTCAACGAGGATGATCTCATGGAAATGATGGGATTGACAGTACAGGATCTGGATAATATGTACGATAAGCTGGTAAGTCTTAATCTTGCCAAAATCGTCAGGGTCAAGAAGATTCTTGCCCTGACAAACCCCGGCATCAGATACATAGATCTGATGATGAAAAAAGGATTAGGTTAATGAAAATGAGGTGAGATGCAATGGGAAAGAGAGTAATGGTAGTGGATGACACGAAGTTCATGAGGATGTTGCTCATGAATATTCTGAAACCTGCGGGATTCGAGATAGTGGGAGAGGCAGAGGATGGGGTCCAGGCAATCGAGATGTACAGGAAATTGAAACCTGATCTCGTTACCATGGATATAGTCATGCCGAACCTTACCGGACTGGAAGCCTTAAAAGGAATAAGGTCGGAGGATCCCGAAGCCAGGATAATAATGTGCACGGCACTGGGTCAGGAAGCAATGGTAAAGGAAGCTCTTACAAGCGGAGCAAAAGGATACATCGTGAAACCCTTCAAAGGTCCGAGGGTCCTTGAAGAGGTCAACAAGGTCCTTGGTAGCTAGAGGGCATGAGGATGGTTTCCAGCAAGAAGGTTCTGATAGTGGAGGACTCCACTCTGCTCTCCAGGATACTGAAGGATGCTTTCTCCAATGTCAGGAACCTGGAGGTTTGCGGAATTGCAATGAATTCCAGGGAAGCCTGGGATCAGTTCAATTCCTCGAAACCCGATATCGTGACACTGGACCTCATGCTTCCCGATGGTTCCGGTTTTGATCTTCTGAAGAAGATCATGAGAGAAAGACCCACACCGGTGGTGATCATAAGTTCACTCACAAGCGAGGGTGCCAGGGAAACATTCAGGGCCTTCGAGATGGGAGCCGCCGATGTTATCGAAAAGCCAAAAAATATTCTGGATCCGGGCAACAAACTGGTGTTATCCAGAATGGGCATGAGGGTCCTCAGAGCTTCCGAGGCCAACACAACGGTCCTATCCCGCATAGCCTCGAGTCAGGAAAGGATAAAAAATGAACCCAAAAAAATCGCTACCAAAGGAAGACCGGCCGGTTCCCTGATTCTAATTGCTTCGAGCACCGGAGGTCCGCACACGCTTTCGAAAATGATGCCGCTTTTCAAAGATATTGGAAGGTCCGCTATCGTAGTCGTTCAGCATATACCTCATTTCTTTTCATCGTCACTTGCCCAAAGACTGGACAACCTCTGTCCATTCAACGTTAAGGAAGCCTCGGATGGTGAGACCCTAATTGAGGGATCATGTCTCATTGCTCCGGGTGGTGTTCATCTGGAGGCGGCAAGGGATACAAAAGGAAACCTCAAGGTAAGGACCGTCAACGGGCCTCTGGTCAAAGGGGTCAGACCTTCAGCGGATGTTACTTTCAGTTCATTTGCGGGACTTTCGAAGGTTCCGATGGTTGCCATAGTGATGACCGGCATGGGCAACGATGGTCTTGACGGAGTGAAGAAGTTAAGGGGATCTGGATGCAGAATAATCACTCAGAACAGGGAAACCTGTGTCGTATACGGTATGCCCAAGGCAGTTGAGGATGAGGGATTGTCGGATCATTCCCTGCCTTTCGAGGAGATACCGCCAAAGGCTCTGGAGTTGATATCCCGTTAGGAGGCTATTATATGTCAGAAGATAACCAAGCATACAAGGAAATATACCTCATCGAGGCAAGAGAGAATCTTGAACAGATGAACCAGCTCCTTGTAAACCTTGAACAGACACAGGACAAGCAGGAAGTTGTCAACAACATCTTCAGGATAGCTCATACATTCAAGGGAATGTCTTCAACAATGGGTTACATACCCGTCGCCAATCTAACCCATACCCTGGAGTCGTCGCTGGATACAATCAGATCGGGAAAAAATGAGGTGACCCTCGAGTTATCGGATCTGCTCTTCAAATGCCTGGATGCACTGGAGATAATGACCGACGAGATCGAGGAAGAGGGTGAGACAAGCTTTGATCCCACCGATATTATCTCCGAACTGGAGAAAATGAAATCCGGAAAGGTGGAAGAAGCACCCGGTAAAATGGAATCGGGGGAAGAGGAAGAGGATTCAACATTTGATGACCGGGAATCCGAGACTGATGTCACAGAACAATCCGTGAACCCCCGGATAAGGAATTACATGGATAGTGATCTGAAGAAGCTCGATTATAATGAATCGGCATGGGCCTTCAAGGTCGCCGAAGACTGCCAGATGGCATCAATTCGGATATTTCAGATCATAAACGGTCTCAAGGAGTTGGGATCTGAGGTCACATCAAGTTTTCCTTTCGAAGAGGAACTCGATAACGTCTCCTCCGGGGATATATTCCTTATGAAGATCAAGGGCCAGGAAAAAGAGGAGATAGCGAAATTTTTGACATCCATAGGAGAACTCACATCCATCCAGCTTGTCAGTTTTTCCGATGAAGAAATATTGGCCCTGATGAACAGGAGCCATCAGGAATTGAAGGAGAGGGAAGAGGCCATAAAGGCAGAGAAAGAAATGATCAACAAAAAAGTAACGGATAAAACCAAAAAAGAGAGGTCAAGGAAGAAGACGACCCATATACGTGTCAACCTCAGCCATCTGGATAACCTTATGAATCTGATAGGAGAACTCGTTATCAACAAGGGCAGGCTGATGGTCATCGCTGACAGGGTAAAAGACAAGGATCTGACCGACAGCCTCGAATCGGTGAACAGGATCACATCGGAATTACAGGAAAAGATCATGGCAGCGAGATTGATCCCCCTTGATTTCCATTTCAATAGGTTTCCCAGAATGGTCAGGGACCTCGCAAGGAAACTGGACAAGGATGTAGAATTCGTGATGAAGGGCGGAGACATTGAACTCGACAGGACCGTAATTGACGAGATCGGAGACCCGCTCGTACACCTTTTGAGAAATTCCGTGGACCACGGGATCGAATCGGAAGAGGAAAGGCTGAATGCTGGCAAACCCAAGGCTGGCCGGGTTGAACTTTCCGCTGTGAGGGAGAAGAACACGGTGATCATTTCAGTGAGTGATGACGGAAAGGGCCTTGACCCGGATAAGTTGAAAAACATAGCAGTCTCGAAGGAACTGATCTCCAGGGATCGTGCTGCCGAGATGACAGACGAGGAGGCCCAGAAGCTTATCTTTCAGGCAGGTTTCTCAACCGCAGATAAAGTTACGGACACTTCGGGCAGGGGGGTGGGTATGGATGCGGTTTCCTTTGCACTCGATTCCATCGGGGGTATCTTGAGCGTAAAGTCCGAGGTGGGAAAAGGAACCACCATCTCCATGGCGCTTCCGATAACGATGGCCATTGTCCAGGCTCTTTTGATACAATGCAATGAGGAGAAATTCGCCATACCTCTGTCAAGTGTCAAGGAAATCCTCGACCTGAAAGATTACCCGGTTTCCAGGGTAATGAACAGCAATGTTATTGTTGTAAGGAACAAATCCATTCCACTTGTTTGTCTGGAGGACCTCTTCCAGAATAACCTTGAAAGTTCACTTGATGATATCTCCGGTGAGGGAGAGATAGTAATATTGGAGCACTCTGGACGGGAAACCGCTCTGATAGTCAACAATCTTCTGGGACAGCAGGAGATAGTGATCAAAAGTTTCGGGGAGAGTCTGCAGGGCGTTATCGGATTTGCCGGTGCGACGATTCTCGGAGATGGCAGCGTTATTTTGATTCTGGATATCCATTCCCTTCTCTCTCAAAGAGGTGGAGGACAATTATGACCATTAAAGGAGGAATGACCAAAATGAAACTTGAACTATCGGAAATGCAACTGGATGCCTTGAGAGAGGTCGGGAACATCGGTGCATCGCATGCGGCGACCGCCCTGTCAGAAATGCTGGGAGGAAGAGTTGACCTTTCCCTTCCTGGTATAGATATCGTTCCAATGGTGGAATTCAATAAATTACTCACAACAGATGAAGAGGGTGTAAACTACATGCTTACCCTCAACGGGGAGATAAACAGTGTAATAATTCTGCATTTCTCGGGTGAGACAAAGAACACGCTGGGAAATTTCCTGGTCACGGGAAGCCCCGAATCCCCTGGTGAGATCGATGAGATGACCAGGGAGATGATGGATTCCGCCATTCAGGAGGTTTCCAATATACTTGTCTCCCAGGCCGCGGACGCCTTCGCTTCCCTTCTGGATTTCAAAATGACACCTTCAACACCCAAAAAGATGAAGATGGGGCTCACGGCTGGTGACCTCGGACCCCATGCCGATGAGATACATCCGGAGGCAATACTTCTGGATGCTCATTTGAAGGCAAGCGAACTCGAGGCGGATACCAAGTTCTACATCGTTCCATTCAAGAGTTCTGTGGGGAATTTGCTTGAAAAACTTGGAGTGTCCAATCTTTGAATAGGGAGATAGTTGTAGGAATAGCCGATTTCAAGGCTGGAAATGAAGGCACCAGATTAACGACAATAGGCCTGGGAAGCTGCATAGGTATCGTATTGTACAGCAAATGGAAACCGGTTGCGGTTCTCGGTCATTTCATGCTCCCGGATTCAAAATCCGCCAGGAAGAGTCAACCCCTAAAACCGGCAAAATACGCTGACACCTGCCTGGATATAATGGTGGATGAGATGAAGAGTCAAGGCTGCCCCCTGAGGGACCTCGAGGCAAAGGCCGCCGGGGGAGCCAGCATGTTCAAAAGACCGGGTGGTAATTCAGCCATAATGGATATTTCCACGAGAAATATCGAATCATTGAAGATCAACCTGAAAAGATATGGAATACATCTGAGATCGGAGGATCTTGGGGGAAAGAAGGGGAGGACCATCACATTCAATGTGGATACAAGGGAATTGACGATAAAGATCGTTGATCCCGGATTGAGTGGTTCGGAAAGATATGTTACGAGCATCATTTGAAAATGGGAGGCTGTATGCATGGCAGATAAGAAAAGCGAAAGAAAATTGTTCGTCGGTATAGACCTTGGAACATCAAAGACCGCTATACTGGCATCGAACGAATACAAGGGAGAAATTCCTACAGTTGTGGGCTGGCCAAAGGATATGATTGCAAAGAAGATGATCAAAAAAGAGATCCTCTTTGGTGATGAGGCGCTGAAGATGCGCCTGTCTCTGGATATGTGCAAACCTCTGGAGAAGGGGATCCTGAAAGACGATGAGAAGGAAAAGAAGGCTGCGGGTGAGATTCTTCGACATGCCATCAACCTTGCAAAAAGTGACCTCAAGGACCCGGAAATCTTTGCCATCGTGGGGGCACCGGCACAGACGGATCACATCAACAAGACGACTCTGCTCGAAGTGGCAAGGGAGATCACGGAAAATATCATGGTGGTAAGCGAACCTTTCGCTGTCTCCTATGCAACCGAGAAGATGAACAATTCTCTCATCATAGATATGGGAGCGGGGACCATAGATCTCTGCAGAATGCATGGTACATTTCCCGAATCCAGCGACGAGGTATCCCTGAACAAGGCGGGTGATCACATTGATGAGGAGATCTACAACCGGATCATGAAGAGCTACAAGGGTGCCGGCATAACGATGAACATGGTTCAGAAATGGAAGGAGGAATACGGTTTCGTCGGAGACCCCAAAAAAAGGATCGAGGTATCGGTTCCCCTTGATGGAAAGGACAAGAACATCGATATCACAGAGGAGGTGAAAGGAGGATGCGAATCCGTAATGGAAGACCTGGTAAATGCAATTAAGGGTCTGATCTCATCGTATGATCCCGAATTCCAGTCCGAAATAAAAAAGAATGTAGTTCTTGCGGGAAGGCTCTCCAGGCTGAAGGGACTTAAGGAATATCTGCAGGGCAGGTTATCCTCTCTGGGGGATGTGAGGATCTCACTTGTGGATGACCACATCTATACCGGTGCCAGAGGCTGTATGATACTGGCAAAGGACATGCCCCAGGATCATTGGAATCAACTGAAGATGGAATGATAAGGAAATGAATAAGATGCCCCCGGATCCCGGATCGGATGTGAAGGAAAGGATTCCTCAGAGAACGGTCCTTGCCGAAATTTGGGAAGGAACCATTCGTCTTTCAAAGGACCTGATGGAGGTAGACGGCTCCATACTGCTCTATGCAACGGATGGTCTGCCAATCAATATAAAGCGGATGAACGTCGCCCTTCTATTCCTCATCGATCCCGAAGAGGATCTGGTTATGAAGATTATGGATCGATCTCTGATGAGACTTCCGTCAACGGTTATATCCCTCAGGGAAATCGACTCCCTATCAAGAGTGCAACCGGCCAAAGTACTTTCACTGACCAACGATTATATCGTGCTGTCCGGGAATCCTCCTGCATCCATAAACAACATGGAGATCAAAAGGACTCTTAGAAAGAACATGATCGATTATTTGTCCGAATCCTTTGTAAAGATCAGAACCCTGAGTAAGTTGGATTCAAGAGGTCTTAATGAGGTTATCAGGGATAGTCTCAGGATGGCCATCACGCTTACCCTAAAGGCCGCAAAGGACCTCCATAGACTGAAAGGTATCAAAGTTCATACGGTGAAACCCCATCTGAACAGGTTGTTCGAGGAATACCCCGCATCCAGGTCCATAGTGCTTGATGCAAACCTGTTGATCCATTCCGCGGACGAGATCACATTCAAGGAAGGTTGGGACCTCCTCTCCAGGTTCGGCAACTTCATCTATCTTCCAATTCTGGAGGATGTCAAGGAATACAGCCCCCTGCCACCGAGCCTGCCTCCAGCACCAAGAGAGGTACTGGAGGAAGATGAAGGTCCCTCATTTTTCAATTCGATACTGAATCAAAACCTGAAAATAAGGTCCTGTCTAAGGGATCGGAGAGGGGATGAAAGGAAGCCCAAGGACCTCACCGAAGAGGTCACCATAGAGTTCGACGAAGATAATCAGAACAAAGGAGTGTGTTGATATGAACCAGATAGAGATGATAGAGGGATTGGATATGGAAGTAACCCCGATCCACATGGAAGCATTGGGTGAAATCGCAAACCTGGGAACGGGTCATGCCGTTTCGGCTCTCAGCGATATGCTCAATAAACGAATAGATATGGACGTGCCGACAGTGGATATCTTACCGGTGGAGGAAGCAATAGAAATGATAGGTTCCAACAATCTTGTTGTAGGCGTATTCCTTCAGATCAAGGGTGACATCCCGAACAACTTCCTTGTCATGATCCCCAGGGAATCTGCGATGGCCTTACTGGACATTCTGATGGACCGGGATCTCGGTGCCACCAAGATATTCTCTTCCATAGATGAATCTGCTTTGATGGAAGTCGGAAATATTCTTGCCTGTTCCTATTCCGATGCACTTGCCGAGTTCATGGCCGTTTCACTTGTCCCTGAACCGCCTCAGATGGCCTTTGATATGGCCACTGCAGTAATGGAGTATGTCATGCTTCATTTCGAGGAGGAAAACGAGACGGCAATGATCTTCCACTGTGAGGCGGGGGAGAGGACAAAGAAACTGGAGATCCATCTGATGATGATTCCACCCATCGATTCCCTCAGAAAGATCATGGAGAGATTGGATATCATAATGGGAATCTGATCATATCCTTTTCAGGCTTTTTATGAAGTGCAGGCTCCCTTTTCTGGTGTCGTATATGTAGTGGCCGGTAACAGATATCCTGGCCTTGACCAATCTGATCAATATCGTGACAATTTCCCACCCGTATTTCCTGATCAGGCCCTCTTTACCGGATGAAGTTATCTCCGAGTCAAGGATTATCGTATCATCTATGTTGAAAGCCCAATTCTCCTTGACGCTTCCTTCCACTTTCACACGGTCGAATACATAGTATCTCCTTATCATCTGAACCGAAGAAACCTCATCCGATCGAACAGAGCCCCTTTCCGTATCAAGGATATAGGAACCCTGATGCTGTAACCTATCACTGAAGTTCTTATATATTTCCGAAAAAACAGGACCCAATCTCCAACCGGCTTCACCCAGGAGTCCCTTCTTTCCCCTGGTTGAAATGAAATGATCGGTAATGGTGATACCCTTTATCTTTGTGGCAGTTCTGAGCTTTCCATCCTCTCTGACGATAAGTCTTTCGAAATCGATGAGTGGTTTCCTTTCCGGGGGTTTCGAACCTTCCCTGATCCTGACGATTTCCTCGATATCATCGTATTTCTGGAGCATCTCGAGAATGGTTATTGCCTCGTCGTATCTACCGGATTTAACCAATCTCTTTGACCTTTCCTTCCAGCATGAATCACAGAGAAAGGACAATGACGCTTCGTCAACATGGCCGCAGTAGTGACAGAATTTCAGACCGCAAATCTCACATGTCCTGATTTTCTCTCTGTTTCCGGAATCGGACATGGTGCCTTCCCTGTGGCAGCCGAAGCAATAGTATAGATCAACTTTCTCCAGAGTTTCATCCAGCATCTGAATCACTGCAGATCAAGCCGTTTTCCGAAGATCTTTGCCAGCTCATCGGATATACCCGTTTTGGAGAATTTGCATACAGCCGAATTTGCACCGTAATCCAATGCTTTCCTGACAAGACTGTTCTCCTTTCCCGAATCGGAATCAACATCTATCGATGTGAATACCACTATCTTTGCTTCTGGGTCATTCTGGAGGATCCTTCTTGTCGCCTCGGCACCATCCAATTCAGGCATCATAAGGTCCATGGTCACCAGTTCGATCCCGGAATGATCATATTTTTCGATGGCCTCTTCTCCGTTAAAAGCCCTCTCAACAACCTCGCACCCGATCCATTCCAGGAAGTCGCAGATCTGTTCCATGACCATCTCCTGGTCCTCAACAACCATTACCCTAGGTTTCATTTGCCATCACCATATTCCTTCGGATCCATTGGTCCGGTGATCTCGTTTTTCTGAAAATCATATCTGTAAACCCCCTCATCTCCCGCAAATCGTATTGTATCGTAAATGGCCCTGGATATATTCCAGCCAAACCTCTCTATCAATTCTATCTTTCCAGCCGATTCCAGGTCAGAGATTTCGTGTGAATAGCCACCAAACTCCATGAATTCCTTCCCCTCTTTACAATACTTCCTGAAAAGAAGGTATCTGACCGGGTCCGATAGATCATTGTTGATCGTGTCGCATATTATGGATGATCTGTTCTTCAACCTCGGAAAATCAAGTCTGAAGCAGGCTCCCGAATAACCCTCGTTTCCGACCACATCATCCGAAGATACCCTTCCGCCGAATCTTTCCATCAACCTTTTGACAAGGTAGAGGCCCATTCCGGTTCCGGATACCTTGTGGGTTCCCTTGAACAGTGAAAATAGATCATCTCTCTTGCCCTGAGGCAAACCTATTCCATCATCCCTGACCAATACGGTATACCAACCTTCGTTGGTATCCGAACCTTCAACAGAGATCCTCACATCGCCATCCGAATATTTCACGGAGTTGTCGAAAAGATTCTGAAATATATCCCTGATAAGGACATCCGCCCTCACCAGAGGAGGAGGGTCGAAGAATTCAACATCGATTTCTATTTTCCTTTCCGGGTAGGATAATCTTATCAGGTCGCTTGTGTAAAGAACCACGGATCTTAGATCGAAAACCTCCAGACCATCAACCTCCCTGTAGGACTGGAGAACCTTCCTTGAATTTGTTATCAAGGAGTTCATTCCCCTGGATTGATTCAGGATCCTATCAATTACTCCGGCCTTTTCCTCATCAAGTTTTCCGTAAACGCCCATCTTCAGAAGTGTGAGGTTGTCCGTGATTGCCTTGTCGAAATTCCGGATATCGTGGGAAAGTATGGAAGAGAGAAGTTCCATGTCCGAATGGATCCTTCTGATATCCGATACGTCTCGACAGTGGATTATCAGGTAATCGACATTTCCGGAACTATCCGTCATCGGCCAGGCTTTTATTGAAATATCCAATGCCCTGTCTTTGATATTGACCGAACTATATCCGGACCAGTTCATTCCCTCCATCAGGGATGACATCATCTCAAGGTATTTTTCGTCCGAACCTCCAAGCATATCCTTGGGATCCCATCCCGCTTCAAGACTCTCCAATAAAAAAATCTTTTTAAAACCCGAATTCACAGTAACTGGATCTCCGTTGGGGTCTAGAACCAAAACCGCATCTTCAGAGGTTTCGATTATCCCGGCCAGCAATCTAAGCTTCTCCTCTCTCTTCTTTTTATCCGCAACATCCTTGATAAATAGAAATCCTCTCTCATTATCGTTGAGCTCGAATGTAATAAGATTGATCTCCGCGGGAAACACCGAGCCATCCTTCCTCCTGCATGGGAGACCCTCGAAACCTTCCCTGACATCCTTTGGAATGATTCCATCAAGTGATTCCATTCTTTTCTCAAAGAAGAAATCGGTTATCTTCATTCCACATATTTCCGGGGAGGAATAACCCAGGGTTTCCATTGCTTTCAGGTTGGCCTTCTCAACTTCACCGTTATTTATTATCAGAACACAATCGGTGGAATTTTCCAGAAGTACATTCTGATCCTCCTTCAATCTTTCGAGTTCAACGCTCAATCTTGATCCTTCCGGTATGATCTTTCCGATCAGCAGATAGACCCTCTCACCTTCGCCGTTCTCGATCAGGAAGACCCTTGCTTCGATGAACCTGGAATTTCCCATGTCGGGATCTGTCATCAACTCGAGTTGAACCGAGTCGTAGTTGGTTTCAAGATTATCCTTTATGTCTATGGTTTGCCCATCCGGAAGGACTACATGGAACAGTTCCTCGAATGATCTACCAATTATATCCTGCCTTGAATAACCCGTGTGAAGAGTCGTGGAAAGATTGGCAGACCTTACATTGAGGTCCTGGTCGAGGAAGATAACGATATCTTCAACCTCATCGAACAGGTCAAGGTAGGGGCTCTTTCCCATGGGGTAAGACCTTCCGGAGGTCGATTCCATATTGAAAAATCCATTGATGGACTAAAAATATATTTTCTCATGATTACCATAATACGAATGGATAAAAGGCCGAAATCAAGATCAAGTTCAGATCGGACGAATGAACAGGATCAGGTGGATCCCGACCTTCCGCAATGGGGACATTGAATATCCAGGCTTTTACCGGATTCCACTTTGGATTTGTGGAAGCTCTCCTTGAATGTTTTTCCGCAGTAGGGACATTCGACAATGGCTGTGACTCTGGAACTGGCAGAGATTTTCCTTTTTACTTCAGGGTCTCCACTATCTCTTCCCTTTGATACGATTTCACGCCTATGCTCAACCTCAGGTTCAATGAAAGCCGTTTCGGGAGATCCATTTTCCACATCTTTTTTTCTGGTCTTTGCCGTCAGGACAGGAACCAGATCGGCGACTCTCTTGTTGGAACCATCTTTCGAATCCGATGTCCTCTGAACGACAACCTCGACCTCTTCGGGTTTTACGTCTCCTTTTCTTTCAAGGTCCAGCTCTTTCAATCTCCTTTTCAATCTTCTCTGTCTCGATCCCCTGGCCGCCGAAAATATAAGGATTATGACAATCAATATTATCGAAAGAGGGATCATGCATATCAAGAAATTGTAGATATCGTCACTTCTGACATCACCGGACCCCTCCTCTTTTACGGAAACTGTCAGATTTTGTGAATCCGAAGCCCCGTAAACATCCTCCACTGTCAATCTGATCTCCAGGTCCTCTCCGGATATGGTACTTTTCCATATCACCTCCCTTCCCTCGGAGGTTGAACCATCGGGAAGTATCCATTCGAAAAGAATCGGATCATTATCGGGATCAAAGGAGGAGGATGCATTGAATCTGAACTCATCTCCCAATTTGCCGCTTCTGGGGCCCACTATCCTGGCTTCTGCAACGGGGGGTTGGTTTATTCCTCCGGATACCGGTCTGAAGACCTTTCTTGCGACATTTTTTTCCTCATTTTCGTTTCTGTCCACTGCAGTTACCGCTATCCAGTAGGTCTGGTTCTCTTCAAGGTTGGAAATTGAGATGGCCGTATCGTTCCCCTTTTGAACTGTCATGTACAGGTTGGATGAATCGAGAGTCCCGGTCTCACCCTCACCCAGATAGATGTTGTAGTGGTGGAGGTCCGCTGCAAAGGAAGGCGTCCATGCAACCTCAATCCAGCCGTCATCCACGATCGATATTTCCAAACCCATTATTGGCTCGGGGGGATCGTTATCATAGGGATCAAATCCCTCGCCGGTTATCAAAACATCATCTATCAACCATCCCCTGCCCTCTCCCTCCTCGCCGGAAGACACGGAAAACCTTATGGAGGTTATCGATCCGACTATCTGTCCGAGATCGAAACCTATCTGATACCAACTTCGATCTCCCTGGAAAGCCGGTATGCCTCCCAGAGGTCCTGACGATCCGGGTTCAAGCTGCCTTACATGCGGAAGGTCCGGTTCCAGTGTGATCCAATCGCCATCGGGTTTCTGACCCTGGACTACCCCTCCGCAGGAACCCTGTTCTCCAAGAAACCCGTAGCTGTGGATAATGTAGAGGTGTGCATCATCCATGTTCTTGAGGTCCAAAGGTGAACTGATCATACTTGCGAAGGCACCTCCCTTGAACCCGATCTGCTCTCCGTTATCACCAACTTCCCCGAAATAGGCGATATTGCCCGAGGAGAGGGTGGGTCCATTGGCCTCAACGGCTTCCCAATCGTATTCACCCGATTCCGAAATCGTGCTCCAGCTGTCGAGACCGAATGTGAAATCATCGTAGAACAGTGGGTTTATTGCGGTGGAAGTCAATCTGAAGGATTCCTCCCGATTTCCGTCCACCGTAAGGTTGAAGAAGAGCTCGTACAGCCCCTCGTTCCAGGGATCCCATTCGAAAAAATGTGTCTGGATCCTCTCGTTGGAAAGTTCTATCTCATCGGTAAATGGTACAAAACCCTCCGGTCCGTTGATCTCCATCGTAACATCGGTATTGGGCGGAACGGTCCTTCCCCTGTTGGATATTACAAAGTGCACCCTCAACCTTTCACCTGTCGGAATTATAGGGGCAATGGAGGGTGGTTCTACCAACGTGATGTCAACCATGGGTCTCAACTTTCCATTCAATTCCACGGTGTCGATAAAGGCTCCATTATCCGTCCGTCCGTCCAAAACATCCACCAGATAATATCTGATCCTTATAGTATCGGAAGCTACAAAGGAGAGATCTATCTGGTTTCGTACCCAATCACCTCCCGAACTACCCGTGTGGTTGTACAATGTCATCCAGGGGCCGCCATCCTCGGACAACTGGACAAGAAGATGATCAATGCCTAGTATCTCCCCTGTCCCGTTCAACTCATCTTCCATAATTTCGAGATCAAACCATATCCTGTAGGAGAAGACCAGATCGAGATAGCTTGCGACTTCCAGTTCCTGAGTTATCAAATAGGCACGGGTCCCGTTTTCATATGTTCCGTTCAGTGGAGAACCGAAACAGTTCTGCCCCTCAAATGAGGAGAGAGGTCCGGGATTTTCAACTTTTCCGGTGCCTGGCATTCCTCTTTCCCAGGGGTCATTGATTCCGTCATGTGAGAATCCCCCATCGGAATCCTCAAAATCCAAAAAAAGAAGTTGTTCCGTATCCTCCTCCTGTGCAATTGACTCTATGTTTAGAATAAATTGGCATAGAACCAGGGCGGACACTGTTATCAATGTGAATATCGATCTCATATGAGATCCACCGAAGATACTGGACATTCGAATAACATTTTCGGATTATATAAATCCTTTAGGAAGACAGCAATCATTTCTTCTTCATCAGGGCTTTTTCCAGCTCGAGCATACCCTTGACAGCCTTTTCCCTGATGTGTACATCAGCCATACCCATGGGAAGGCCCGAGGGATTGGGATCTATCAACACTATTCTTCCTCCGGATACCTTCACCAGATTGGGAATATGGGCCACGGGGAATACAACCCCGGATGTCCCTATGACAAGAATATCCATACCGCTTCTTGCAAGCTTCCAGGCCCTTTCGATCTTGTCCTCGGGCAGCTGTTCTCCGTAAAAAACTATATCCGGCCTCAAGAAGCTTCCGCATTTACAGAGGGGGGATGGACTTTCCTTTTCCTCTTCGGGTATATCGTATCTGATACCACATGAGGGACAGTAGATCATCCGGGCATCTCCATGTACATCCAGCACATCCTTGGATCCGGCGAGCCTGTGCAGACCATCCACGTTCTGGGTGATTATCGGTCCCGCGATTCCGGATTCTTCCAGCCTTGCAAGGACATAATGTGCCTGATTGGGTTTGGCTTTCAATGAACCCTCTATCAGCTCCTTGAGGAGAACCCAGGCCCTTTCCGGATTGCGGTTGAAGGTGTCCACATGACCATAATCCTCCGGGTCATATCTTGTCCATATGCCCCCCGGACCCCTGAAGGGGGGAAGTCCGGATTCCACCGAGATACCGGCGCCTGTCAGTATCAGAAAGGGCTTACGATAAAGAAGAATTCTGGAGGCTTTTTCATAGGGATCGCTCATGGGAATATCTCCTTGCGGCATCAGCACTCATAGGGTTCATCATCTGTTCAGCCCTGGTTTCTCATCATCTGCCGGATTCTTGATTGAATTGGAAATATTTAATCACCAGGGTTCAAATCCGCCCTTCACTGTTTTTGAAGGGATAATGGTTTAATCCTAATTGTTGATACCATCAGAGAAATAACGGGGTGTTATCATGAACAGAAGGGAATACATCTACTATTCATTCATGAAAAAGGTGGTTTCGGACGGTTTCATTTCCCTGGACGAGAGCGGATTGATAATGATTCTGGAGGAGAGGCTAGGCCTGTCCGATGATACCATGGATGATATCATGGGAATGATCGAGGAAGGAGAAGAACCCGATTCCACGGAAATCCAGGAACTCTCAAACGATATGTCCGATCATGATCTGGAGAAGGATATCTACGAGAGGGTCCTAAAAGAAGCCCTGGAAGACGAGGATGTCCATGAAGATGAACTGGATGCGCTGGATAATCTTGCAGAGATCATGAACATTACCCAGGATGAAAGAAGAGAGATCTATGAGGATGCAAAGGAGCACCCATTCCTGGAAAGACTGGGAAAAGCACTAAGGCTGGATTGATTCCGCAATCGTGGTCAAAATGGAATATGACGAGTCCTTTGCCTCCAGTATGATCGATCTTCATGATGACCTCAATGAAGAGATAGTCCTTCGATTGGAGGAATTCAGGAGATTGTGGGAACAAAAGGATGATATGGCCATATTGAAGGAGTTGTTCTTCTGCATACTCACCCCCCAATCCAAGGCCACAACCTGCTGGGGAGCTGTCGAAGAGCTCTCATGCAACGACCTCCTTCTCAGAGGAGATTATCAACAGGTCCTGAAAGTTGTGGGTATAGTACGATTCAAATACAGAAAAGCATCCTACATTCTGGAGGCCAGAAACAAATTCTTCCATGATGGGAAAATTACAATTATTTCCCACCTGGAAGAATTCGACGATCCCTTTGAGGCCAGACAGTGGCTTGTCAGAGAGGTGAAGGGATTCGGGTTCAAAGAGGCGAGCCACTTCCTGAGGAACATCGGCCTCGGGGAGAACCTCACGATACTTGACCGCCATATATTAAAGAATCTTTCAAGAGCCGGTGTGATTCCCGAAGTGCCGTCTTCCATGACCCCATCCAGATATCTTGAAATAGAGAGAAAAATGATGGCCTATTGCGACCATCTGGGGATTCCCCCCTCCCATCTGGACCTGATGTTGTGGTATAAGGAGGCGGGATCAATATTCAAGTGAGGGTTTGATATGAAGCAGGGAGAGGTTCTGGAACTTATCAAAAAAACCGAAGCGATCATGGAAAAAGAGGAAAACCCACTTTCGAGCATCTGCGACTTGTTGAGGGAAGATGTGGCCCACTATGATTGGGTGGGATTTTACCTGGTCGATCCCGAAGAAGATAGAATGCTTGTACTGGGTCCATTTTCCGGAAAACCCACCGAGCATACCAGAATACCATTCGGCAGGGGAATCTGCGGACAAGCAGCAGATACCGGAGAGCTATTTATCGTTCCGGATGTCAACAGGGAGGGCAATTACCTTTCCTGTTCTCCCGAGGTGAAATCGGAGATAGTTCTTCCGATCCGGAAGGATGGCGACATAGTGGGTGAACTGGATATCGACTCCCACAGAATATCTCCTTTCGATGAAAATGACAGGATACTGCTTGAGAAGATCTGCTCCATGGTTGCCCCGTTAATATGATCTATCGCATAATGGAACCAATCCGTCGAGGATTATTCCATCATCCTCGGCATGAAGCCGAAGCGGATAGATCTCCACACCTGCCTTCGTTGCATCAACGAAGGCTTTCTTGAACTCCGGATCCGTTTCCGAGTTCGGTGAAAAGCATTGAGGAGAAGGGCCAAGGACAAGGAAAATAACCGCCGATCTGTGAGCGTTCTTTTTCAGACTCACAAGTTCCCTCAAATGCCTTGTTCCCCTGGTTGTGGGAGCGTCGGGAAAAAGGGCTTTTCCATTTTTTGTCAGGGTACATCCTTTCACCTCCACAAAGCAGTAATCTCCATCCTCGAGGATCAATCTGAAATCGAGTCTGCTCTTTCCTATCCTGAATTCGGGCTGAATCTCGGATATGTTACCGATTGGAGTCAGATCGGGGTCGGTTAAAATCGTTTCGGAAATCTTTCTGTGATTGGATGAGTTGACCAACACCCAATCACCTCCGACCATTCCATAAACAAGATCCCATGCAGTGGTTCTTCCGGGTTTTGTGGCACTTTTGATCCTTATTCTGTTCCCCGGAAAGATTATCTCTTTCAATCTACCGGGATCATGAACATGAATCCTCTCATTCGGGATCACCCCTCCCCCATCCTTGATCACATCAGCGATTAGCAGGAAACGGTTGGGTCTTGAAACCACCACGGCTTCGAGGTCCCAGGGTACCCTATCAACCACACGATTGTGCCCTTCCATGTTACTTGACATATCCGCCGAGTCAATAAAACAATACCTTGATAGGTTAGTTTCAATCAGGATCGGAGGAACAGGTTGAACAGGAGAGGTGATATATCGGGAAATCCAGGGATAAAGGGTAAATATACAACCACATATCCGACCGCGAGAGGTGGCATGGTTGGCCATTGAGACCCTCTTCAAGGTTACATACGGCATGTATATAGTTAGCTCCAGAAAGGGTGAGAAATACAACGGGCTCGTTATAAACACCGCAAATCAGGTTACCTCATCCCCTCCCTGCATAACCGTTTTCATAAGCAAGGAAAACCTGACCCACGATTATATCCTGGATTCAAAGGTGTTTTCGATATCCATACTCAGGAAGGATACCCCCATGAAATTCATAGGCAAATGGGGTTTCAGATCTGGCAGGGACATAGACAAGTTCCAGGAAACCGATTTCAAGATAGGTGGAACCGGTGCCCCGATAGTACTTGACCATGCTGTGGGGTATATGGATCTAAAACTGCTCGATCATTTTTCCGTTGGTACCCATACGATCTTCATAGGTGAGGTGGTGGAATCGGAGATAATCGAAGATGTCGAACCACTCACCTATTCATATTACAGGGACATAAAGGGCGGGAGATCGTCCAAGAATGCCCCGACATACGACGGATGGGGTGATAAGATCTCATCCGGGAAGAAGGAACACCTTCAATAATTGGTATGTGAAAAATGCGGTCATGTTCACGATCCCGGGTTAGGTGATCCCGGTTCCGGAGTAAAGTTGAACACACCCTTCGGTGACATAAAAAGCCATGGGTTCTGTCCTCACTGCAAGGCCTACAAGGATCAATTCAAACCGCTTGAATGATAAGGGGAATGTTAAAAATAGCATTGCGTTTAACTGATCATCGGAGGAAAGAAAAATGCTTTCGGATAAAATTCTTGAGGAATTGAACAAACAGATAAACGAGGAACTGTATTCCGCCTATCTTTACCAAGCCATGGCGGCCTATGCTGATTCAGAAGGATACAAGGGAACCTCCGTCTGGCTTGACAACCAGGCTCAGGAGGAGATGATACACGCCAGGAAATTCTATGATTACATACTGGAAAGAGGCGGAAATATCAAGCTGCATTCCATCGAGGGGCCCCCGGCCGAACACGGGAAGATGAAAGATATTTTCCAGGCGGCCCTCAAACATGAACAGCACATAACCGGAAGAATAAATCATCTGGTCTCTCTGGCAAGAGAGGAGAAGGATTACGCATCCGATAACTTCCTACAGTGGTTCGTCGCCGAGCAGGTGGAGGAGGAATCTTCCGTAGGAGACATACTTGACAAACTCGAATTGATAGGAGATCATCCCGGAGGCCTATTCCAGCTTGACAGGGAACTGGGTACGAGACAGGCACCTGCCGAGGAATAAAGGGGGATGGAATCCATGATAAGGATCGGGGACGAGGTACCGGATATTACCGCTGAAGTCTTCCACAAAGGTGAGATCAGGAAAGTACATATGTCGGATTTCAGAGGGAAATGGTTGATACTGGCTTTCTATCCAGCTGATTTCACATTCGTTTGTCCCACCGAACTGGAGGACCTGGCGGTAAATTATGAGAAGTTTCAAAAGGAAGGTGCCGAGATCATTTCCGTAAGCACCGATACGGCATATGTTCATCTGGCATGGCATATGGATTCCCCGGCCATTGGAAAGGTCAATTATCCGATGATGGCCGATCCAACCGGTAAAGTCTGCAAGGCATTCGGGATCTATATCGAAGAGGAGGGCCTGTCTCAGAGAGGCACCTTCATAATCGATCCCGACGGCATCCTTAAGGCCATGGACATCCATGACAACTCCATTGGCAGGACCGCACAAGAGATACTCAGAAAGCTCCAGGCTTCAAGATACGTAAGGGAGCATCCCGGAATGGTTTGCCCTGCCAACTGGAAACCGGGGGATGAAGCCATGGAACAAACCCTGGACAAGGTAGGAAAGATATGAGGTGTTATGAATGGATCTCGAATCATATGATATGAAGGACATGATGCTTGCCGCGATCAAAAGTGAGGTTGAAAGCAGGGACGTCTATCTGCAGCTTGCGGGAAAAGTGGATAACGGATATCTATCTGACAAGCTCAGATACATTGCGGAAGAGGAGCTGAAGCACAGGGATTATCTGGAATCCATTTACAAGATGGAATTCCAGGAAGAGGTCCCGGGCCTCCCCGAAAAATCTCCGGTACCTCTCCCGGGAGTGGATGTGGAAAAACCATATGTCCAGGCTTCGGATATTATGTCCCAGGCAATGGATGCCGAAATGGCGGCATCCGATTTCTACGGTTCCCTCTCGAAGAGGTTCGATGACGCCGACATCTCAAAGACACTTCAATACCTTGCAAAGATGGAGATAGGACACTACAAGCTCCTGGAGATAGAGAAGGAATATCTGGAATCCGAAGAGGATTACGAGATTGAATGGGAGATGATGCACGTAGGACCTTGAGCATACCAGGGCCCTTTACAAAGGGCCTTTCTACATTTTTTTGAACTTTCTATCTTCAATGGCTTTCAAACAGCTTTTACAGAAATCGAAACTCTTGGAATCCATTTCCGATATTGACCTGGAATCGTTCATGACACATCCGGGATTTCTGCAATGAAACAGACCCATAAGATGTCCCATCTCATGCGTTGCCGCGGTGAGCATCCTTTTGCGGAACAGGTTTTTCTCATCCGGTTCTCCGTAGAATGAAGGCCAGAGCCTCATGGTTGACATCAAACCTACGCCTGTGATCAGATTTGAATGACCGAATACGAAATTGTATCCCTTCATGTATATATCTAAATCGCCAACACCCAATATGAAATCCCCGCCACTGTGTCTGAAGGAGAGACTCTCAAGAATGGTCTCAACGTGGTACTGGTCCCTCTTCTGATTGTATGCATATCTTGGTATTTCCATTCCCGAGCCGATATTGACATCCATGTCGGTGAGTACACTCAGGAAGTTCTTCATCATCGACAATACCTTTTCATCTTCCCATCCGATGGGTGTTAATGTTACTCTCCTCATAATCAATTCCCGATCCATTACATCCTATTTCAGTCTGTCCATTGTATTTTCTCAAAAAAGTAATTGAAAATTTTTAAATGCCTTGTTGATCCGTGATGAACCGTAACAGGATTTACATCAGTTTTTATAAATAAGTTCCGATATCGGGGATCGGTGAGAGAATGCCAAGTATAAAGGGAACCGAAACAGAAAAAAATCTTCTAGCTGCATTTGCGGGAGAATCCCAGGCCCGAAACAGATACACATTCTTTGCAAAGGCCGCAAAGAAAGAGGGATTCAACGCCATTTCGGAGATCTTTCTGGAAACAGCCGAGAACGAGAGGGAACATGCAAAGCTCTTCTTCAAGCATCTTGAGGGCGGGATGGTTGAGATCACTGCATCATATCCGGCCGGTGTTATAGGAACAACCCTGGATAACCTCAAGGCTGCGGCTGCCGGAGAGAACGAGGAATGGACCGAACTCTATCCCACATTCGCAAAAATTGCAGAACAGGAAGGTTTTCCCGAGGTTGCCAAAACATTCAAGATGGTTGCAAAGGTGGAAGTGGAACACGAGAATCGTTACAATTCTCTCATAGAGAGGCTTCAGAGCGAAGGATTCTTCAAAAGGGACAGACCCATCAAATGGAAATGTCTCAACTGCGGGTATATTCACGAGGGAGAAATGGCCCCGGAAATGTGCCCGGCATGCAAGCATCCAAGGGCCTATTTCGAGCCACTTGCAAAAAATTACTGATCACAGTAACAGCATTTTGTTGTTCAAGTTTCAAGAACATACTGGTAATTCGGTCAAAGATCCGAACAAAAGAATGAAGTGAAGATCCGGTATCCCGCCGGATCTTCAGGAAATACGTTCGGGCAGAGATATGGGGGGGACATATTTAGGAAGAGATAGAGGTGTTAAGAATAACAGTTATTCCCTGCCCGATGTTTAATCATTCCTCTATTAGATATATAAGAACATTGGGACCATTATCATATGACATATTGAGAATGATCCAGAGTAATATCTGGCAGGAAAAAATGTGATATTATGTTAATTATTCGCTATTTCAGGATCTCGAATTCTCTTGCCACCAATTTGCGTTCCCTCTCCCCCAGAATCTCCAGGTCCATGGAAAAGATCAGTATACAATCCTTTGTGGTCATCACCCTGTCGTTGAGAACCTGAAGCAGATTAAGAGCCCTGTCAAAGTTCATGTTGGTCAGAATATATTCAAAACCCCATACCAGTATTGCGGATTTCTCGTTGCTGGATATTGCCGATTGTACCATTATCAGCATCTTCTGGATATTGATCGGGGAAATGCAGGTGTATTCCTTTACCGGTGTGGATGTGAACCAAACAACAGGCAGTTCATCTTCTCCCACGAGTTTCCTTAAAACATCGGGATGCTTTCTCGAAAAAGCCATTCCCTTGTAATCATTGGCAAGAAGGGCTTTGAAGATATCGACGCTTCTTTCGGCGTCAAGCTCCTCGACCAGATAGAGGCCGCTCTGTTTAATCGGTGCCTCGGGAACCTCGGACTTCTCCTTCTTTTTGGGGGAATCCTTCGGAGTTGATGCCTCAATGGCCGATAGCAGGTCGCCAATGTTGAATGGTTTCTTCATACCCACTATACCGATCTTGAGGGCTTCCCATACAGCGTTATCATCAGCTGATACGAGAATGATTTTGGTGCTGGAATCCTCTTCCATTATCATCCTGGCCGCATCGAGGCCGCCCATTCCGGGCATTCGGTGGTCCATAATGACCAGGTCGGGTTTTTGTTTAAATTTCCGGAATTTATCAACTGCCTCCTCCCCGGTCTCTGCCACGTCCACTACGTTATAGCCCCTCATGGACAGCACATCCCGATAGAGCTGCTGGATCATCTCCTCATCCTCAACGATGAAAACGTCCATCATCCGAAACTACCCCGTATTTTACAAGGTCATTGCATCAATGGGTTAAAAACATCTTGCCCCCTCTATCAGAAAAATAAAGGTCTTTCACCCTACCTCGAGAAAAAGGTTTTAACCATTCAACGATAGGGAAGCCGGGGACCCCTGAATGAAAAAGCCCGCAGCTTCGAAAAAAATGCAAATGTATTTCTCCGATCTGAAGGAGGAAGCATACCATGCTGCAGAAGTAGCCACAAGGGCACGATCGAAAGGGATAGACCCCACGGATGATGTCGAGATACCATTTGCCGAGGACCTTGCGGGAAGGGTTGAGAAGCTGGTTGGACCCCAGGGAATAGCGGAGAGGATCAGGGAACTCTCACCCAAAATGTCCAGGGAAAAACTTCTCCTGAAGATAGCGGAGGAAACCGCAATAAAGATGGTTTCCCGGGGAATTGACAAGGAAAAGGCACTGGATCAGGCCACGAGAACAGGTCTGGCGATCCTCACGGAAGGTGTCCTTGTAGCTCCCCTGGAAGGGATTGCCGAGGTCAAGCTGGGGAAGAATTCCGATGGTACGGAATATGCCGATCTATTCTTCGCAGGCCCCATCAGGGCGGCTGGTGGGACCGCCCAGGCCGTTTCCGTTCTGATTGCCGATCAGGTCAGAAAATCCCTGGGCATAGGTGAATTCAAGGCCACCGAACAGGAGATAGCGAGATATGTAGAGGAATTCCAGCTATACAAGAACCTTCAATACAAACCCACCAATGAAGAGATCGAGAAGATAGTCCGGCGTTGTCCGGTCTGTGTGAACGGCGAGGGTACGGAGAAGGTGGAGGTCCAGGGCAACAGGGATCTTCCAAGGGTTTTGACCAACCAGGTAAGATCGGGCATATGCCTGGTCATTGCAGAGGGACTGCTGCTCAAAGCGAAGAAGATATTGAAAATTACCAAGGCCCTGGAGATTGAAGGTTGGGATTTCCTGGAGACTCTGATGGTGAAGAAAAAACAGGAAGAGGAAAAAGGTGACAAGACCTGCATGGAGGATGAATTACTGGAGCAAATGATATCCATGAAGGACATGGATTCCGACATTCCCGGTGTCGCAGGGAGCGGAACCGACGAGGAGGGTAATTATCTTGATTTCACCTTCGAGGAGGAGGACTCCCCGGTAAAACTGACGGATGAGGGAATGGGCCTCAAGGTCGAAGCGACGGTGAAATATATCAAGGATCTGATCGCGGGCAGACCTGTGTTCTCCCACCCTTCCAGACCCGGAGGATTCAGGCTAAGGTACGGCAGGGGAAGGACCTGCGGTCTGGCCTCCATCGGGGTCAGCCCATACACTTTGTTCATAACCGATAATTTCATGGCTGTTGGAACACAGATAAAGATAGAAAGACCCGGAAAAGCAGGTGCCGTGACACCGGTTGATTCCATTGAAGGACCTACGGTACTTCTGAACAACGGAGACCTGGTCAGGGTAAACGACAAGGAAACAATGGAGTCCGTTAAAGGCAGGATAAAGCAGATAACGGACATCGGGGAGATCCTCATTCCCTTCGGAGAATTTGCAGAGAACAATCACCTGCTCATTCAGGGTTCCTTCTCCCGGGATTGGTGGGAAAGGGAGGTGGAGCTCTCACTTTACATGAAGGAGAAGGGCCTGAGGAAGAATCCATTCTCCGAGGCAATGGATCTTGAAAAGACGATCGAAGAGATCAGAAAGGAGGAAATGAGGCCTTTTGCCGAGCTGAAATGCAGTGATATTGAACCCGCAGAAGAGGAACTCCTTAAAACAAGAAAGGTCTGCGAGGAAAGCGCCGACAAGGCGGTAAAGAAGTATCTGAAGGAAGCCGCGATGAGGGCAAGGTCAGTTGACAGAGAGCTCGGAAGTCTGGACATAGGCAAATATATCCCCGAAAACGGAGAAGAAGCGGTGAGGATCAGCAAGGAGATAGACGTTCCGCTCCATCCTGACTGGACACTGTTGTGGCATGATATATCCATACAGGAACTGAATCTTTTCAGAACACAAATTCTCGATACCGGAGAGATGGGAGATTCTCTCTCGGTCTCGGATGAACCCGAAATAAAAGATATACTCATCAAGCTGAACTGCCCCCACAGGTCAGGTGAGGGGCGGTTACTGCTCGATGATATGTCCATTCCCCTTCTCTGCTGTCTCGGGATTACAACGGATCTGAAATCCTGCAGGATACCAAAGGGTTTCTCCAGGGCCAATAATGTGATGAAAGCCGTTAACCTCCTGGCCGGAATCAGGATCATGGAAAGGTCCCCCACAAGGATAGGAGCCAGGATGGGCAGGCCGGAAAAGGCTGACATCAGGCAGATGAAACCACCGGTTCACGGCCTCTACCCGGTCGGAGACGAGGCAGGATCCCAGAGACTCCTGAAGAAGACCTACAATACCCTGGTAGGAGCCAACTCCCCTCCGAGGGAATGCCCCGAATGCCACAAAGTGATACCTTTCGTGAACTGTCCCGACTGCAATGCAAAGGCAATGAGGAAGGGGGGCCAGGAAAACACCCGGGAAAGGATGCAGCTCAATACCAAAGAAGATGCCGAGAGGGCATCGAAGATCCTGGGTTTCACCTCGATAGACGCCCTTCCCGATATGAAAGGAGTCAAGGGCCTGATCTCAAAGGAGAAGATACCCGAAAGGGTTGAAAAAGGCATTCTGAGAGCGAAACATGACATCTTTGTCTTCCGGGACGGTACGATAAGATACGATATGACCGATATCACCATGACCCACTTCAAACCCAGGGAGATCGGGGCCTCTGTGGAGAAGCTAAAAAAGCTTGGATATGACAAGGATATAGCAGGTGAGGACCTTGTCAGGGATGACCAGATCATCGAGTTGAAGGTCCAGGATATTGTAATAAACGAGAAGGGAGGGGAGTATCTTCTTCGGGTCGCGAGGTTCATCGATGAAGAACTCGAGCTCCTTTACGGTGAGAAAGGATACTATAATGCGGAAAGGAAGGAAGATCTGATCGGATCCCTGGCAATAGGCCTGGCACCTCACACCTCGGGAGGGGTCCTCTGCAGGATAATCGGATTCACCAAAGCCCTGGGATGCATGGGGCATCCGTACTACCATGCATCCAAGAGGAGGAACTGTGACGGTGACGAGGATGCCATAATGCTCCTGATGGACGGGCTGTTGAACTTCTCCAGAAAATTCCTGCCGGAAAAGAGGGGAGGACAGATGGATGCCCCTCTGGTCCTCTCGATGAGGCTGGACCCCATGGAAGTTGACAAGGAAGCCCACAATGTGGATGTGGCCCCCAGATACCCTATAGATTTCTATCATGCCACAATGCAAGGGGTGAAGATAAATGATTACTGGATGCACAGGCTTGATACGATCAAGATGAGGTTGAAGACCCCGCTCCAGTACGAAGGATTGAACTTCTCCCAGGATACAACTGACCTGAATTACGCTCCCGTGATTTCCGCATACAAGACAATAGGAGTAACAGAGGAGAAGATCAACAGACAGCTAGAACTCGCAAGGATCATAAGGGCCGTCGATGAGGACGATGTAGCAGAGAGGGTCCTTACAACCCATCTTCTCCCGGACCTGATAGGTAACCTCAGATCCTATTCACAGCAGTCGTTCAGATGCACCAAATGCGGGACCAAATACCGGAGGCTGACCTTGACCGGTAGATGCAACAAGTTACTGTTCTCTCCAAAACCGCATAAATGCAACAACAAATTGATCCTCACCGTGGCGGAAGGCTCGGTAAAGAAATACCTTGGCATAGCCCAATCGATCTCGGAGGAATATGATGTGTCCAATTATCTGAAGCAGAGGATCGCCATCATGTCGAGGGCCATAGAAGCCATGTTCCCTTCGAGGTTCAAGGAGACCACCCTGGAAGCATTCATGTGAGGGGTCTTCTTTCATACTTATCCTGATAAAAAACCGATCTCACCGGTATGCATATATTTCGAATGTGAGGTCCGATTGATGGACTATCAATATCAGTACAATATCACCGCCTGGTTGCCATGCCATCTTACGACATCTGCCCGAAACCATGTCGATCTCATCGGATACATTTTGGAATTCGCCATCCTCGAAGGATACCGAAAACAAAACCATTGTAATTCGACACAAGAGCCTCGGAGCCATCCGGTTTGAATGCAACATGTTTCAGGGCAATGTTGATGGAGGGCCTGAAGAAATCATCCTGCAGCAGTTCAATATCGATTTGGGTGAAGTTGGACTCTTCATGATACTTGATCGCTTGATTACCTCTGACAAGTAATGTAAAATCTCCCGATGGATTCCATTCACCATTCTGCACCCGAAGACCCGGGATATTCCTGACCTCCACACCATTGAAGATTGCTGACCCGTATTGACTCAACAGCAAGGCTTCTTCCCTGAATGGATGCCAGATAACACTTTCAATGTGTGTGGACCCTTCCGTCAGATTGGAGATATCTTCAATTGAATCCCCATCGGTTTTGTAAAGCTAACCTGCCTGACCACAAATCAAAGAATAATAACCATCGGGTTTCCAACTCATATCACTGGGATATTTCCCGTAATCGAAATGGGTTATAATGGATCCATCATCATCTTCTCCGGGTCCTTCCAGACATCCGGATAGAACTACCAGGATAGATATGGATAGAATGAGAAAACGCAAATGGCCATCCTTTCTTCCCCACAAAAATCATCCTCCCTGAAAGAAAATGGAAATGTAATAATTGGTATTATCCTTGTATATTACGGCAAGATCGGTAGATTCATCTTGATTCATATCTCCTGTACATGAACCATCAGTATTTGTCCAGTAACTCGGATCGTATTGTCCCACATACAGATTCATCTCGGAACCGGGAGGAAAAGATCTGTGATTATCTTGAATGAAAATTTTTGACCCCATGATGACATCAGATATTCCATCTCCGGTCATGTCGGAAATACCGGAATGAATGAACATCTCGTACCCGGGAAAATCACATGGAAGTTCCACATCCGTCACATTATCCGGACCCTCCAATTCATCGTTCAAGAAGATGGAATCACCCAAAAGGAGATCAACAGTTCCATCACCGTCAATATCCCCTGCCACAGGGAATCCAGGGACATCGAAGATCATATCCGGAATATTCGAGAAGGTGCCGTTCACCCTCTGCATATGAAGATGTGTCCCGGCAACGATATCCGGGAGACCATCTCCGTTCAGATCGCAAACCTCTAGTCCTCCATCCATTCCGGAAATATTGACGGATCTTTGAGGATCATACTTATTGAGGGCATCGGAAAAAAGGATAGAAACACTATCACCGAAACCATCTCCTAACGTTGAATGACCGCCCATCACAACAATATCCATTCTACCATCCAGGTTCATATCAGCAATCTCAAGGTCGAAAGGCTGTTTCATCACCGGAATGATCTCGTATTCGTCATGGGAAAATGACCCGTTGCCGTTCCCTTTGATGATCCTGACATCATTGGAATTCCAGAGACCAACAATTATATCCGGATGATTGTCCCCGGTAACTTCAGCAATTTTTAGACACCGAGGACTTCTTCCGTATGATCCCGACCAGAAGGGAACCGGTTCCCCGGATGCTCCATCCATCAGAAAAACGTGAATAGCCCCCGTGGTCCCCTGAACCGATGAGCTCCTGGTTTGATCACTGATATCAAAATGATCCATATCATCAGAATCACCATCAAAATCAGCCACCACCAGATCATCAAGCCCGTCATAGTTCAGATCAGCCATGACAATATCAACGGGTCTTGAGATGTGATCGAGCATAAATGAAGGACGGTTTGAAGGGGAGTATTCAATCATATCTCCCAGAAGAAAATCTTGCGATAGAGGAAGATAATTTGAAAAAACCGTTATGTATCCGATATCGGTCCAATGAGAATGATTCAGGTACAACCAAACAGGATGAATCCCATAATCCAAACGAAAACCGGCCGAGATTCTTACGGTCTTGCCAGACGGGAGTTCATCGTTTTGTGTGATGTTTATCATGTTCACTATCTGCAGATCACTTGTGTATTCCTCTCCTTCGAAAGTAGTCATAACCAGTTGAGTATGGTAAATAGACAGATCCATATCCATTTGATTTTCGATTGTCAAACCCAGGGTGATATGTACATCATATTCGCCCGGAGTCCGTGTTATGGAATCCAGTTCGCAAGAGATACCATCTCCAACACCCACAACCTCATCATCCATACATCCGGCAAGACCGGCAAGAGCCATGATCATGATGAACAGGAATATGATCGGACCCCATTTCTTCTTCATTGAAAATACCCTTCCTGGCTATTTACCGGTATCTTGGATTAAAAAAGTTTTGATTTATCTTTGAAAACATTTCAAATTCGATTCTATCCAAAACAATACTGATTCATTTCCAACCGGATTCTTGAAGGAAACTCGATCATGAAAGTTCATGAAGATGCAATAACATTAGTTTTGAAAATAACCTGGCTTTAAGCTGTATTTACCAACCTTATGAGGTATTCTTCTCCAACAACAAGGTTTTTTAATAAATCAGGATCTGTGAATGATAAAAGATCTGCCACATATTTGATGGATTATTCGGTTGTGATGTTGACACCGTCCACCATCAACTTATATTCCTCCCAGTCGATCTGTGATTTGATTGATCTACCAACCCCGAACCTCTATCACCTTGATATTATTGGCAAGGGCAAGTTCAACCAGAAAGTAATATCCATTCTTCAAATCCTTCTTCTTGAAATGTCTTGTCGAAACCATCTCGGTCCTATCAAAGCATTTGAACCTCAACAATTTAAAGGGACCATTTTTATCCATATCTATCCTTTCGAGTTGGGTCCACTTGATCAAGAATACCTGCTTTTTTCCTCGTGATAGGGATATACCCATATCCCCGATTTCAAGGGTTGTCCTCCCAAGGAAAAGAGATTGCAGGGAAAAACGACCACTAATAATCATGAAATTCACAAATTAAAAAATAGGGGGGCTCTAAGCCCCCAGTATAGGTCCATTTCCGATCAAAGCTCGTTTATCTCGCCGCAGAGAGGACACTCTATACTCCCAGCTCCCTCGGGAACCGGAATCTCGCTACCGCAAAGAGAACAGTTCACAAGATGACCGCTTCCATCAGCTTCCTCAGGTCCCTCATCGGATTCAGGAGACTCGGGAGCCTCGGGACCAGGAACCTCGTCACCAATGGATGGCTCGGAATCGGACCCCTCGGGAGGTGAAGCAGGCTCGGGAACCTCCATATCCTCAAGATCAGGTTTCTTCACATCCTCCTCCTCTTCATCAGAAGGGGCCTCGGGAAGAAGATCCTCGGAAGGAGGCTCCTCAAGCTGGAACTCAGATGCCTCGTTTATCACAGCCGGGAGGGCCCACTGAACAGCCTCGATAGCAGGAAGATCGTTGGTCGGTACACCGGTCAACACCTCGAAACGCTTGACATTGCGCCGGGTCCTGCGCAAACTACGACGAGCATCAAGACCCTTCTTGTCAACACGCTGCTTCATCACAAACAGAAGACCGGCAACCACGAGACCGATAACTATCAACACAACGATCAAAAGGGCGATATACCACGGAAGAACCGACTCATCCTCCTCCTCACGAACCTCGGGATTCAGGGGAGAAGCATCCAGACTGTCATCATAACCGTCACCGTCGGTATCCGGATTCTTCGGATCGGTCTCATTGAGATCGAAATCTATCAGACCGTTCTTGTTGATGTCCTCCTGGATATCCAAAAGACCGTCGTTGTCATCGTCATCGTCATTGAAATCCGGTATGCCGTCATTGTCGGTGTCCATAGCGGTGGGGTCGGGTATTACCTTGACCTCCAACGATATGGAGCGGTTGGCTATGCCATCATCAACGTGAAGCGTTATCAGATGATTGTTCTGACTCAAGCGCTTCTCGAAAACAGGATCAGTCCCGAGATAACCATCCTTGTCGGAATACCACAGATACTTCAACTCGTCACCATCGGGATCGGTGCTCATGGAACCGTCAAAAAGGATCTTCTGACTCTCAAGATAATTTATCTGTTCCTGAGGATTGGTTATGATGGCTACGGGATTTCTGTTCTTTCGTGCAGGCATAACATCTATGGGCAGATCCTCGGAATAGGTGTAACCGTTTCCTGCAGTATCCTTGGCCCGCCACTTGATGTAGTTCAGAGTACCGCGCTCGAAATAGATCGGAGGTGTCTCGATCTCAAGATTGTTGTAACTGCCAGAGATATCCAATACCTCCCAGGGACCGTAATTGGACACTCCGTCATAGGAGATCGAATACTCGATCGTGGATGCATCCACACCGGAACCCGTGTCGGTCATGGTTATTCCGCATACCACATAATCATCATCCACGGGTTCGGACGGGACCGGAGACTTGTAGGTCAGGGGAACGGTGTCAACCTTTACCTGGAAAGGATCGGACTCTATGTAGCCGTTACCGGATATGTCCTTGGCCCTCCAGCGGATGAAGTTGCCCTCACCCTCACGGAAATTCAGGAATACCTTCACGGTCACCTGCTCGCCTTCGTTCCTCAGATTGGTCGGCTCCCAGGCCGAATATGTCATACCTCCATCGTATGAAACCGCATACTCCACAGTGCTTCCGCGCACTCCGGATCCGTCCTCGTCATTGATCACCATCTCGTAATTCACGGTATTGGTATTGACCCATGAACCAGGTGCCGGATTCGGCATACCAAATGAGGGGAGCTCATCATCGTAAAATACCGTGGCTACCTGGGAAGGACCGTAATTGCGGGCCGAATCCACGGACCAGACATAGATCTCGTTCAGACCCTTAACAAGACCGTCAAAGACCACCTGTGTATTCTCCGTGAAAATACCATTATCGGTCAAACCACCGTCCGCGGTGGAATACATGTAGCCGATAACATCGGAGGTTTCATCAAAGGTGGGCTCCCAGGATATGAATACCTCGGGATCATTGTCGTATCCCTGAAGATCATCTATATCGGAATCCGCACGGATTACGATCTCCTCAGGAGGTAGGGGAAGATCCGTATCCACAATATAGAAGAAATTCACACGACCGGCAGCGTTTGTAGCCTCACCCTTGAGATCAACAAAGGTGATATTGAACTCCTCCCTGCCCGCCACCTCCTGGGTCCTGTAGGTGAAATAGATCTCCTTTCCCGAAGAGGAAGAATTGATGAAAACGTTACCAACATTGTCCGTCATCTGAATGCTGAAAAAATCATTCGGCGGACTGGCCTCGGTACCTTCGTAAACAGCCATGAGTCCGGTCACCTCGATCTTTTCGTCGGGACGAACAAAGGAACCCTTGGTGAGTACCCCGTTGAACTCGCTGATAACTGTGAGATCACCCCAGAAATCAACATCATTTTCCACCTTGAATAGGGTAGGATAGGACAATGATGTACTCAGATCAAGACCTGCCGAGACATCCACCAAAAGATCAATGTACTCCTCGGTTGGCATGTTTGCACTGAAGGAGAGGTTGAAATAGATGTGCATGCCGTCATTGTCGTCTGGATTGAAAGAACTCGATTCGATCTCCAAGAATTCATGAGGATCACTGCGCTCGTTCATTATCATCAAACCGCGATCCCAGAATAGAGTTATCTCCTCTCCCTCGAAATCACCGCCGTGAAGAACTAAACGGACGTCGATATTGTTGAAATCGTTCAGGTCCCAGGTGTTTCGAACATAACCCTCGAAATGATACACCTTCTCGGCACCAAGGATGGTACCATCAGGACCATCGGCATCCAGCACCTCGAAATCCTCAACCTCTATATCGGTCCGATCATGATAATAGAGATAGGTAACACCGGACCCGACCGGACTTGTAACATACGAATTCAAGGGCTCCGTTACCATCACCTCTTCGGTGCCATCCTCGTTGTAATCTATGAAATGGAAGTTGTCCAAAGAACTGTGGGCGAACAGACTGTTCTTCATTCCACCGGTGATGGTTACATCGGGGTCCTGAAGGTGCATGTAGAACACGTTGTTGAAAAGGTCATCCAGGGAACTGGAGTAGATTATCCAGTATACGCCGATATCATCGGTCTCGACACCATTATGGGTGTGGACCATCAGCTCGTCCCTGCCGTCCCCGTTAAGGTCCGGAAGACCCGAAACACCTATGTCAGATTCCTCGAAGGGACCACGAATCATCAGATCGTAATCCAGAATGGATTGCTTTCCCGTGGGAAACAGTTCGTCACCATGGAAGATGAAGATACCACCCTTCTTGTCCCTGAATCCCATTGGAGAACAGGTGATCAGATCATCGATTCCATCTCCATTGAGATCCGCAACAGCCACTCTACCCAATTGGAAATGTCCGAAGGAGGTTATGTTCACATGGGAATAATCGAACAGATCGATCTCCTCGGGAAGGGTCGCACCTCCGAAAATTACCTCGACAGCTCCGGCTTGAATACCCTCATACTGAATTCCGTCGGAACCAATCACTATATCCTGGTAATTGTCGCCGTTGATATCACCTATGCATAACTCACCGTTTGCAAGACCGGTGGCATTCACCGAATTGGTGATCACGTGGGAATAGCCCTTCTGGCCCTCGGAATAGGAAACGTTGTACTCGCTGTCCATCTCATCGGAACCGTCAAAGACATACACTCTGCCCTCGGGAGCTGTTATGAATGGTTCTGATGTCGCCTGGGCCGGGAATACTTCCCATTCGGATATTGAAGGATTACTTTGCTGTGCTGTACCAGTTTTTCCAAGGAGATTATATAGTCTGAATTTTGTGGTTAAAACAGGTTTCTCAAGTTCTACTGTGTAAGGTTGTCCAGATGTATAAATATCCAAATCCTCTGCATGGTACCCTCCAAGGCTCTTGTAATCTCCACCTGACCAGTATTGCATATCCTGGCATCCAATGAGAATCCTTCTTGACCCATCAGTGTAATAGTGATAGATCTTGAAAGCTCCAATATAAACGGGATCATCCCATTCGTATTCCATCCAGGATCCATCACTTCCGAATCCGCTGCAAGAAATCCAACCGTTCTGCCCTGATAGGATCCCATCATTAAAGCAGTTAGGAGCAGCAGTCATTGCCCTACTTCCACTAGGGGTCGCATCATATGCAATATTGGTATCATAATCCACAGGTCCGCCCCCGCCTCCGCCTCCGGCGGCCGGTTCTTCCCAGGGATCCACCTCGGAGATTACCACATCGTCATAACCGTCACCGGTCACATCTCCGAGCTCGATCTCCCAGCCGAAGAGATGCTCCCGGGAACTTCCTATGAAAACAGAATCGGCGTTCTGGGAAGGTATCGTCCGGTCCCAGCCGTCCTTGCCAAGGAAAAGATAGACCTTGGGATATTCAAGAAGGGAACGGTCCTCAATCCAAAGGTCAGGGATTGTAACAGGATCGGCATATCCACCAACGACAATATCATGACGACCATCATTGTCAACATCTCCAACTTTCAGCTTCATGCCGAAATATGAACCGATCTCGCTGTTATCTATCCTTACATCAGCCTGTGAATAACTGAGTACACGGTTCTTGGAACCAGAGAAGAATATGAAAACCCCACCACGGGTACCATTGTAACCGGGAGCTCCAAGAACTACATCCTCCTTACCGTCACCATTGAAATCACCTTTACCGGAAGAATATCCCAGCTGATCATAGGCAAAACCGCCTGCGAAATACTGTTCCATATTCTCGGACTGGAAATTTATTGTGTCTGGAAGATCATTCATTTCACCTTCCATGACAGCTTCTGTGGTTTCCCCGTCCTGACCCACAATGGCCATCGGGATCATGGATACCGATATTAGGAAGGCCATGAGTATCGAAGAAAAAATTACTTTGGCAGTCTTTCTCCTGGAAATCCTTTCCATATGAACACCTCTTAGGAACTCTGAATCCGGGTAATTAGTGAAACTAACCCGGTTCTACTATCGGTTTTTCATTTTCTATATAAGGAGCTGTTGGAACGGTTTTTCCGTCCTTTTTAAGGTTAACCCATAGTGGAAATCATTTTCTTTTGATCTGGCCATCCTTCATTCTTATTGTCCTTTTGCTTTTCTTGGATATCTCCGGATCGTGAGAAACAACGATAAGGGTCTTTCCGAGATCCCTGTTCAGATCCCGCAGGATATCCATTATAACCCTCGAATTCTCGCTGTCGAGCTCCCCGGTGGGCTCATCTGCAAGTATTATATCCGGATCATTTGCCAGAGCCCGGGCGATTGCCACTCTCTGCTGCTCTCCGCCGGAGAGTTGAGATGGCAGATGCCCCTTTCTCTTGAGCATATCTACTTTCTCAAGCAGGTCCCTTGTCTTCTTTCTGCCTCCGGAACCGAATCCGTTTGCTTCCTTGACGGGAAGTAAGACATTCTGGAAAGCAGTGAGAGACGGAAGAAGGTAGAATTGTTGAAAAATAAATCCGATCTTGTTCAATCTCAGACGGGACCTTCCTCCCTCGGACATGGAGGTGATATCCTTTCCCTCGATGTACACTTTTCCGGTGGTGGGTCTGTCCAAAGCTCCGACAATATTGAGGAGGGTGGTCTTTCCCGAACCCGAAGGTCCCATTATGGTCAGAAATTCTCCCTCCTTAACGGAAAGGTTGACCTTTTTCAGAGCAGTGACCGGGCCCGCGGCCATCCTGTAGATCTTGGAGACCTCTTTCAGTTCTATCATCAAATGGAACCACTTTACGGTTTCAATATACGGGTGTTCAATATCAATCTATCTGTGATCGAATCTGGCCAAACCCTTCTTCACATCAATTCTCATCGATCTTATTCCTGGCAGTATTGAAAAAATTATCACGAAAAAAAGTAGAAAGGAAACACACAACAAGACCAAACCAGGGGTCAGGAGGGAGAAATCAATATCAACTCCGTAGATGGACCTCAATCTCGAATCAAGGAATCCCGCTGCCAAATAGGCAGGAAGCAAACCCGCAAGAACTCCAAGGGAGGATAACATGAGAGAATCCTTCACTATCTGAAGGTAAATTGTCCTCCTGGAGATCCCTATTGCCCTCATTACAGCAATCTCTGATCTACGGTCCTCAACATCGAGAACCATGATCGAGGAAAGGAACATTGATCCAATGAAGAGTGTTGTTAAACCGACACCGTAGGAGAACACCTGGAGAACCATTACCTCTTCCTCGAGCCTGTATATCCTGGATTCCTTGGAGGTGACCTTGAGACCCGGAAAGAGGCCCTCAAGGTATATCACCAGCTCTCTTTGTGAGGGCGCATCCCTTCTTTCATCCGAAAGGTCTATGTAGATTGCATTCACCAGATCTGATATGTTCCCTCCCGGGATTACCTTGAGATCATTTCCTGTCAGCCTCTGCAGCTCCGAAAGGTGTACCAGTCCTATTCCGGAAACAAGCTCCCTGGAAAGACCGTTGCCTATTATCGATGTCTTCACTCTGCCTCTAACCGTAAGGGATGCAACAGGTTTTCCGTCCCGACCCAGATAATAAACCAGATCTCCTTCTTCAAGTCCGAAATCCCCCATAATATTCTTATCCAGTAGCAGTTCCGAGGTCCATTCACCGGAATTGAAATACGGATCTCCTTTTTCCTCGAACCAGCCTTCGAGTTCTATCTTCTCGGACCTGATTATCAGCTCATCATCGGATATCAGGTCCGAGGCCAATTCGGGTATCAACCCAACCATGCCGATTTCGATCCTCTCCATATCCGAAATCGGCGGGGTGATATTACTTCCGGGAGGGAAGGCAGTTGCCTCGCCAATATCGGGGATAGCAAGTTTCCCGATAACCGTCAGCATGGGCATGACACCGGAGAAATTCCCGGAATCCGATTTCAATTGATATGATATGTCATGTGCATTCTCGATGGTTGGTTCCAGGCCTATCGATGATATCACGAGGTCCCTGGGAGAATCCCTCAATCTATCCTTCGAGGCCTCCTGAAGACCCAGGGAAACAGATGAAAGTGAAAGTACCATGGAAAATGAAATGGCAAGAGCCGTGATCGTAAGGAGATTTCTCCCCCATCTCCTGAAAAATCTGATGGGTATCAGGAAACATCACCCCTAAGCGCTTCCATCGGGGGTTTGTTGACTATTCTCAAGGCGGGCATCAACGAGGATGCAACCGAAATAACAAGGGCGGATATCACAATTGACATCAGAATTGTTGGCTCGATCCTGAATAGAATGAATTCCTCCGGAAGTGATTGAAACCTGGCCTCCAGGATATTATTGAGAAGAAAGATGGAAAAGGACCCAAGAATCAAACCCAAAACCGAACCTATGGCATAGAACAATCCCGATTCGATGATCACCCACCTGAATATCTTTGAAGAGGGAATTCCTATTGCCCTTAGAATTGCGGTATCTCTCGATCTTTCCTTGGCCGTTATAATGAATATTGTTGATGTGAATATCAGACAGATAACTAGAGTCATTCCTATTACCATGTATGCAAACCCGTCTATTATGAGAAGGAAATCCTGGATGTCTTCCAGGACCTCCTCGGTCGGCATTATATCCACAATATCCCTGAAAGGGAAGTCATCGGTTCTGGACCATTCCACCAGCCCATCTGATTCCTCACCATCGTCGTAACCGATAAGAATCTCGGAAAGGGTGTCCTTTTCCAGCAGACCTTTCATATATTGTAGTTCACCGAGATGAATTATTGCGGACCTGGACAGACGTGACAATGAATCGATGTATGTACCTTCTATTCGAAAATGAAAACCGTTGCCGCTTTTGAGAGAGGGAGTTATGAAGATGGTATCACCCACCTCCAATCCCAAGGAGTCAATGAAATCCCTGGAAAGCATTACCTCCAGTGTCATTTTCTCATCCTGTACATCACCACTTTGTATGTATTCTTCCCTTACGGGATCATTGGATGTTGAAAACCAGGTACCATCAATCAATTTGAACTGGTTGAAATCATCTTCAAGGGAAGGATCAATCCCAACCACCTGCACTTCTCCGGTTTCCTGACCAATTTCATAGAAAAGTGCGTCCGAAAGCCTCGGTGAGATCTTTTCCGGCGGCCAATCGGACATTTCCAGTTCCCTCTGGACGGACCAACCCTGATCGAACCTCTGAAGGTCGGTAAGCAATGGATGCAGGTCCTCCGGAACAACATAGAGATCAACGCCAATCTCTTCCAGTGACTTCCTCGAACTGTACCTGACTCCAGCAGACAGACCTGACAGAATCATCACGAGGGCTATGGAAGCTG
>CAYULA010000014.1:0-76389 GCA_964445525.1 uncultured Thermoplasmatales archaeon | reverse complement strand
CCTCACGTACGGTTTGATGAGGGGGTGGAGGAGCGATCCTCCGCTCTACTCTACAGCAGAGGACCTCGGAACCAGAGCCGTGCGAGCAGATGATATCAAAGGTGAAGACCTGCAAAAATTTGATAAAATCGTATACGGCGGAGGTCTCTATGCCGGTGGAATCAACGGGATAAAACTCATCAAGAAAAATCTGGAAAAACTTGAGGGAAAGAAGATCGCCGTTTTCGCATCCGGGGCCTCACCACCAAGAAAAGAGACCGTGGAGGAAGTAAGGGACAAGAATTTCACACCGGAAGAACTCGAAAAAATCCGATTCTTCTACCTGAGGGGAGGATTCGATTACAACAGGCTCGGAATGAAAGATAAGATGCTGATGAAATTACTGAAAAAGAAACTGGAATCCAAGAAAGATCTCACAGAAGATGAACAGGGTATGCTGGAGGCATATGAACAACCCGTTGATTTTACGGAAAGGTCCAATATTGAGGACCTAATAGAATATGTCAGAGGAAATTTAACAAAGGTAACTTCCGGATAGTTTTATTTAACACAGCTGAGACATTCCTTGATGTCTTCTGATAGCTGATCTATATCTTCCTCAAGTAGGGGTTTTCCGCACTGGAAGCATTCCTCGTCGGCCTTGCGAGGCTCCTCGAACATGAGGTCAGGTAGCTTCTCTCCCACGGTCAGATTGCCTGTTTTTAAATTGCTGTCGATATTTTTCATAACCGCCATGATCCTGTCCATCATCCTTGCATGGTTGACGAAGATCATCATGGCATGGAGTGTCTGTTCCTCGTTGTAATCAGGGAAGGTAAAGAAGACCTCATCCTCCTTGTAACGGATCCTGATCATGGGGAAATCTATGCTGCTCTTTTCGAAAGTGTTGATATCGTGTATCTTGTTGATGCCTAGCTCCCAGATATCATGTACGTTACCATTGGAACCGAAGAACCTCTTTCTTTCCTTCTGAAAGAATACAAGTCGCTTATTTGTGATCGTTATTTCACCAATTACCACCGAACCGTCCATTATCATATGGGAGGGGCTATTCCAGATTATCATCTCGTCGTTTTCCAGATTCATCTTCACACCTTCTGTGTTTTCACTTCCATATCTCTAATGTTCTTTCAATTTATCCCTGATATTATAATATCACCGATAACCATCTGTGATTTAAGGCACCTTCGGTCTGCCCCACGGGGGTATTGATATATTCGTGGTCTGTCTAACCCACTTTCGGATGGTGAAAGGATGAAGGAAGAATTCAACGGCTTCCGGGAAGAAACCCTGAAGTTCCTCGCCGTACTCAATCTGAACAACAACAAGGGATGGTTCGATGAAAACAGGGACAGATATGAGGAGCATTTGATGAAACCGGCAAGGAATTTTGTGGTAGCAATGGGGGATCGACTGAAGGAGATATCCCCCGAGATCAGAGCCGAACCCAAGGTCAATAAATCACTTTTCAGGATGAACCGCGACATCAGGTTCTCCCCTGACAAATCTCCATACAAAACCAATCTTGGAATCATATTTCCGCAAGGACCTCGGAAACGGATGGAATGCCCCGGATTCTACTTCCACCTTGAAGAGGATTCCCTCATGCTTGCGGGAGGCATGTACATGATTCCCAAGGATCTGCTGGATCCTTACAGGCAGGTTGTGGCCAAAGAACAACCCGCGAAAGAACTTGCCGAGATCCTTGAAAAGGCCAAGGAAAATGGGATCGAGATCGGAGGCCTCCATTACAAGAGGGTCCCCAGGGGTTTTTCGGAAGAGCACCCCTACTCATTTCTCCTGAAGCACAAAGGTGTCTACGGAATGGAGACCACAGAGATACCGGATGAGTTGTTCAGTGGAGAACTGCTTGATTACTCAATGGAGAGGTTCGTAAAGATTGATCCAATTAACAGATGGTTTCTGAAATATCTGTTTTGATTGAACAGTTCATCCCTGCTTCAGTGGATTTTTCATCAGTAAGTTATTTATCGTCCAAGATCTAGGAATCAGATATAAAGAGGTAATATCATGGAAGAATATCAGAAAATATTGGTTCCCGTTGACGGATCGGACCTATCGAAAAAAGCATTCCGTCAGGCTCTCTCGCTATCAGAGAAATTTGGAAGCAGCATAACCCTGCTTCACGTAAATTCTGAGGCTCCGGGGCCATGGGGAATCCCAGGTCTGGAAGGTATGGAGTTATCAGAGCAGGGAATAAGGGAACTGATTGATAAGAATGCAAGAGAGATAATCGAGGAGTACGAAAAGGAAGCAACCAAAAGAGGAATTGACACCAAGTCAGTGACCGCAACAGGAAATCCCGCCCAAGAGATTATCCAGTCCTCCAAGAATTTTGATCTTATAGTTATGGGCACCCATGGAAGGACAGGACTCTATCATCTTCTTCTGGGGGATACTGCAGAGAAGGTTTCCAGACATGCCTGCTGTCCGGTATTCCTGATAAGGGAAAAGGAAGAGAACTGCACCAGATGATTAATGGGATTAAAAATTGAGCATCCCGATGAAGGGGATGCTCACAAATTTCTCTTCTATTCCTTTTCCTCGAGGGATTCAGGTGGTTCCGGGGGCATTGGTTGTTGAGCAGCCGAAGGTTCTGAACCGGTTTGCTCTGACTGGCCTTCCTCCGGAGGAGCCATGAACTCATCTGAAGGAGGTTCTTGGGGCTCCGGGGGAGGAGCCACAGTATCCACGGATTCTTCAGTTACGGGATAGCCTGGTTCAGCCGGCTCGGTCCCGGGCTCCTCAGCAGGTTCCACCGGGATCTCTCCTCCAGGTTCACCCTGCCATGGAGGTTGAGGCTGCTGGGGAGGTTCCTGGGCTCCCGTATCCTCATACATGGACTGCTCCACCGATTCGGCAGTGGTAGGCACCGGCCCTTCTTCTACGGAAGCAGTTTGCTCGTACGAAACAGCTCTCTCTTCTTCGGGAGGCGGGACAATTTCTTCTTCTTCCGGTTTTCTCCTCATGGCAAGAAGTAACAGAATCAAAACAATCAGGACTATCACAATAACAACGATTATTATGATCAGGACCCACGGAAATCCGTCATCATCATCATCCTGTTCTTCATCCGTTTCCCTGTCAACTATGGTAACCTCGAAGGTTTCGTTGATGGAGGCACCGGACGGATCGGAAACCACCAACGTAACCTGGTGAATGCCTGCGGGCAAAGAAAGATTGATCTCTCTGCCTATCCCGATCTCGCCAGTGATGTTTGACATCCAGGTATATGTCAATTCGTCTCCGTCCACATCTTCCGCTGAAGCGGAAACAAGCTGGCTTCCTCCTTCCACATAGGTTATATTGAAATTAATTGTGATATCCTGCGGAGGGTCGTTTACCTGTTCAACAAAGACACTGATGGAGGTCGAGGTTTCGTTTATACCGTCAGATGCAGTAAAGACTATGGATTCCGTTCCGTAGAAATCTTCTCTGGGAGTGATGTTTGCAACTCCGTCAAAGATTATTACAGTGAAATTCTCATTGACCTCGAAGTCGAAGGTCAACAGATCCCCGTCTCTATCAACAAATACGTCGTAGAGATCGATCTCCCGTGAGCCTGTATCCTCCTCCATATCAAGAACTATTCCGGATCTGTTTACAACCGGAGGATCGTTGACATTTTCAACGAGGATGGTGAAATTTTCCCAGTCCATTCCTCCCATACCGTCATCAAGTGTAATGTTCACATACCATACGTCCACATCCTCGTTCAGGGGAGTCCCTGTCAGGTTTCCCGTTGCCGAATTCAAAAAGAGAAACTCGGCATTCGTATCATTTATGGTCCAGGTCAATAAATCATCGGTGGGATCGATGTCCGTTCCGTTTAGAACGAACCAGTATTCCTGGTCCTCTATTGCATTGGGAAGGGATATTGTCTGGATCACAGGGTCATCATTGGTATTCATCACCGTAAACGAGAGATTTACCTCGTCGTAGGCCCCAAAAGTGTCGGTGGCCCTGATAACGACCCAATGATCGCCAACATCCCCGTTGGACGGAGTGAAGGAAAGATTTCCTGTGGTGGAAATGATCTCAAGGGTTGCAAGATCAGTGCTCTCCAAAGACCAGCTGATGAGATCGTTTGTGGGGTCCATGTCGGTGGCATTCATCATGTAACTGTAAAATTCATCTTCGGTTGCATCCGGAAGGGATTCGGTCAGTATCTCCGGAGCATCATTGACATTGACCACATTTATGGTCCTGTTGACGTAATCGAAACCGCCATTTCCATCAAAGGCTGTAACGTTGATCCACCATTCACCCACATCGTTATTGGTGGGGGTTCCGGATAGGTTACCGGTCAGGGAATTGATGGAGAGGAACATGGCATTGGTTTCCAGAGACCATTCTATTTCATCATCCGTTGGATCAATGTCCTGAGCAGTGAAATTATACCAGAACAGTTCATCTTCTTCTATCTCATCTATAAAGACCGGATCGATTGTTGGAGGGTCATTGGTGTTCGTTACATCTATTGTGAACACATTCCAGTCAGATTCCATGCTGTCATCCGTAACGGTGACATTCACCAGCCATTCACCAACCTCCTCATTTGTGGGTGTTCCGGATAGGATTCCGGTATCCGCATCCAGGGAGAGCCATGGTGCATCGGCGATCAGGTCCCAGGTCAGAATCTCTCCGGCATCTACATCCGTGGCATTGAAATCGATCTCTCCGTAGAGGTCCTCCTCCCAGTAGTATGTCTCTTCAACTGGATTCGTAATAACCGGGGGATCATTCACATTGGTGACAACCAGATCAAAGTCGTGGGTATCCATTCCTCCCAGCGAATCACTGATCCTCACCGTGACACCATATGTTCCCACATCGTCATTTGTCGGAGTCCCCGAAAGGACCCCGGTTGCAGAGTCAATGGACAACCAGTCAGCCGGAATGTCCGTAAACAGCTCCCAAACATACTTATCCCCCTGTCCGGGAGGGTCCTCGTCCGTGAAGTTGTAATCGACTCTGTAAAATGAATCCTCGAATGCGATGGGATTGTCGAGGGTTGTTATCACCGGATCGTCGTTCACATTGGAAATGTCCAGGGTATAATTGATATGATCCGATCCTCCGTTGCCGTCGTTAACCGTCACATTGACAAACCACATTCCCACACCGGAGTCGTCGGGTGTTCCCGAGACAATGCCGGTGCTTGCCCCTATACTGAGAAAATTGGCGTCGGTGTTCAGTGACCAGGTGAGGGTATCCGATGTGGGGTCCTCATCTTCAGCCTCGAAGGTCTGCGAATACTGATTGTCCTCGATCCCGGTACCTGCCGGATCGGTGGTGGTTATCACTGGATCATCGTTAACATTGTTCACTGTCAAAGTGAAATTGCTCCAATCCTCTTCCGATCCGTCCGATACGCTAACGTTTACCCAGAAAGTCCCCACATCATCGTTTGCGGGTGTTCCGTTGAGCCATCCGTTATCGGTATCGATACCGAGAAATGTTGCATTTGTATCGAGGTCCCAGGTCAGGGTGTCCAAATCGGCATCCGAAGCGTTGTAATCGACAGAGTACATCGAATCTTCATCGACAGCGGTAACATCGGTCGTTGTTATCTGCGGGGGTGCCGCAAAAGCTCCGGGAATGATCAACATGGACAACGCGAATAAAGTTAAAACCGTTAACGTTTCAGATGTTTTTATTGTCCTTCTCTTCATGTTTTCAGCTCCTTTTGCTGATATCGTTGATTTAAGGGTATTTAGTATTTCCTAGGGAAAAAATAAATAAAAAATAATATTTTATTAATATAAATTTAGGTTTTTTCATTTTATTGAGCTTGAGTATGGTGAGATCCTGGAAAAAGAATTTATATCCCGGATGGAAAACATCTACATGAAACGGATCGGGGGTATGACCGAAAAGGAAGCGAAGAAAGAAGCGGAAAACCTGAGGGAGGAGATCAGGCATCATGATTACCTCTATTACGTCAAAAATGAACCGGAGATCTCCGACAGGGAGTACGACAAGCTGAGAAACAGACTGGAAAAAATCGAAAGTAAATTCCCCGATCTGATAACACCCGATTCTCCCACTCAGAGGGTAGGTGCCGAACCTTCGGAAGAGCTCGAGACCGTGGAACACACAAGGAGAATGCTCAGTCTCGATACAATAGAGATCGAGGAGATCGGCAAATGGATGAGCAAGAGAAAGGAGCTTTCGGGAGCCGACAGAATTCAATTTGTAATGGAACCCAAACTTGACGGACTGAGCGTTGAATTGATCTACGAGAACGGATCGTTTTCCAGAGGATCCACCAGGGGTGACGGGACAAGAGGCGAGGATGTAACGGAAAATATCAGGACCATCAGAGCAGTGCCCTTGAAATTGTTTGAGAAGGAAAAGACACCTCCCTCCAGATTGGCCGTCAGGGGAGAGGTTCTCATGGGGCTGAAGGAATTTTCCGATTTCAACAGGGAAAGGGTTGAGATGGGAAAGGAACCCATGGCAAATCCCCGAAACGCAGCCGCAGGTTCACTTAGAAGATTGGATCCGAAAGAGACTGCCAGAAGACCTCTTGATATCTTCTTCTACGAGATAATGATGCCACCATCCAACCGGCTGGAAGTTGATACCCAATGGGAATCACTATCTCTTTTGAGGTCCTTTGGATTGAAGGTCAACGAATATACCAGGAAAATAATGAATTCCAAAGAGGCAGTGAAATATTTCAAAAAGATGGAAGAAAGAAGGGAGGACCTTCCCTACGAGATTGACGGCATGGTAATGAAGGTTGATGAACTGGAACTGCATGAGAAGCTGGGAGCCCGATCGAGATCCCCACGGTGGGAAATCGCCATCAAATTCCCACCCAGAAAGGAAGATACCGTGATAGAGGATATTGTTGTCCAGGTGGGAAGGACCGGCAAACTCACTCCAGTTGCTCTACTGAAACCCGTGGATGTTCAGGGAGTGACGGTATCAAGAGCCACTCTTCACAATCTGGATTTCGTAAAAGATAAGGGTATAAAGATCAAGGATCATGTCAGTATCAAGAGAGCCGGAGATGTCATCCCCGAAGTCGATTCCGTTCAGAAAAATAAAAGATCGGGGGATGAAGAAACATTCAAGATGCCCGAAAAGTGCCCCGTATGTTCGAGCGATGTTGTCGAGGACGGGGCTTACCACAGATGCAGCGGGGGCCTGTCCTGTCCTGCGCAGTTAAAGGGAAGCATAGAACATTTCGCCTCCAAAGGTGCCATGGACATCGACGGTCTCGGTAAAGAAACCGTGAAGATGCTTGTTGAGAAAGGGCTTGTAAAGAAGGTGAGCGATCTATACAGACTCGATGAAAGTGATCTGAAATCATTGGACAGGTTCGCCGATAAATCAGTAGAGAATCTCTTTGGTTCCATCAAAAACAGCAGGGAAAGACCGTTATCGGACCTCATTTTCGCACTGGGGATACCACATGTCGGAAAACATCTGGCAAGGGTGCTCTCCGAAAGATTCGGTTCAATGGATGATCTCATGGAGGCGGATTACAATGATCTGAACGACATTGAAGAGGTGGGAGGCATAATTGCCAAGAGCATTGAGGATTTCTTCGGTGAGGATAGAAACCGTGAGGTGATCTCGGAGTTGAAGGATCTGGGAGTGAAGATGAAACCCGTGAAGAGGGGAGGGAAGCTCAAGGGCAAAAAACTGGTATTCACCGGATCCTTGGAAAATTTTACCAGGGAAGAGGTCAAGGACCTCGTGGAGAAGGAAGGAGGAGAGGCACTTTCAAGCGTAAGCGGAAAGGTTGATTTCGTCGTTGTAGGTGAGGACCCGGGAACCAAGAAGGATGAGGCGGAAGAGAGGGGGATCAAGACGATCGATGAGAAGGAATTCATGAAGATGATCAAATGATCAAGCGTTTCCTCTGTTGGGAGGAGCCATGAATTCCGGACCCACGGGATCCTCTATGGTCTCATCGAGGATCTTATCGATCTCTTTCATATCATCCTCATCGATACTGAAATCCCAGATATCGTCAATGGGTTTGAGCTGAGAGGGCTTCCTCGCTCCCCATATTGCGGTTTCCACTCCCTTATCCAGGATCCAGCGTAAAGCAAACTCGAGTATCCCTTTTCCGTACCTGTCCGAGGCCAATTTTTCGATTCTATCAACCGCTTCCAGATACTGGTCGAACCTCGGTTCCTGGAATTTTGGGTCTATCTTTCTCAGGTCATCCCCTTTGAATTCCCGGTCCTTTTTCATCTTTCCTGAAAGCAATCCTCTGCACAGGGCGCCGTAGGTCATCATGCCGATCCCATTTTCCCGGCAGTAATCCATTATTCCGTTTTTTTCTATCTCCCTCTCGAATATGTTGTAGGGAGGCTGGCAGAAGTGAATCGGGGCTTCGGTCCGGAACCTCTCCATCTGATCAACGTTGTAATTGGATACTCCGATCGCCCTGATCCTTCCGGAATTATACAATTCCTTCATCGTCCTGGCCGTTTCCCTGAAATCCACAAGAGGATCCGGCCAGTGGACATAGTAAATATCCACATGATCCGTTCCGAGTCTTTTCAGAGAATCGTCTATCTCCTTTTCGATCCTCTCCCCGGATGAATTTCTGAAGGTCTTTTCACCCTCCCAGTCAATTCCAACCTTTGTGGAGATGACGATGTTCTCCCTGTCCATGCCCTTGATCGCGCGGCCCACGATCTCCTCGGATTTCCCGAATCCATAGGCAGGGGCCGTATCTATTACGCATATTTCCTTTTCCACGGCGGATTTGATTGTTTTTACCGATCTTCTTTCATCAGTTCCGCCCCAGTTGAAACCTCCGATCGCCCATGTTCCCAGGGCGATCCTGGACACCTTCACACCATCTTTCATCTTATAATCCATTGAAAAACTCCCCAATCGTTCATTCTTTCTTCTCGAGCAGGGACCTCGAAGCCTCTATGAATGCCGGAAGATCAGAGGGCTGCCTGCTGCTTATGAGATTGCCGTCCTTCACCACTTCCTGGTCCAGGTACTCGGCTCCCGCGTTCTTTATGTCCTGGACTATGGACTTCCATCCCGTGGCCTTTCTGCCCTCCAGTACCCTGGCTGTTATCAAAAGCTGGGCGCCGTGGCATATCATGAAGGTTGGTTTGTCCCGTTCCATGAATTCCCTGACGAAATTTACCGGATCATCATTTGCCCTCAGCTTGTCGGGTGAATGGCCTCCCGGTATGAACAAAGCGTCAAAATCATCCACGGAAACCTTACCGACCTCTTTTTCAACCGTGGTCTCGGAATTCCCCCTCTTGCCTTTTACCTTCTTACCGCTTTCCAATCCTATATTTACCACCTCATGGCCTTCATCCCTGAACGCAGTTGCTGGAGCATCATATTCCTCATCCTCGTACATGTCCTCTATCATAGCAGCTACCCTTGCCATCTTATCGCTTCCTTGATTAAAACCTCTGATTGCGACATCAAAAACCTTTCGCATCCAAATAATCGAAAGGATAGGATGCGAAGCGTCATCGATATATAGTTGCCAGGTCAGGTTAACAAAATGGAGTAAGAAAATGGAGCACTTTAGGATAACCCTGACCTACAATCTGAGAGGTAAGGAAGATGATGCCACCGAATTCATCAGCCGGGAATATGCGGATCATGTGCTGAATTCCATATCCGCACTGGGATTCGATGTGACGCCGGTCGAGGTCACAGGACCGCCTGAAGTGATAATCGATGATATACTCGATTCCAAACCGGACCTGATCTTCAATCTCGCCGAGGGGATGGATTCCAAGGGACGGGAGGCCTATTTCCCCGCAATATTCGAGATACTGGATATCCCCTACACGGGAGGTGGTCCGGCCATAATGTACATCAATCTCGACAAGCGACTTACCCTGAAACTGCTGGAGGTAAATGGGATAAAGGTTCCCAAAGGTATTCTGATAACATCCAGAGAGGACGAGATACCGGATGACCTGAGATTCCCCGCTTTCATAAAACCCAACTATGAAGGATCCTCGCTGGGAATAGGAGAGGATTCCATTGTCAATTCCAGGGAGGAGGCAGCTGAAAGGATAGATGAATTGATAGACGATTTCCCTCTCGGGATCGATGTGGAGGAATTCATAGAAGGCAGGGAATTGACGGTTCCCATGCTGGAGGAGTTTCCTGGGAGACTGCTGGAAATTGTCGAATACAGGAAAAAGAAGGAAAAGCACAACATAATGGACAAGGAAGTGAAGAAGGCATCTGACAAGGAGGAAGTGCTAGATATCATATGTCCGGCCCAACTTGAATCCAAAACCAGGAAATCGGTTCTTGAGATGTCTTCCAAAACATTTGAAATAATGAGAACCTCCGACCTCGGGAGGGTGGACATCAGGCTTGCAGAGGACGGAACACCTTACCTGATAGAGGTAACGGCCTTGCCGGGATTGAAACCCGCCAGTCCGATGGTCACAGCCGCAAAGGCCAGGGGATTGTCCTACAACGGCCTTATCGAGAGAATCATCAGGTCCGCAAGAAAGAGGTGCTTACGATACGGAGACTCTCAAGGCGGGTCGGAGGGTTGATCACATATGAGAGACCAGGACCTGGACAGATTGAAAAAGGAAATAGATGATATCATAGATGTTAGAAAAGGTTCTTACATCTCATTTTTGACACAGCTTCTTAGATTCAAAACGGTGAGTTCACCCCGATCGGACCGAGAAAAAGCAGATTCGAGAAAGGCATTCTCGGATGCCTTCAGATTCATCCGTGACGAGGCAGAAAGATTGGGTCTGAAATACAATGAACATGAAGGAATGGCCCTGGTTTTGGATTGGGTTTTGGAAGATGTTTCCGAAAATGGCTCCGAAACCGTTGGAATTGCGTGTCACCTCGATGTGGTTCCGGGAGGAAAAGGCTGGGCCCATCCTCCTTTCGGGGGAACCGTAGCGGACAATCAAATCTGGGGGAGGGGAGCACAGGATGACAAAGGTCCGATAGCAATGACATTCGCTGTTTTGGATGTCTTGAAGAGACTGGATTACAAACCAGAAAAAAATATCCGTATCATCCTGGGAACCCGGGAGGAAACCGACGAGTGGGAGGATATCGATCTTCTGCTCAAACGGGATCAGATCCCGGACATGGTAATGGTACCTGACGGCATATTCCCAATTATCAACGGAGAGAAGGGCATGGTCATGATCCGATGGAAAGCCATCTGGGACGAAATGGCCGATGAGGAAGGCGATCTGGAACTGTTCCGTCTGAAGGGAGGAAAAAGACACAACATGGTTCCCGAAAGAGCCGAAGTTCTGATCAGATGCGATTTAGATCTCGAGGAAGCAGTTGCGGATCGACTCGCCAAGACCGAGATAGCCATGAATGATTTCCTGAAGGAATTCAACATGAAAACGGAGAGGACCGTCGCGGGAGGAGGTAATGATGGCAGAAAACCGAACAACGTCTTCTTCAAAATCACTTTCAGGGGAAAAACCGCACACGGGGCATTTCCGGAAAAGGGTCACAATGCATTGCTGGATGCACTGACATTCGTTGATATCCTTGATCCGGGTCCGAAAGGAATGAGATCTTTTATCAGTGCCCTGAGGGAAAGATGCTCAAGGCTTGATGGTTCCGGATTCGAGGTGTCCCTTCACGATGATTACATGGGAGATACAACCGTAAACCTGGGCATTGCCGAGATCAATCCAATAAAGGGAAATGCCATGATCAATGTGAGATTTCCGAGGGGCCTCACCTGCGAGGATGTGGAAGAAAGGTTCAGGCATGCCGCCCGCAATGATTCCAATTCCAGCGGCAACAAAAAAAGGGGTGGCCTCCATATCACCTCCTCGATCACGGGTAGGAGCCAGGAACCTCTCTTTATCGATCCGGATGATAACGAGGATTTTCTTGATCCGATGAGAAGGGCATACCGGAGTTCCACAGGCAGAAAAAAGGATCTGGATTCAATTTCGGGTACCACCTATGCCAAGGCATTCGAGAAAGCGGCAGCCTTCGGGCCGGTCGATGAACCCGGGGGAGAGGAGGAATTGGCGCACGAGCCGAATGAAAGAATCTCCATAGATGGCTTCTTAAAGAAAATAAGGACCTATGCTCTGGCCTTGATCTTGCTGACGGAAAATGAAAATCTTAATTGAATCCTATCTTTTATCCATGGTTGAAAAATTTTTTATAACCGCAGATCAAGGTTCATAAGGTGAAGGTATGAGAATATGGAGTGAAGATTTCGAAAACGAAGAAAAAATACCCCCTGAGTTCACGGCTGACGGAAGGGATACCAATCCTCATCTTGCCTGGGACAATGTCCCGCCAAACGCAAGGAGCCTGGCCCTTATAATGGACGATCCCGATGCGCCCAAAGGTACTTTCACCCACTGGTTGGTGTCCAATCTTCCCCCGAAACCCGGTCAGATAGATCACGGTCATGTCCCTGGTAATGCAAAGATGGCCAAAAATGACTTCGGAAAGACGGACTACGGAGGACCCTCCCCTCCAAGCGGTACCCACAGGTATTTCTTCAAACTTTATGCGCTGGATACCGAAGATATCAACGCCTCGGAGAAGAAAGAGTTCTACCAGCAGGTAAAAAAGCATTCAATAGATTCCACCCAGCTGATGGGTCAATATTCCAGATCCTGAAAAAGATACTATTTGGGATATAATTTCTCCAGACGGTTGGGATCCACTCCCAATTTGAAGAGGGTGATTATGAATAGATTGTTGATAAGATTCCTGATCGGTCCTCTTTCCAGGTATCTTCTGCTGGAGGATACAACCTTTTCTTTCAGAATCCTGATCTTGATTCCTTTTCTCCTCATCCTTTGCATAAGATCAATATCTTCCAAAATCCTGTAATTTTTATAACCCCCCAGTCTCTCGAAGGCTTCCCTTCTGAGAAATATTGACTGATCCCCGAAAGGGATTCTTGTTATCCTTCCCCTCAGGTCATGAATCGGATACGCCATTCTCATGTGAATGGGCGCCTTGTCAAATCTTAGAGTGAATGCTCCCCCCATGATCCTCTCATCCTTCAACGAATCCTTGACCAATCGGAATGCTTCCTCCGGAAGCCTGCTGTCCGAATGGTGGAATAGAAAAATATCACCTGAAGCAGAATCAGCTCCCGTGTTCATCTGAATTCCTCTTCCTCGGGGAGAGGTCAATTTCAGAACTGTTGCATCCTCTATAGCCTCAATCGTATCCCTTTCCTTCGATCCTTCCACCACTATGATCTCAACTTCCTTGCCTCCCGGAAGGGAGCGTAAGTGGCTGATCAGGTCGTTTATGATGTCCTTCTCATTGAGTACAGGGACAATAACGGATATCTTCATCTCATTCAAGGGGAAGATCCTCCGATTTCCTTGCCTGCGGAAAGATCTCCATGGTATTTCGAGCCCTCTCGGATCCTCTTATTCGATTGCCCATGACCACCAGATCATCATATGTATCAACATCATACCACAGGGGAAGTTCGAACATGATCAGACCCAGGTGGTTAGCATTGGACCTGATTTTTTCCATCACCTGGTCACTACCCCATTCAACATCCGAAAATATACCTTGATCCAGTTTTTCCCTGTTTATTCCCAGAAGATAGTAACCCCCATCTTCACAGGGACCGATGACAGCATCGCAATGGTTAAGAGATGCGAATGCCCCCTCGATGAAATCCGGTTCCAGGTCCGGGCAGTCCGCAGCCATCACAACTGCCTTTCCATACCCAAGCCTGAAAGCAACATTCAGGCTATTACACTGTCTTTCGCCCAGGTTCTTTCCTTTCTGATCGATTATTTTATGGTCTTTATGGATATGATCCATGATTTGCCTATTATTGTCATTGGAATACACTGAGAGTATGACATCAATGTTTAATCTTTCAAGCATTTCAAGGCTGTCTTCGATGAATGCCAGGTAGAGTTTGAGTGCAATTTCATCTCCCACATCCGCAGCAAGTCTGGTCTTAACCTTTCCAGGTTCGGGAGATCTTATCATCAGGACTATGCATGAAGGTCGGTCCTCGACCATATCAATCCTCCAGCAGAGCTCCGCCACAGGAGGATCCTGCCCCGGCCGTGCATCCGAAACAGTGGTTGCCGGTGTTTATCTGTCTGGTTTCCGGCCCCGACTTTTCTATTTCAGAGATATTTTTGGGAATGCCCTCAACAACACCCAGTCCCAGTGCCTGATTGAAATCGCAGTCATAGATGGTTCCGTCCCATCCGATACTTATCTGAAATCTGCACATCAGCGCGTCTACGGTGGTGGGATTGAAATTGTCCATGAGCAGTTTCATGTATTGGTCATCCTTCCCCTTCTTCTTGAGGTCCTCCCAGAATCTTCCGATGGGCATATTGGTGATGGTGAAAAGAGAGGTGAAATCGATATCGTGTTCCTTTTTCAGTATTTCCTTGTATTCTGCAAGCAGAGCTCCCTGGGGCGGAGGAAGAAAATCAGCCATTGGATTGAACACAAGATTCAGTTTAAGATCATCATCCCTCCCGTATCCCAATGAATTCAACAGTTTCAATCCTTCAATGGAGGTGTCAAAAACTCCATCGCCCCTGACACAATCCACCTCCGCAACCTCATAGCAGGGAAGTGAGGCTATCAGCTCGATGGAATTGTCACAAAAGAACTCCGCAAGATGCCTGTTTTCCTCCTTCATAAGAGCAGTCAGATTTGTTCTGACCATGACGTGCTTTCCGATATCCTTGAGGGCTTTCACGAATCTCTTTAAATCTGGATGTTCCTCAGGTGCTCCCCCGGTAATATCGATTATTTCAATTGAAGGATCCTTTGAGATCTCCACTATCCTTTCCATTGTCTCCCAATTCATCATCTCCTCCCTATCCGGACCAGCCTTGTGATGGCAGTGAGTGCACTCCTGGTTGCATTTCAAGGTGATATTGACCTGGATGGTGTGGATGGTTTTTGTCATCAGCTTTCCGCCGACACTTTCCTGAATTTTTTCATCGAATTTGTTCATGAATATCGATGATGCCAGTGATTAATCTCCATATAGGGATTTTGGTAGTATATGGGAGGACTAAGATTCCGCTCCTTCAATCTTCCAGGTGTATTGCACTTTTCCCTTGCTTTCCCCCTCATCATCGGATTCGGTATAGGATACCTCGATCTCTTCATAGCTGATGGTGACTATCTCCAGAGGCCTGGTTTCCATCTTTCTGATACCGGTTATCTGTGACGGCTGATATTTTACCATTTCGCTGTGCTGATTTATGACAATGAAATCGTTGTTCAACTGCGGTTCGGATGAATTTATGTTGGTCTCCTCGGTCGGGATAACCACATCCTCGGATTGACCCTGTGTGGAATAACCTTCGACTAAAACATCTTTCAATGTATAGGTCATGTAACTTTTCAGATATCCGGATACTCCGATCGAACAGAAATCGATCTCCACCTCCGAAAGGAGTTCTCCATTCACACAGGCCTCGAGGATCCTCGGTGTTGCCTTGTCAACTCTCTTTGATATGGTGAATGTCTGAATTGAGGAGGAACCTTCGGATCTTGTCCTCCCGGAAGAGGATCCTCCGCCGGATCTCATTATTATACTCTGGCTGAATGAGGATATCTCACTCCAGCTGTCATGCCCGGGATCCGAACATTCTCCCTCTATCCCTTCTATTTTCAGAAAGTAAACCCCACCGGTATTTCCGGTGGTTTCCTCATTTTCCTCCTCGTCCTGACCATCAATGGGCAGAAAGAGGATTATAGCGGTCACGGATGATACGGCAATACCGAATCCGACACCGGCCCAAAGCAGTTTATCTAACTTCACCGTTTATGCCCCCTTATTTAACTATAATCCAAATAAAACCCTATTTTATTTCAATTATGGTTATCTTGGATATGAATAAATTGGTCGGATACCTTTATCTAACTTTCTATTGAGGGATAATCTCATGCTGGACATTCATATCTGCAAACGATCCATCATATGGTAGGGACACCTGATATCTATAAAGTTAGCTTTATTAGCTTCAACCTATGTTTATAGGAGGTTTGAAGGTGAAAAGAACACACATGTTTGCCGTCCTCGGGATCCTCGTGCTTATGATCCTCGGGTCGGTTTTGGTTGCAGCAGATGTTGATGCGAGAAGATGGCGAAGGGATGACGATGAGAAAGAGGAAGAATCCTGGGGAAATTGGAGATGGAGATGGACCGATGCAAGGATCAGGGCCGTCCACCTCTCCCCGGATGCTCCGGCGGTTGATATATGGGTCGATGGAAACAAGGTGGTCAGCAGCCTCAAATTCAGTGAGGTTACAGATTACATAAGGGTTCCGTTCTCGAGAGGAAGAGACACATACAATATACAGGTCGTTCCCGCAGGTCAGACATCACCTGTGGTGATCGATGCTGATCTCAAGGCCAGGCCACTCAGGGACTACACAATCGTGGCCGCTGACAAGCTAGAGAACATCCAGCCCATAGTTCTGGAAGATTTCAGGTATTCCAGGTCATGGTTCAGGTCCTCTGTAAGATTCGTCCATACATCTCCTGACGCACCGGCTGTGGACGTTGCCGTCAAGGATGGTCCGGTCCTGTTCTCCAACGTCCAGTTCACGGATGTGGAGGACTACCTCAGGGTAAGGAAAGGATCCTATGACCTCGAGGTGAGACTGGCAGGAACAGACACCGTTGTCCTGTCTGTGGATGACGTGATGCTTAAAAGAGGCAGAATGTACACCGTATTCGCTACCGGTCTCGTATCTCCCGGAGAGGATGAACCTTCTCTTGGAGCTCTTCTTGTTTTAGATCGGTAAAATAATATCGGATAACTAAATGCAGGGGGCTTCTTGGCCCCCTTTTTTTTTAAATTTTTTCCATAAATTCCTTTCTTGCTCCCTTTGTATTATCAAATTCATCAACGGTTTTCTTCAATTTCTTCCATTTGGACCTCACACGGGGTAACAACCACCACTGGGCCTGGGGAAAAACATGATGTTCCAGATGATATCCGAAATGGTAGCAGGTGGCAAGTGATACGAAATAGGGGTAAGGATTGGACCTGGCCCTGTGCCTGTTGGTATAGCCTTCCTCCGGTTCCCTGTGCGGTAAATAGGTTCCGAAATAGAATAGTTGATATGTGGAGAGGAAAGCGGGAACCATCCAGAACAGGATTACATTCTCAACCGCAACACCGACAATGAAAGTGAAGAAACCGAAAATAATACCCATGCCGGCCAGTTGAGGAATGGTCAGGTATTTCTTCATGAATCTGAAATACCATGGAAAGAATCCTTTGTGTTTACCGTCATGAAAATCAGGATCCTTTTCCGTTGCGGGATTCCTGTGATGCTCCCAATGCTTTGTTCTTAGCTTATTGTAGGAAAACATTGCATAGAGAAATACTGCGATAACTCCCACAAGGTTGTTGAGTTTCCTGTGCCTTGGAAGTATTGACCCGTGCATGGAGTCATGAGCGGTTATGAAGAGTCCCGTATCAACATAAGCATGCCATAACATTGCCAGAGGTACAATCCAGAATGGAATCTCCGCAAGGTCCAGTTGAAAGAGGAGGATCAGGTCGGCGGTCCAGAGACTGAACATAAGAAATGCTAGAATAACCGATATTGCGGACCTCGTGCCGGGTGATATCATCCAAACGTTCAAACGACTTGATATTTATTAAAATGTAACATTGTCTTTTAACATTCTATTCCTCTATTTCGGATTTACCTCCCCGTTTTATAAAGACAACCACAACGATCACCGCAATCAGGATTATAACTATCATTACGGGGATCGCACAGATTAACAGACCACCGATTCCACCATCATCATCTTCCTCTTCATCGTCGTCATCGTCGTCGTCATCTGCAGGTTCATCAATATTCTCCGGATCGGTCCCATTATTGAATTCCTCCAGATTTGTCCTCCCGTCACCGTCGAGGTCCCCTGAAGCATCGGAAGGATCTGTCTTGTTAAATCCGTGTAGGTCCTCCCACCAGTCAGGCATGCCGTCACCATCGGTATCCGTGTAATCATCGTCATCATCATCTCCGGGACCCTCCTCAATGGCAATGAAGGACCAGTTGTATTCCCGGTCTATTTCTCTTCCAGCGAAATCCATCGCTGTGTCGAGTATTGTGATGTTGTAGATCAGATCTGGTTCCCAACCATCCATAGGTTTGAAGAACAAAGTATAATTCTCCCAGAAAAAGGATCCGTCAAGGGATGGTTCTAAGATAACTGAGGTTCTTGTTGAGATATCGTCCATGGGATTGTTGAACTCTATCGAAATCGATTCGTTGACATCGACGATTCCCTCATTAAGGGAAGAATTCAATACTACAGGATTGTCAGGATAATATCCAATCTTTGCCGATATTACCTCTGACTGGAGACCTGCCATATCCATAACCTTGCAATATATGGTTCTCTGATCCTCTTCAATTGTATCGGACCTTGTATCCTCTTCCAGATACCAGGAAACGTGTGTGTTTATCCACATCCAATCGGACCATGTGATATTATCATTTGAGAGAGAATAGTGGGATACTTCATTTGCAGAATCCGTTTCTATTGAGATTATTACATAATCACGATGGGTATAGAGGTTCCCGCCGTTTATACTTATCATACACTTTGGAGGTTCTTCCCTCAAAACCGTTACCCTGATATACTCCACGTTATTTGTCTCGACAAGTTCGTTGATTTTTTCATCCTCATCAACCACGACGTAAATCCTGGACGCGTTGCTTGATGCGGTCCATTGGACGGTTACCGACTCATTTCCATGAGGTGCCAATGATTCAATTATCAAAGTATCTCCGATCTGTCTGGAAGAGTTTCCCGGTTCCTGTTCGTAGAATCTCACTTCAACATCTTGTGCAGCATCACCTCCCTGATTTCTCACGGTTGCGGTGATCTGTATGGTGTCATTCAAATCCGGCATGGAATCGGACAGACTGATATCATTGGCGTAAATGGCAGGATCCTCGGTCAACCACCGATCGGAAAGATTTTCCCTCAAATACATATCGGCAGTGTACTGATCCGGAGCACAGACATAGGTATTATCATATGTGAAATGCCACATCAGCTTCCAGTTGGCAGCAACCGTGTAATGACCCGGATTCATGTGTTTGGTCACCAGCTTCAGTTTGCCTGTGGACCTTGCAGCCGATGCTGCTGATAGGACATCCATGGGTATCTCGAAAAGATACTTTCCGTCGGGAACCTGATTTATGACGGAACCGATTACTATGTCATCCAGCATGAGGTAGAAGTCATGGGGTTTGACCTCGCCTGATGAGTCCTTCGGAGTAAGTTCCAACTCGAAAAACAGGGAATCGAGAGTTGGAATACCAGCAGGCACACGCTTGGTAAGCGACCACTCACCTTCTGTTGAATTATATGTCTTGAAATAGAGAAGATCGATATTTGTTCTGTCATCGTGCCAGGTCAGGATCAGATTTTCCTTGTAGATATTCAGAACGGGAAACTCGGAATAGGAGGTGTCATCCGTCAATCTTTCCTCTTCCCCCCAGCTTGATGCTGAATCAGGCCCCTTTCTGTAATAAAGCTCGCTCTCTCCATGTCTCGAATCCTTCCATACAACATGGACGACATTCTGTTCAGTCAATGCCAGTGCCGGTTCTCCCGTACCATTTCCGGAATTGGAGACCTGGTAGTTGGAACCCCAGCTTTCTCCCCTGTCATCGCTCATTATATGATAGATCTCCCTGGATGCCCCCGATCCGTCGGACCATACAACGTGAACATCGTTGTTACCTCCGATGCCAATCTCAGGCTGGGCAGAAACCGACAGGGTATCGGTCAATCTCTTTGGTGTTTCAATATGGGGGTGGTCATGATAGAGACTATCGGAATAGGAATGCATTATCTCGTAATTACCATATCTGCTGTCCATCCAAACCAGGTGGGATCTTCCCCTGGAGTCCTTCATCATCTGGGGTTGGTGAATATTACCCGTGGAACTGGCTACCTCGACACTCTCATCCCAGTTTCCATCGGTATCCGTCCATTTTACCATGAGCCTGCTGGAAGATGGCCCGTTTTCCGCATAAACCAGATAGATCCTTCCGTATGGGTCGGAGATAACGGAAGGATCAACCGAGTCGGTAGAGGTGTTGGTCAGCAAGATCTCCTCCACGGGTTGCCTGGTTATCTCCTGACTGGTGGCATAATGTATTTGCACAACGGAGTCCACCTCTTCCTGCCAGAAATAATGGATACCATTAGTATTAACAAGAGTAACCGGATAATCCGATGTATCCGTTTCAGCCAGGTTATAATATTTAAGCACATCATCGATCCCTCTTGTCGGTCCCGAATTCTTTGTTCCTCTGGATAATCCGAAGAAATCAAGACCGCTCTGAACAAAACTCTTTCTTGTGGCAGCCCAGTTGAATCCCGTCATATCTTCGAAGGAACCCCAGGCAGCATCCATTGCCTGGTCTTTGATGAATCCTCCGATAATCCCAATCAATCCCCACATGCAAGCAGCGGTTGCACTGGCAGCCAGTATTCCAGTAACCAATCCGAATAGAATCATACCGAGATCAAAAAGGAATAGTAATAGCTCGGCCAGGTCTAGTTCAGGTTTGTTGGTGCAGTACCAATCGCTTCCCCCGGATGAATCAGAACCCCCTCCTCCTCCGAAATTCCCAGGAGAACCCCCAGGAGCCGGATTCGGATTCCATTTATTGGATTTCGGGCTTGCCTCTCCGCCCCCTTTCCAATCACCGTCATCAACATCGGGATTCCCGTCATTATCTTGATCGTAAGGGTAAGTATCGGAAACATCAGAGATGAGGTCGTTATCATCATCGGAATCCTTGTCATCATTTTCACCGTCGTTATCATGATCCTGGGGGTGATAATCATCACTGTCTTTAATGCGGTCATTATCATCATCCAGGTCCCTGCCGTTGTTGATCCCGTCATTGTCCAGATCGTCCGGGTAGGTATCATTGATATTATCTATTCCATCTCCATCCCTGTCTGGATCGATATAATTCGGGATCCAGTCATTGTCGAAATCAATTCTCCATGGATCACTGATGTCCGGATTTCCGTCTCCGTCATCATCCGGGTCGATCATGTTGGGAAATCCGTCATTATCGGTATCCATGGTGAATGAAGGTTCCTCTGAATTCGGAATGCCGTCACCGTCTATATCGTCATCCTCACCATCGAGCAATCCATCCATGTCCATATCATTTTCAGGGATCTCCACGAAAGGAAAACCTCCCCAGTTGGGGAAAAGCGATGCGCAGAAAACATCCCAGCCAGAAGGAGGGGAAAAATCAAGATCGATATGATAGGTCTTGTCATAGGCCGATACGAATATTGTCGATGTGAAGGGGATGAAACTGAACGTCAGCTGGGGGGATATATCAATTTCAATGGAGTGACCCGACCTGAGGTTTCCATGCTGGATAGATGGTTCCATATTCAGATAGGAAGAATACCTGTCCTGTGAGTAAACCCTTAGATCCGTTACAGTGTCATCTGTATTTTCTATACGTATCTTCTTCGTAAGTGTATAAGGATCGGTCGATACTTCAGTCAGGGTCAGGTTAACGAAAACATGATCCAATCTGACTTTCATAACAGCATAGGATTTAAGAGGCTCATCTCCATCTGACGAAACTGTTGTAAGGTTAAGGAATAATCTGTGCTCGATATCCTTTGCATCCTGGGCATGGAGGGCAAGTTTTACAACTGACGTTGTACCTGGCATGACGGGAAGTGAGCGATCTGTAGATCCCGAACCAACAAAACCTGCAACAAGATCATCATGCGGGTTGTCAACCGTAACAATAACATGATGCAGTTTATCATCGGTGTTTTGCACATGAACAGTGACCATCTGTCCGTAATCTCTCTTTATTGATTCATCCATTAAGGATACCTTGAACTGCACTCCTTTGTCCACGTAGAAATCCCTTACATCACTTTGAGTAGAACCGAATTCCGAGACAGATACTACGTAATATTCGTAATAGGTTTCCCTGGAAAGACCTGAAATATTCACAACATGATAAATGCCGTTTGTCCCGTTGTATTCCGTATATGTACTCTCATCCTTTTTCTTGAGATAGGCTTTCGTTGAAGATAAAATAGCCGTATCCCATGATATCATGATTTCGGTTGATCCAGATCGGAAACCGTCATAGGGTCTGAGATTCATTAAAACGGGATCCGTTGATATGTCAATCCACACGGATGCAACCTGAACAACATCGTTTAGAGAAGATTTCATCTCCATCCGGATCTGAACAGTCCCATCTGTTGCATTCAAGGGGATGTCCACAAACATATCCAGATACTCTCTCCTTCCTGATTCAATGAAATATTCATCTCCTTCAAGGGTCACCCATCCGGCGAATGGTTCCAGAACCTCCAATTCGAACCAATCATTGTATCTTGCATCATTGCCAATGGTTAATCTGAATTTCAGTTTCTGACCGACGGTTCCGTCAGCTTCATAAGGATTCACAATGAACGTTGAAGGCACAGAGGGTATTCCACCCTCGATTCCGGAGCGACCGCTCTCGATACCGTCCCCGTCGATATAGCTGATCTGATAAAAATACGGGGACCCTGATTCCAGATCCGAATCCCTGAAATTGTTGGAAGCGGAGGTTCCGATCGATTCCATTTCCGTCAGGTTGAAGGAAAACAGCAGATCCGAAGGTATGATCATCCTTGGAGAACGAGGGCCATCCATCTCCATTTTTACCGTGGCTGTAAGTGAATTGTCATAATAATCCAATCTTATGGAATGAAATCCCCTCTCCAGATATTTGTATGCCGTTCTTTCCGTTGATGCATGATTATTCCAGTCGTCAATAATTAGATCCCCGTCGACCCAGAGCCTCAATCCATCATCGGTGGTAGTGTAGAAATCATATTGCCCATCATTTTCCAGTTTCAGATATCCTCTCCATGAGACCGAGAATGTTTCATCATCAATATCACCACCCGGAGAATCGAATCCCCAGTCGAAATTAACCTGATCATCTATTCTTGAAAACCGCAGATCGGTCAGATTGCTGTTGTTATAATAGAATCCTCTCAAACCGCTTCCGATATCTTCGGGGCCCACACGATAGATATTATAGAAGTCAAGGCCGAGATCCTCTGCAGAATTCCAAGAAAGATCAAGGAACTGGCTACCAGGAAAAATTTCAAGACCCGAGGGAGGGGGATTGTATTCACCGAACAGATCCATGATTTCGGTAGAGTTCATGTAAGAACCTGTGATGATAAGTTCATCCATGGACCCGGCGAAACCCTGTTCATTTTCAAATCCACCCCCAACTGAATCCTGCTCATAACCCAGCATAAGAGATCCGTTCTGTTCTAAGGTCTCACCCTCAGCCGTTGTGGCTGACCTTTCCAATATGCCATCAACGTACATATCTATGGTACCATTATCACTTCTCCAAGTGATCGCAAGATGGTGCCATTCATTATCTCTCAGGTCCCTATCTACATGAAACTCATTGGGCCAGTCAACCTCTACCGTGATGTCATCATCCATGTAGATCAAAAGCTCATTATCCTCCCCCTCAACAGCATATGAGAAAGGATATATTCTCCTATCATTTTCACCTGTTTTAAGCCAGAATGCAACGGTAAATTCATCCTCTGGCATATCAAACGGATTACACATGACCAGGTCTTCCACACCGTCAAATTCCAGACAGGTTCCGTTTACACCGGAGACCCATTCTGGATCCCTTTCTCCTTCTTCGTAATCCAAGCCTAATGTTGCATCCCATCCGTTACCGCTTGAATCTGAAACGTTTTGACCCGAACCTTCATTAAAATTATAATGCAGAACGAGATCGCCCGAGGATACGGAATATGCTTTTTCGGATCCCTGAACCAAAATGATGGATGTCAGGACCATCAAAACTGATATGACTATGGATTTTATCTTGAGCATACGGCCTGTTCTCTTCTCCAATCCGAACATGGAAAGACCCCCATTCATGTAAAAAATTGGTATAAATTTCAGAAAGGGTATCAATCTCTCCCGATATATTGTTTTCTAATGTATATTTAGAACTTTCAGGTTTCTTGATTTAAATGATTCAAAGAACTTGGCCAAGAAAATTATTGATATCAATATGCGAACCTGTGAAATAACCATTAAATAAACACCTTCTGGATGTTTGAACTGAAATTCGATATCAAGCTGGATTATTTACTTAACATGTTAATTGCAAGGTGAAGAAGATGAAAGATCAAACCGTCCAGATCGATGCAAAGGGTATGAAATACCCCCGTCCGATCATCGAACTTGCAAAGGCAAGAAGAAAGATAGACAAGGGAAGTGTGATTGAGATCCAGGCCGACGATCTTGCCTTTGAAAGTGATGTAAAGGCCTGGTGCGACACAACCGGCAATCCTCTCCAGAAGCTTTCCAAAAACGGACAGGTCGTGACCGCAAGGATACTCATTGCCTGAGGATTAGACATGGCTGATCCGAAACCCACTACAGTAAAAGATTCCGTCGAAGGCCGATTAACGGAACTTGAAAGAAGAATTGAATCCCTCCAGAATCAGCTCGACTCACAGTTAACGGAAAAGAAGGTTTCAATAGTCTGTTTCAGCGGTGAATGGGATAGGCTCTTTGCCGCTTTCACAATTGCCAACGGAGCTCTGGCACTCGGGATGGAGGTTCACCTTTTCTTCACATTCTGGGGAGCTAATGCTTTGAAAAATGGATCAAAGGATTCAAAAAGCGAAGGAAATAGGTCATCAAGACTCATGAATAAAATGATGCCTTCTTCGGCAGATGAACTTCCGCTTTCACGAATGAATTTCGGAGGTATGGGAAAAAAAGCCATGAAGAGCTTGCTCAAGGAGAAGGGTATCGATGATCTTCCGGTTCTAATTGAACAATCCAGGGAATTGGGAGCTGTATTCCACTGCTGTGACACTTCGATGGATCTATTCGGGCTGACATGTGATGACATCATAGAGGGAGACAAGACAAACTGGTGCGGGGTAACATCATTCCTATCGCTCTCTCTAAACAGCAAGATAACACTTTTCATTTGAATCAAAAAGGAGGTATTTAATGGATAATGACGCCGAGGTGCTTGTGGTCCTCAGAACCGGGAAACAGGACAGGGGAGCAGCGGCCACTCTTGCCTATGGATGGGCTTGCACGGCACTGGCCCTGGGAAAGAATGTTACAATGTTCCTGACAATGGACGGGACAATATGGTCCCTGAAGGAATCGAGCAAAGGAGTCAAGGTGGAAGGTTTCGATCCTCTGGATGAATACATAGAACAGTTCTTCTCACTTGGAGGGAAGATGCTCATATGCGCCCCCTGCACCCAGTATTACTGTTCCATTCCAAAGGACCTGCAGTCAAAGGAATTCTACGAGGAGGCCGAGCTTGCCGGACTGTCAACTGTTGTAAGCATGGTCGGAAAGGAAACCAGTGTTGCCACTTTCTGAAATATGGAGAATACAAATGGTAGAGAAAGAAGGTAAAAACGGGGATAGTTATCTCGAATCCGAAACCGAGGATAAAATATCCGAAATAAAAATGATGTTAAAGGAAATCTCGAAAGAGAACAAGGCCGTTCTTGACCGGACAAGGATAAAAGATATCCAGGGAATTATCAGAAAACTCGAGGATCAGAGGGATAAATTCCGTTACCTGTCCCAGAGGCTTGCAAATGTTAGTGCCGACTCTGCCGAACTGTATGCCGAGCTGGATGAGAAGAATGTAAGATTGTCGGAGGTCACCGCAAGGTCGGCAGAACTCGTTGCTGAACTTGAATTGAAGAAGGAGGCCCTGGAAAGCCTGAACAATGAACTAGCCAAAGCCAACGCTCATGCTTGCGAACTCATGGCCGAGATCGAGATCAAGAACGAGGAGATTGAAAAACTCAACGGGGCCCTGGCAAATGCCAATGCTCATGCGGCAGAGATACTTGCCGAACTCGAGGAGTCAAGGGAAGAGCTTAAGAGAACAAGGGCAATAGTAAAAAAAGAGGGATCCAGACTCAAAACATATGTGGATGTTGCATCAGTAATCTTCGTTGTAATCGGAAGCGATCAGAGGGTGAAATTGATAAATCCCAAGGGATGCGAGGTACTCGGTTACAGGGAAAAGGAGCTCCTCGGAAGGAATTGGTTCGATATGGTGATCCCCGAAGAGAACCGGAATGATGTAATGACACATTTCAACAGGATCATTTCAGGCGAATTATCCGGCTCGCATTACGTTGAAAGCGAGATCATATCCAGATCCGGTGAAGTCAAGACAATTGCCTGGCACAATAGCTATATGAAAGATGATCAGGGAAACATAACCTCCACTGTCAGTTCCGGTGAGGATATCACGGAGAAATTGAAATTGAGAAGAGAGATAGAAGAAAGAGAGATGCAGTTCAGGCTGCTCACAGAGAACCAGGGAGATATCGTTTTTTCCATCAACTATCAAGGTAATATAATATATTGTTCTCCGACCGTAAAAGAATTCGGAGGGTATGAACAGAACGAGGTTGTTGGCAGCAATGTGCTGGAATACCTTGACAATCCGGATGATTACGAGAAAATCATACCATTGATCGAGAACCTGATACACAATCGGACCTCGGATTCTGCCGAATTCATGTATAAATCAAAGTCAGGCAATTCCTTCCCGGTGGAAGTGTTCGGTCGTCCGACTTTCAAAGATGATAGATTCGAATCGATACAGTGTGTTATGAGGGATATTAGGAAAAGGAAATGGAACGAGGAGAATCTCCTGTTTCAGAAAGATATTGCACGTATGTTAATGTCTTCCGAATCCAAGAAGGAAGGAATCTCTGAAGTTTTGGGCATTATACAGGATTACACCCGGTCACAGGGTATTTTGATGTTCGAAACCATGGATGACAACTCCCAAGGTATTATTGGAAACGATTCCGAGAAAAACATATGGACCAATGTCATAAAAAAAGAGATGAAACGAACAATAAAAGAATTCATCTCTGCCGGTGAAACATTCAGCGGGACCTATGAACTCGGAGATGGAACTGTCTCTAAAATGCCCATCAAAGAAAAAAATCTTTTTTCGATTCCCATGAAACTGGGAAGCGGAGACAAGGGTTTCATATTGATTTTCATGAATGATACCCGTTCCCTAAGGAAAGATCAGGTGGAAACGATAGAAAGAACAGGTTTGCTCATAGGAGAATTCCTACAGAGAATGCAGATAGAAGAAATGGAAAGGAAATCAAGGGAAAGACTTGATATGGCTCTTGAAGCCGGAAATCTCGGTCTCTGGGAGCTTGATATTCAGAAACAAAATCTCCACATGGATGACAGTTGGTTGAGTTTTCTTGGATACAACCGAGACGAGGTTGGAAAGGGATTCGATTCCTGGAAGGACCTGATTCATCCGCAAGACAGAGGTACCGCACTTTCTAATATGAGGTTAAATCCGGAGACTATTTCCGAAAAAATTGAAAACGAGTTCCGCGTGAAGGCCAAAAACGGAACCTGGCGATGGTTGCACATAAAGGGAAGGATCAGCGAAAGGGATGAAAATGGCAGGGCATTAAGATTATCCGGAACACAGCAGGATATAACTGAAAGTAAAAATTCCGAAGAAGAGCTCAGAAAGAGCGAGGAGAGATTGTCCACATTCATGGACTCCGCCACTGATGGATTCATGCTTTTGGATAAAGACATGAGGCTGATAATGGCAAATGAATCCGGATCCGAGAGATTCAAGGTCCCTCTCGAGGAAGCAATCGGAAGGAAATTGACGGAATTGGTTCCTCTGGAGGAAAGATCCGAGAGACACGATGCTTTGATGGAAGTTTTCAGAACTGGCAAACCCTATTTCACCGAGGAGCTTGTATCAAATTGGAATCCGGGAATGAACCAGTTTTCCATGAAAGCTTTCAGATCGGGTGAGGATATTGGTATAATAATTTCAGATATCACCAAGATAAAACTTGCAGAATATGGAACGGCTGTCCAGAAAGCCTACATGGAGGAGCTTTTCGAGGGATCACCTGAGGCCATAGTCGTACTGGACAGGGATGACCGTGTATTGAGGATCAACAGGGGTTTTACCGAGCTTTTCGGATTCAAACCTGAAGAGGCATCGGGATGCAAGATAAACGATCTGATAGTTCCGGAGGAACTGAAAGAAGAGGGCATGGCACTTACCAATCAGGTCTCAAATGGAAAGACATTGTTCAATGAGACTAAAAGATTGACAAAAGACGGCCAACTCATAGATGTATCCATTCTCGGAACTCCGATATCGATAGAAGGGAGACTCGAAGCGGTATACGGGATATATCGGGACATATCAAAACAGAAAAATGCGGAAAAGGAGATGCTCAAAGCCAGGAGAGAGGCCGAGGAAGCAACAAGGATGAAATCGGAATTTTTGGCGAACATGTCCCATGAAATCCGAACTCCGATGAATGCAATTCTCGGTTTCTCCGAGATTCTTTCCGGAAAGATCGAGGATCCCTCCCTTAAAGAATACCTGGACGCAATCAGGTCCGGCGGCAAGACACTTCTGAGGCTCATAAATGACATACTGGACCTCTCAAAGATCGAATCCGGGAAACTGGAACTTTGTTATCAGCCTATCAGTATTTCAAGCCTAACCGAAGAGATGAAAAAGATCTTTCAAAACAAGGCCGATTCAAAGGGTCTGTTCCTCAAAAATGAGATACTAGGTGAGATCCCCGAAGATCTACATCTGGACGAGGTCAGGATCAGGCAGGTAATGATGAACCTGGTAGGGAATGCCCTAAAATTCACCGAAAAAGGAGGAATATCAATAAAATCCTGGGTGAATCCCAACGAAGATGGAAATTATGATCTTCATCTGATGGTCTCGGATACGGGTATAGGCATTCCAGAGGAGGAAAAGGAGAGGATTTTCGGAATGTTCGATCAGATGAAGGGGCAGGATTCGGGAAAGTACGGAGGAACTGGACTGGGTCTGGCCATTAGCAGAAGACTGATAAGTATGATGAACGGAAGTATCGAACTGAAAAGTGAGGTGGGAAAGGGATCCCGATTCCACATAATCATAGAAGACGTAAAGAGATCACCGGATGCAAGGGAAAAGATAGAGAGAGAAGATTTCCAGGGCAAGATAATGTTCAAGGGATCCAGAATCCTTGTGGCCGATGATGTTGAGAGCAACAGGGGAATCGTCAGAGGATTCCTTGAATCCCATGACCTTCAGATAACAGAGGTCGAAAACGGAAAAGAAGCCCTTGATGTCCTTTCAAAGGACGGTGCAGACCTGATACTTCTGGATATCAAAATGCCGGTGATGGACGGTTTCGAAACGGCGGAGGCCATAAGAAAAGACCTGAAAATGGAGGAGATCCCGATTATAGCCCTTACAGCTTCCATAATAAGAAAAGGGGAGGAGGAACTGGTCTTCAAAGGGTTCAACGGAGCATTGCTGAAACCATTCTCGAAAGAGGACCTGTTATCAAACCTGGCAAATTTCCTGCCACATGAAGCGGTGAAAGACACGATCGAGAAAGAAACAAAAACCTGCTCGGAATCCGGGGAGATCGATATTTCCTGTTTCTACAGACCTGATTCTTCAGAGATACCAGATAAAATCATCAGGGAATTGGAGGAGCCTTTGAAAAAGGCAACAGACACCTCATCGATGGATTCAATGGAGGAGGTATCCAATAAGCTTCAGGCACTCGGAAGGGACCTCGACATACAGGAGCTTTCTCGACTGGGATCGGACCTTAATGAGAATGTGAGAAGGTTCGATATCGAGGGGATGACAAACAATTTGAGGAAAGCTTCCAACCTGGTATCGAAACTCAAGAACAACTTGAACACGGGGGAGCTGGTGAAATGATCCCTGAGGAAGGTAATGCGGAAAGGAAGAGATCTGTATTGGTGGTGGATGATGTACCAAAGAACATTCAGATACTGGGATCGATACTGAGAGACGAGGGTTACGAGATCTCCTTTGCCCTCAACGGAAAGGATGCTCTGAAAAAGGTCGAGGCATCCAGACCAGACATCATCCTTCTGGATGTTATGATGCCGGAGATGGACGGATACCAAACCTGCAGCCAACTCAGAGAAAATGAATCAACCATGGACATACCGGTGATATTTCTGACAGCAAAGACCGACGAGGAATCCAGGATCAGGGGATTCCAGGTTGGAGCTCAGGATTATGTTACCAAACCCTTCAATACGCCTGAACTTCTTGCGAGGGTCAACACGCATTTGCAGCTCAAGGAAGTGAGAGACGAGATGTTTTTTGTCAACAAGCAGCTGCGCCAGGAGAATATGCTCAGGGAATCGATCCTGAACAAACTCGCCATCACCAATGAAAAGCTCAAGGATGCGGATAACATAAAAAACGAATTCATATCGATATTATCACATGACATGGGCACACCAATCACGGTGATAAAGGCAAATCTCGAGATGATAGAGGAGATCTATTTCCAGTCCCTGGATGAAAACCTGAAGAGGATTTTCAAAACCATGGAAAGGGCCTCAGAGGCGCTTGAAAGACTGAGACAGGATACCCTGGACCTCTCGAGAATGGACATGGGAACCATGAAGCTCAACAGGGAAAATCTCAACCTTTGCAACCTACTGGAGGAGGCGGTTGACGACATCAGAGGTCCCGCATCCAAGAAGAAACAATCGGTCTCTTTGGAGATGGATGAAGATCTCATCATAAATGCTGACCGCCACAAAATCAGAAGGGTTCTGAGCAACTTCCTGTCCAATGCCAACAGGTATTCACCCGAGGGGAAGGATTTCAAGGTCATAGCCCGAAAGAGGCAAAATGGGGTTCAGGTAGAGATACGCGATTCCGGCAGGGGTATAGGACCCGAGGAGCTTGAGAGGATCTTCGAGAGGTTCTACAGGACCGGAAAAAGGGTTGAGGGCAGCACCGGACTGGGTCTGGCTATCGTAAAGGGGATAATCAAGGCCCATGATGGAAAGGTATGGGCTGAAAGCGAAGGTGATGGCAAGGGATCAAGATTCTTCTTCACTCTCCCGGATACCTGAATTTGCAATAATTTTTTATAGTAGTATCCATTATCAATTAACAACCTAAAGTTGTATAGTTAGTATTTACTACAAGAGGTGACATGTAATGGACCTGAATCAGTTCACACAGAGGTCACGAGAGGCCATACAGGATGCCCAGATAACCGCAATGAGACTGGGGAATCCGACATTCGACGGAGAACACCTCCTATCGGCTTTGCTCGATCAGAGGGATGGGTTGGTACCTCTTATCATTGAAAAACTTGACAAGGACCCCGGGGATATTCTCCAGGATCTAAGATCCTATCTTGAGAGCCTTCCAAAGATGGGAAGCGAGAGCTACAGCGAGGAAAACGTGGTGGCCACAAACAGATTGATCAGACTCCTTGCCGATTCCAAGGAAGAAGCAGACAGGATGAAGGACAGGTTCGTATCTGTTGAGCATATTCTCCTATCCCATATCGATGAGGGAAAGAAGACGGAAGCGGGTAAGATCCTCAATAAAAAAGGAATCAAGAGAGAGCCCGTGCTGAAGGCTCTTTCGGAGCTCAGAGGGCGTCAGAGAGTGGATTCAGAAACCCCCGAGGCGGGTTACGATCCCCTGGAAAGATTCGGCAGGGAACTCGTCGAGGAGGCAAGGTCCGGGAAGCTGGATCCCATAATCGGAAGGGACAACGAGATAAGAAGGGTAATAAGGGTGCTTAGCAGAAGGACCAAGAACAATCCTGTCCTTATCGGTGATCCCGGAGTTGGAAAAACAGCCATCGTTGAGGGACTTGCCCAGAGAATAGTCAGGGGTGACGTCCCGGATTCCATCAGGGACAAGTCCATATTCGCCCTTGATATGGGTTCCCTTGTCGCAGGGGCGAAGTTCAGGGGAGAGTTCGAGGAGAGGCTGAAGGCAGTACTCAACGAGGTGAAAACCTCCCAGGGAAGGATACTCCTTTTCATAGACGAACTTCACACCATAGTCGGAACCGGCAAGGCTGAGGGATCCCTCGATGCGGGGAACATGCTCAAACCAATGCTTTCCAGGGGTGAGCTCCATTGTATAGGAGCCACCACCATCGATGAATACCGGAAATACATCGAAAAGGACGCTGCATTGGAACGAAGATTCCAGCCGGTAATGGTGGACGAACCCTCGGTTGAGGACACCATTTCCATCCTGAGAGGTCTGAAAGAAAGATTCGAGGTCCACCACGGGGTAACGATAAAGGACACATCTCTGGTTTCCGCCGCGGTTCTTTCGGATCGCTATATCTCCGACAGGTTCCTTCCCGACAAGGCCATCGACCTTCTTGATGAGGCATGTTCGATGATCAGGACCGAGATAGACTCCAGACCGGAGGAGCTGGACCGACTCGTGCGAAAGGTAATGAGACTGGAGATCGAGGAAGCGGCCCTGAGAAAGGAGAAGGACAGGGCATCCAAGGAGAGACTGAAAACGATCGGGGCGGAGCTGAAGGAATTGAAGAAAAAATCCGAAGAGCTCTCCGAGAGATGGGACAGGGAAAAGAAGGATATCGTGACATTATCCCAGCTGAAAAAGATCATCGAGGAAACAAAAAAGGAGCTGGAAGATGCGGAAATGGAATATGATCTGAACAGGGCTGCCGAGTTGAAGCACGGAAAGCTCCCTTCACTGGAAAGAGAGCTTGCCCAGATGGACAAGAGGATCAAGGAGAAAAACGGCACCACAATGATAAGGGATGTCGTTACCGAGGAGGAGATATCGGAGATAGTCTCCAGATGGACCGGGATCCCCACCAACCGCTTGATGGAGGGAGAGAGACAGAAGGTCCTCCACCTTGAGGATACACTGCATCAGAGAGTTGTCGGACAGGATGAAGGGGTAAGGAAAGTGACCGAAGCTGTTATCAGGGCAAGGGCGGGCATAAAAGACCCGAGAAGGCCCATAGGATCCTTCATTTTCCTGGGACCCACAGGTGTTGGAAAGACCGAACTCGCAAAGGCGCTTGCGGAAGCAATGTTCGACACGGAGGAGAACATCATCAGAATAGACATGAGCGAGTACATGGAGAAATTCTCCACATCGAGGCTTATAGGTGCCCCTCCCGGGTATGTAGGATACGAAGAAGGGGGACAGCTGACCGAAGCTGTCAGAAGGAAACCGTATTCGGTAATCCTCTTCGATGAAATAGAGAAGGCCCATCCTGAGGTTTTCAACATTCTGCTTCAGATACTGGATGACGGCAGGGTCACAGATTCCAAGGGAAGGACCATCGATTTCAAGAACACCATTTTGATACTCACTTCCAACATAGGATCCACGGCAATAGTGGAAGGCATTGATGCTGACGGTTCTTTCAGACCGGGAATCGAGGAAGCAGTACATGAGGTCCTCAAAAGGGAGTTCAAACCCGAATTCCTCAACAGGGTTGACGATATCGTCTTATTCAAACCACTGGGATTTGAGGAGATCAGGTCCATCACGGACCTTCAGATCAAGGACCTCAACAGGAGGCTCTCTGACAGGTCCATTGAAGTGGAACTTTCGGAATCGGCAAAGGACCATGTAGCCCAAAAGGGATACGATCCGGTTTACGGAGCCAGACCTCTGAAGAGGATAATCCAGAAGGACCTTGAGACACTGATCGCAATGGAACTCATGAAGGGCAGCGTTACAGAGGGAGTCAAGATCAAGGTGGACTATGACGGAACCAAGCTTTCGGCAGATGTCTCGGTTTTGGCACCGGTGGAGAATAATGAGTGATCATTCTCCGGCGATACGTCCTTTGATAAGCCCTCCGAGGTGATATCTTATCCAGAGATATGACAGGGAGGCTCCCACCGCATTTCCGAATAGTATTCCTGTCCATACCCCTCGAAGGCCCCAATTCAGTACTATTCCAAGCAGGAAAGCGAACAAAAGAGATAGAATAACCGTTCTGATTATCGTGGCTGCAAGCGAGTTGAAGCCTTTCCCGATGGCCTGGAAAACAGCACCTGAAAGCATACCGAAGGCTGCCGTGTAGGGCATCAGGGAAAAGAACCGAAGTAGAATTATGAGATCTCCTCTCAGGTTGGAAGAGCTTTCAGACCAGGTGAAAGCAAGAACGATAACAGGTGCGAATACGAAAATAATTATGGAAACCGGGATCGTGATTGTAAGACCGAATTTTATGGCATATCTCAGGGACAATTTCAGCTTCCTGTAAGATCTGGCTCCGTATGCCGCTCCCGCAACGGATACCAGGGCTGTGGCTATCCCCATCAGAGGCAGTACGGTCATTGAAACCACTCTCCATCCGGTGGAGAAGACGGCAACACCGTAATCGCCCCCGACCTCCAAAACGATGGTATTGAGAAAGATCATGTTGAAGGACATGGACATCTGCTGTAGCGAAGAAGGCAGCCCGACCCTCATTATATCCTTCAGTATATGAAAGCGAAAAGAGAAATCCTTCAGATTGAACGTTACGAATGTATCCTTCTTCAGAAACAACCAGTAAAACATTATCAACAAGGTGATGGAAAAGGAAAGCATGGTGGCCCAGGCGGCACCTTCCACACCCAGATCGAAAATATAGATGAAAACCGGATCTAGGACAATATTGAGACCGGAGCCGATAACCATTGCTATCATCGCTCTTTTCGTGTCTCCCTCCGCTCTCAATATGGCGTTGGTGATGTTGTTGAAGAATATTATGAACGAGAAACCTATGATTATCCTCCCGTAACCGACCGAGAGGCCGAGAGATTCGCCGGCTCCCATCAATTCCAGGATCCTGGGAAAGAGAATGAACATTGGTACAGTGAAGAGAATGGATATGACAATAACAAGCACGATCATGTGGTCGGCAACGTTATCCGCTCCACTCTTGTCTTTGGCCCCTATCCTCCTGGAAATCGCAGCTCCTCCCCCCACTCCGATTCCGGTTGCCAGGGCCATTATCATGAAGAAGAAGGGGAAGAACAATCCTATCGCCGCAAGAGCATTCTCACCATCGGGAAGGCCCGCCACCCACACCGCATCGGCAACGTTGTAGATCGTCTGCACCGACATGGCGATGATCATCGGTATCGAGAGCTTGATTATGGCCTTCCTTGGATTCCCCAGGAGGGTTTTTACACCCTGGGTCTTTCCCTTCAAATCATACCCCCTGCATTGTTCTCCATCTTCTCAAGAAGGTCCAGGAGGTCCTCTTTCTCACTTTCGGAAAGACCTGATGTAAGACCAAAGGTCCACTCATCCATTATTTTCCTCAGGATTGGTTCGAACTCCATCCCCTTGGTTGTCAACTGCAGTCTCCGTATCCTTCCGTCGTCTTTATCCCTGATCCTTCTGATGTATCCCTTCTCCTCCAGTTTCTTGGCAGCCCTTGCTGTTGTGGCCTTGTCAACCAGAATCTTATCCGTAAGCTCATCCTGGGAGGCCCCTTCCATCCGGTAGAGGTATAGAAGAAAAATATACTGTCCTGATCCGATTCCGTATGGCTCCAGCGCCCTGCTCATGTAGATGTTCTTGTATACATTCAGCCTGGAGATGGATCTTCCGAAGGATCTTGTGGAACTCGGATCATCTGTCATTGCCCTTGTTTGTAAGGAAGCGTGTTATATAATAGTTGCGTGCGCAACTAATTATTCTGGACCGGTCCGCGCAAATGTTTTTTAGATATAATGACATGACCCCTCAGCTTGATCGGTATTTTAATGGGGTGATTGTCTTTGGGTTCCGTCGGTAAAGAGGAGAATCTAGAAGAGGTGCTTGCTCCTCCCAAGGAGGTATATTCCGTACTGACGAACATAGACCTGGCAAGGATGTGGGGGCAGACAAATACCGGAACACTTGGGTTTCCTCCCGATCCCAGAATGAAGCTCGGTCAGACCGTTGATCTGGCCCCGAAGGGAATGAAGGAACCCCTCAAGTTGAAAATAAAGATCATGCATCACGAGGAGTTCATAGAACTGGAGGTTGTGGACGGTCCCATGTTCGGAATTCTGAAGATCAACCTGGAAACAAGACCTTACGGCACACTCCTTACTTCCTCCCTGGATTACAGGATCGAATCAATGGGATTCAACCTGAAATGGAGGATGAACGAAAGGAAGAAGTACAGGCAGATGATGGATGCTGTTCTGGCCAATATCAAGAACCTCACCGAACAGAGAAAGGGGCAGTGAATTTACATCTATATCCTTTCAATTTCTTCTTCGAGCATACTAGAATATTCATCTGCAATTTTTTTGAGAGAAGCTTTTGACCTTGCCTCTACCGTCATCCTGATAACTGGAGAGGTGTTGGAGCATCTTATGAGGACCCATCCTTCCTCCATGTCAACCCTGACACCGTCCATGTCGTTGACCTTTTCTTTGGTTTTCTTGAGCTCCTCTCTCAGATTGTAAACCACCTGGAACTTTAGGTCATCGGGACAATTGAAGGCTTTGGAATCGGTTTCATACTGAGGGATCTCGTTCGCAATTTCAGAAAGTTTCCTTCCTTCTGAGTTGATTATCCTCATCACCTCCAGAGGGGCAACGATCGCATCGTCGAAGAGGACATGTTCCGGGACTATCAGGTGTCCGGATTTTTCCACGCCGAAGATCGCTTCGTGCTGTTTGGCTTCCAGTGTGAGGAACGTATGGCCCACCTTGATCCTCTTTACCCTGGCTCCTATCGGTACCAGAACATCCTCCACTGCCATGGAAGATTCAACGTTGGCAAGTACCAGACCTCCCTGGTTTTTCGCGACCAGGTTCGAGGCTATTATTATTCCCAGTCTATCGGTGGATAGGAACCTTCCGGTATCGTCAACCACCACGGCCCTGTCACCGTCCCCGTCGAATGCAACACCGAAATCCAGATCCTTTTCCAGTACCCTATCCTTCATCTCCACGAGATTATCGGGTTTGGGTTCGGAGGGCCTTCCCCTGAAGAAAGGATCGGTCTCGCCGTTTACGAGTTCCACCTCGGCTCCGACAGCTGTCATGACCTGAGGGGCACTCAGTGTCATGGCCCCTCCTCCGCAGTCCACGGCGATCCTGGGTTTTCTCTGCTTGAAATGGTTCGAATACCTCAACTTCCAGAAATCCACATATCGATCCAGATAATCTTCTTCCATGAAGGACCCCGCATCTTTCCATGAGGGATGGACAAACCTCTTCTCCATTACCCGGTCCCTTACGGCCATGATATGTTCTTCGGGAAATCCGACACCGTCACCGAAATAGATCTTCAGGCCGTTCCATTCCGGGGTCAGATGGGATGCGGTTATGAAGCAGGATGCATCGGCTCCCGAATGGGATCCGGCGAACATGGCAACCCCGAAACCGCATCTTCCCACGGATGTAACATCGACTCCCGAGGACAGTAGACCGGCAGTGAGAGCTCCGTTGAATGAAGGAGATGTGGTCCTCACATCGTATCCGACGACAACTCTCTTCATGCCCAGGTCCTCTCTCAGGAATGCTCCGAGGCCCCTTCCTATGTCAAGACAACCCTGCGGACCCAGGTCCTCTCCCCAGATTCCTCTGATGTCGTAAGCTCTGAAAATGTTCCTCATCAAAATCGACCTCTGCTACTTTATACGGATGTAGGACTTAAGAGATTCCCTCTCAGATGATTTGAAATAGTCTTCCAAACCTATCGGGGCCATGGACCACGAATATCCCATTCTGCAGGTTGCACTGGACCTCATTCAGGGAGGCAGATCCATCCAGATAGCCGATGAAGCGCTACAGGGAGGGGCTGACTGGATAGAAGCTGGCACCCCTCTTATAAAGAGCGAGGGAATGGATATTATAAGGAAATTGAGGGCTGGGTTTCCGGGAAGGACCATTGTCGCTGACATGAAGACCATGGACACCGGAGGATTCGAGACCGAAATGGTGGCAAGGGCGGGAGCCACGGTCAATACGATAATGGGAGTCACCGACGACGGTACGATCAAAGAAGCCGTAAGAGCCGGAAACAAATACGGATGCAGGACAATGATAGATCTGATGGGGGTCGAGGACAAGGTTTCGAGAGCGGGTGAACTCGAAAAGATGGGAGTGGATCTGCTCTGTCTGCATGTCTCCATCGACGACCAGATGATGGGGATGACCTTTACCGAGGAGTTGAGGAACCTTTCCGGGAAAACCTCGCTTCCCATTGCAGTTGCAGGTGGTATTACTTCGGAAACCGCCGCAGACCTGCTGAAAGCCGGTGCTTCCATAATTATCGTCGGGGGGGCCATAACCAAAAGTCCGGATGTCAAGAGTGCCGCTCATAGCATTAAAAAAGCTATGACCACCGGTGAGAAGGTCGAGAGCAAGGGATACAGAAGGTACACCGATCAAGAGGGTATAAGGAAAGCCCTGATGGAGGTTTCGGCACCCAATGTTGCGGATGCACTACACAAGAAGGGTGCCATGACGGGTATAAGACCGGTCAAACCAGGGATGAAATGCGTAGGTCCGGCCTTTACCTGCAGGACCATTGACGGGGATTGGGCCAAGACTGTTGAGGCCATAGAAAAGGCAAGTCCCGGCGACGTTATAGTTATCGATGCAGGATCCAGACACATAAGTCCCTGGGGGGAGCTTGCAACATGGTCGTGCAAGATGAGAGGGATCTCCGGGGTGATCCTGGACGGTGCCGCCAGGGATATTGATGACATAATGAAGATGGATGTACCGGTATTCTCCAGATATCTGGCACCAAATGCAGGCGAACCGAAGGGATTCGGCGAACTCCGGGTCGATATAGAATGCGGAGGTGTGGAGGTCAGACCCGGGGATTGGATAATAGCGGATGATTCTGGAATCGTTGTCATACCGAGGGAAAGGGCGGTTGAGATCGCGAACAGGGCCCTGGATGTCAAGGAGAGGGAGAACAGGATCAGGGAAGAGATCCAGAGGGGTTCGACACTTTCGGAAGTCCTGGAACTGGAGAAATGGGAAAAGAGACAGTGATCAAGCCCTTTTTAAGACTTTATCCAGAACGGGGAGCATATTATCTATGGATTTCTTGTTAACATGGGGCATTACAACAAATCTCAATGCTGATGGCTGTTTGACCCTCGAGAGGTAATATCCTTCCTCCTCCATCAAACTCTGGACGTTATCAGGATCACAATGGTGGACTGCAACTATGTTCATTACAGGATCCATCACGGGTTCCAACCCCAGTTTCTCGAGACCTGTTTTCAGGTAAAATGTATTGTCCATACAGCTTCTGACCCGTTCCCTGTAACCCTTTCTACCCAGAAGCTCCATTACGGCGAAAGCACCGCAAACAGCTCCGGAATCCCTCGTACCCGCAAGTGTGTATGCTTTGGTATTGGTAAGATATGGAGAGCTCACGGCCAGATACTTCAATGGGTATTCCTCTCTGAAAAGCAAACATCCGGCGGGAATTGTGGAACCTCCCATTTTGTGCGGGTCCACGGATAAGGTGGTAACCCCGTCCACCCTGAAATCCCATCTCCTGAGGTCATCTTCTATCATATCCATTTCTTCCAGAAAGGGGAGGACGAAGCCCCCGAAGGCGGCATCCACATGCAGCGGAACATTCCCGACTATCTCGGACACCCTTTTGATTCTATCCACAGCGCCCAGCTCGGTGGTTCCCGCCACGGTAAAAACACAGGCAACCTCCTCATCAAGGGAGTCCTCCAGGTGATCCAGTGATATGGAGAAATGATCATTCAGTTCGATGGGAACAGGCTTCAGGTCTAGCAGTTTTACAGCTTTCAGGACCGAGAAATGGGCGGACCTTGGAAAGATCACCTTCCTCTTACCGGTCATTCTCTTTGCTCTGTATAGTGCCGTGATATTGGCCTCGGTTCCGCCGGATAGAACATGTCCGAACGGCCTGTCCAGATGCAATATGGAACCAAGATTCCCAATAACCTGCCTCTCCATTTCCAGTGTTCCGGGATATAAACCCGGGTTACCCAGATTCGCCTCGGACATCCGCGCATTTATCCTGACTGCCAGAGGATGGGGAGTGGTGCACATTGATCCGAAGATCCTTCCTGACCCGAAGGAGATATCCTTCTCCTTGAGTTCCTCGACCATTTCCAGGACCTCGGCTTCAGACCTGCCTTCTTCTTCCATGGGAACTCCCTTGGAATAATATGATCGGTTTTAACGTATGCGGTCGGTTAAAGTTGCTCCTTGAGAAATATCACAAAACTGTTATATATGGTTGCCCGGGCTGTTCGAATTATCAGCATTTCTCAGGGTCGGGGTATGTATATGAAAAGGCCGAAAAGGGGAAGGATGAAGGAGTCCAAAACGGACAGGATCGCCTCCATCTTCACCGAAAGGCCGCTCGACCTCATCTCCCCCAAGGAAATATCCACCGAACTGGACATGGACCTTCAGCTCGTTACATCCATCGTCAGCAGACTCAGATCCGAGGGATTGGTGGAGAGGGTCGGCTGGGGACAGTACAAGCTCAAGATGGATAAGAACATCGAGGAAAGGTATCTCAAAGACATCAACATTGAGCTCAGGGAGATGGCCTCGATGATACTGGGCCGGACAACTCTTTTGAACGACATTGAGACCAACGGCAATCCCTTCAACGAATTGATCTGCCTCTACAGTTCATTGAAAAGGGTCGGAGGAGATGCAATGGCATCCAATCTTTTGAGATTATGCGCCAAGAAATCACTCCTGGAGGAGAAAGTGGATGTTCTGTTGGAAAGTGTTGGTGAGGTGATCGAGGAATGAGCATTGTCGCCCAGGAGATCAACTCGGGAGAGATCGACAGAATTCCCCATCCCATCTTGAAGGATTTCGAGAAGGTCCTTTCCGCTTACATCGGGGTTCTTTCAAGATTTATCGTTCAAAGGCAGTACGAGAAAATATCCCAGGGAAGCAGTGTATTGACAGAGGATTCCGCCTTGATGGTATCCGATTCCATACTCGAGGAAGCCTCTCTCCTCATCGGCAGCGGAAAGACGGAGGAAATAAGATCTGTCTACGGGGAGATCATTGAAGATCACTACAAGGAGGAAACAGAGAATGAATAACAGAAAGGCCACCCACATACCGGGCATGGACGAATTGATCGGATCCGGTTTCCCGGACGGGACAATCAATCTCATCACAGGACCTCCGGGCAGTGCCAAATCGCTATTCGGCATACATTACGTCCACAACGGTGCATTGATTGAAGATGAACCCAGCATATACCTCACTCTGGAGGAAAGCAGGGATTCGATCCTGAGAGCGGCCAGATCCTACGGAATGGATCTTGAGTCCCTGGAAAAGGAGGGCAAGGCATACCTTATCGATCTTGGAAAGATGAGAATAGAATGCTCTTCCTCCGAGGAACTTGAATGGGGCCTTGCCAGCTTCGAGACCCTGCAGGATTTCCTCAAGAATCACATCACCTTCAGCGGGGCCAAGAGGCTTGTTCTGGATTCCGTCACTGCGGTCGGCGTCTACTACAAATCCAATGAGCTGATGAGAAGGGAGCTCTTCAAGTTTTCAAGATTTTTAAAAGAATCCGGAATCACCTCCGTGATCATCTCAGAGGTGACCGGAGGTAACGATTCCAGGTATGGAATAGAGGAGTTCATAGCCGATTCCCTCATCAAGATGGATTACGAGTCAACTGCAGGAGAATACAGAAGAACGCTGACCGTCAAGAAGATGAGGTTCACCAAACATGATCCCCTTAAACACCCTTTCCTCATCATGGATAATGGAATAGAGGTGTCCCCTGACGAGGTCATAGGTTGATCGGTGAGACGAAATGAATGATGTTCTGATCTACGGAAAGCTCCTGGAGAGCTTCATCGGCAAGATGACATCGCCGGAGATAGGTCAGTTCAGACTGGAGGTTTCAACCTTCAGAATAATACTCGAGAGGGCAAGGGTGGAAAATCCAAAACTAGTCAAATTCACAATCACGGACGAGGGCAAGGTTGTAAACAATCTTTCCGATTCCCTTGAATCACTTGAAGCACTTTCCGCATTTCTCAGGAAGGCACTGGACTTCATCTCATCTTTGATAGGAGAGGAGCTTGCAAGGGATATAATCTCCTCCTCAATGAAAGAGGAGATGATCAGGCTATCGGATGATGTGAGGGGCAGGCAGGACCTTCTGGAACAGATACATGAGCCTTTCAGGTCAAGTCTGATTGAGGCAATGGAAAAGAAGGGAGGATCTTCCGATCACGAGGAGATACTCGATCTGTTCCACAAGGTTTTCCAGGAATATTTGAAGGATCTGTCAACCCATACCGATCTTTCAGCGTTCAAGCTGAAGCTCTCAATAATGAGGGAGAAATACGAATTACTGAAATTCGTTGAGCTCACAAGGGATAATTCCCTGAAACTGGACAAGGAGATGTGGGCCAAGGCATCACCCGGTGATGTCAGAACCGCCCTTTCTGCTCTTTTCAACTCCATGGTGGGTCTTTCAACCTTCCTTCTGGGAAAGGAGGAAGCGGTGAAAAAAGCATCCAGTGTTTTCCAGTTCCACTTTGAGGGAAAGGACGAACTTTTATCGAAATACAATCTTTACGAGGATATACTCGACGGGGCTTTGAACAAGAAGGTATCCACAGGACTGGAACTTCTGGACAAGAAGATGGGAGGGGGCATACCGAAAGGAGCCTCCATCCTACTGATCTCTCCATCGGGAATAGAGCGAGACATGTTCATATCCGGTCTTTTGAACCGGGGTTTGAACAACGGATCCTCCGCCCTTATGGTCCTATCCAAGGAACCTCCGAGATCCATAAGGATGCTGCTCAAATCCAACGGGCTCGATCCCGATGAACTGGAGGAAAGCGGAAGGTTCAGGATAGTTGACTGGTTCAGCTGGAGGGGTGAGAGGATAATCGGGGTGGAGAGGGACGGACACGCTCTGAAATCCTCAAAAATCCTCTCAAACCTCGGCATAGCCATCAACAAGGGTCTGAGGGAGCTCACGTACTCTACAAACAAGATGGGGATCGTTCACATAATAGGTCCCGCCACCAACATATTCGAATTCAGCCAGGTATATAATTTCATCCAGAGGCTCAGAGCCAAGTTCAAGGATGACGAGATGGCATCCCTCTTCCTTCTGGAGAAGGATTCGCTGTCAAAGGAGCTCGAATCGAGAATAATGGAGATCTTCGACGGAACGCTGGAAATCAACAAGAAGATGGAGAAAGGCAGGTTTCACAGGGAGATGGTTATCAGATCCCTTTCCGGAGTGGACTTCGATGCAAACCCGCTCCCTTTCCAGATAAGGGACAACATGATCATTCCGGACGGACCTGACATCGCTCCGCTTCCTCCGGAAACAGTGGAGTCCCCACCGGAAAGGGCCATCGAACCCGATGACAACGGACACGAGACCAACCTGGTTGCCAGAGTTCCCGAGCTGGAAGAGATCGAAGAAGAGGAAGAAAAACCGGCACCCAGGGTCAGGAGAAAGGTGAAGCGGAAGATAAAGGAGCATCCTAAAGGCCAGGGCGGGGATGATGTGGATATCGAAGGATCCGGATCCGGAAAAAGTCCAGATCCCGGGAGAAGGGTACGGCCGATCAGGAAAAAAGTGGTGAAAAAGACAGTGTCCGGCGGAAGTGAGATCGATCCGGACACCGAGGGTATGGATCTGGGTATCGGGAAAAAAGATCACAGAAAGATCCTCGACGAGGCTCTGGGAAATATAGACGAGCTCCTCGAAGAAGAGTAGAATTTATCCGCCGAGTAGGATAACGGGATCATATTAAAATAGCAAAATTTAAACTTGTCCATGAGGACGAGTGCTTGTTGAATATCAGATCGCGTTTGTTCAAGGACAAGGGTAACTGCAGTGGAAAAATTGAATACTCCGATGGAAAGGTGATCGTTCATTGTTCCCGTTGCGGCGGAGGATTCGAACTATCCAACGAGAGATGTTTCAGGGGTCTGGGGGAGAGGATCGTTCCGGGATTATTCGGGGAGATAATTCTATCCGGCGAGGAGGAAAAGGGTTACTCGGGTCCTGTCGTCGAAGCTCTGGATTCCTATTCCGAGATCATGGGATTGTTCAATATACTGATAGAGAGGTCAAACCACAAGGTTTTGAGGGAAGCCAGGAATGAATACATGAAGGATCCCCTGAAATTTTCCGGAAATTACAAGAAGTTCAGGAAAAAAATCAAGCATTCCAGGAAGATGGAGGAGGTCCTGCCTGTTTTCGAGGAGCTAAGAGAAAAGAACGATCTGATGATAAGAAAGCTGAAAAAGCATCTTTCCTGAACAGATGATTTTATTACGCAAATAACCTTTGGACGGATCATGAAGCTCCCGCTGGAATCGGAGAAGATGAATGTACTCGATGCAAGGGAGCCTCGCTTCGGTACAAATCCCTGGGAAAGGAAGGTCCCCGATCTTTTGAGAAAGGGAATGGTTGTAATTGACAAACCCAGAGGACCCACCAGCCATCAGGTGGTATCCTGGATCAAGGAGATACTGGGCATAGAGAAAGCGGGACACCACGGAACACTGGACCCCAACACAACGGGAGTTCTCCCGGTTGCACTCGGTGATACGGTCAAGCTGCTTGACACCACCCTTGCCGGGGGAAAGGAGTATATTGCGATTTTGCACCTTCACTCCCGTGTGAACGCGGAGGATTTGAAAAGGCTGGTATCCGATTTCACGGGTGAGATATATCAGATGGTTCCCGTTAGGTCCGCGGTGAAGAGGGGGTTGAGGACCAGAAGAATTGATTACATGAAGGTCCTGGATGCGGAGGAAAACGATTTCCTGGTGCTTATCGGGTGCGAATCCGGGACATACGTCAGAACTCTACTTCACGATATGGGAGAGGTTATGGGGGTGGGGGGAAACATGACGGAATTGAGAAGGACAAGGTCAGGAAGCATCAGGGAAGGTGACAGCTTCACATTGCAGGAACTCAGGGATGCGTGGGAGATTTTCAAAAGCGGTGATGAGGAGCTGATAAGAAAGGTGGTCAAACCCGCAGAGGAGATGGTGGGACACCTCAGGAGTATTGTTCTTAAGGATTCCGCAGTGGATGCTGTCTGCCACGGAGCTCCCGTTGGTGTTCCGGGATTAGCGGGGGTGGAGGACGGGATCAGACAGGGAGAGGTCGTGTCGATACTGACAATGAAAGGAGAGCTGACCGCCCTGGGAAAGGCGGATATGGATACATCGAAAATGATCAAAGGCGGCAAGGGTCAGGCAGCTTCCCCTTCCAGGGTGCTGATGGATACTGGCACCTACCCCAGGGCATGGAAGACACAGGACAAGGGAAGGGCTTGATTTTCACGGTATCAACAGATATTGTTATATATCGGCGTCATCTTAGTTCAGCTTACCTTTTATATCCCAGAACGGAATATAAGGCCCGTTGGGCCAGGTTCGGCTCCGAATGAACTGGCCTCACGGAGGTGGAACCAAATGATCGGAAAATCGGCTTTCAGGGTAAGCATCTTCCTGATAATGGTCCTGATGATGGGATCAATGTTCGTTTACCTTCCCAAGGAAGAAAACGTGGCAGAGGGAGTAGGTGCACCTGCCATAAGGATCGAACTCGCTCAGACAAAACAGACAGCTTACGTGGCACCGGGACAGGACGGTGTGGTCACATTCACCGGAACCGTATCCGCACAGATTCCATGGTCACCCAACATACAGTATCTGGTGGTCACCCTACAGGCCGATGCAGGCGGATGGCCAGTGTCCGTGCCTCCCTCCCTGACCTTCAACAAGGCTCAGAAGCAGCAGAGCTTCACCCTTTCGGTGCAGGTCCCCGTGGAGACATCGAGGCAGACACAGGGACAGCTGTCGGTGTCCGGAAGATGGAGATACAGCCCCGGATCACTCGGGGGAACCGTTGATCCTGCTACCGCCATCATTGTGATAAAGCAGTACTACCAGTTCTCTGTGGGATGCGAGAAGCCCTACGTGCAGGTGGGTCCCGGATCCTCTCTCGGATTCCAGATAAGGCTCATCAACGAGGGCAATGCCGCAGACAGGCTCAGGGTCGAGATCACAAATCTCGATAAACTGGCGGACATGGGCTGGACCATACAGCTCTCACAGGACAAGTTCTCCGTTCCCGAGAAGCAGGAGAAGGTACTCACGGTTTCCGTGACAACCCCAGTTGAGTGGAATGTGTGGAAGAACAAGGTGGATGTCATAAGGCTCAGAATAGTATCGGCACAGGCCGAGAGTCTGGGTGACATATCAGATATAGCGGATTATTCCCTCTATATACGTCAACGAGGTTTCTCCATACCGGGCTATGAACCGGTTCTGGCGATAATGGCCCTCACCATCATGGCAGTTATGATGGTTGGATTCGTCAAGAGGAAGAGGGCCTGATGAAGTAGAGGTTCCACCGGACCACAGGGGGCTGTGTTTTCACAGCCCCCTTTTTTTAATTTTACCTTCATGACTACATTTTCCGGAAATCGAGGACCACATTTTTTTCCAAATAAGTATGAAAAATAATCTGAAATATGGAAATCCCCATACTTCTTTACATATCATATTCTACAGACTCGGATATCCTCTCAGAGAATCATTTTATTAAATCAAAGTAATATAAGATTCATCTTTTCGGACATAGGGAACCTGGAAAAATTACAGTTAAATGTTCTCCAGTTCAAAATAATCCAGAAGATCTAATGTCACCCACTCAGGCAAAAAATGGAAAACCTTTCTTTCCTTTGCAAGGAAGAAAATGGAGGGAAAAAGAGTGGAAGAGAACATTTCGGAGGTCCTCTCCGAAGACCTCATGAAGGCTGCCAGGGTTGCCATGAAAGATGTCATGAAGATCAAGAAGGACGAGAGGGCCCTCATCATCACCAATCCCCCGAGAGAAGTTTCGATGATCTCGGAGGCACTCTTCATTTGTTTTAATATAAATGATTCCCCTTACTGTGGTTTTTCAAGAAGTAATATTATTCATATATATGGTCATCAGTAACGCAATATATTTATCATATGGAGTTCTTTGTAACCACATATGATTGATAGGGATTCCATGGAGAAGTATCTTATCGACAAGAGAGAGGATATCAAAAATATTGAGATCAGGAAAAGGAATATCCAATTGATACCCACAAGGGAATTTATTCAGGTCGTATACGGACCAAGGAGGGCTGGGAAATCATATGTTTTCCTGGACATGGTCAGAGAAATGGACCTTGAAACGGTCCTCTATCTCAATTTCGATGACATCCAGCTTGAAGATTGGACTGCCAAGGATATATTTGATTCGGTTTCCATATTTGAGGAGATCTTTGGAAAGGAACCCGATACCATCATTTTCGATGAGCCCCAGAGAATTGAAAAATGGGAGAAAGCTGTCATTTCCCTGTACGAGAAGAAGAGGTTCAACATCTTTCTCACCGGTTCGAGTTCGAAGCTGCTTGCAAAGGAGATAGATACCTCACTCAGGGGAAGATCCTTGAAACAGGCCCTGTATCCATTGTCCTTCAGGGAATACCTCTCGTTCAAGGATATAAAAATCCCGAGTAATCTCGGTACAAGAAACATTATATCGATTAGAAGAGCCCTGGAGGAATACCTGCACAAAGGTTCCTTTCCCGGGATCATAAAAGAGCCTGGCCTGCGACAGAGATTCTATGGTGATTATTTGGATCTTGTAATATATCGAGACCTAGTTGAGAGGTACGGCATCTCGAACCTGGCTTTGCTCAAGTTCCTGATAAGGAATATTATTGCCTCCTACTCAAAGGAGCTTTCGGTGAACAAACTACACAGGACCTGGACTTCAATGAGATATGAAGGATCAAAGAAAACGCTATATCAGTACCTATCTCATCTGGAGGACGCGGGATTTGCGGTATTGCTCAGAAAATATTCCAGATCGGAGAAAACATCCGATCTTTCCATACCGAAAGTATACCTTCCAGACACCGGTATTGCTGTTAACATGACCGGTGAACAGATAGGGAGAGAGATGGAGAATGCGGTTCTATTGGAGCTGATGAGGAGGACCTCGGACAGTTCTTCTGCGAAGATCTTCTACTGGAGAAGCAACGGTTACGAGGTAGATTTTGTTGTATGTCAAAATGAGGATCCTGTGGAGCTGATTCAAGTTACCAACAGACTGGTACCCAATAACCTGAAAAGGGAGTTCACACCATTTGGAAAATTCCCCGTAGCGGATCCTCATATGAAAAAAACTATAATAACCTGGACAGGAGAAGAGGAAGGACCTGGTGATGTCAATATAAGATCTCTTTGGAGCTTCCTTCTGGATATGTGAAAACTGTGTATTTTATCCGTCATAGAAGCTCTTGCCATTTTAGGCCAAAAAATGGAAAACCTTTCTTTCCCTTAACGCTGTATTAAGGAATAAAATGGAGGGAAAAAGAGTGAAAGAGAACAATTCAGAGGTCCTCTCCGAAGACCTCATGAAGGCTGCCAGGGTTGCCATGAAAGATGTCATGAAGATCAAGAAGGACGACAGGGTCCTCATCATAACGAACCCTTCGAGAGACGTCTCGAGGATCTCCAAGGCCCTCTTCAAGGCATCCGAAGAACTGGAGTCAAATCCCGTATTGATGATCCAGCCTGTCAAATCTCAGCTTGATATGGCATCACCGGAGGTACTCTCGGCCATAAGGTCAGAGCCGGAGGTCCTCATCTCCATCTCCGAGGAAAAGCTCGGCAAGGATCCCGAAGCTATAAAGACTCCAATAACAGTGGGAGACAATACCTACGATCACTACTTCAACTATCTACTCGGAGAGAAAATATCCAGATCCTTCTGGTCGCCTTCGGTGACCGAGGACATGTTCATCAGGACGGTTCCCATAGATTACGAAGAACTCAAAAACAATTGCAAAAAGATAAAAGAGATCCTTGACAGGGGTCACAATGTGCATATTAAGGCTCCCTCCGGAACCGACATCACCATAGGTATAAACAACAGGGAAGCAAAGACCGACGACGGTGACTTCTCCTCCCCGGGAGACGGGGGCAACCTCCCTGCCGGAGAAACTTTCATCTCTCCGGAACTGGGAGCTTCCAGGGGAAAGATTGTCTTCGACGGGTCCATAGCCTCGGATAAAGGCATAATAATCATAGAAAACCCCATCGAATGCGATGTTGATGGTGGCTTTGTCACCACGATCAGCGGAAAAGACGAAGCCGATAAGCTGAGGGAGACCATCTCCAGAGCAAAGGAGACCACGGAAAACTTCGTCAAGGAAGGAAAGATACCCCAAGACCAGCTCGACCATTACAGACAGAACACGAACAACCTGGGAGAACTCGGTATCGGCCTGAATCCCTCAGCAACCATAATCGGAAACATGCTGGAGGATGAAAAGGTATACGGGACCTGCCATATAGCGATCGGTGCCAATTATGACAACGATGCAAGAGCACTAATCCACCTTGACGGATTGATAAAGGAACCCACGATTACGGTCACCGGGGAAGGTTTCGAAGAAATTATCATGAAAAACGGAAATTTGACAATATAGTACAATAATATCATACAATTCCCCGGGAATCCCATAGGAACTTTTTTTTACACAACCCACGTAAGGGAAGAAATATCGGAGGTTTAAGATGTCGTCCACCGAAAACGAGGAGAAGGTCTCCCCCACGGTAAAAAACAAGGAGGACGTTGATGTCTTGGTCCAGGAACTCGACAGTTTGAGGGAGGAGATCAAGATACTCAAGGGGCAGATAAGGTCCATGGAGTATACCGGGAACCTCGAAAGGGAAGCATACAAGCGCGAACTCTCCGCAGCCTACGACGAGCTCAACATGGTCAGGAGAGAAAGAAACCTCCTCAAGAAGCAACTGGACGATGTAATGAAGCCTCCCATGCTCATAGGAGAGATAGTGGAGGTCCTCTCCGAAGATGAAATAATAATCAAGAACGGAACCGGCCAGACATTCATCACGACCTCCTCAGAAGACGTCGATTTCTCCGAACTCGACGTTGGTGTCAGGGTTGGTCTGGACCGCAACAACCTCGTGATAATGAGGGCCTTGACAAAGGGCAAGGATCCCATCATAATGGGATCGGAGCTGATAGAGAGGCCCACGGTCACCTACAGAGACATAGGCGGCCTTGACGAAGTAATAAACGAAGTAAAGGAGACCGTTGAGCTCCCACTCAAAAATCCCAATCTCTTCAAGAAGATCGGGATCAATCCCCCATCCGGAGTATTATTGGTCGGGGCACCTGGTACGGGAAAGACACTTCTTGCAAAAGCAGTGGCAAATTCAGCCGAATGCACCTTCATAAGAATGGTCGGGTCCGAACTGGTCCAGAAATTCATCGGAGAGGGAGGAAGACTGGTGAGGGAGCTTTTCCAGATGGCAAAGGAAAAGAAACCCTGCATAATATTCATCGACGAACTGGATGCCATCGGAGCCAAGAGGCTAGGAATGGACACCACTGGAGACAGGGAAGTGCAGCGAACACTTATGCAGCTTCTGGCCGAAATGGACGGATTCCACGCTCTGTCCGAAATCGGCATAATGGCGGCAACCAACAGAAAGGATATTCTCGACGAGGCCCTGATGCGGCCTGGCAGATTCGACAGGATTATCAAGGTACCTCTTCCGGATGAAAAGGGAAGAGAGAAGATCCTCGGGATACATACCAAGGGCATGAAGCTTGCAAAGAAGGTGGATCTCAAGGAATTGGCAAGAAGAACGGAGGACCTCTCGGGCGCGGACCTCAGGAGCCTCTGCACGGAAGCCGGTATGTTTGCAATAAGGAGAAATCACAGGTCCATTAGCAGTGATGATATTTTCTCCGCCCTGGAAAAGATCAGGGGCAGAAGGGAAGAACAGGAACCCTCCGAGGCTCCGGAAGGAATGTTCTCCTAGGACGAGTATCTCTTTGCTTCCTTGAATCTTCCCTTGGATTCAAGCATCTTCACTATCTCGCTTTTCACCTTGGAATAATAGAAAGGCAGATTCAGTTCCTCCAGAATGGAAAGGGAGAGGTCAAGGTCCTTTCTCATCTGATTGTATTCCTTCTTCAGAAGATGAAGTCTTCCCATATCCAGGTTGACCATTGCGATCTTGTATCTCTCTCCCATACTGGTGAAGATACTGAGTGCTTCCTCGAGATAATCCCTGGCTGTCTCGGGCTCATTGTCCATTATGTATACATGAGCCGCTCCCGCAAGCGCATATGCTTGCAGTCTGATATCCCCTGTCTGATTGCAAAGTTCTATGGCATCCTCGAAATTGGCTATGGCCTCCTCGTACTCCCCGGTAGAGGCTTGAACTGTGCCCGTATTGATCTTGACACGTGCAAGCTCCAGTGCGTTTTCGTCCGTTTCCAGAGCCATGATAGCCTTCTCGAACTGATCGATGGCCAGATCGGGTTTGTCCTGATTCGAATGAATGATACCCAGACCCGTATGGGAGATCGCTTCAAGAGTGGGGTTTTCGAGCTCTTCTGCTATCTCAAGGGCCTCCCTGAGATTCTTCTTGGCCTCCCGGAATTCCCCCTTTGTGGAATAGAGCTCTCCAAGGGCCTGAAGGGCTTTTGCCATCTCTTCCTTGTTCTGTAGCTTCCTGGCAATTTTCAACGCCTTATGGAGCCTCTTCTCGGCTGCCTCCTTCTTTCCCCTTCTTGACTCTATCTGGCCCAATCTGAGATTGGCCTTTCCCGAAATCAAGGGCTTGTTCTCGGCCTCACCGATTGCTGCAGCTCTTGTCAGATCGGATTGTGCACGGTCCCATCTTCCCATTACCATCTGGAGCTCGCCCTGCAACAATCTGGTTGTCGCATTGTACTCCCTGGTCTCCTCGCTTATCTCCTTTTCAAGAAGTGATAGAACGGAGGAAAACTGCTCTATCAGACCCTTGGTGATGATCGACTCCCCGTAGGTGGATGCCAGTTTCAGAGCTTTGACCGGCTGTCCACCCATTGCCATGTGATACATCGCCTCCACGGTGGCTCTCTCATTTCCGGTCTCCATGTAATGATCGGCGGCCTTCCTGTGGTATTCCGTCTTCTGTTGGGGGGTCAGCCGATTGTAGAAGAACTCCTTGATCAGATCATGCGCCTCGTACTCGTCATAGGAGGTCTCCTGGATAAGATTGGATTCCACCAGCTTGTCGAGCGTGGTGAAATCCAGTCCCTCCTCCATGAAAAACGCCTCGGAAGGAACGGGATATCTGTAAACAGAGGCTATCTGAAGCAAAAGTGAGGCTCTGGAATCCAGTTTCTTGAAGATCTCCTCGTAGATGTATCTCTTGATATCCTTCTGATCCTCCAGGTCCTCTGCGGATAATATCAGTTGCAGGAACAGGGGGTGACCTTTCGTTATCTCGTATACCTTGTCGAACAGGTCCTCATTCACGTTCCTTATCTTGAGCAATCCCCTGCAGCTCTCTCTATCAAGACCGGTAAGGTTCAGTTCCTTGACGATCCCCTTCACCATGACATCGGACCTGTCGTAGAAGGGAAACACCTGCCTCCCCACCACAATGATCTTCAGCTCTTCCATCTGGGGAACAATCTCCTTCAGGTTGGAAAAGAAATCCACTATCTCATCGGCCGCCCTCTGGAAATCGTCGAAAACCATGAAAATGGGGGTGTCCTTGAAAGATGACTCGATTATGGAATAATACTCCCTGCTGTCCAGCCGGGTATTTGAATCCAGGTAGGTCTTCAATCCCGACCTCCCCATCTGGTCCAGAAACCTGGCAATCGAAAACAGGACGTTTCTCAGGGAATCCCAGCGGTGGAACCTGTACCACATGACATGCATGTTTCCCTCCGACTCCTTTATGGCCTTGGCAGCAAGAGTTGTCTTCCCTATTCCGGCTATACCCGTTATTGAAAGAATCGACCCGCCTTCTTCCTCCAGCCAGTGGTGAATCATCAACAGCTCCTCATCCCTGCCGAAGAATCTTTTGGGCATTGGCACGTCCTGTAGAAAGGAAACAAAACCCTCCGAACCAATCCTGTTGGGTGTCTCGCTCTCATCGGAAAGGAAGGATCTTATCTGCTTCTCCGTCAGAAGATTATCGTTGTTGACAAGCTGATGCAGGTCAATTAACGAAATATTAACGCTCAAATAGCCTGTCACATCCTTCATGTATATCTCCTTCAGCGATCCGTCGGATAACTGAAGAAAAACCTTGTGATATCCTATCTCGTCTTTCACCTGCTTTGCAAAATCCAATCCCTTGTCTGTGAGAAAATATGCCTTCCTCTTCCTGGGGAGGCCCTTGATCCTCTTGAGGACATCGTATACCAGATCCTCCTCTTTCAACTTCTTCATGGTTCTGGGGATATTGTCCCTTCTGATGGATACGGCTTCGGCGATCCCGTCCTGGACCACGCTCTGGGGAACCTCGAAATCCATCTCCGAGTGCTTCACCTCGAACAGGTGGAGCAGTATCTTTCTATCAACTGTCAGATGTGATGGTCCTTCCGAGGCCAATTCAGATCACCACCGTCTCGAAACCTTCCGTGAGCTGCACCCGGATCCTCTGCGGGACCGCCTTGTAAGGCGCGGGGACAATAGTGGAAAAATTCCCCTTCCTGCAGGACTCGTCAAGCATCTTCAAGAACCTTATAACCCTGGATGCATCGTTGGAGGAAAGCAGATCCTCGAATCCCCTGAACAATACCAGGCCTTCTTTTTTCGTGGATGCCTGGATCTCCTGAAGTAATTTTGACAGATTTGTGGGATTGACAACGGTTATATTCTTACCCAAATTATGAGCGGTTGACCTGTCAAGCCATATGAATCTGACATCTCCCTTGAAGGAGGACCTCAATTGGGAAGGATCCCTCATTGTAATTATTACCCCCCTTCTGCCTTCCCTCAATTTATTCCTGACGGCTTTCCTCCACGGCCTGGAATTCCCCTTGTGGAGTATTATCAGAACCTCTCCCTCGGGTATTGTCGGGGTTTCGATGATATTGTTGTTTCTTGCGTCGGGTTTTCTTTCTTTTTCCAGAAGGGATATCTCACCTGCGGAGTCCTTTACCTGTATCTTTTTTTTGTATGAACCTATTCTATACATCAGATAGGCGATCAGCAGTATGAGCCCGGCACCGCATAGTATCAGTATTGTCAATGCTTCCATCCGACTTTCCCATCCGTCTTGATTGGTCCGTTATACAGCTTTGGGTATTAATAGGTTGGATACTGAGTCTTCGGAAGGGAAAATCAGGCAGACCTGCCGTAAAAGCTTTTTGCATATATCAGGTAGAGAACAAGGACCGTGTTGAAAGCGTAATTGATGTAGAGTGGGAAATGGGTGATCGACTCGATATAATCATCAATCAGGATATAGATGAGGGTAAGAAGCTCCCCGAAAAGCCAGAAAAGAAGGAATAACCATGACAGATCAGAGGCGGATTTCGATCTCCATGTCTTCACAACCTGGGGAACCGCGCAGACCGCAAAAAGAAAAGCGCCTATCCACCCGATAACAACGTGGAACATGCTCGGTCATGTACAATTTCATTTAATAGGATTGAGATCAGGTGGACCTCTCGTATCCCTCCAATACCTCTTCCCTTTTACCCGGCAGACCCATCATCATTGCGCTGATTATCTCGTCCCTTAGTGCTCCCGCGTCACGGGCCAATGCAATTTGAAGAGGCAGACCCTGGTTCAGCCCCAGTGCGGTCATGATGCCGATATTCACAAGTGAAACGGTCTTTGGATCCAGAATATTCGGAAAACCATCCCTGAATTGATCATCTTGCCGCAATGAACTTCCCCCTGAGATCCTGTACATTGAATACCGCATCGAATCCGGTTTCCTCCATGGAACCTCCGCAAACAGGACACCTGACATCACTGATCATTGTCCTTGCCATGGGTCTTGTTCCATGGACCCTGATGCGCCAAACATCTTCCATGGAACACCTTTCACACCTGTAGAAGAGGTCCATATGATCTCCACTGGAAAAATGGGTTCGTATAGGATTTAAGGCAGAGCCGGGGAGGGTAGACCGAATATCGCAATTATTATCTCCAAACATCTGCTGCCTGCAAACGGTTAAATAACAACATATCATAGAACAGAAGCTCCAGGGTGCTCACAGATGAAGGAGAAGCGACCGAAGGTCTTGATCGGATCACCAGTTTACCTTCCCCGGCAGGGAGGAGCATCCACATACTTCTCAAATCTCATGAGGAGATTGGAAGACAGGGTGGATTTCATAGTCTACTCATGCAGGAACAGCGAGGCAAAGACCGTTGAAAGAAATGGGAATATCACCATATACCGTATCCAGCCGTTCCTCCATGACGCAAATCCCGTAATCAGGTATCTCATCCTTCCTCCGGTTACCTTCATCCAGCTCATAAGGTTCAGACTGAAATACGGAAAGATGATAATCCACGCTCATGCATGCGGAGCTTACGGATACCTCATATCGCTCTTTTCGAGGATGGTCGGACAGGAGATGATAAAGGAGGTTCAGGACATGTCCGATCCTCCCTACAATATTCATATGGGGAAGGTCACCAAATACGTGTCAACGGGAACCTCCATAAGAGACCAGCTGATCTCCTTCGGTGTTGAAAAGAACAGGATCATAACCTATCCCTCCCTCAATCCTGACGTTCCCGAAAAGGATAAGAAATCAATAACCCCCAAACCCCATCATCACAGAGGACCCGTGGAACTGGTCTGTTTCAGCGCTTTGAGACCTTACAAAGGAGTTGACTACCTCCTCAAATCAATGAAGATACTGAAAGAGAAGGATCCCTCCATTCACCTTACCATTGTCGGAGAGGGAGGAATGTGGGACGATCTTCAGGAATATATAAAGAAGAACGATCTCACAAATACAACACTCAGGGGATTCCTTCCGGAATACTCCGATGTACTGAAGATGATGGCCGGAAGCGATATACTGGTTTTATCCTCAGTCTCTGACGAGGGGAATCCCAGAGTGATTCTCGAATCCTTCCAGTTCGAGAGGCCCGTGATCGCAACAGCCGCCGGCGGAACTCCTGAACTCATCGAGGACGGAGTTAATGGAAGGCTTCTTCCCACAAAAAGGCCGGATCTCTTCGCGGATGCCGTACTCGAACTGGCAAACGACCCGGACCTCAGGGAGAAGCTCGGAAAAGGCGGCAAGAAATTCCTGGATTCCCTTCCGACCTGGGACGATCTCGCAGAGGAGATCTACGGGGAATACAGGGAGATCTGGTCAAGAATGTGATCTCAGCTCCTCGATGGATCCGTCAGCTGCCTCCTTGAAAGCTCTTGTTACACCTCCCACTCCCAGCTTCCTTCCGCCGAATATTCTGGAAACCATGAGACAGTGGGAATCGAGATCCTCCCTTTTCAATATCTCAAGAAGTGCCTGTCCGGGATGGCCCACCTCTCCGTCGTTCTTGAAGGATTCCTCTTCCTTGAACTTGAAAGCATAGCAGTGATGGTTCGCCTTCTTGTACTTCCTTCTATGTTCCTTGAGGATCTCTTCAACCTTCTCCGGTCCCGATATCCTGTAAAGATGAGAATAGAATCTGGATTTGTTCACAACCAGCTTGACAGCCGAGAGCTCTTTCATAATATCCGAATTGGACAGATCATAGAAAATGATTATGCGAGGGGGAATTCGATTACAAAAGTGGATCCTTTATCCAATTCACCCGGAATCCTATCTTCCACATGAATAGATCCTCCGTATCGGTTCATGAGCTCCTTCACAAGTGCCAGACCTATGCCCATATGCTTGTGTAGGGATCCCATTTTGGTTCTGTCGAAAATCAGTTCCTTGAACTCATCCGGGATACCAGGACCCTTGTCGGAGATCCGCACCATTACGGTATCTTTTTCTGAAGCGACATCGATACCGATCCAGGCATCTTTCCCCTCCTGGAACTTGATTCCGTTGTGTATGATATTGAAGAATACCTCCTCAATGAGGGATTCGGCCATTACAGTCATCTCACCCTCGGGAGTGGTCATCTCCACATCAACTTTCTTTGAAGGATCCAGGCTTTTCGCCCTTTCCAGTGACCTTATCAGGGATTCGGAAATCACAAAACTCTCAAATTCCGGTTTTCTCTCCTTCAATCTTGAGATCAGCTTGATGTTCTTGGTAAGCATAATTGATTTCTTTGCCAGTTCGGTTATTTTTTCCCAGCACATTCCCGCAAATTCCCTATCATCCGAATGTGTGTCGCACAATCCTACCCATGATAGTATCCCCTGATGTATGTTTCCCAGGTCATGACTGAGAAGATCAAGATACAATTCGGCTCTGTTCCTTTCATCTTCCATCATACTTTTTGCTTCCAGCCTCTCGGTGATATCAAGAGCCGTGAATATCACTCCCTTTGACCAATCATGTTGGTCGATCGGGGTTGATGAAAGAAGGATATCCATAATCTCTCCGTTCTTCTTAAGGAATCTTGTCTCAACGATTCCGGTACCCTTTTCCTCTATCTGTCTGTATTTTATCTCTCCAACATGCTCATAATCCTCATCTGTTGGATATATCATCCTGGCATTCTTATCCAGCAGTTCCTCTCTTTCATATCCCAGCATCCTGCAGAACCTGTCATTGATGAATTTGAAGTTCCTATCCACCACCATTCCTATACCTATCGGCGCTGCCCGGAATATGGATTTCATCATATCCTCGCTCTCTTCCAGAGCTTTCTGGACTTCAATCCTTTCGGTGAAATCCCTTCCGACACCGATTATCTCTTTCACATAACCATCATCGTTCAATATCGATGTGTCCGACCAGGCCAGCCATCTCCATCCATGAACCGTTTTTGCTCTCTGCTCAACATAGCATGAATAAGGTGGTTTCATGAGTTCCTTCATGGCATTGGCGGTTTTTTCTCTGTCATCTTCGTGAACAAGGGGCATGAAAGTGTTTCCAAGGAGTTCGTTTTCGGTTTTTCCGAACATCCTGCAGTAGGAAGGGCTCACATAGAGAAAATTCCCGTCCACATCGATCTTCACAACAAGGTCGGTTTGATTCTCAACCAGTATCCTGTACTTTTCCTCGCTCTCCTGGAGAGCCAGTTCAGCCATCTTTCTTTCCGTTATATTCTCGAAGGCAACCACGAGCTTGTTGTTGGGGATGGGAAAAACCTTGTACCTGAAGGCCCCAGAAACAAACTTGTCCTGATAGAATATATCATCCACTTCCAGTTTCTTTCCCGTTTTCAAAACATCAAGATAGGAATCTGTTATTCCGGCATCTTTGGCGTTTGGCCACAGCTCGTTGAATTCTTTTCCAATGGATTTCTCGATATCTATACCCGTAAGTCTGCTGGCTTCCTTGTTTGCATATCTTAGAATCAGTTTTTCAGGAGGATTGAAATCATAGATAAAAAGACCCGAGGGAATCGAGGTAACTATGTCCTTGTAGGTTTTTCTTGAAGCTTCCAGATCCTCCCGTATTCTGATAGTTTCGGTGATATCCTGGGTTATGGTCAGTCCGCCTATGATCTCCCCGTCGGTATCCTTTAGAGGACTGTTTATCGTCCTGAATATTCTGCCCTCGAAGGGAACCTCTATCGTTGTGGTCCTGCCCCTTACAGCCTCGATGTACTCTTTCTCTATCTGTTTCACAATATCTTCGGGAAAGACCTCGTATATTGTTCTACCCTCCATCATCTCGGTGGAGAGACCCGTTTCCTCCAATCCCTTTCCCCTGGCAAAGAAATACCTCAGGTCCTGGTCATACGCCACTATAGCACCATTTGGAAAATTTGTGGCGATCTTGGACATTATCTCCCTGGCTCTTTCCATCTCGGATCTGGCCCTGATCCTTTCAGAGATATCCGATGCATGGATGCCTATGCTTATCACATCTCCCGACCGGTTCCTGATTGGTATGTAACTGACCGATATGTCAATTCCATGGACCTTTCCGGATGTATGGCGTATCTCACCGGTTGTGAGTACATCTTCAATGATCTTCTTCCTGGAATCCACAAGTTTCTCCGGTAAATGATCCATAATGGAAGTTCCATGAAGTTCATCCTTACCCATTTCCATTATCTTCAGAGCCTTTTCATTGGAATAGAGGATCTTGGCGTTCCTGTCTATTATTACGACTGGATCCTCGATTTTATCCATCATCATCCTGAATGAGGGATCGTCAATTTGACCGACATTTCCTGAAACCCCTTCCAAGGAAACCACTACCCGTTGCCAAAACAATGGAATTTGGCCCTGCTACCACATTTTCTCATAGTATGTTGGAATTATAAAAGAATAACCTGACCAATGCTGACAATTGATTCCAATCATTTCCATATATTCTTGGAATATATTTATCCATGATAGCTCGATTACGGGCCTTGGAGTGAGTACTATGGAAGTCAAGGAAAGGATCGAACGGCTCAGGGAACTCATGAAGGAAGAGGAGGTCCAGGCCTATCTTGTCCCCTCCACGGATCCTCATCACAGCGAATATCTCCCCGATTTCTGGAAGAGAAGGCAGTTCATATCCGGTTTCACCGGATCGGCGGGAGAGGTAGTGATAGCATCGGACGAGGCCGGGCTCTGGACAGACGGGAGATACTTCATACAGGCCGAGGAACAGCTGAAAGGATCCGGGATAGATTTGTACAAGATGGGCATGCCCGATGTTCCCAAGATAGAGGAATGGATCGCTGACAAGCTGTCCGGAGGCGGAGTCCTGGGAGTGGACCCGAGACTGCTATCCATTGAGAGCTCCTCGAAACTCAAAAAGATCCTATCCGAAAAGGAGGCTTCCATAAAATACATCGAAAGGAATCTCGTGGACGAGATCTGGGAGGACAGGCCCTCCCCCTCCGAAGATCCTCTGGAGGTACTCCCCACGGATCATACCGGAGAGAGCATCCAGGATAAACTGAATAAAATCAGGGAAAAGTTGAAAAAACAGGACTGCACAGCGCATGTTCTCTGTGCTCTGGATACAATAGCCTGGACATTCAATATGAGAGGGAAGGATATTGAATTCAATCCGGTCTTCATCTCATATGCAGTGATAACATCGGATGAGGCACATCTCTTCATTGACGAGAAAAAGGTAACAGAAGAAATTACAGACCATCTCGGAGATCTGGTGAAAATCCATCCATACGAAGAAATTGGAGGATTCCTGAAGGAAATGGCTGATAAGGAACAAAAGGTATGGATAGATCCGAAGACAACCAACAGATGGCTGATGATCCCCTTCGAAGGAAAGGTAAAGGTCCACAAGGAGAGATCTCCCGTAACGGACCTGAAATCGGTCAAAAACGAAACGGAATTGAAGGGATTCAGGAAATGCCTTATTACCGACGGGGTGGCCATGGTAAAATTCCTGAAATGGCTCGAGGAATCGGTTCCGGAAGGAGGGGTGACAGAGATCTCGGCATCGGACAAACTTGAATCCTTCAGAAAGGAAGGAGAGGATTTCGTGGGATTATCATTCACGACCATTGCCGGATATGCAGAACACGGTGCGATTGTACATTATGATCCCACTCCCGAAACCGATGTTGAACTCAAAACCGAGGGATTGTTCCTTCTGGATTCCGGTGCGCAATACAACACCGGAACAACAGATATCACGAGAACCGTTACCCTGGGAGAGCCTACCGAAGAACAAAGGGAGATGTTTACAAGGGTCCTCAAAGGGCATATTGGAATTGCCACTTTGAAGTTTCCCAAGGGTTTCAGCGGAAAACAGCTGGAGCTCCCTGCAAGGAAGTCACTTTGGGATGTGGGAAAGAACTACAATCACGGAACCGGACACGGTGTGGGCCACTATCTCAATGTTCATGAAGGGCCCATGGGACTCACCCCTAGAGATATCGGGGTTCCGCTTCAGGCGGGGAATGTCCTATCCAACGAACCCGGATATTACAAGGAAGGAGAATACGGGATAAGGATTGAGAACCTCATAGTCGTAAGAAAGGACGAGAAACTGTCATCGGAGGATTCGGAGTTCCTCGGTTTCGAGACCATAACCTTCTGTCCGATCGACCTTAAGTTGATCGACAGGGAGATAATGACAGATGAGGAGGTAGAGTGGTTCAACGATTATCACCGGCAGGTATTTGACAATCTATCTCCGCATCTCGATGAAGACCACAAGAACTGGTTGAAAGATCGGACCGCGGAGATATAGGATGAATGATGACAGCTGGAAGGAGGACCTCTACAACGAGGTCTTCCATTCAAGATTGGACTACCTGGAAAAAAGAAGGAGAATGGACGGTACATTCTCCAGAGAGGACATGAAGAAGATACTGGCTGCCGAGTACAAGAAACAGGATCTTGCCTGGGCAGGGAAATCTCCGGTCCAGGAGATCACGGATTCCGCAACTATCGCAGCTTACGAGCATTTTCTTGCTCAGTGGATTTGAGCTCCTCCTCCATCCTGGCAGCCTCCCTTCTCCTCTTGGATTGTGTGAAGACCGCAACCGCCGCAAGGATTAATACCAGCAGGACCAGAAGAACTACTATCAGGACAACCGGAGGACCTTCCACATCTTCCTCTTCCTCTTCATCCTCGACCTCCTGAGGAATGATAACTATCTCTCCCGAACCTCTTGCGGAATGGTAATCGTCGAACATGTCCGATTCCGAATATCCCCATATGATCTCCAGTGTTTCCACGGATCTGAAGTTCTTGTCGTAGAGGTCCGTTGAGTTAACTTTCCTGGTTATCTCGATCGTTGTCCGATCCCCGGTCTGGGTACCTCCGAATTCCAAGATATCATCGGTCCCACCCAGTTCCGTGTCGGGCGGGTGGGGTCCTATCTCACCGGTGGAATAGGCATCGAAGACGAATACACGATCACTGTCATCCACCCAGCCTATTATCATATCTGCATCCTTCATTCCAACCGTGGGGGAAATTCCCAGAGACAGCCACCCGGAGGCCCTTGCCGTCATTCCCAATTCCAGTATATCTCCGTTGATATCCCAGAAGATCTGGAACCTTCCCTGATCGAAAGAAGCATTGTAAGGGTATTCTCCATCCTCTATTATCCCGTCCAGTGTTCCGGGATCATAGGGGGGCTCATAAGTGACGGTTATCGAATCGTTTACCGAGTTGCCCTCGAGATCTAAAACCCGAACCTCCAGGGTATTCAATCCCTCTTCCAATTCAAGGGCAATCGACCATACGGCGAGGCCCTGGGCCGCTCTCCAGGATCCTCCGTTGAGACGGATCTCAACCGAATCCAGGTCTATGTTATCCGATGCGTTCCCTGTAAGTGTCAATGAAGGATCGTTCACGAAATCTGCTACAGGATCAATGACGAGTTCGGGAGGAATGGTATCTGTGGGACCTTCCTCATCGAATTCCACCGTGATAGAGTCCAGACCGGTCTTGCCCGAATCATCTGTTACTCTGGCTTCTATGATATTCTGTCCCGGTTGAAGAGTGAGCATGATGGACCAGCTGCTCAATCCCGAGGCCATTGCCCAGTTGTTCCCTGAAATCCTGGCCTCCACTCTGCAGGCGCATTGATCATCCGATGCTATCCCGGACACCGTTACAAGTTCGGAGGAGAAAACGGTTCCGTTTGCCGGCGAAAGGATCTGTATGGTCGGAGGCTGGTCCGCGGTTCCGGGAACATACGTGACCGTAACAGAATCCTCTCCTGTGTTTCCCGAAGGATCCTCTGCCCTGACCTCTATGGTATTCGTTCCCTCTACCAGGGAAACGGGAAGTGACCAGGATGCTGTTCCCTGGGCCGTATTCCATAGGCCGTTATTCACCCTTACTTCGACCTTTTCGATTCCCACATTGTCTGATGCCGATCCCGACACCGTTATCTCCGAAGTGCTGACGGTGGCTCCTTCCGCAGGGAGGGTGATCTCCACTGATGGCAGTAAGGTATCCGCCCCCGAATCCGGATCGTAGGTCACATCAAGAGTGGTATTTGCGGTCTTGCCGGCAATGTCTGTGACCCTCGCTTCTATGAGGTTCATACCTTCCGACAGGAGCAATTCATAGGTCCATGAAACCGTTCCCTGGGCCAGTCCCCAGTCACCTCCGTTGAGTTTTATCTCTACCCTGTCAACACCTACATCGTCGGAGGAGGTCCCGGATACTGTCAATGAGGGATCGTCAAGGACAGCGCCCTGATTCGGGCTGCTTATCGTTACAGAGGGAGGAGAGGAGTCCCCGGCTGCGGGATCATAGGTGACGATCACGGATGCAAATGCCTCGTTTCCGGAACCATCCGCGGCCCTTGCCCTTATCACATTGTCTCCCTCCAGAAGTGTCACCGAAGCAGACCAGGAAGTGGTTCCATCAGCATTGATCCAGTCATCCATTCCTGTCCTGACCTGGACCAGGTCCAGTTCCTTGTTGTCAGAGGCCGTCCCCGTTACCGTGATGGTAACCTGGCCGACCACCGATCCGTTGGTGGGAGAGGTTATTCTGATCGTAGGATCGGTCTCGTCGGGTAGATTGACGGTAGTGGACCTCTGAATAGAGCCCCCTATGTTGCAGTCGGCTTTCGCCGAAAGCGTGTCCCCGTCCGAAGCCGTGACATCGTAGGTGTAGGTGAATGTACCTGTTGTCGGCTGGCTTGTATAGGGAAAGGTGTTGACAACGTTGGAATTCCTGTATACCGTAACAGTATCCACGTAGTGGCTGGATGGGTTGGATACGGAATGGGTTATCGTAACCGAAAGTTCCTGGAGACCGAAATCATAGGATAGACTCATGCTTGCGGGCGGATGAGCTTCCACCTCGGGCATGACAGATATTACGAAAGAAAACATGATCAATACCGCAATTAACCTGATTAACAGAACAGAGACGCCTTCCTTCATATGCTTCCCCGCCATGTATTGGAATGACACAGGCATAAGTTTTGCCCTCACGTTCGGACATCCCCCCCCCTCGCTTCACCTTATGAACCATGGAATTGATCCTTCATATCCCCCGAGGCAGAACCATGGAAGAACACAGTTTAGACGGCATTTTAACAACAGGGTTCACCATATTCGACGATCTTTTCGGACCTTTCACCAGGGGAGACATACACCTCATAGTCGGAAGGACCGACCTCACCTACAGCCTGATGGACAGATTGATAGTGAACGCCGCCAGGAAGGGCGATGCCGCTTACTACATAGACGGAGGGCACAGGGCGGATCCCTTCGCCATGGCCAGGGTCCTCCGAATGCAGAGGACCGATCCCAGAGGCATGCTCCAGAGGGTGATGATAGCCAGGGCATTCACCGCCTATCAGATGGATTCCCTCATCAACGGGAGCCTGCTGGAGCTTGAGGATGTTCCTCCTCTTGTGATGGTATCGGCGCTTGACAGATTGTTCTCCGATCCCGAGGTTGATGCCGAAGCCGCCAAGGGTATGATCGAAAACTGCATGAAAACACTGGACGAGATGGCTGCCAGAGGATCCTGTGTCGTGATAGCCGCATACGGTGGCAGCAGTGGGAGTGACCTGATGCCTCTGATCACCCCTCACTGCTCCAACTGGGTTTCCCTGAGGAACAGACAGAGAGGAAGGATCAGGATGATCGCCAAGGGAGGAAGATGGACCGATATAGCTCCCATACACCCCTATCAGACGATGATAGATGACTTCTGGTCCGGACAGGTCCTTTCGGAGGCGGTATGATGGGTAAGACATGTCCGACCTACCGGATGCTTCTTGAAGAGGAGATCAGGTCCTGGGAGACGTTCAGGAGAGCTCTCAGAAAGGAGGACCGGGAAGCCTATGACAAGCTGATGGACAGGGTGAGGATGCATGCCTCGGCATCATCCAATGCCGCCAGGCTGAATCCTTTCGAATCCCTGGTCATGGCGGCGCTTGTGGATCTGATGAGGGACAGGATGGACTCCGAGGGATCGAATTAGCTTTTGTGTTTTCCCGGGAATGAATCCGTTCATTTTTGCAGATCCATCTGCATAAAATGACGTTTTATGCTAACGCATTTGCATTAATGGAAGGATAGATACTCTCCACCATGGTCAATATGAAAATGTCTTTTCTTGTTTGAGCATTACAAGTGGAAAGATTCAAATCTCGTATCCGGATTCCCGGAACATGGAGATTGATGAGGAGATAATCGATCAGGTCAGATATCAGTTGAAAAGATCAAACTGCGAACCATTTTTCCTCTGTATCAGTGGAAGCGATAATTACGGATTCTCCTCGGAAAACAATAGTGATGTGGATATCAGAGGTGCTTACTTCTATACCAATCCCAACGACATGTTCAGCCCCGGACTGGAAAGGAAATTGACCAGGGAGGGGGAATACATATTCGAGGGGATGAAATACGAATGGCAGATTCATGAGATATCCAAATTCCTGAGGTTGATGGGAAAATCTAACATGAATATGTTCGACTGGGTATTCTCCGATGATTGGATAGTGCATCCGCCCGAATTCATGGGGATTGCTCTCGATGATATTCGCAGGATGTCGATGGAATACATTTCACAGACGCTTGTTGATCATGCATTCGGATGGTGCAAGCATATGTATAATGAGGACTGGTCAAATCCCAAGAAGGTCCTACATTCGATAAGGCCCCTAATGACATGTCTGATCTATATCGAGAGGGCGAGGTATGAGCCCAATATCCAGATACTTGTAAAGGACCCTATTCTCAGTATGTATGAACCATTGGTAATCGAATTGATCGATTTGAAGAGGAAGAGACTCAATACGAATTTGATTGTGAAAACCAGGTCTTTGGACTGTTATGATGAATTGAAGGAGATGATTAAGGAAAGAAGACATAAGGTTCCAAGGAAACTGGATGTCCAAAATAAGGTAAAGGACCTTATTACCGATATCAGGTTAAAGACATTGAAACAATATCAGATATTATCATTAAAACCATAATCAAAGAATTATGGTGGCCTCCTCCATCATTTCACCGATGATGGTATTCTCGCAGAATGGATTATAAGCTTTCGATCAGGGGAGAGGACCTCGGATGTATATGACACGGATGGTATCTTCACTCGATGGATATCTTTCCCTTTCTGAAATCCAGTGTCAATTTCCTGTTCTTGAAGAAGTTCATACCAAGAAGACCCATCAAACCTTCCTTCATGGGAAGATCGTGACAGATTATATCCATCTCAGAAGCTTCGACTCCAAAAATGGATAGCTCTTCGATCTTCAATACTGGTGAATAAATGCTCCCTGATACGGTATCTAGTTTCAAACGAGGAGCATCCTCATCGATATGGTAGCCGATACCTTCGATAACTTCCCTTGGAAGGAGTGTGATCGAAGCTCCCGTATCAAGAAGCAATTGTATTCTTCTTGATCCGCAGGGACCTTTGACGATGCCATCCAGCACAATGGCTGATGCATCCTTTGAAAATGTCCTTGTCCACAAAAACCCCGCCTCCGATCACATTGCAAGTGCATGACCTTTCTTCGGGATCTCACCCGAATAAAAGGTGTAGATATAGCCTTTGAATTCCCTGTTGATCTTCAGGACCTCCTCTTTGTCCTTGGTATGGGTTATCAGTCTGGAATTCAATATCTCTCCGCTTTCGTCCTCCTCGAGGACCTCCACTATTATCCATTCGTCGGGATACTTCTGTTTCAATTCTTCGATGGTATCCGCCTCCATCATTTCACCGATGATGGTATTCTCGCAGAATGGATTATAAGCTTTCGATCAGGGGAGAGGACCTCGGATGTGAATTATCTTGCATTCACATTATTCCATGATCAACTTCCCGTTTGGAAAATCCAATGTAAGCCTGAAATGTTTGAGAAAATTCAAACCCAGGAGGCCCTCTATTCTGGATTCTTCCGGGATATTGAAACAGGAAACCCTGAGATCCTTGACTTCGTTTTCGTATACTCTCAGGGATTCCACTGAAAAGTCTTCCGACTGCACAATACCGCCTGCGGTCTGTAACTTCGTTCCATGTTTCCCTTCACCTACGGGATAACCAGCACCTATCAGTATGCTTCTGTGAACAAAGCATTCGGATGCGCCTGTATCCAGAAGGAATTTCACTCTCTTCATTCCCCTGGGTCCGGTTATTACTCCATCAATTACGATACCCAATGCATCTCTGCTGAATGATAATTCCAATCCACCACCCCGTTCAAAATGCGAAGACATGTCCTTCCTTTGGAATACTTCCGTTGAAAAAGGAATAGGTGTATCCTTCAAAATCCTCGGATATCCTATCGATCCTCGATTTATCTCTGGAGTGTTCAAGCAGTCTGACACTCAGGATATTGCCCTTTTTGTCCTCCTCGAGGACCTCCACTATTATCCATTCGTCGGGATACTTCTGTTTCAATTCTTCGATGGTATCCGCCTCCATCATTTCACCGATGATGGTATTCTCGGGAACAGGATTATAAGCTTTCGATCAGGGGAGAGGACCTCGGAAGTGGATTTACCATAACCGATCAAGAATATTGTATATCATGATCCTCAATATTTCAGAATTATTGTAGAACATAATCAACAATAATTTTGAATCCTCAAGCGGTTCATTAACTGATATTCGTATAAATGGAAAATATGAATTCTACATGAACCTCTGGGACTGATCAAAGTTTTCCAAAACAAAAAGAGATCACACCCTTTGGACATTTCTAAGCACATCTCCCACAGAGGATGCATTCTTGATCCTCCATGGAACCTTTGGATATTATCCTCTCCACGTCAAGACTCATCGGAAAGACATTCGTGCACTGACCGCAGTGAATGCACATGTCATTTTAAGCCTATAGGTTCAGGTAAGATATTTTCAATCGTCCTTGATGAGGAACCGATTATCTTGAAAGAGGATATCAATCAGATGGTATTATGGATCCTCTTCTGCTGGGAGGGATGGACTCATCAGATCCTGAAATCATTTCTTAGCAGTTCATTGATGAGCTCATGGTAGGACATGTCACCGGTCATTGTTATACCACCCAGCGTAAGCCTCCTCAGATCAAGAAGAAAAATATCCTTCCTCTTCGGGGAGAGCAGGACCAGATCGACCTTCTTTCCGTCCTTGAAGAATAGCACCACGCAGTCAACAAGATCTCCATATGAATGATCCCTCAATCTTCCACCGGAGGACCTCCTCAGCTCCTCAACCCTGGCCTCCAGCTTCTCCGTCTCCAGCATTGACAGCTCTATTATGGACTTCAGATAGCCCAGGTGATATCTCTTGTGCGGTATAGGTATCGAATAGGTTACCAGAATCTTATCATTCTTCAACACATAATTATACTCGGATACGAGGAGAAGTATCAGCATCACAAAAAAAAGCAGGACCGACAATACCAATAGCACTCTCTTTACCACAGGCAAATCAACAGCAATCTGCACATAGACCAGCATAACAGCCAGTGCTGCAAGAACAACTGCGAAAAGGTACATCCTTGGCTCGGGAATCGACCTGTAGCGCGACATCTAACGGAATTCAATCCTCTTCATGAAATATAAAAGGGAACTCAGAGGTTATCTCCATCGATAAGGAGAGAGGTACCTCGTTGTAACTGGATGTACCATCATATCAATCAATCCTAATTATCCCTCCGGTATTATCAATAAGCGAACCAACCCCTCTCGAGGGTATGGTACGGAGATCCTGGGGGGGATCTTTTTGACAGCAACAGCGAATGCTATAATCTATATTGCGGTTATTATGGTAGCCGCAACGGGATCTGGCTTCATGATAGAGGTGGGCCAGAATTATTTCGAGGAAGCTAATGTGATCGCCGAGGACACCCTGATGGAGTTCCTTGTGAGCCTGGATGTGGTAACCGCTCTCGGAAGAGTGGACAACACAACGGGCAACATGACCCGGATGGAGCTTACGGTCAAATGCGGCATCGGATGCGAATCCGCGGACCTCGAGAGAATGAACCTCCAGCTGACAACGGATGAAGGGGTCCGCAACCTGGCTTTCGAGGGCAACGATACCTTCGAATATTCTGCGCTTCGGGACGTTTCCGGGTCGCTCTCGGAAGGTATGCTGAAACCGGGAGATCTGGCCACGGTATCCTTCGATGTCGATCTGGAACCGCAGGAGAGCATAATCGTACTCTTCCTGCTCTACCCGACCGGGACACATACCGCGTACATCAGGATGCCGGATGTATTCGAGGGAAGCGTTGTGACAATTGCCTGATTGTTTCGGCCAACCCTCCCCGGCTGTGCGCTATAAGGAACCAGCCACAAGCGGATACCATGAAAGGGTGGGTCCTCGACGCATACGCGGACCATGAACGGGACCTGATGGACCTCTGGATAGTTGACGGAAGAGGCGGCAGGTCCATGATCGCCCACAGGTTCCACCCCGAGATCAAGGTGGCGGGAGAAAACCTCGGCAGGCTCGAGCAATACCTGTCGGACATGGAGGGTATCAGGGAGATAGTAAGAGAAAAGAGCCCCCTTGACATACAGGACGGAAATCCCAAAAAACACCTGAAACTGATCATATCCCGTTACTCACTCTTGACGAACATAGCGAAGGATATCGAAGCTTTCGGAAGGTACAGGGATTACTCGCTGTACGATGTTGACCTCCGCCTTCCCTCCAGGTACATGTACTCCCACGGGATCTTCCCCCTGGCCAGCATTCAGGTGGCGGGAGGTTTCAGCCTCCTGAGAAACAGCGATTGGGGAGAGTCCCCGCTCCCACCCCTGAAAGCAGAGGTTCTTCACGTCATACCCGATCAAGACGGTCCTGTTCCCAAGATGAGCGACAGGATCCGATCGGTAAGGATCGGAGACCTGGTCCTGGAGAACGAGAAGGAGGACAGGATGATTATGGCGGTGGCGGAGGAGTTGAAGAGGACCGATCCCGACATAGTGATCACATACGGAGGGGATACCTTCGTTCTTCCCTATCTCTATGAAAGAGCCGTAAAAAACGATCTCGCTCGATATCTCAAGCTGGACAGGTCCGGAAGACCTTTCAGAGCCCCTCAAAAAACCGGAAAGACCTACTTCTCCTACGGTCAGGCGATGTACAAGCCTCCCTTCTATCCGATGAGAGGGAGGCTTCACCTCGACCTGGAAAACTCCTTCCTTGTGAGGGAAGGAGGCCTCATAGGAGTGGCCCTGCTTGCCAGGATGTCGCTTCTACCGGTCCAGACCATGGCAAGGCTCTCTCCGGGATCCGCAATATCGTACATGGAATGCGTGGAAGCCATGAGAAGGGGAAGGTCTGTGAGATGGAAGAAGAACGATCCCGAGGGATGGAAAACCGCGGTGGAATTATCCAGATCAGACAGGGGAGGACACATATTCGATCCCGTGGTCGGAGCCTACTCGAACGTCATAGAGATGGATTTTTCGTCATTCTATCCGCACATAATGTGGAAGAAGAACCTTTCGGTGGAAACTCTCAACTGCGGCTGCTGCAGGGGAAAACAGGTCCCGGGCCTTGAATACAGGTTCTGCGAGAGATCGGATGGTCTGATCCCATCTGTGGTGGGGGAGATACTCACCAGGAGAATGAAATACAAGAGAGCTTTCAGGGAAGAGAGGACCTCAGGTCCATACGAACAGGAAGGAAAACTAGGACCCATCCGCCCACCATCGGGAAAGGACCGTTTCTACCATCTATCCAACACACTGAAATGGGTACTTGTCACCTGCTTCGGATACACGGGATACAAGAACGCAAGATTCGGCAGGATCGAGGTCCACGAGTCCATAACGGCCTATGCGAGGGACCTCCTTTTAAAAGCAAAAGAAATTGTGGAAGAGAGGGACTTCTCCATCCTTCACGGCATAGTGGATTCCCTCTGGCTAAAGGGACCGAGGGATGGGGCCGAGGAGACAGCTTCCGTTATCGAAAGAGAACTCGGCATCCCCATCGGAGTGGACACCGTCTACAAGTGGCTCGTTTTCACTCCCAACAAACTTAACGGAGCCGGTGCCCTGAACCGTTATTACGGCCTGAGGGAAGACGGAACATTCAAGTTCAGGGGCATTGCATCAAGGCAGAGGTCCACGCCTCCCTTCATGAAGGAGGCCCTAACCGAGATGATAGAGTCCCTTTCCGGGGCCGAAAGCGCGGAAGAGGTCCCCGATCACCTCCAGATGGCATTCGATGTCATGAGGAATAAAGGGGCCATGGTGATCAATCGCGAGGTCCCTCCGGCGGACCTGGCAATAACGATCCGCCCGTCCAAAGGTCTGGAGGAATACACCACCAGGTCCGAACATGTGGCCGCAATGAAGCTGCTCAAAATGGAAGGAGAGAGCATTCAGGGCGGACAGAAGGTCCGCTTCGTGATCAAGGACCATTCCGCTGACAGACCCGAGAACAGGGTCGCCCTGCTGAAAGAGGACATGTCGGACGTGAAATACGACATAAACAGATATCTGGAGCTAAGCGCCAGGTACATGGCACAGGCCCTTGCTGTGTTCGGAGTAACCGAGGATGAATGCTTTAGAGCCCTGAAGGGTGTTGAGCAGAGGAGACTTGGGGACTATTGAAATAAATGAGGGACCGATGGCCCCTCACTCACACAGGCTCACTCTTCCTTCTCGCCATCATCGCTCTTCTTCCGTACGAACAGCACAAGGAAGAGGAGAACCAGAATCGCAATGATGGTCGCTGAGATGATGACAAGGAACAGATTTCCCTGATCATCTGAAGCATCGGAGACCTCGGGATCGGTTCCCTTTTTAAGCTCCTCATAATCGGATGTACCATCACCATCGGTGTCCTTGTAATCATCTGGATCCTCCGGATTGGTGCCATCCTTCTTCTCAACATAATCAGGAACGCCATCTCCATCGGTGTCCTTGAACGATTCAGGGTCATCGGGATCGGTTCCGTCCTTCTTCTCCACGTAGTCGGGAACGCCGTCATCGTCGGTGTCCTTGAAATCTTCAGGGTCATCGGGATCGGTTCCGTCCTTCTTCTCCACGTAGTCGGGAACGCCATCTCCATCGGTGTCCTTGAACGATTCAGGGTCATCAGGATCGGTTCCGTCCTTCTTCTCCACGTAGTCGGGAACGCCATCTCCATCGGTATCCTTGAACGATTCAGGGTCCTCCGGGTCGGTTTCGTCTTTCTTCTCCACATAATCAGGAACGCCGTCATCATCGGTGTCCTTGAACGATTCAGGGTCCTCCGGATCGGTTCCGTCTTTCTTCTCCACATAATCAGGAACGCCGTCATCATCGGTATCCTTGTAGTCCTCTGGATCCTCAGGATCGGTGCCGTCCTTCTTCTCCACGTAGTCGGGAACGCCATCTCCATCGGTATCCTTGAAGGATTCAGGGTCCTCCGGATCGGTTCCGTCCTTCTTCTCCACGTAGTCGGGAACGCCATCTCCATCGGTATCCTTGAACGATTCAGGGTCATCAGGATCGGTTCCATCCTTCTTCTCCACGTAGTCGGGAACGCCGTCATCGTCAGTGTCCTTGAACGATTCAGGATCCTCAGGATCGGTCCCGTCCTTCTTCTCCACGTAGTCGGGAACGCCGTCATCGTCGGTGTCCTTGAACGATTCAGGGTCCTCTGGATCGGTTCCGTCCTTCTTCTCAACATAGTCGGGAACTCCATCTTCGTCAGTGTCCTTGAACGATTCAGGATCCTCAGGATCGGTCCCATCCTTCTTCTCAACATAGTCAGGAACGCCGTCACCATCCGTATCCTTGAATGATTCAGGGTCCTCAGGATCGGTCCCATCCTTCTTCTCTACATAATCCGGAACGCCATCACCATCCGTATCCTTGAAGGATTCAGGGTCCTCAGGATCGGTGCCATCCTTCTTCTCAACATAGTCGGGAACTCCATCTTCGTCAGTATCCTTGAAGGATTCAGGGTCCTCTGGATCGGTTCCATCTCTAATCTCTACGTAATCCGGAACGCCATCACCATCGGTGTCCTTGAAGGATACAGGGTCATCAGGATCGGTCTCGTTATTCTTCTCAACATAATCTGGTACCTGATCATCGTCAGTATCCCTGTAATCATAGGGATCATCAGGATCCGTTCCGTTCTTTTCCTCGACATAATCAGGAACCCAATCACCATCCGTATCTACGGGATCGGTAGGATCCTCCGGATCGGTCCCATCCTTCTTCTCAACGTAATCGGGAACTCCGTCACCATCGGTATCCTTGTAGTCATCCGGATCCTCCGGATCGGTACCTTCAAGGATCTCAATGTAATCCGGAACACCGTCCCCATCGGTATCCCTAAGGTCATCGGCAGGATCGTTCGGACCGGTGGCATTCAACCCATAGGTGGGGAACAGGACCTCCTCAACATAGTCAGGAACCCCTCCGTCGTCAGTATCTTTGAAATCATCCTTGTCATCCGGGTCGGTCCCGTCCTCGATCTCAACATGATCCGGAACTCCATCACCATCTGTATCCTTGAAATCTTTGGGGTCTTCGAGGTCTGTTCCATCAAGGTCCTCGAAATGATCAGGAACTCCGTCACCATCAGTATCCTTGATCAGAACCGTAAGGAGGAAGAAATCGGTCACATTGTTCCCCGCTGCATCATGGATCGTGAGGGAGATATTGTAAACACCCGCTTCCTCGAACATATGGTCTATGACCATACCCTCAACAATCGTACCAGAAAGGTTCCACATATACTGAACAACACCTATGTTGTCGGTCGAGGAACTTGCATCCAACGTGAAAGATTCGTAATGATAAACGGTATCGGGACCATCAATCGATATCTCCGGATCCTCATCGTCCAGGATATCGGTCACGAACTGTTCAGAGATGAAGGTATTCATGGATGTATCGAATATTGTGAAAACGTATGTTATATCACCATCATTGTCATTGGGAATATCTATTGATATCTGATACAGGTCCTCTTCAAGGTTCAATTCCAACTCAATCGGATCGGAACCCGTGATCGTATAGGTCACATTCACATGATCAACACCGATATTGTCTGTCACATTCACCATGAATTGCAACTGGTCACCCGTTGTGCAGGAAGGATCGGACAGATGTTCTATCATGAGAGGATCATCGTTGTCAGCAATCTGAACATCCACCTGTGCGGTCGCGTTCCAGTTCCCCGAGGTATCAACACAATGGAAGATGTAATGCAATGAAATTGCATCTGACGGAACATCCACTGTCAAATCGTAAGGTCCAGATCCATCCATGGTCATATTGAAATGTGAACCTGAATTGAACCAGTACTCGGCATGCACAACAGATACCTCAATGTTGTCTGAAACGGATATATTGAGATCCATGGTCTCACCGGTGGTTCCTGCTGTATCACTTCCATCGGCACCAAAGACGGGTTTGTCATTGTCCGTGATCGTCACATCCACCTGGGAGGTTTCTTCCCAGTTTCCTGCTGAATCGGTTGCGTGGAATATATAATGCAGATTCTGAGCATCGCTTGCTACCGTCACGGTCAGGGTATAAGGTCCTGTTCCAGACATGCTTGTATTCGTATGGGATCCTGAATTGAACCAGTACTCAACATACACACCGGTTACACCGATATTGTCGGTGACTGCGATCGAAAGATCGAAGGACTCACCGGTGGTTCCGGTTGTGTCGCTTCCATCGGTTCCGAACACGGGTGCGTCATTGTCAGATATTGTCACATCAGACTGCGAGGTCTCTTCCCAGTTGCCTGCAGAATCAGCAGCATGGAAGATGTAGTGAAGAGTATCCGTGGAACCTGAAGGTATCGTCAAGGTCAGGGTATACGGACCGGTACCGGACATGCTTGTATTCGTATGAGATCCTGAACCATACCAGTACTCCACATACACACCGGTTAATCCGATGTTGTCCGTCACTGCAATGTTGAAAGTGAAACTGTCTCCGGTCGTACCAACTGATGGAGTCGAATCGGTGCCAAAGACAGGTTTGTCATTGTCTGATATTGTCACATCCGTCTGGGAGGTTTCTTCCCAGTTGCCTGCAGAATCAGAAGCATGGAATATGTAATGCAGATTCTGAGCATCGCTGGCCACTGTTATTGTCAAGGTATAAGGTCCTGTTCCGGACATGCTTGTATTCGTATGGGATCCTGAATTGAACCAGTACTCGACATAAACACCGGTTACACCAATATTATCTGTGACGGCAATGGACAGATCAAAAGATTCACCGGTGGTTCCGGTTGTGTCGCTTCCATCGGTGCCGAACACAGGGGCATCATTGTCAGAGATCGTCACATCCACCTGCGAAGTTTCTTCCCAGTTGCCTGCGGAATCAGCAGCATGGAAGATGTAGTGAAGAGTATCCGTGGAACCTGAAGGTATCGTCAAGGTCAGGGTATACGGACCGGTACCGGACATGCTTGTATTCGTATGAGATCCTGAACCATACCAGTACTCTACATACACACCGGTTAAGCCGATATTATCGGTGACTGCAATACTGAAAGTGAAACTGTCACCCGTGGTTCCACCTGACGGAGTCGAATCGGTCCCGAACACGGGTGCATCATTGTCTGATATTGTCACATCGGATTGAGAGGTCTCTACCCAGTTGCCTGCAGAATCAGAAGCATGGAATATGTAGTGAAGACTATCTGTTGACCCAGATTGCAAGGTCACGGTCAGGGTGTAAGGGCCAGATCCGGACATACTTGAATTGGTATGGGATCCTGAACCATACCAGTACTCAACATACACTCCTGTTAAACCGATGTTGTCAGTGACTGCAATATTGAAAGTGAAACTGTCACCGGTGGTTCCAGTTGATGGAGTCGAATCGATCCCGAACACGGGTTTGTCATTGTCAGATATTGTCACATCCATCTGTGAAGTTTCTTCCCAGTTGCCTGTAGAATCAGAAGCATGGAAAATATAGTGAAGATCATCATCCGAATCCGAGGGAACACTGACAGAATGTGTGTAAGGTCCCGTTCCGGACATGGATGTGTTTGTATGAGACCCTGTCCCGAACCAGTACTCCACATAAACACCGTTTACTCCAATATTGTCTGTGACTGCGATGGAAAAGTCAAGGGTTTCTCCAGTTGTTCCGGAGGTGTCACTCCCATCGGTGCCGAAAACGGGCCCATCATTGTCAGATATCGTAACATCCGACTGTGAGGTCTCTACCCAGTTGCCTGCAGAATCAGAAGCATGGAATATGTAGTGAAGAGTATCCGTCGAACCGGATGGGAAGGTCACGGTCAATGTGTAAGGTCCCGATCCGGTCATGCTTGTATTCGTATGGGATCCTGAACCATACCAGTACTCCAGATAAACACCGTTTATTCCAATGTTATCCGTGACTGCAATATTGAAAGTGAAACTGTCACCGGTGGTTCCAGTTGACGGAGTGGAATCGGTCCCGAACACGGGTGAGTCGTTGTCCGATATCGTAATATTGACCTGATCGGTTTGGTTCCAGTTCCCAATTGTGTCGTTGGCATGGAAAAAATAATGCAAAGAATCCGTGGAATCAGATGGTACTGTCAACGGCTAGGCTTCAATCTGCTTCACCCCCATCGTTTGGAGACAAACTTTTTCGA
>CAYULA010000013.1:0-76832 GCA_964445525.1 uncultured Thermoplasmatales archaeon | reverse complement strand
ATCGAATGTCATCTCAAACTGATCCGGGGTTCAAATTACCTTCGGAACTACTGTAACGAACTGTCGTTTAGATGACACTGCTCTTAACCGGATATTCAGCTCACTACGAAACGTCCCCCATCTGAGGAAATGTTTTATGAAGGCTTGGCGTTACCAACGCGTTTTCCCCATCAAGGAGGCAATAATTTGAGACCCGTTGTAATAGTATCGGCAGTCAGGACAGCACAGGGAAAGTTCGCAGGAGCTTTGAAAGATTTCAAAGCAGCAAAGCTTGGGAGCATTGTTATCAAAGAGGCGGTGAGGAAGGCCGGAATAGAACCATCCGACGTGGATGAGGTGATAATGGGAAACGTCGTTTCGGCCGGTCAGGGGCAGAATGTTGCAAGACAAGCAGCCATGGAAGCCGGTATTCCAGTGGAGGTCGGTGCCTTTCACGTGGACAAGGTTTGCGGTTCCTCATTGAAAGCCGTAATTCTGGCTGCACAGGCCATCAAATGCGGTGATGCCGACATCATAGTGGCCGGTGGCATGGAATCCATGACCAACTGTCCCTACATCCTCGACAAGGCAAGGTTCGGCTACAGGCTCTTTGACGGAAAGATCATAGATTCCATGGTCAAGGACGGCCTCTGGGATGTCTACAACGATTTCCACATGGGACATACGGGAGAGGTAATTGCCGAAAGATGCGGTTTGACCAGGGATGAGATCGATGAGTTTGCGGCATGGTCTCACGAAAAAGCGGCCAAGGCCACAAATGAAGGCTACTTCAAGGATGAGATAGTCCCCATCGAGATCCCCCAGAGAAAGGCGGATCCCATAATATTCGACAAGGACGAGGGGATCAGGTATGACACCTCTTACGAGAAGATGGCCAAATTGAAGCCTTTTTTCAAAGAAGACGGAGTTGTCACGGCCGGAAACGCTTCCCAGCTCACCGACGGGGCCTCTGCAGTCGTTGTTATGAGTGAGGAGAAGGCAAAGGAACTGGGACTCGAGATATTGGGCAGGATCGTGGATTACAATACCGTCGGTGTAGAACCGGCACATGTTATGTATGCTGTGGTCCCGGGTGTGGAGAAGCTTCTGAAAAAGACCGGTTTTACCGTGGATGACATAGATATCTTCGAGCACAACGAGGCTTTCTCTTCCGCATCCGTAGGATTGATGAAGGAACACAACATTCCCAGGGAGAAGATAAATCTTCACGGCGGAGCCGTCGCCCTCGGACATCCCATAGGGTCCTCGGGAAGCAGGATCCTGGTTACCCTCCTTCATGCAATGAAGAGATATGATAAGAAGAGGGGGGTTGCCACAATCTGTCTCGGCGGAGGCAATGCCGTGAGCATGATGATCGAAAGGGATTAGAGGTGAATCAGATGGAAATCAAAAAAATCGGTGTAATCGGCGCGGGGCAGATGGGACACGGAATAGCACTCGTTTCGGCTCAGGCCGGGTTCGAGGTTTACCTGAATGACATCGGGGACGATTTCGTACAGGGGGGACTTGCAAAGATCAACAAGTTCCTTACCAAATCAGTCAGCAAGGGAAGGATGGAAGAAGATACCAAAAATGAGATATTGGCGCGGATCAAGGGGACAACGGATATCAAGGATCTCTCCGATGCGGATATCGTAGTCGAGGCCATAGTGGAAAATGCGGGGATAAAGAAGGAGTTGTTCGGGAAACTTGATGGAATCTGCAAGGAAGAATGCATCCTGGCATCCAACACATCCACCATACCGATAACGGATCTGGCCTCGGCGACGGAAAGACCTGGCAAGTTCATAGGGATGCATTTCATGAACCCTGTACCCCTGATGAAATTGGTGGAGGTGATCAGAGGTATCAGGACCGATGATGATACCACCAAATCGATAATGGAGTTGTCCGAGAAGATGGGAAAGACCCCAATAGAAGTCAACGACAGTCCCGGATTCGTTTCCAACAGGGTCCTCCTTCCGATGATAAACGAGGCCATTTACTGCCTTTACGAAGGAGTCGGGACTGCCGAGGCCATCGACGGAGTCATGAAGCTCGGTATGAACCATCCCATGGGACCTCTCGCACTGGCCGATCTGATAGGATTGGATGTCTGCCTGAGCATAATGAACGTTTTGTACGAAGGGTTCAACGATTCCAAGTACAGGCCCTGCCCGCTCCTGAAGAAGATGGTCCAGGCCGGAATGCTCGGAAGGAAGACCGGAAAGGGTTTCTACGACTACGGGCAGGGGTGATATGATGGATTACGAGAATATCATCGTGGAGAAGGAAGGACCGGTTGCCATCATAAAGATAAACAGGCCCCAGGCCCTTAATGCGTTGAACGAACAGACCCTGAGGGACCTCATGCATGCGGTTACTGATCTTGAAACCGATCAGGGTGTAAGCGTGGCAATTCTCACGGGTGAGGGAAAGGCGTTCATTGCCGGAGCCGACATAAAACATATGATGGATCTGACCCCCCTTCAGGCGAAGATCTTTGCGGAGTACGGCCACAATCTGCTCAATAAGATCGAGGCATCAAGGATACCCTTCATCGCGGCCGTGAACGGATTCGCACTCGGAGGAGGCTGCGAGGTGATGATGGCATGCGATATTGCCATAGCTTCCACAAAAGCGAAGATCGGGCAGCCGGAGATAAATCTCGGAATAAGCCCCGGATTCGGCGGAACCCAGAGATTGACCCGGCACATAGGCAGAATGAGGGCAAAGGAGCTCCTCCTTACCGGAGACAATATTTCCGCGGAAGAAGCTTTCAATCTGGGCCTTGTAAACCGTGTTGTGGAGCCTGATGTGTTGATGGATACCGCAATGAGGCTGGCAAACAAGATCGCATCCAAATCCAACATCCAGGTATCATTCATCAAGGCACTGGTAAACAAGGGAGCTGACATAGATCTGGCAACTGCCAACTACCTTGAGATCTCGTACTTCTCCTCCTCCTTTTCAACTCATGATCAGAAGGAGGGTATGAAGGCTTTCATAGAAAAGAGAAAGCCTGAATTCAAAGACGAGTGAAATCAGGAATTTCTTGATTTCTTCATGAAAATATATGGCGTTTGTTCGGATACATTCACTTTCGCCGATATCTCCTCTTTTGTTTGATTCAAATAATATGAAATTCAAATCATGGATAAATACAAGGAATTCGAACTGGTGGTTGACAACGATTATATAAATACTTATACATATGTATAGTCATGGCAAAGTGTAAGGATCGCGTTTCAATCCCGGTTTCGCTTCCCATGGGACTGGTACATGACATTGACGAATTGGTGGAACAGAAAATGTTCGGTTCAAGGTCTGAGGTTCTAAGATACGGAGCGAGACTCGCTGTCATCTATCATAGGAGGCTCCATGCCAGAGCGGAGGAGTATGCTTATGAAGAGGCAAGGGAGGGATTGGAACGTGGAAGGAATATACCTTGATACTGATTGTATACCGGCTCTTATTAAAGATGCAGATTGGTTAAAGGATGATGTTAGAACCAGAATTAATGGGGATAGCAATTTATTTACTTCTATAATCACAGTAATTGAATGCAAACTCGTTATCTCAAGGGAAGAAGATGGAGAGATGATTTATGATATTCAAGAGAAAATTATTTCGGAAAAAATAAAAATTTTACCATTAAATGGAAAAATCGAGAAATATTCTAACATCCTCATGAAGAAGTATAATTTTCTTGGTATTTTCGATTCGATCCATTCATCCACTGCAATTTTTCACGAATTGAAAATGATTTCAACAGATCATGTATTTCCACTTATCAAAGAGCTTTATGTAGAAAACCCAAGGTGTGAACCGGATTAAAATAAGTAGGAATATTGATACTAATGGAATCAGATTCCTTCAAGGATCTCATCTATATGCTGTGAGATGATCTTCTTCTGGACCTCGGGAGCTCCCTCGCCGATTATCGATGCCAGTGAATCGTTGGGGAATCCGGATATCGGATTCTGTTCGATGACTCCCCTTGCCCCCAACGTCACAGCTCCCCAGATCGCTATCTTCATTCCCTCTTCCGTGTTGAACAGTTTCGAAAGGGAGGCGAAGTGTTTGAAATCCCGTCCTCGGTCCGATTCGAAGGCAGCTTTCTGGATCAGAAGCCAACCTGCCTGGAGCAGGGCAAGGTTATCGGCAAACTCGTTCCTCTTTGATTCGTGATCGAACAAAGTACTCCCGAAAGCCTTCCTTATCCTTGCGTGCTTCAAAGCGTTGTCGTAAGCTCCCAGGGCGGATCCGAAGGCAAGTGCGGCAACGCCTATCCTGCCGTTATTGAAGATCTCCATTGTCTGGTAGAATCCTCTCCCTTCCTTTCCGATCATGTTCTCTTTCGGAACCTTGACATCCTCGAACCTCAACGTGCATAGATGGGATTCCGCCCATCCGAACTTCTTCAATCTCATACTGTGGAGGCCCTCGGAATCTCCTGGAGTGATGAACATGGAAATACCCTTGTGGCGTTTCTCCGCATCAGGTTCGGTCACGGCTGTGAATATGATATCATCCGCAAAATCCGCGTTGGTTATGTAGGCCTTCATCCCGTTTACGAGGTAATGGTCTCCTCTATCTTCCGCTTTGAGCTTGATTGCGGATGCGTCCGATCCTGCCGAGGGTTCCGTGTTTGCGAATGCGAACAGTCTGTCTCCCCTGATGCCAGGTCTCAAATATTCATCGATCTGATCCTCGTTGGCATAGAGAGCCAGGGCCTGGTTGCCAAGCTGCCCCTGTACGAATGTGGCTATCCCCAGACCCCCGGAATACCTTGCCAGCTCCTTGTATAGCTGAATGTTTTGAAGCCAGGGTATCTGTTCGATATCTCCCCCTTTCTCCCTGAAACCGAGAAGCTCTTCCTACCCCCATATCTCGAACATTCTTCTGGGAGTTGTATTCTCATCCCTCCATTTGGGATATTCAGGGGCTATTCTCTCTTTTATTACCCTGATCACATGATCTTTGAAACTTGTCTCGTCCGATGAAAGGTCGAAATCCATCTTCCCACCTGCAGAGATGTATGCCGGTCCTTGGAATATATTGGTATTACCTGAAATGATTTTTTTCAGGGGGAAATTCTCAATCTCGCATCAACCGCGAGAGGTCCTTCCGATGTCAAGAAAAGAGGATTGACCTCGATCTCCTCGATCCTCTCGAATGTGATCATCAGTTCGGACAAAGCTATCAGTAGATCGGCAAGCCGGTTCCTGTCGGGTTTATTTCCCCCCCGAATGCCATCGAAAATTTTCCTGGATTTGATACCATCCAGCATATCCAGGGCATCTTCTCTTGTTAATGGGGCCACCCTGAATAGGATATCTTCGAGGACCTCCACCAGGGTCCCTCCCAATCCGAACATAACAACGGGACCGAAGACAGGATCCTTCAAAGCTCCCATAATAAGTTCGATTCCCGAGACCTGTTCCATTACCACGATCCTTTCCGAGATCTTGTTCAGGTTCCTGAATGAATCGAGGAGGCTCTTCTTATCGGGGATCCCAATCCGTACTCCTCCTGAATCGGTCTTGTGCACGATCCTTTCATCGGCTGCTTTCAGGACCAAAGGGAATTTCATATCCTCGGGAAGTTCGGCTTCATTTTCCACGAGCTTCCATTTCACCGTTTTGAAAGGACCCTTCTCCAGGACCTCCAGAGCTTCCTTTAATCCGAAAAATCCCTCTTCTTTTTTCTCGATCATGGATTCTATACCATTTATGTCCCAGAGGTCCTTTCTTTCCGCTTGTTGAGGTTCCTTTCTCACATGCTCGGAGTATCTGTAAAGGGTTGCAAGTGATGAAACGGCTTCCTCCGGATAGTAGAAGGCCGTGATCCCGTTCTTCTTCAATTCCTGGATCTGCTCCATGGCGGCCCTGCCGCCGAAAGTGCATACCATGATCGGCTTGGAAGGTTTGCCTATGACCCTGAGCATTTCACTGGTAAAGGCAGGGACGTCAGCCCCCGATGTCGGTGCATATATTCCAATTATGGATCCGATCCTGTCGTCCTCGAGAGCTTTCTTCATTCCTTTGAGATAGATATCATATGGAACCTGGGCAGTGATGTCAACCGGGTTGTCCATGGTTGCATAGGACGGAAAGATCGGACCCATCTCATTTTCTATCCAATCCCTGTCATCGAAAAGGGGGATTCCGGCTTTGGTCAGTTCGTCAACAGCAATGGCTCCCAGGCCTCCGCCGTTTGTGATAATAAGAACTTCTTTCTTCTTCGGCAGGGGCATATCGATGAGTGCTCTGGTCCAGTCAATCGCATCCTTTATCGTTGGGGCCCTGATAACTCCCGATTGCTGGAAAGCTCCCTCGAAGATCCTGTCATTTCCTGCCAGGGAAGCTGTGTGGGACCTGACTGCCCTGGCCCCTTTTTCGGTGGTTCCCGATTTCACAACGATGATAGGTTTGACCTTTGAGACGGAGGATACGTTATCCATGAATTTTCTTCCCTGTTTAAGTCCCTCCAGATAGAGCAGGACCGCATCCGTGTTTGGATCGGAACAGAAGAAATCCAGGAGCTCCTCGTCGCATATGTCGGCCTTGTTACCCGTTGAAACAACGCCGCTGACACCTATGCCCTCCTCGAAGGCCTTCCCCATCAATGCAGCTCCCAGGGCTCCGGACTGGGTTATTATGGCCACCCTTCCCTTCATGATGTCCCCCGGACCGAACTGTGCATTCAATGAGGCCGGAGTGTATATCAGGCCGAACACATTGGGACCCAGGAGCCTGATGCCATATTTTCCGGCAACTTTCAAAAGCTCCTTTTCCCCTTCGAGGTTCCCGGTCTCCCTGAATCCGGCGGAAATGATAACAGCATACGGAATGCCCTTCTTCCCAACCTCCTCCAGGGAATCCTTTACTGATTTAGAAGGAAGTGCTATCACGGCGATATCCACGGGGCCTCTCGCTTCCGAGATATTCATGACCGAGGCAATACCGTGTATCTCCTCTCCCTTGATATTTACCGGAACCAGATTCCCCCGGTAGCCTCCGTCTGCAATATTCTTGACAAGTTTGTAACCCAACTTGTTGGGTTTGGATGAAGCCCCGATAACGGCAACACCTCTGGGCTTGAAAAGATTCTCAAGGCCGGGTAAAGCACATCCGGGGTCTTCCATGTGTTTGATTATGACAATCTCTTATATCAAGGTCCTACCAAAATCAGGTCATCTTGAAGACGCCTTTGAGTTTTTCCGCGATGAGGTCCCGATCCTCCTTCTGACCTTCCTGGAGCTTCATGATATCGAGGAGGTAGACTTTCTTTTCAAGGTCACCAGGGTCCCCTGTTCCGTATCCCATTATCAGTTTGATGCCGTCAAGTGCGATCTTTATGGCAGCATCCCTGGCATAGGACCTTGCCATTGCCTGCCATGTCTCCCTGTCGAATTTCACTCCCTTGGAATAACTCTCTTCTGCCGTTTTCAAAGCGAATACCCAGGCAGTCTCGCCCCATGCGGTGAGTTCTCCGAGCCTCATCATTATGTGCTGGTTTCTGGTAAGTCTCTGACCCTTGCATTCCTCGAAGATATTGGCGAGGGCTCTGAGTGCCAGAGCAGCTGTCTTTCCACCGACATTCGGATCTCTGGCATGAACATCATCCGCTTTTTCCGCCAGGTCATTGAAGTATGTTCCCCTGGATTTGAGGTGCTCCTGCCAGCGATCCCTGGCAATGGTTATCTCCAGGACCTCGTTCGCCCCCTCGTAGATCTGGGTGATCCTCACATCCCTCTTGAATTTCTCAACTTCCATTTCCTGGACGTAGCCGTATCCGCCCATAGCCTGAATGGAAGCTTCCGCCGCCGTATTCCCGGCTTCCGTTCCGGCCCATTTCGCTATTGCACCTTCGGTCTGGTATCCGTGGCCTACCTGATCGAGGACCTCCGCAATGTATTCGATATAAGCCCTGGACGCCTCCAGTCTGACAGCGTTCGGTACTATCAGTTTATGGGTGTATCCCTGCTTCTCCGAGAGAGGACTGCCCGCGACGATCCTTCCCTGAGAGTAACTGATGGCTCTACCGAGGGCTGCCCATCCGCTGCCCAGGCCGAATGCTGCCACCATTATCCTGGTGGCTCCGAAGACCGCCTGTGCCTGGGAGAGGCCCTGGCCCTCGACACCTCCTACCAGATTCTCCTTGGGCACGTAAACCTCATCCATGGAGAAAGCCACTGTGTTGGAGAGTCGGATCCCGTGTTTTTCCTCGGGATTGTTGAATTCCATGCCCTCGGAATCTCTCTCCACTATGAACCAGCCCACCGATTCCCTGTCTTTGGCCAGGATCAGGTAAATATCGGCTATACCGCCGTTCGATATCCACTGCTTGTTTCCGGAAATCTTGTATCCGACCAGTTCCCCGTTTTCCTCTACGGGAACGGCTTTTGTTTTAAGGACACTCAGGTCGCTTCCGGCTTCGGCTTCCGTTGCACCGTATGCAACAAGAAGTCCCTCCTGGGCTATCTTGGTGAACCATTTCTTCTTCTGCTCCGGGGTTGCACCCACCCTTATGGGATCAAGACCGAGAAACGTGGCAAAGACCGCCGTGGCAACACCAAGATCGATACCTGCCAGGGTCTCGCATACCTGATACATATCCAGATTGTTTGCTCCTATTCCACCGTACTCGGTGGGTATAAGGAGTAGATTGATCCCAAGTTTGGTGGGGTCGTACATCTCCTTGATCTTCTCCTTTGATAGGTGCTGATCCTCCTTGTCAAGTTTCAGGAGCAAGTCTTTGGGAAGGTTCCTCTCTGCGAACATCTTGATTCCGTTGATCATCATTTCTCTGGAATTCTCGTCAAGGCCCATTGGAAGGTCCTCCTGGCGGGATAAGTGATTTTCCCGAAGCACTTTTGGTATTGAATGAGGGACTTGGATATATTGGTTTGGTATTCTTCCAGGACGAAAATCATCCATACCTTCGTCAATGGTAGAAGCAAATAGGATAAATAGCAACTTTTTGTTTACACCTCATGTACCCCGAATACACCAGCGAGCAGGAAGAGATTCTCGGCATGGTCAGAGAGCTAGCACAAAAAGAGATAGCTCCGAGGGCAGCCGAATATGACAGGACCGAAGAGTTTCCCATGAAAAACATCAAGAGAATGGGGGAGCTGGGATTGATGGGGATATTGATCCCGAAGGAATATGGCGGGGCAGGGCTGGATTCGGTTACTTATGCCCTGATCGTTGAGGAGATCTCGAAGGCATGCGCCTCAACAGGAGCGATAACATCGGTTCACAACTCATTGGCCCCATATATGATCTACAAATACGGAACGGAAGAGCAGAAAGAGAAATACGTTCCCCCCATGGCAAAGGGTGAGGTCATAGGAGCCTTTGCGGCAACCGAGCCAAACGCGGGAACGGATCTGGGTTCAATGAAAGCCACCGCTGTTCCGGAGGGTGACAATTACATCATCAACGGATCCAAGACCTTCATAACCGCAGGTCCCAAAGCCGGGACCACCATTGTCTTTGCATTGACAGACCCCGAAGCCGGATACAAAGGCATGAGTGCCTTCATTGCGGAATCTAGTTATCCCGGTTACGAGGTCGGATCAGTTTTCGAGAAGATGGGAATAAGGGCCTCGGAGACCTCGGAACTCTTCTTCAATGATATGCCTGTCCCGAAGGAAAACCTCCTCGGGAAAGAGGGTGCCGGATTCAAGATAGCCCTTTCAAGCATCGACGGAGGGAGGATAGGCATCTCCGCACAGGCAGTGGGAATCGCCCAGGCGGCCCTGGAAAACAGTATTGAATATGCCAAAGAGAGGATCCAGTTCGGAAAGCCCATAGGGAAGCTCCAGGCGATCCAGTGGATGATCTCCGATATGGCCACAAGGATTGAAGCTTCGAGGCTTCTCACGATCCAGGCTGCAAAGTTGAAGGATAAGGGAGAGAGGTTCGGAAAGGAAGCTGCAATGGCGAAGTTATTCTCTTCCGAAACGGCTGTATACTGCACGGATAAGGCGATCCAGATCCACGGAGGATACGGATACATGAGGGATCGTGAGATAGAGAGGCTCTATCGGGATGCGAAGATCACAGAAATATATGAGGGGACCTCTGAGGCGCAGAAGCTGGTTATAGCTTCAAATTTGCTCAGGTGAAAAAAACATTTCACTTTCACTTCAATACCTGCGACAGGATCTCTTCCGCGGCAGTATAGGGGTCCTTCTCCTTGATCTCTATCTTATCGATGAGGTCCTCCACTCTCTCCTTGAAGACTGCCTCGTCAAATATCAGGTTCATCAATTTCTTCCTGATTATCTCCACAAGCTCCGCCTCGTACCTGGCCCTCCTCTTTGATCGGAATTGATCGGTATCCTTTAGATAGAGTATATGCTCATCCATCTTCTCCAGTATCTCGGGTATGCCTTCTCCCGCTTTTGCAACCGCTTTGAGGACCGGGACCTTTCTCTTGCCCGCCTCGGCCGAGAGCTCCACAAGGCTTTCTATCTCTGCCAGGGTCCTCTCCACTCCCGGTCTGTCAGCTTTATTGACGATGTATATGTCGGCAATCTCCATTATTCCCGCTTTGATGGCCTGTATGGAATCCCCCAGGCCCGGGACGGTTACTACAGCTGTGACATCGGCGATCTTGATCACATCCACCTCCGCCTGACCCACACCAACGGTTTCAACGATAACAACATCCTTTCCGGAAGCGTCCAGGATCTCCACCACATCATATACAGCTCCTGTCAGACCACCTAGCATCCCCCTGGTACCCATTGACCTGATGAAGATCTCATCGTCCGTTGCAAGCTTCATCATTCTTATCCTGTCACCAAGAAGAGCTCCTCCGCTGAAGGGACTTGTGGGATCTATTGCAATTATTCCAACGGATTTTCCCTGTTTTCTGTATTCAAGGGCAAGCTCGGTCACGAGTGTGGACTTCCCGGCTCCCATTACCCCGGTGATACCTATTATCTGGGCGTTGCCGCTCGAGGAATGGAGCTCCTTCATCGGCTCCACGGCCTCGGGAGAACAATTCTCCGCAAGGGTGATCATCCTCGCGATGGCCCTGGGCTCCCCTTCGAGGACCCTCCGGGCAAGGTCGCTCATTCTTTCACGTTCTCCCTTATGAATTCGATTATATCTTCCATCGGAGTACCAGGACCGAAGACTCCCTTGATTCCTGCCTTATTCAGCTCCGGAACATCCTCTTCCGGAATGATCCCGCCACCAACAACAAGGACGTCCTCCATATCCTTCTCCTTGAGTATCTTTGTGACATCCCTGAAGAGGGTCATGTGAGCTCCGGAAAGCAGGCTCAGACCGATGACATCCACATCCTCCTGTATGGCGGTCTTTACAACCATCTCCGCCGTCTGATGCAGGCCGGTATAGATGACCTCCATCCCGGCATCTCTCAATGCCCTCGCAACTACCTTGGCTCCCCTGTCATGTCCGTCAAGACCGGGTTTTGCAACCAGGACTCTGATCTTTCTATCCATATTGACCACCTAGAATATCGCGGGCTCCTCGTATTCTCCGAACACATCTCTGAGGACCTGGCAGGTTTCCCCGAGAGTGTTGTGAGCGTGAACACATTCCAGAATGTAGGGCATGGTATTCTCGTCGCCTTCGGCGGCCCGCCTCAACCTCTCCAGGGCCCTGTCGGCTTTCGCCTGATCCCTTTCGGCCCTGAGTTTCTTCAATCTCCGAAGCTGGATTCTCTCCCCCTCCCTGTCCATCTCCAGGAGCGGTATCTCGACCTCCTCATCCAGCCTGTATTTATTTACTCCCACAACAGTTCTCTTTCCGCTGTCTATCTCCTTCTGCAGTTTGTAGGAGGCTTCGGCAATCTCCCTCTGGAAGAATCCCCTCTCTATTGCAGGTATCACCCCGCCGAAGCTCTCTATCCTGTCGAAGTAATTCATGGTTTCCTCTTCCATCCTGTCGGTGAGCCACTCCAGGTAGTAGGATCCTCCCAAAGGATCTGCGGTGGAGGGAACACCTGTCTCCTCTTCGATCACCTGCTGGGTCCTCAAGGCCAGTCTTACCGCCTTCTCGGAAGGCAATGCAAGGGCCTCGTCCATTGAATTTGTATGCAGGGACTGAGTGCCTCCGAGCACGGCAGCGAGCGCCTGGATCGCAACCCTTATCAGATTAACCTCCGGCTGCTGGGCGGTCAAACTCACCCCTGCGGTCTGGGTATGGAACCTCATCAGCAGCGACCTCTGTTTCTTCGCACCAAGCTCCTTCATTCCCTCGGCCCATATTCTCCTCGCCGCCCTGTATTTGGCTATTTCCTCGAAGAAATCGTTGTGGGCGTTGAAGAAGAAGCTCAATCTGGGTGCGAATGCATCGATATCCAGACCTCTTTCAACAGCCGCTTTCACATATGCGAAGCCGTCGGCCAGGGTAAAGGCAAGCTCCTGGACCGCGGTGGATCCCGCCTCCCTTATATGATATCCGCTGATCGATATCGTGTTCCATCTGGGGACCTCCTTGAACCCGAATTCGAAGGTATCCACCGTCAATCTCAAGGAGGGCTCCGGAGGGAATATGAACGATTTCTGGGCGATGTATTCCTTCAACACATCGTTCTGTATCGTTCCTCCGATCCGGGACCTTGGAATATTCTGGTTGTCGGCATTTGCAATGTAAAATGCCCAAACGATCGGTGCAGGGCCGTTTATCGTCATGGATGTTGTAATTTTATCAACGGGAATATCCTTGAAGAGTATCTCCATGTCCTTCAGGGAAGATATGGCCACCCCGCATTTTCCGAACTCCCCCCTGGACATGGGATGGTCTGTATCATATCCGTACAAGGTCGGATAATCGAAGGCAACGCTCAATCCGGTTTCGCCGTGTTCCAGGAGATACTTGTACCTTCGATTGGTCTCTTCTGCCGTTCCGAAACCGGCAAACTGCCTCATGGTCCAGGTCCTGCCGCGATACATCGTGGAATGCACGCCTCTGAGGTAGGGGAACTCTCCCGGGAAACCGTATTTCTCGAAGTAGTCATTATCCTTGATATCCAGGGGAGTGTAGAGCTCCTTGATCTCCGTCCATGAGAGGTTCTCGAACTTCTCCTTCCTCTCGGGTCTCTTCTCCTTCAAAGGAAGGTAGCAGGCTGTTTCCCACTCTTTCTTCCTCCTGTCCAGTTTATCCAAAGTCTCCTTGTCGAACATGCCAACACTTCCCCTTTCAAAATTCAATACCCTTTCTCGCAGCCACACCACGCTGATAGAAATGTTTTACTTCCCTCATCTCCGTTACAAGGTCTGCAATATCAATTATCCTTTCGGGAGCATACCTGCCGGTGAGTACAAGTTCCATACGTATCGGTTTCTTCTCGATCAGTTCTATCATATCATCAACGGAAACCAATTCATAATCCATTGCGACGTTGACCTCATCGAGGATCACGAGATCATGTTCGCCCTTCAAAATGACCTCTCTGGCCCGCTCGAATCCTTTTGAGGCCAGTTCCCTGTCCACCACTTCGGGGTCCTCCTTGGAAACGAACTCATCCCTGCCGTGCTGTTCTATCTCGAATCCGGGAAGGAAACCAACGGAATCTATCTCGCTGTACCTCCTCCCTTTCATGAACTGGATCATGATGACCCTGCATCCGTCGCCTGCTGCTCTCAGACCCAGGCCCAGGGAAGCTGTGGTTTTTCCCTTTCCGTCTCCGGTGTATACCTGGACATAACCTCTTTCGAAGGACATGGCTGAGCCCCTAAGTGTCATATTCGATTTATTACTTTCTTAGACAACATTAACTGCCTGTCATATCTTAGTACAAATTATCCAGCTCCTGTAACAACGTCCATAGAAACCTTTATTTTTTTCAATCCCGATGAGCCGGCGCATGATTCTCGAACTCAACGAACAACAGAGAATGATCAAGAACATGGTGAGGGAATTCGCCGAGAAGGAGGTAAAGCCCAAGGCTGCCGAACTCGACGAGAAGGAAGAGTATCCCGAACTCGCTCTGAAAAAGATGGCCCAGCTTGGAATTTTGGGGACCATCATTCCGCAGGAATACGGCGGAGCGGGACTGGATAACGTTACCTATGCAACGGTAATAGAGGAGATATCCCGGGCCTGTGCTTCCACGGGCGTGGTTACCTCGGTCCACAATTCCCTGGCTTCATGGCCGATCATGACATACGGAACAGAGGAACAGAAGAAAAAATACCTGCCCATCCTTGCAAAAGGAGAGAAGATCGGGGCTTTCGGAGGAACCGAACCGAACGCGGGATCGGACCTCGGTGCGATGCAGAGCACCGCGGAACTGAAGGGAGACAAGTACATCATCAATGGTACCAAGACCTTTATCACCAGCGGACCCAAGGCAGGAATTATTATCGCATTTGCCGTTACGAACAAGGAGCTGGGGCCCAAAGGTATCAGCGCCTTCATAGTTGAGAGCGATTTCAAGGGATTCAGCGTGGGAGGCATATTCGATAAGATCGGAATCAACGCCTCCCTCACCTCCGAACTCGTATTCGAGGACATGGAGGTTCCAAAGGAGAATCTCCTGGGAAAAGAGGGAGACGGTTTCAAGATAGCTCTCAGTACGCTTGACGGAGGCAGGATAGGCATCGCCGCTCAAGCTGTCGGGATAGCTCAAGCGGCCCTGGATGAATCCGTGGAATATTCCAAAAGCAGGCAGCAGTTCGGAAGGCCCATCGCAAAATTCCAGGCAATACAGTGGATGCTCTCTGAGATGGCGACAAGCATTGAGGCTGCCAGATATCTGGTTCTGAATGCTGCCTACCACAAGGATCAGGGAAGAAGGATCAGCAAGGACGCGGCCATGGCAAAGCTGTTCGCCGCCGAGACCGCTGTCGATGTCACAAACAAAGCAATACAGATCCACGGCGGATACGGTTATACCAAGGAATATCCCGTGGAGAGACTCTACAGGGATGCGAGGATCACCGGAATTTACGAGGGGACCTCGGAGGTCATGAAGATGGTGATCTCGGGAGCCCTTCTGAAATGATATGAACAGGGGGAAAAAGAGTGGGGGATTTTGATTACTGGAAGGAATACGAGAACTGGAAGTGGGACATATCCGAGTACTACAACATGGGATATGATACCGTAGACAAGCATCTTGAGGATCCTTGCAAGAAGAACAAGGTGGCCCTCTACTGGGAGCATGAGAACGGCGAAAAGCGAAAATACACATTCTGGGAGATGTCAACCCTTTCCAACAGGATGGGTAATGTCTTGAGAGACCTTGGTCTCAAGAAAGGAGACAGGTTCCTGATCAGGCTTCCGAATATTCCGGAGTTCCAGATGATCTTTCTGGCCGGGGTGAAGATCGGAGCGGTTCCCATACCGAGTTCGGTCATGTTCAAGGCCAAGGAAGTGGAATACAGGATACAGGATTCATCAGCTGTGCTTGTCATAACCACGCCTGATTATGTAAAAGAGGTTAACGATATCAAAGGGAACTGCCCCACCCTCAAACATGTTATGATCGTGGGGGAGGCCGAAGGTGATCAGGTGTCATTCTATGACAGCCTGGAGAAAGCTTCAAGATATCTCGAACTGGAAAGAACCAAAGCGGAGGATATGGCTTTCTTCTGCTACACAAGCGGAACAACGGGTATGCCAAAGGGAGCTGTTCATGCACACAGATGGGCGATAGGCAACGATCCCAATGCCCATTACTGGCAGGCTTTCAAACCCGATGACATCGTGGCCCACACAGGTGCATTGAGCTGGATATATCCACTGGGTAATGCCTTCATTTACGCGTGGAGACACGGGGCCTCGGTCCTTCTTTACGAAGGCAGGTTCTCTGCCGAGAAATGGTTCGATCTGTTGGAGAGATACCAGGTAACCAATCTCGCCTGTGTTCCAACCGGTTACAGGATGTTCCTAACGGTTGAGGATTTCGAAAAGAGATGGGACCTCTCGACACTGAGACATTGCATAAGCGCTGGAGAACCCCTGAATCCCGAGGTGATAGCCGAGTGGAAGAGGAAGCTCGGGATACAGATCTACGACGGAATAGGAATGACCGAATGCATGGTCTATCTCTCAAATATTCCGGGTATGGAGATCAAACCGGGTTCCTGCGGCAGACCTCAGCCAGGACACAAATGCGCTGTGGTCAACGAGGAAGGACAACCCGTCCCGCAGGGAGAACTGGGAACCCTTGCCGTAAGCGCCGACGATCCAGGTCTATTTCTGGAATACTGGAACAAGCCGGAAAAGACTGAAAAATGCTTCAAGAACGGCTGGTATCTCACGGGAGACACCCTTTTCATTGACAAGGAGGGATACTACTGGTTCTCGGCAAGAGGAGACGATCTGATAATGACAGCGGGATACAGGGTATCGCCTTTCGAGGTGGAATCCACACTTATCGAACACCCTGCCGTGATGGAAGCCGCTGTTGTATCCAGTCCCGATGAGATGAGGGGAGTCATAGTGAAAGCCTATGTAATACTCAATGAAGGATACGAGGGCGGAGAAGAGCTTTTAAAGGATATTCAGAAGTTCATGAAGGCCAATGCTGCACCCTACAAGTATCCGAGAGAGATTGATTTTGTAAAGGAATTACCAAAGACGCAATCAGGTAAGATAAAGCGTAAGCTTCTCAGAGAACAAGAGTGGGAGACAAAAGGAAAGAAATGATCCGGAGTGAGAGAAATGAACATAGTGGTGTGTGCCAAGCAAGTAGTGGATGTGGGAGAGATCAAGGTCAATCCCTCCACGAACAAACCCGTTCTGGAAGGTATCCCGAAAAAAATCAGCGATATCGACAAGAACGCTGTGGAGGAGGCCATCAGGATAAAGGAAAAAGTTGGTGGAAAGATAACCATCATGACCGTCGGCCCCCCGGATGCAAGAGAGAAGGTAAAGGAACTCCTTGCAATGGGCGCAGACGAGGGAGTGATAATACCGCCTCCGGAGAATCCGGATTATCATCTGATCGGGAAGATACTGGCAAAGGGAATTGAGAAATTAGGAGATGTGGATCTCGTTCTATGCGGGGAAGCCTCCATTGACATGTTTTCCGGACAGATAGGTCCGAGGATCGCCGGGAGCCTGAACCTTCCGCAGATAACCTATGCTTTCAAGGTGGAGGCCGACGGTGAGAAAATAGTCGCTGAAAGGAACATGGGAGACAAGATGGTCAAGACCGAATCGACCTATCCTGTGGTGGTTACCGTTACCAAGGAGATAAACGAACCGAGACTCCCGAGCCTCATGCAGATCCTGGGGTCTGCCAACAAGCCGATAAACGAATGGTCGCTTGCCGATGTCGCTATGGACGGTGAGGAACCCAAATTGAAGGTTGTGGACATCAACGGAATGGCCATGGAGAGGAAGAACATAGTCTTCAAGGATGATCTGGACGAGGCCGTGAACGAACTTGCGGACAAACTTGCCAAGGACGGAGTTCTGGGGTGATATGAATGGTAATGATCTACTCTGATATGGAAAAGAACGGACTCGGGCTACTTTCCAAGGGCAGGGAGCTCGCCGATGCCAAGGGAGCAAAGCTGACAGCCCTTATAACAGGCCCCGAAGGTAAAACAACCGCGGAGAAGTACATCAAGTACGGAGCCGACAAGGTCATTGTTGCCGCTGCCGATATGGCAAATCCCAAGGCCGAGGAGATCGCGGACATACTTGAAAACGCCATAAAGCAGGAGAATCCGTCAATGGTTTTGATCTCTTCCACCAAGTACGGGAAGGAACTCGCACCCAGACTGGCAGCGAAGATGGATGCGGGATCCGCTTCCGAGGTGAACAAAATTGAATTGGAAGGAGAAAATGTTGTTGTTGAGAGGGTTGTTTACAGCGGAAATGCGGTATCCAGGGAGATGTTCACATCGGCTCCCGCCATATTGACAGTTCCTCCAAAGACCTTCGATCCGCTTGAAGAGGATGCCTCCAGATCGGGGGAGATAGTGGAATCTGATGCATCCCCCTCCGAGCACCCTTCAAAGATCCTTGATGTCCAGGCCATGAAATCCGAGGGGGCAAACGTGGAAGATGCAGAGATAATCGTCTCCTGCGGCAGGGGTTTCAAGAGCAGCGACGACCTGAAGCTCATTGAAAATCTGGCAGGAACATTGAACGGCGTAACACTTGGATGCTCCAGGCCGATCGCAGCTGACCTCAAGTGGCTCTCGGAGGACCATTGGATCGGTCTATCCGGACACAAGGTCAAACCCAAGCTGTACGTTGCCTGCGGAATATCGGGACAGATACAGCATGTTGCGGGCATGAGGGATTCCGGCATAATCGTTGCCATAAACAAGGATCCCGATGCGCCCATTTTCAATTCGGCCGATTACGGCATAGTGGGGGATTTGTACAAGGTCCTTCCAAAACTCATAGATGCGATAAATGCCAAGAAATGAGGTCCTGGATCCATCAATGATCCGAAATCATCAACACGGGGAATTACATGAGCATAACTGATCTGACCTCCATGGCGGAGGCGCAGGCGGCCGAGAGGCAGGAGATAAACGAGAGGCTTCGAAAGCTCACGGAGGAGGTCTCGGATTACTGCTTCCAGTGCGCCAAGTGCACCTCCGGATGCGAGGCCCATAAATTACTGGAACTGGAACCGCACAGGATAGTAGCCTTGCTGAAAAGGGGTTTGATCGATGAGATGATCAATTCCGATATCATCTGGACCTGCATGAGCTGCTTCAAATGCAAGCAGAGGTGCCCCCAGAAGGTTGCCCCTGTGAACATCCTGTTCACCTTGAAGAACCTGGCGGTTGCCAGCGGAAAACAGGTTCCGGGAGACTTCACCGCCATGATGCAGTCCGTGATGGGGATGGGTCTGATGCAGGAGGTTCAAACAGTAACCACGAGGTCCGGTGATACACGAAAAAGAGAGGACCTTGGTCTTTCACCCTGCTCCAAGCCCAAAGACCCGGCAAAGTTTCAGGCCACGGTAATGACGGTTGCAATGGAGAAGCCGTAGGGGGATTTTTCAGATGAAACTGGCACTTTTTCCCGGATGCATGATGCCCACCGAACAGTACGGCTACGAGATCTCTCTCAAGAAGGTCCTTCCCATGGTGGGTGTGGAGATCGTTGATTTGGAGGACCTCTCCTGCTGCGGAGAGCCTCTGAAATCCATCAGCCAAATGATGACACTTACCCTCTCTGCCAGGAATATCGCGGTCTGCGAGAAGGAGGGACTTGACATATTCTCACCATGTCCCATGTGTCATCTGGCCCTCACCGAATCGAAAAGGATAATGGATACGGATCCCAAGATGAGGGAGAGGATAAACGGCAAATTGAACTCCGAAGGACTTGAATACAGGGGAACCTCGAACATCTATCATCTTGTTGATCTGTTGCATGATCAGGTTGGTCTGGATGCCATAAGGGAGAAAGTGAAGACTCCATTGAAGGATCTCAACTTCGCCACTCATTACGGGTGCCACACCCACAGGCCCTCGGAGCTTGGCAGACCAGACGATCCGGAGAATCCCCGGAAGATGGAGAAGATTCTGGATGTTCTCGGAGCCACAACCACGGATTACGCCGAGAAGCTGGATTGCTGCGGAGGTCCCCTTCTCCCGGTCCATCCCGAAACCTCCCTGACCAAGACAGGCCAGAAACTGAAGGCTATACAGGATCAGGAATTCGACGCAATGTCTCTTGCCTGTCCCTGGTGTCACAAGATGTATGATTCCAGGCAGAAAAAGGCGGGGGAAACGGTGGGTGCCAAACTGAATGTACCGGTCTTCTACCTGACACAGCTGATGGGCCTGGCTTTCGGTATCGATCAGGAGGAGCTCGGACTGGAGCTCAACAAGAGCCCTGTTGATAAGATACTGGAAAAGAAAGGGGAGGTGGAAGCATGAAGAGGCTGGGGGTTTTCGTTTGCCACTGTGGTGTCAACATAGCCTCCAAGGTGGATGTTGAAAAGGTGGCCGAATATGCTTCCAAGCTTCCCGGGGTGGTTGTTTCCAAGGAATACAAGTACATGTGTTCCGACCCGGGTGCCAAGCTGATCAAGGATTCCATCAGTGAACACAACCTGGATGGAATAGTCGTGGCCAGCTGCTCTCCCAGAATGCACGAGCATACTTTCAGAGGAGTGGCAGAGGACGGAGGTATGAATCCGTACAACGTGGAGATCACCAACATAAGGGAGCAGTGCTCCTGGGCCCATGAGGATCCCGTCGAGGCCACGGAAAAGGCGAAAAAGCTCGTTTCCGCAGCGGTAGCCAAGGCGGGCCTTCTCGAATCACTGGAGAAATCCAGGACCCCCGTGACCCATGAAGCTCTTGTCATCGGAGGTGGAATTGCAGGTATCCAGACGGCACTTGAGATAGCGGATTCGGGATTCAAGGTTCACCTGGTGGAGAAGCTTCCGACAATCGGGGGTAGAATGGCCCAGCTTGACAAGACCTTCCCAACGCTTGACTGTTCTTCCTGTATTCTCACACCGAAGATGATGGATGTCAAGAACCACCCCAACATAGATCTTCTGACCTACTCGGAGGTTGTCTCCGTTGAGGGAAGCGTAGGAAATTACAAGGTGAAGGTTAACAGGAAAGCCAGGTTCGTGGACGTGGACAAATGCACCGGATGCAACGACTGCGCTTCCGCCTGCAGGCTCAAAGGACATGTACCCGACACCTTCAATTTCGGTCTGGGGAACAGGTCCGCAGCCTACATCTCGTTTCCCCAGGCCATACCATTGAAGGCAACCGTTGACCCGGATCACTGTCTCATGCTCAGATTCGGAAAATGTGGTGACGGGCCTCTTTGCCAGGAAGCCTGTGAGGCAAACGCAATCGACTTCACCCAGAAGGATGAGGAGATAGAACTCAACGTGGGAAGCATTATTGCGGCCACCGGTTACGATCTTCTGGACGGGAACAGGCTCCACGAATACGGTTACACCAGGTCCCGGAATGTTATAACCACCATGGAACTGGAGAGGTTGATAAGCTCCTCCGGACCGACGGGAGGCAATGTGGTTCTCCCGTCGAACGGAGAGGCTCCCGAATCCGTCACTTTCATTCTCTGCGCCGGATCAAGGGACGAGAACGAATGTACCTGGTGCTGCAGGATAGGTTGCATGTCGGCCCTGAAACACGTTTATCTTCTCAGGGAGAAACTGGATTGCGATACCGAGATCAACGTCTGCTACACCGATATCAGATCCTTCGGCAAGGGTTACGAGGAGTTCTACAGGAAGATCAGGGGAAAGGGGGTAGGATTCTTCCGGGGTAGGCCCTCCGAGGTCAGGGTAAATACGGACGGAATAACCATCGATGTTTTCGATACCACCACCAACAAGCTCTTCGAGATCGGAACGGAACTCGTGGTTCTGGTTCCCGCAATGGTTCCCAGGGCGGATTCCGAGGAATTCTCCAGAATACTGGGACTTTCAAGAAGCGGGGACGGCTTCCTTCTGGAGGCCCATCCCAAACTTAGACCCGTGGACACCTTCACCAATGGCATTTACATCGCGGGATGCGCGCAGGGTCCCAAGGATATCTCGGATTCTGTCTCCCAGGCGGCGGGAGCCGCATCCAGGGCCCTCGGAATCCTGACCAGGGACGAGCTTGAAAACGATCCTCTCATAGCCTGGGTGGATCCCGAGGTCTGTGTCGGATGCGGTGTGTGCGTGGAGGTTTGCGCCTACAGTGCCAGGACCATCAACGAGGTGACCGGAATAGCCGAAGTGGACGATGCTCTCTGTGCCGGATGCGGGGCCTGCATATCGGCGTGCCCCTCCAACGCCTGTACTCACAAGAACTTCACCAAACAGCAGATAGTCAGAATGATAGACGAGGTGGTGTAGATGGCGGCTGCCAACGACATGAATGCGGGAGTGAAGAAAGGTTCGGTTCTTGTAGTGGGAGGGGGAATATCCGGTATTCAGTCATCGCTTGACCTGGCGGATGCGGGTTTCAAGGTATATCTGGTGGACGAGAACAGATCCATTGGAGGTACCATGCCCCAGCTGGACAAGACCTTCCCCACCAACGACTGCTCTATGTGCATACTCGCCCCCAAGCTCGTTGCAACAGCCAGACACCCCAATATCAAGATCATTACCGCGGCAGAGGTAAAGGGACTGGAGGGAGAACCTGGCAACTTCAAAGTAAAGGTATTGAAGCATGCAAGGTCCGTGGACGAGGAGGTATGCAACGGCTGCGGGCTATGCGTGGAGTACTGCCCTGTGAGGTACGTTCCCCAGCTTCCGGAGGAGGAGGACGTCAAAAAAGACATGGATTCCGCAGATATTGAGAAACTAGAGAAGATACTCTCCGATCATCCCAGGGACCAGAGTTCTCTTGTACCTGTACTCGAGGCGGTAAACGAGGAGTACAACTATCTTCCCGCCGATGCAATAAGATTCGTCTCACAGGAACTGGATGTTCCGCTCTCCCGGACCTACAATGTTGCCACCTTCTTCACTGCTTTCTCCCTCACACCACGCGGAAAACATACCATCAAGGTCTGTCTGGGGACCGCCTGCCATGTTCGCGGTGCCCCGAGGATCCTCGACGAGATCACCCGGGAGCTCGAAATCGAGCCGGGCCAGACCACCGAAGACGGGGAATTCACACTGGAGACCGTGAACTGTCTGGGAACCTGCGCACTGGGTCCTGTCGTGGTCATCGACGAGGATTATCACATGGTAAAACCGGGTTCATTTTCCAAGCTGTTGGAGGATTTCAAGGCGGGAAGGGCGGAAACCATAGATCCGCCGGAGGTGAAGGAATGAAGAAGCTCTCTTCTGTAAAGGACCTGAAAAAGCTCATTGACAGGCTCTCCGGGGAAAGGAAGAAGAAGCCCACTATCGTGGTTCCCGGAGGAACCTGCGGGAACGCCAGGGGCGCGGATCTGATCCACAAAAAAGTGGAAGAGGCCCTTGATAAACTCAAGATAAAGGGTGCGGATTTAAGGAAGACGGGATGTATAGGCTACTGCGCCCAGGAACCTCTCCTGTTATTTCTTCCCGCAAGAACCATTTACACCTCGGTTGAACCGGATAATGTGGAGAAGATAGTGGAGTCCCAATTTAAGAAGAAAAAGCCGGTGAAAGAGCTCCTTTTCAAGGACCCGGAAACGGGAAAACCCATCGAGAAGATGGATGATCTCCCTTACTACAGAAAACAGCAGAGAATGATAACCAAAAACACTGAAAATGTCGATCCCGAATCAATAGAGGATTACATTTCCCTCGGAGGATACGGGTCCTTTCTCAAGGCACTGTCCATGACGCCGGAGAAGGTCATAGAGGAGATGAAATCCTCCGGTCTGAGAGGCCGAGGAGGAGCCGGTTTCTCCACCGGGATAAAATGGGAATTGGCCAGGAAGAATCCGGGTGAGAGAAAATTCATCATATGCAATGCCGACGAGGGAGACCCGGGTGCCTTCATGGACAGGAATCTCCTCGAGGGCAATCCCCACAATGTGATGGAGGGCATGCTGATCGGTGCCCATGCCATAGGTGCGACAAATGGTTATGTCTATGTGAGAAAGGAGTATCCTCTGGCTGTTAAAACGTTAAAAAATGCCATATTGCAGATGAGGGAATACGGCCTTCTCGGAGAGAACATACTGGGAAGCGGAATGGATTTCGACCTTGAGGTCTACGAGGGGGCGGGAGCTTTCGTATGCGGGGAGGAGACCGCATTGATGGCTTCCATCGAGGGGAGGGCCGGTGAGCCCAGGCCTCGACCCCCGTTCCCTGCTCAGAGCGGCCTCTGGGGAATGCCCACCAACATCAACAATGTGAAATCGTGGGCCAATGCTACTCTGGTTCTCAAGGAGGGATCGAAATGGTACTCCGGGATAGGAACAGAGGGGAGTCCCGGAACCATGCTGTTTTCACTGGTGGGAAAGACCAACAATTCCGGTCTGGTAGAGGTCCCCATGGGAATTACCCTCAGGGAGATGGTATTCGATATCGGGGGAGGTATCGCATCCGGGAACAGTTTCAAGGCTGTCCAGACCGGAGGCCCCTCCGGAGGCTGCCTCCCCGAGGACATGCTGGACCTGTCAATAGATTACGATTCTCTCAAGGAAGCCGGAGCGATGATGGGCTCCGGCGGCCTGATAGTGATGGACAACAGGACCTGCATGGTGGATGTTGCCAGATATTTCGTGAGATTTCTTAAAGACGAATCCTGCGGGAAATGCGCACCGTGCAGGGAGGGTCTTGTGCAGATGGATCTGATTCTAACCAGGATCACGGAAGGGAATGCGAAAGAGGGCGACCTCGATACCCTCGAGGTTCTTGCAACTGCCGTGTCGGACACATCCCTTTGCGCTCTGGGACAGACCGCTCCCAATCCGGTTCTTACCACACTCAAGTATTTCAGAAACGAGTACGAGGCACACATAAATGAAGGTAAGTGCCCGGCGGGAGTCTGCAAGAAGCTCACCACCTACTCGATTTCCAAGGAAAATTGCACTGGATGCACACTTTGCGCGATGAAATGCCCTGTTAATGCCATCTCGGGCGAGAAGAAGAAGGTCCATGTGATCGACCAGGACCTCTGCATAAAATGCGGCCAGTGCCATGACGTCTGCAACTTCTCCGCCGTGGAGGTGGTCTGATGGTCAAGATAATGATCGATTCCAACGAGTACCACGCCGAAGAGGGCGAGACGGTCCTCCAGGTGGCAAAGAGGAACAATATCAGCATACCAACCCTCTGCCACCACCCGGCCATTCCGGCTTATTCCGCCTGCCGGGTATGCGTAGTGGAGGTCAAACAGGGAAACAGGACCAGGGTAACCGCCTCCTGTTCGCTTCCGGTTTCGGAGGGAATGGAGGTTCTTACCGGATCGGAAAGGGTCCTGAATTCCAGGAGGATACTCCTGGAGCTTTACCTTGCCAGGTGCCCCGAATCCGAGGATCTCAAGAATTTCGCATCGGAATTGGGAGTGGATACCACAAGGTTCGACACCTACCGGGAGATAGATGACAAGTGCATTCTCTGCGGCCTCTGTGTTAACGTCTGTGCCGAAAGCGGAAACTCCACACTGGGTTTCATCGGGAGAGGTGACAGGAGGAAGATCGGGACCCCCTTTGACGATCCCTCGTCCCACTGTCTTACCTGCGGGGCTTGCGAGTTCGTCTGTCCCACGGGCAGGATAGATCTCTCCGAGATCTCTTCAAGGAAACCGATACCGATAAAAAGCAAATTCGACGAGGGCCTGGCTCAGAAGGGGGCAATAGACATACCATTCCCCCAGGCGATACCAAACGTTCCCATGATCGACAGGGAATCCTGCAATTACTTCATCAACGGAAGCTGCAAATTCTGCGAGAATGTCTGCGAACCCGGTGCATTGAGACATGACTCGGAAGACGAGGAGATAGAACTCGAGGTGGGATCGGTGATCATGTCCCCCGGATTCGAGGAATACACGCCCCCTGACGGCGGGAGCTACGGATACAATATATATCCCAACGTGCTGACATCGATCCAGTTCGAGAGGATGCTATCCGCTTCAGGCCCCTACAAAGGGCATGTAAAGAGAATTTCGGACGGAGAGGAACCAAAGAAGATAGCATGGCTTCAGTGCGTCGGGTCCAGGGATGAGAGCTGCGACAATCCCTACTGCTCATCCGTCTGCTGCATGTATTCCATCAAGGAAGCGGTGATAGCAAAAGAGCACGTGCCGGGACTGGATACGCATCTCTACTTCATGGACATGAGGTCCTTTGGCAAGGATTTCGACAAGTACTATGAGAGGGCCAAAGACGAGTACGGAGTCGTATTCCGGAGGTCCAGGATCCCCAGGATCGAGCAGAACATCGAGACCAAGGACCTTTCCCTTAGATACATCGATGATGACGGAAAGGTCAGGACAGAGGATTACGATATGGTTGTGTTATCTGTCGGTTTGCAGCCCTGCGCCTCCCTGGGAGACCTGGCAGGTGCCCTGAATGTGAACCTGAACGGTTACGGGTTCGTGGAAACGGACCCCTACTCTCATGTCACAACCAGCAGATCGGGAGTGTATGCTTCGGGGACGGTAACAGAACCCAAGGATATACCCGAAAGCGTTACCCAGGCTTCCGCGGCCGCTGCGGAGGCAGCAAGGGACATTTCGACGGTACGCGGGACCGAGATCACGGTCAAGGATTATCCCAGGGAGAGGTCGGTGAGGAATGATTTCCCCAGGATAGGGGTTTTCATCTGCCACTGCGGTATAAACATAGGAGGCGTCATAGACGTTCCGAAAGTGGTGGAGAGTGCAAGGTCCCTGCCCTATGTGGCACTTGCGGATGACGAGACCTTCACCTGTTCTTCGGATTCCCTGGAGAGAATAAAAGAGAGGATCCAGGATCTGGGTCTGAACAGGATCGTGGTGGCTTCATGCACTCCCAGGACCCACGAGCCCATTTTCCAGGATACGTTGAGGGAAGCCGGACTGAATCCTCATCTCTTCGAGATGGTCAATCTCAGGGATCAGAACTCATGGGTCCACAGGGGAAACCCGGAAAAGGCCACCGGGAAAGCCATTGAGACGGTGAGAATGGGCGTGATCAAGGTTGCCGACATGGTTCCGGTGGAACATCACAAGGTTCCTGTGATACAGGAAGCCCTCGTCATCGGTGGCGGAATAGCGGGTATGAGCTCCGCGCTCTCCATGGCCGATCAGGGATTCAAGGTCCATCTTATCGAGAGAGATGACAGATTGGGAGGACTACTCAACGACATACACCTCGGAGCCGGAACGGAGGATCCCGACCAACTCCTTTCTTCGACTATAGAGAAGGTAATGTCCCACCCCAATATCGAGGTGCGCTTGGGGGCAGAGTTGGTCGAGCTTTCAGGGTATGTGGGCAATTTCACCTCGAAGATAGGAAGCGGTGAGGGAACGGAAATGGTCCAGCACGGTGTTGTTGTTGTTGCCACCGGAGCCGATGCCTATGAACCGACCGAATACAGCTACGAAAAGAGTCCGAAAATAATGCGCCAGAAGGAGCTTGAAAAGGACATCGCCTCCGAAGAGAACTACATCAAGGACCTCGGCGAGGTGGTCATGATCCAGTGTGTCGGTTCCAGGAACGACGAGCATCCCTACTGTTCAAGGGTATGCTGCACCAATGCACTGAAGAACGCGGTAAAATTGAAAGAGATGAAACCCGATCTTCCGATCTACATATTATACCGGGACATCAGGTCCTACGGTTTCAGGGAGGACAGGCTATACAAGAAAGCCAGGGAGCTTGGGGTGATGTTCTTCCAGTTCGATCCCGAAAGGGAGCCCGATGTGGAGGTCAAAGCTGAGGAGATTCAGGTCAAGGTTTGGGACCGCATCCTTCAGAGGGATGTGGTATTCCATCCTGACAGGCTGGTCCTCTCCACCGGGATGGTCCCCAGGGACAACTCGGACATTGCCCAAAAGCTCAAGGTCCCCCTGAACCAGGACGGATATTTCTCGGAAGCCCATATGAAATTGAGGCCCGTTGATTTCTCCGGTGATGGCATCTACCTCGCGGGAGTCGCCCATTCGCCCAGGTTCATAGAAGAAGCAATCCTTCAGGGAAAGGCCACAGGCGCAAGAGCCGCCACGATACTATCCAGAGAATACCTCGAGACAAAAGGGAATGTGGCGAGGGTATCGGAGAGGAACTGTGCAGGTTGCCAGCTCTGTGTCCAGATATGTCCCTATGACGCTATAGAATATGATGAGGAGAAGAAGGTGGTGCACGTGAACGAGATATTATGCCAGGGCTGCGGCGCATGCGCGGCTGTATGCCCCAGCGGAACATCACAGCAGACATCGTTCACAAAACGCCAGATAATGTCCATGATAGATGCGAGTTTGAGATGAGGTGGGAGGAAATGACAGAAGAATTCGAACCCAGGATCGTTGGATTCCTGTGCAACTGGTGCTCCTATGCGGGAGCCGATTTGGCTGGAACGAGCAGAATACAGTATCCCCCGAATATCAGGGTGATAAGGGTGATGTGCTCGGGTTCCGTGGACAGCGTTTACGTTAACAGAGCACTGATTGAGGGGGCGGACGCCATCCTTATCGGCGGCTGCCACTTGGGTGACTGCCATTACCTGAACGGAAACTACAAGGCACGACGGAGAATGGTACTGATAAAGAACATACTTACCACTCTGGGAATGGAGCCCGAGAGGATATGGGTCAAATGGATATCCGCCTCGGAAGGTCAGAAGTTTGCCGATACGGTAAGTGAGATCGTGGAAGAGACCAAGAAGCTTGGTCCCAACCCGCTCGGACAGAGGTGGAACGTTTAGAGGTGATATGATGAAAAGCTACGAACTACCGGTAGAGAAGGACGCTCCGACCGCTGTCAACGATCTCCTGGGGGTATGGCTGAAGGAGGGAAAGGTGGATGCGGTTATTGCCATGCAGGAGACCCCTTCCGGAAAATCCTCATTTCCCGCCATGATCTCCGATCCCGAAAAGCTCAAAACAAATGTTTTCGCACCGCTTCTTCCGGTTTCAACGGGAACTATAGTTTCAAGATTAACAAAGATAAGGGGATTCGACAGGCCTGTTGCCGTCGTTCTGAGATCCTGCGAGTACAGGGCGCTCATCGAACTGGTGAAGCTCAAGCAGGCCGATCCGGAAAATATTGTACTCGTGGGTGTGGACTGTCCCGGAACATTCTCGATCAACACCTATTCCTCCTACCCGGGAAAGGGGTCCCCCACCGATGCGGTGCTCAATGACGGAGAGGCTGTCAAGTACATGAGGACAGCCTGTCTCAACTGCAAGGACCCAGTAGTCGAAAATGCGGACATGAACATCGGCATATTCGGGGCGGACAACTCACTGATAATTGATGCCAACAATGAAAAGGCGGAAAAGCTTCTCGATGGACTGGATCTCAAGGAATTCAAGGATGTAAAAAAGAGAGAAAAGGCGGTCTCGGATGTCAGAGAGGAGAGACTGAAAAACAGGGAGGCTTTCCTGAAGGAGAAGTCGGAGATAAAGGGAGTGGACAAACTTCTCGAGTTCTTCGATACCTGCATCAACTGCCACAACTGCATGGGAGCATGTCCCATATGCTACTGCAAGGAGTGCCTTTTCGAATCCTCGGTATTCGATCTTGAAGCCGGGAAATACATGTCCAAATCCAAGGGCAAGGGAGCTTTCAAGAATCCCACGGATTCTCTCCTGTTCCATGTTACCCGGTTCAACCACATGATATTGTCCTGCGTCCAGTGCGGTCTCTGCGAGCAGGCCTGTCCCTCAAACATTCCTTTGATGGATATAATCACCGGAATTGCCGATAATGCCCAGAAGGAATTCGAATACCTTCCGGGTTCCGATCCCGAAGAACCGGTCCCCATGGTGGTTTACAGGGAGGAGGAATTCCAGGACGTGGGGGAGTGATGGATGGAGGCTGTTGATTCGAGGAATGTCGATCCGAATTTCAAGTTCGAGATAGCCAGGCAGGAGGGTGGAGAGGGCATACTCAAATGCTACGCCTGCGGAACCTGCACGGCAAGATGTCCCGAGCAGGAAGTTAAGGAGGAATGGAATCCGAGGACCGTGATCCGGAAAGCCCTTCTCGGCCTGAAGGATGAGGTTTTCAGATCTGAGTTCCTCTGGATCTGCTCCGCTCATTACAGATGCCTGGAGAAATGCCCCCAGAAGGTCAACGTCAAGGGATTGATGAACCAGATCAGGGAGGAGAGGTTGAGAGACGAGATCGAAGGGGTGGGTGAGGAGAGAGACAGCTCCTTCAAGTACAGGATCGCCCAAGGAGAGTCCGGGAAGGAGATCTACAACTGCTTTGCCTGCGGGACCTGCACTGCCGGATGTCCGGAAAGGGATCTGGATCCGTTGTATTCTCCCAGAAAGGTGATCAAGGCCTCCCTGCTGGGAATGAAGAAGAGGGTTTATGATAATAGATTTGTTGAGATCTGCTCCACCCATTACAGATGCCTGGAGGAATGCCCGCAGGGTGTTGAGATCCCCAAACTGATGTTCGCAATCAGAGAGCTTGCAATAAAGGAAGGATACACAAGGGAGGGTCTCGATGAGTGCAAATAGTACCACCGGAGCGGTGGCGGTCGTAGGAGGAGGAATTGCCGGAGTCCAGTCGGCACTGGACCTTGCGGATATGGGATTCAAGGTCTATCTCATAGAGAAGAGTCCGGCCATAGGCGGTGTGATGGCCATGCTGGACAAGACATTCCCCACCAACGACTGCTCCATGTGCATTCTATCTCCCAAGCTTGTGGATTGTTCCAGGCATCCCAATATCGAGATAATGACTTTGTCCGAGGTCAAAGGGGTGGAAGGGGAGGCCGGGAATTTCAAGGTGAAGGTTCACAAGAAACCCAGATACATCGATATCGAAAAGTGCACTTCCTGCGGGGACTGCGAGTCGGTGTGCCCGATAAAACTGCCTTCAGAGTTCGAGCAGGGGTTGGTTATGAGGAAGGCTGCATACAAGTACTACCCCCAGGCCATTCCAAACGCCTTTGTCATCGACAAGGATGGAATTCCCGGCCACAGAGGCTGTGTTGACTGCGGGGCCTGCGTGAAAGCCTGCAAACCGGGTGCCATCGACCATTCCATGAAGGCGGAGGACCTGGAACTGGATGTGGGTGCGGTGATACTCGCCATGGGTTCGGCTCCCTTCGATCCGACCATCAAGAAGGAGTTCGGATACGGCAGGTTCAAGAATGTTGTAACCTCGCTTGAATTCGAGAGGATCCTTTCGGCGTCGGGACCTTACGAGGGAAAGATTCTGAGACCCGGGGACGGTAAGCATCCTGAGAAGATAGCCTGGGTGCAGTGTGTCGGTTCCAGGGATAGAAACATCGACCAGGAGTTCTGCTCATCCATGTGCTGCATGTATACCGCCAAGGAGGCGGTTATCGCAAAGGAGCATGAGTCATCCATCGAACCCACCATTTTCTATATCGATGTCAGGTCGTTCGGAAAGGATTTCGACAGGTACATCGACCGTGCCAAGAAGGAACACGGAATAAGATATGTTAGATCCAGGATCTCGGAGATATACGAGAACGACTGCGGGGACCTGCTCATCAGATACGAGGATATCGAGGGAGAACTGCATGAAGAGACCTACGACATGGTGGTGCTTTCCATCGGTCTGTGCATGACCGGTGACAGATCCAAGATGCTGAAAGATCTGGGACTGGATGTCAACGATTTCGGGTTCGCCTATTCCGAGCAGAAGGATCCTGTTGCGTTGGTAAAACCCGGTATATTCATGGCCGGGAGCTTCCTGGAACCCCAGGCAATTCCCGAGAGTGTCACGCAGGCATCCGCCGCCGCATCTCAGGCGGCTGCGCTGCTGAGGGATTCAAGGGGAACGCTGGTGGAACCGAGGCCCGAGTACGAGGAGAGGGATGTTTCCAAAGAGGACCCCAGGATAGGTGTGTTCATCTGCCACTGCGGAATAAACATAGGTAGCCAGGTTGATGTTCCCGGAGTCGTGGAGTATGCCAGGAATCTGGAAAACGTTGTATATGCAAGCGAGAACCTCTACACCTGCTCCGAGGATACCCAGAAGAAGATCGAGGATGTGATAAGGGAGGAGAAGTTAAACAGGGTGATAGTTGCCGCTTGTACACCGAGAACGCATGAGCCTCTCTTCAAGAAATCCATGGCCCAGGCGGGTCTCAATCCGCATTTGCTGGAGATGACAAACATCAGGGAGCACTGCTCCTGGGTCCACTCCGATTCCGAGATGGCAACGAGGAAATCTCAGGAACTGGTGGCGATGACCGTTGCCAAGTCCAGACTTCTGGAGTCCATTCCGGCTATGAAGATAGATGTGGATCAGACCGCTCTCGTGATAGGTGGAGGGGTAGCAGGTATGACGGCGGCGATCTCACTTGGTGATCAGGGTTACAAGACGATACTTGTGGAGAAAGAGAAGGAACTGGGCGGCATGCTCGGGAATCTGAGACATACCGTGGAGGGGATAGATGTCAGGAAATTGCTTTCGGATCTTGTATCCCGTGTGAATGAGCATGAAAATATCGAGGTGTTCACCTCTTCAGCAGTGTCTGATATCAATGGATATGTGGGAAATTATGATGTTGAGATAGCAGGAAAGAATTATCGTACGGGAGCGATTATTGTTGCTGCCGGAACCAGGGAACATATTCCCTCCTCGTATGGGTATGGAGAAGATGACAGGATCGTGACACTCTCCGAGCTCGAGGATGGATTGGAGAATGTGAGGGAGGGAGAAACCTTCGTCATGATCCAGTGTGTGGAATCCAGGGAAGGGGACAGGAACTACTGCTCAAGGACCTGCTGCATGGGATCCCTGAAGAATGCGCTCAGGATCAAGGAATTGAATCCCAGAGCAGAGGTCTACATTCTGTACCGGGACCTGATGACATACGGATTCTGGGAGAGATACTACAAGCAGGCCAGGGAACTCGGTGTTGTCTTCATGCAGTATTCCGTTGACAGAAAGCCGGAGGTAGAGATGGGGGAGAAGCTGAAGGTCAGAGTCTGGGAGCCAATGCTTCAGGAGGAGATCGAGATAGATGCCGACCACCTCGTTCTTGCGACAGGGATGGATCCGGTTGAGGACAGAGAAGACATAGCAAAGCAGTTGAAGGTCCCCCTCAATCAGGACGGATTCTTCCTCGAAGCCCATGTGAAGTTGAGGCCCGTGGATTTTTCGACGAGAGGGGTATTCCTTGCCGGTAGCTGTCACACCCCGAAATTCATAGGAGAGTCCATCTACCAGGCCCAGGCGGCCGCGGCCAGGGCCGCAACTATACTATCCAGTCCGACCCTGGAGGCGGAACCCAACATAGCTGTTGTCGATGTTGATATGTGCTCGGGGTGTAAAACCTGCATTTCCTTATGTCCTTACAACGCAATCGATTCCGTTACGGAAGTGATTGATGGGGTGGAAGTAACTCATGCACAGGTTAACGAAGGTTTGTGTCAAGGTTGCGGGACCTGTGTGGCAGCCTGTCCGTCGGGTGCAATGCATCAGAGAGGATTCAAGGATGACCAGCTTCTTTCGATGGTCAGGGCCATTGGTTCCTGCGGAGGTGGGAACTGATGGCGGATAACGGATTTGAACCGAATATAATTGCGTTTTTATGCAACTGGTGCTCATATGCGGGAGCCGATCTTGCCGGGACCTCCCGGTTGAAGTATCCTCCCAACGTCAGAGATATCAGAGTGATGTGCTCGGGAAGGGTGGATCCTGTTTTCGTCATGGAGGCTCTGAGACAGGGAATCGACGGGATTCTTGTAGCCGGGTGCCATCCCGGAGACTGCCATTACCAGTCCGGAAATTACAAGACCAACAGGAAGATCAGATTGTTGAGGAGATTGCTGGGGGATCTCAATATCGATCCCGAAAGAGTGAGATTCGAGTACATTTCCGCATCTGAGGGTCAGAAGTTTGCAGATGTTGTGACCGATTTCGTTGATAAGTTGAAGGAGATGGGGCCAAATCCCCTGAAGGGGGAATGCCAGTGACCGACGAGAAGCTGAAATTCGGATTCTACTGGGCCGCAAGCTGCGGGGGCTGCGAGATAGCGGTCCTCGATATCGACGAGAAGATACTGGATGTGGCCGGTGCGGCTGACATATTGTTCTGGCCGGTTGCCATCGATACCAAATATTCGGATGTAGAAGCGATGCCGGACGGACACATGGATGTCTGTTTTTTCAACGGAGCCGTGAGAACCTCCGAGCAGGAGGAGCTCGCTCATTTGTTAAGGAAGAAGTCCAAGGTCCTTGTTGCGTTCGGCTCCTGTGCTACGACCGGTGGAATTCCCGGATTGGCGAATCTTTCAAACAGGGAGAAGGTTTTCGAAACTGCCTATCTGGATAATCCATCCACCAAGAATGAAGGGAAGGTACTGCCTTCCACGGAAAGTGAAGTTGAAGAAGGGAAGCTGACCTTGCCCGAGTTTTATGACAGGGTGAGGGCCCTGCACCAGGTTGTGGATGTTGATTATTATCTGCCCGGATGCCCTCCTCCAACAAATCTGATCCTGGATGCTGTTACGGCAATCATAGAAGGTGTACTGCCTCCCAAGGGATCGATCCTGGCTCCCAACAAATCCGTTTGCGACGAGTGCAGGTTCGAGAAATCGGAGAAGAAGATAACCAGGATCAGGAGGATCTACGATGTGGAGAAGGTGGAGGATAAATGTCTGCTCGAGCAGGGGATCCTCTGTTACGGTCCTGCAACCAGGGGCGGTTGCGGTGCGAGATGTCTTGATGCGAATATGCCCTGCACCGGGTGCGGGGGGCCTACTCCGAATTCTCTCGACCAGGGGGGTAAGATGATCTCGGCTCTGGCTTCCATACTCGGTCTGGACGATGAAGAAGCCCTTCCGGATGAAGAGGTGGAGAAACTGCTTGATGACATCGTCGATCCGGTGGGGACTTTCTACAAGTATGGTCTTGCCACAGCATTATTGAACAGGAGGCTGGAAGAATGAAGGAAGTTGTGATAGATCCTATCACCAGGCTCGAAGGCCACGGGAAGATCAATATATTCCTGAATGACCAGGGAAACGTGGAGAATGCATATCTCCAGATCCCTGAACTCAGGGGTTTCGAGAGATTTTCCCAGGGCAGGAGGGCGGAGGATATGCCCCAGATCACATCCAGGATATGCGGTGTATGTCCGGTTGCGCATCACTTTGCATCCACAAAGGCCCTGGATATGGCATTCAAGACAGAGCCTCCCGCAGCTGCGAAAAAGCTCCGTGAATTGATGTACATGGGGTATTTCATCTACGATCATATTCTGCATTTTTACTTCCTGGGAGGTCCGGATTTTGTTGTTGGCCCGGATGCTCCTCCGGGAAAGAGGAATGTACTTGGAGTTATCGAGAAGGCCGGAGTTGATATCGGAAAGGAAGTGATCAAGCACAGGGCCTACGGCCAGAAGATCACCGCAATTCTAGGAGGGAAGGCAACCCATCCCGTCTGCGGGCTGCCAGGGGGAGTTTCCAAGGGACTGAATGCCGAAGAGGTAACCGATATCGAAGGTATGATCGATTCCTGCATGGAATTTGCCAAGTTTTCCCTTCAGCTTCTTGAGGATGTGGTCCTGAAAAACAAGGACTATGTTGAATTGATCACCAAAGGCCCCTATCAGCAGCAGACCTACAACATGGGTCTTGTCGATTCGAATGATAAGGCGAACTTCTACGACGGGGATATCAGGGTCACCGATCAGAAGGGAGAGGAATACGAGAGGTTCCGGGTGAAGGATTATACCGAGCACATATTAGAACACGTTGAGCCCTGGTCCTACATGAAGTTCCCGTATCTGACCAGCATCGGCTGGAAGGGATTGGTTGACGGTCCGGACTCGGGAATATATAGAGTGGGGCCACTGGGCAGGCTGAATGCTTCCGATGGGATGGCCACTCCGCTTGCGCAGAAGGAATACGACAGGATGTTCGAAACCCTGGGAGGAAAGGCTGTGGGTATGACTCTTTCCTTCCACTGGGCAAGATTGATAGAGCTTCTTTATGCAACGGAAAGGGCGAAGGAATTGATCACCGATGATGAGATCACTTCCGATAAGATCAGGAATCCGGTCGGGGAACCCGGAGAGGGAATGGGTGTTGTGGAGGCCGCAAGAGGAACCCTTATTCACCATTACAATGTCGATGAGAACGGTATTATCGAGAAGGCGAACCTGATCGTGGCAACCACCAACAATGCAGGTGCCATCACCATGTCGGTAAGGGACGCTGCCCGGGGATTGATAAAGAACGGAGAGATCAATGACGGTCTGCTCAACAAGGTCGAGATGGCATTTCGGGCTTATGATCCCTGTTTTGCCTGTGCGACACATGCAATGCCGGGAACCATGCCTTTGATTGCCAACATTTACGATAGGAATGAGAAGCTTTTGAGATCCATAAAGAGGGATTAGTTGAGGACCGTTGTGGTTGGTGTCGGGAACCCCATTCTTGGTGATGACGGGGTGGGAATCCATGCTGCCAGGGAGCTCAAGGGAAGATTTGATGCGGATGTCCGGGAAGCTTATACGGGAGGATTGAACCTTCTGGACCTTATTTTGGGTTATGACAGAGCCATACTCATAGACGCGGTGTACATCGATGATATGAGGATAGGAGAGGTAAGGGTCCTCGATCTCGATGAGCTGGGGACGGCCCATTCGAACAATCCTCACGATGCCACACTAATGGAAGCGATAGAGATCTCCGAGAGGATGGGGGAGGGGAGGATCCCCGACGAGATAAAATTGGTGGGGATCAGGATCGATAGGGTGGAGGAGTTTTCTGACGAATTGAGCGTGGAGGTCCGGGGAGCTATTCCATTTGTTGTGGAGATCGTGGAGGACCTTTTTAAGAATTTTTCAGATCGAATAATCCATGATAAAGCAAAGTAAAAATAGGATATTTCGCATCCACCATTCCCGGGGGAAGGACCTGATGAGATGTGAGAGCTGCGGACAGAGATTGTTTATCGCATATCTTGTAGCAGGTACCATCGAAAAGGAATGCATCAACAAAGAGTGCGACCGGTTCGGCAAGACTCTGGTTGATTCGGCGGAGAGAACCGAAACCTGATTTCTATTATGTTTGATCAATACATGTAAACAATTTATCGGAGAATATTCATAGGTCCTCGATGGCAGAGATCAGAAAAGCCAGGGTAGAGGACCTGGACAGGATCCTTGAACTCTGGAAGAGATTCATAAAGCATCAGAGGGACCTCGGGATCGAGTCCGGGGAGGACCTCCTGCCCGAGATGAAGGAGAATGTTACCGGTATTGTCCTGGATTATTTCGGGAGGACCATACGTTCCAGAAATGGATTTCTGATTGTCTTGGAAGATGAAGGGGAGATTGTTGGATATCTTCTTGCAAGGATCGAGAAGGATGTGCCTGTGTTCAAGAATGACAGGATCGGATACATCAGCGATATCTATCTGGAAGAGAGGTTCCGAAAAAAGGGATTGGGCTTAAAGATGTTCGGTGAGTCCTTGAGATGGTTCAAAGAGAAGGGGATCGTAAATGTCACCTTGAAGGTCCTTTCCTACAATTCAGAAGCCTGTGATGCCTACAGGAGATGGGGATTCAAGGATGTTTACCATGATATGAATTTCAGAATAAATGAGATATAATTTCTATAAAATTAGACTTTTCTCAGAATAATTCCATTGGATTACCTTATCTTACCTGAAGCAAAATACAAAAGCCAGGATAAGAGAACATACCATTTGCAGGACTCTAACCCTTTTGAGGTTTTCTATATCAATATTCCACAAAAAACATTATCATATATTGGAAAATTTATTTTCATCTCCCATTTAGGGTATTATTTGAGGGATATCATATCCTTTTCGATCTCTATACTGTCCATTTTTATGAGTAGGTTTAATGCCCTCTCTAACATTGGAAGATCTTCTCTATCAGTAATTCCTCTGATTTCATTAATATGAATATTCCTAGAATGAAGTATCTGAAGAATGGAGCAAATGATAATGGATAATTCACTTTCGTCCTTTATTTTCTCTCTAATCGGGATTTTAACATCATAGTTTTTTTCTAATTCACCTGTCTTATTATACAAATCCCCGATCCATCTGAAATGATCTGGTTGGGACCTTATTTCTTCAATCATAATTTTCCAGTTAAGACCTCTTTGCAGAAGCATGTACATGTCATTTAAATCACCAGGTCTTGGTGTTATCCCTTTGAATAAAAATATATCCTCAGGAGAAATAATATTGACTTTCAATTTACCAACAATATCAAATCTGGTTGATCTTTGGATCATTCCTTTGGTAAGATAGAGACCCTTGCAAACCTGATTTATGAATATGTCAAAATTCTGTTTTCCCCCTCGTGTGAATATTCCCTGTGCTCCTAATTTCGTATATACATTGTCAAGTTTCAACTTACGATCATAGCCTAATTTCATTATAGCCCTTATGAAGACCTCAGAGTCACAATCATCCTTAAAGACAAGATCAACATCTTTTGTTGACTCTTTTAGTCCATAGGTTCCCATTGCCAATCCTCCAATAAGATAGGTTGAAACCGGACGTTCCAATGAAATTGAGACTTTCCTTAATAAATCTATTAAGCTTCCAACATTGAACTTTTCCACATCATGCATCATATCACCAGATTGTTGATATCCAAAAATATGTCGTATTTTTCAAAATTTGCTTGAATTTTATCGACATCAATTTTTTTTGATATTATTCCATCTTTTAATATTATTCTCGGGCGAGGGTTCAGCGGATCTATTAGTATTGTCTGAACCAAAGCTTCTTCAGCAGAGATCTCTTCTATCCTCTTACTGTAAAACATATAGTTCCTGTTTGATATAATATCAACTCCGATTTCTGTCAATCTTGTGATTCCTGCATTATGGATAAATTCTCCAGGGCAAAATGAATCGTGTGAAAATAAAAATTCTTCCCATCTTTCCCATATAAGGACTGCCTTTGGTTCTATCGATCTGAGTATATATTGATTCCTGAAATGAATGAATTCAATAATGAATTCCTTGAGTGTATTCAACCTTGGGTTCAAAGTACAGTTCCTGTTTTTATCTTTATAGGCCACTCCCATTTGATTCCATCTTTTCATATATTCGAAGACAGTTCTGTAAGTTAATGAGGATAATTTTGAAATTTCCTTAATATTTTTGTTTTCTTTAATAATGTAGGGAAGTATCTTTAACGAGGAGCCTCCGATCGTTCGGAAAAGGTTTAGTTGTTTTTCTTCTAGTATCAATTTCTTTGTGGTATCTCCCAATTTATTTTGAGAGATATTAACAAAACTGGTTTTGCCTCTACTTTTTATTTCTACAAATCCCATTTTATTTAGATTGGATACACAATCAGATGCCCATGATGGCGATAGCTCAAGGTCCATACTTATCCTTGATAAGTTCACGTTTGTTTCAGTATTAATGAGAAAGTGGAGTATTCTTATCTCCGTGTCATTTAAATACCATTTCATAATATGAAATAATACCGAAATGTTATAAATATAATTCGGTCTCATTTCATAAAAATGCTCTATCCGGGATCCTCTTGAGCAGTTCCACGATCCTATCTCTATCGATATCATCCGGTGAAAACATCTTGATGTGTCTCATCAGCTTGCCTTTACCAACGTATAGCCCCTTCTCTTCATCGGAAAGGTCCTAGATGCTGAAGCCGAGGTTGACCTTATCCCTCAGAGAACCTATGTAATATTTCATGTAGATGCCATACTCTGTTTCAATACCGTAAGTTGGAACCTCCCATCTCATCTCCTCATTGATCCCAGGACAAATATTGATTATTATTTCTCTCAATTTCAGGCAGATCTCCTTTTGAGGAGATCCCTGTTTTTTATGTATTCTTCAACCTTTGAATCCACAAGATCCTTCTCCTATCATCTTGAGATTGGCAGGATAATTATTAAAAAACTATCAAAGGGCCCTCCACCCCTCGGGCCTGAACCTCGATTCCTTGAGGGCCTCATCTATCTCTCTTATCATCCTCTCCCTGTCACGGGGCAAGGTCCCCTTGATTGGAACATAATTTGAGGGGTGATTGGACCTGAAAACACAATGGGTGACATCCATATTCTCGATTATGGTCCTGATCTCCTTCAGGGACTGCTCAGGCGAAATCAATTTCATTCTCCCCTCATCAATATCCTTGAGTATCCCGGCTCCTGGTTCCAGCAATAACGTAAGTGCTGCCGCGTAATCGGGGTTCATGGAGGATAGGACCCTTGCGGATTCTCTGGCATGTTCTTCAGAGAGATCCTCCCCACCCAATCCCAGGATCACCATCACCGAAAACAAGATTCCCGCTTCCTTGACCTTACTCCCTGCCTCCGCCATCATCTCGGGAGTAGCTCCCTTGCAAACACGTTCGAGGACCTCTGCAGAACCGCTCTCAAGACCGAGATATATCATATGCAATCCAGCTTCCCTCAACCTTTTCAATTCATCCAACGATTTCTTATGAATATCGATGGGGCCTCCATAGAGTGTGATCCTTTGTAAATTCTCGAACCTTGAATACAGGTATTCCATGATGGAAACAAGTTCGTCGGTTTCCATGCAGAGGGCATTTGCATCCGCCAGGAAGATCCGTTCGGTATTCCTGTAATAGGGATACACCTTCTCAGCATCTCTTTTTATCTCGTCAAGGCTCCTGGTCCTGAATTCCTTCCCCTGAAATGCTGTACAAAATGTGCACCTGTTCCAGGAGCATCCTACTGTCGCCTGGAGGATCAGTGACCTTGCCTCGGAAGGAGGTCTGAAAATGTTTCCCTCGTAGATATCGAGATACATACATATCTCGAAGAGAGTGCATCCGATTTGAAATTATTCGATGGTAACGATTGTTATGGTAATGGCCATTACCATTTATATAAGACCACATCACTGGATATGGGAAACCCCGCTTCATTTGACCTATTTTAACCTGTAATGATCATCTCTCTTGAATAAAAATGTGACATTTTTTCGTATGAACATGTTAAGAAAACATGACAAAACTTATCGTTTCATAATTGTTCAGGGTCCTCTGAGAGGAGGTCAAAGAAATGGGAGAAAGAAACGAGGAAAGGGAACTCTTGAAGGAACTTGGTGACGACAAGTACGCAGAACTCACATTCATTCATCTTAGGAACATGTGGGCGGTTGACGGATTGTACTTCCTGGGAATAGAAGAGAAATTCGGAACCGAAGCGGCCACCCGGATAGATGCAAACGTCTGGAAGATCATGGGAAAGATAGAGGCAAGGAGACTGAAGAAATTCCTTAATCTGGGAACCGACCTCCCATCCATGATTAAGGGCCTCAAATATTCGGGATGGGCCATGGACCTGGAAGATAAGGTCTGGGAATACAACGAAGACGGTTCGGTCCTTCTGAAGGTGACGGACTGCAGGATTCAGAATACAAGGAAAAAAGACAATCTGGATGTCTTTCCCTGCAAGAGGGTCCGATGGGGATTTTTGAAATCATTCGCAAAACAATTCAACGAGAACATAGAGGTAATATGCAACCAGTGTCCGCCGGACGATCTAAAACCCGGCAGATGGTGCGAGTGGGTATTCAAAATGAAAGGAGGAGATTGAATGAAAACACCCGATGAATACAAGGCCTCCCTGAAGGCAATGAGAAAGAACATCTACAAGTTCGGCGAATTGATCGATGATGTCACCACCCATCCTGCCACAAGAAGAACCGTGGAGGGGCATGCTCAGATATTCGAGGCCGCCTTGAAAGAAGAATACAAGGACCTCCTGACAACCGAATCCTCTATCACGGGAAATAGAGTGGTACGTTACCTGTCATTGATAAGAAGTGCGGAGGATATGGTCAACAATGTCAAGATGAAGAGGCTCATGTTCAATCTGACCGGAACCTGCACCGGGGGAAGATGTGCGGGGTTCAACGGATTCAATGCAATGTGGGCGGCCACCTATGATATGGATCAAGCTCTGGGTACTGATTATCATCAGAGGCTGAAAGCATGGCTAAAGGGGGCCCAGGAAAATGATATCACTCTTTCCGGCGCACTGACAGATCCAAAAGGTGACAGAAGCAAATCGGCATCCAAGCAGGATGATCCGGACATGAATCTCCACATTGTGGAGATGCGGGATGACGGCATGGTCGTAAGGGGAGCCAAGGTGATGATATGCGGTATTGCGGCGGCCAATGAGATATTCGTTATGCCCGGAACCGGATACAGGGAGGGCGAGGAGCAATATGCAATCTCATTTGCAATTCCCAGGGACATAGATAATCTGACGATCGTGGAGACCAGAAGACCCAGCGATACCAGGGAACTCGAGGAGGGTTTCGACATCCCCGTGGAAAGGGGAGGAATAACCCAGGCTTACCTTCTCTTCGAGGACGTATTCGTTCCAAAGGAGAGGATATTCATGGCGGGGGAGACAAAATACTCGCTTACCTCCGTGATGAATTTCATTGCCCCCTACAGAGCGGCAATCGGGGGTTGTGTTGCGGGGCAAGGAGATCTGATGGTGGGAGCCTCGGCTTTGATGGCGCGAGCCAACGGATTGAATGAGAAAGTGTTCCGGGAGAAACTCAACAGGATGATAATGAACAACGAGACAACCTTCGGTATGGGAATCGCTGCATCGGTCATGGGAAACAAGCACCCGTCTGGAACATGGATACCCGACGCGAAGCTCTCAAACGTCAACAAGGTACATGTGGCAACTCTTCCCTACGATACGAAGAGGATAGCTCAGGATATTGCGGGAGGGATCGCAGAGACGGGATGCCTTCCCTCCTGCAAGGATATTAACGATCCGAAATACGGAGAACTTCTGAAAAAATACCTCAAGGCAAACTGCGAGGGCGAGACACGGGCCAGGATCGCCCGTCTCATTGAGTGGCTTACACTCGGTGCGGGAGTTCCGGGATGCATGCACGGAGGCGGCTCTGCGGACGGAGCGAAGATGATAATCAATGCAACATCCGATATGCAGGCCCTCATTGATCTGGCAAGGAGGATCGGAGATATCGATGAGGATATTCCCGCCCCTCAAAAGAAAAGATGATCCCTCATTAACATCTGCACGATAAGGGTTAAGTAATGTCAGAATTTACCCGTCCTAATCCCATCCATGGGAAACCCGGGAATCAAATTTGGTTCCAGTGATAACCCGATTGGATATTTGAGGTATCAATATGTCACAGGAAAATTGCGATAAAGTTACAGATATGGATTATGATGAGCTTTACAAGGAATTCAAGTGGGACATACCCGAATACTACAATTTCGGATTCGATGTTGTTGACAAATGGGCCGAGGACAGGACGAAACTGTCCCTTGTATCCCTTCACGGTGACGGTTCCAAATCAAATTATCATACCTTTTACGATCTGAAGGTATTATCCGACAAGTTCGCCAATGTTCTTCTGGGACTCGGGGTCAAGAAGGGAGACAGGGTCCTTGTGATGCTTGAATCGATACCGGAATGGTATGTCACGATGATAGCAATGTTCAAGCTTGGTGTCATACCCATGCCAGGTACAGTTCTGCTTACCTCCAAGGACATCAAGTACAGGATAAACAGGGCGGAAGCCAACATGGTGATAACAGATGTCGCTCATGTTGGAAGGGTCGAAAGGGTAGCCAAGGAATGTCCCACGCTTGAACACAAGATGGTCGTGGACGGTCCTGTTCTCGAATGGTTGAATTATAAAGAGGAGATGGACAAGGCCGAAAGGGAACTGGATATGAAGAAGGTCCAAAGAACAAAGACCTCGGATCCAATGCTCCTCTACTTCACATCAGGGACAACCGGAAATCCGAAGATGGTCCTTCATACGCATTCCTATCCGCTGGGACACTATGTAACGGCGAAGTTCGCACAATCATTGACATCCTGCGACCTGCACTGGACCATCTCCGAAACGGGATGGGCAAAAGCAGCCTGGGGAAAACTGTTCGGTCAGATGATCGTCGGAGCGGCCATCATTCAATGGGAAACACCTGGCAGGTTCGATCCGGATGGACTTCTGAGAGCTATGGCAAAGCAGGGGGTTACCTCATTTTGCGCTCCACCCACTGTATACAGGCTTTTGATACAGCAGGACCTCTCCAAATACAACCTTAAACTGAGGCACTGCATGTCTGCCGGGGAACCCCTGAATCCGGAGGTCATCAAGGTATGGAAGGACACATTCGGTCTGGACATCTATGATTTCTTCGGGCAGACCGAGACCGTTTGTGTTCTATCCAACTTCCCTTTCATGCCAATCAAGTACGGCTCGGTCGGGAAGCCGACGCCTGGACATGATGTCAGAATCGTTGACGATGAGGGTAACGAGCTTCCTGCGGGAGAGGAAGGAAACATAGCCATATACCTTGGGGACCACAGACCTCCCGGTCTGATGAAGGAATACTGGAAGGACGAGGATGCCATGGCAAAGGCATTCCACCATGATTTCTATTTCACCGGTGACAGGGCTTACAGGGACGAGGACGGCTACTTCTGGTTCGTTGGAAGGGACGATGACGTCATAAAATCGTCCGGATACAGGATAGGACCCTTCGAGGTGGAATCCGCACTCCAGGAACACCCTGCGGTTGCAGAATGCGCTGTCATCGGAGCTCCCGATCCAAAGGGTATCAGGGGCATACTGGTCAAAGCCTACATAATCCTTGCAAAAGGATACGAACCATCGGAAGAGCTCACGAAGGATATCCAGAACCACGTGAAAGAGACGACAGCTCCCTACAAGTATCCCAGGCTTGTGGAATACGTCAAGGAGCTTCCCAAGACAATTTCCGGAAAGATAAAGAGGAAAGAACTCAGGGAATCCTCGGATTAAGACCTCTCTTCAGGGTTGGCAAATCTGTCCTCCAGCCGGGGATGTTTATTTCCTGGAGGTTCATTGCCCCATTTCCTATAGGTTCTCTCGCCGTCAATATTCTTTTCAGAAAAGCCCCATTTCTTTCCGTCCCTGGAGTAATTGAAGGATTGATACTTGGAATGGCGGACTATCTCTCCGTCGGCAGTACCATGCAGATCATTCAACAGGTTCTCGACCCCATCAGGTATGCCGTTGCGGTCCAGATCATCCGAATGAAAAGCATCGAAGACTTTTGCGTCCATGGCCTCAAATCTTTCATTGATCATTTTCCTTTGCTTCGATCGCTTCCATATTATTAGAACTACCAGAAGTATCAGAGCGACCGCCAAAATCACGGAGATCACTATGAGGATCATCCGGTTGCCTCACCGGTCGGATTCCTTCGTTGGAGGAAGGCCAGGTTTTTCCTTCTTTTGCCCTTTCAGTTCCTTCTTGGAACCGGATTTGAAGGCTCTGGACCTTCCTTCTCTCCTCTTGATTATCTCTACCTGTTCCTCCCTTTGCCGTCTGTCTATTCTGTAATATCCGTAAAACATTGCAAGGAGAATTACAAAAAGCAGTGCAAAGAAAAGCCAGAGCAGGATCTGGGTATCATTTGTCTCCTCATCACCATTTCCATCCCCTATGGATGGATTGATGTCCTCCTCGTCAACGATCCTCACCGTCAGCTGCTTGGTGAAAGTGGATATACCGTCGATGGATGTCAGGGTTACATTCAATGAATAGTATCCCTTCTTGGTATTCTCGTTCACGGTTATTGTAAGAGTGGTGTTTTTGGAGGAACCGGGGGAGAGCTCCACCCGGTCCTTTGTGGTATAGATATCGATGTCATCCCTTTCGGTTGCCTCTCCCGTAACACGTATCCTGATGGTGTCGAAGGTGAATCCCTTGTTGAAGATGGTCAGTTCCACGTTCTCGTTCTTGGTCTCGATACGATTCGGATCATCATCATCGGGAGGATAGATAACAATGGAAGTCCTCTCGGATTCCATTTCGGGTGAATATATGCCGATGGACAGTGTATTATGTGATATGGTGGAGAAGTCCTTTCCGTCGGAACACATCAGCTGAACATGATAGTTACCGGCACCCAGAACCCTGCTGATCCTGTACTTGGGTTCGGTGAATGTTGATGTCCAGCCCAGGATGTCTCCTCCGTTGTAGAATGTTCCTATCCTTATGAAATAGAATACCTCGTCCCCTTCGGGATCTTCGGATTGATCCCAACTCAATATCGGCGACGGATCGCTGGTGGCCCTGGGAACCAGACCCGAAGGAGATTCCGGAGGCATGTTGGCATCGGTTGAGATCAGCAATGTTGAATTGGTAACCGTTCCGTTCAGATCATTTGCTTGCGGTCTTATCTCGATCAGATAGGTCCTGCTCGGTTCCAGGGAGATGGATTCATCAGGGTCCCAGTATGTAACCGAGGCTCCCAGGTTCGTCCAGTTGAAAATAATATCTCCGCTATCCTTTTCGCTCAACCTGAACCAGTAGGTGACCAGATCGCCGTCCGGATCATAGGTGGGCGTCCATGTTATATGAGGTCTGGTGGAACCCGAAACGGCTGGCTGTATGGATGAGACCGGATCAGGAGGTCTGTCCTGTTCCACCACTTCAGGCTTCTTTATTACAACCTGATGCGGGTCGGAGATCCTCTCGTTACCCAGTTTATCACTCGCCCTGAACCTGAAAAAGTTGTTGAATCCCTGGATCAGGCTGAGGTTGAGTTTCAAAATGAATCTCTCCTCCTCGTCCTCGTGGGGTACCAGTTCTCCCCCGAATTCGCTCACGGGGAACCATTCTCCGTAATTATCGCTGCCACCCAAAGAATAGGAGATATTCACCGAATCGATATCCAGACCGGCCCCGAGGTCCCAGATCTCGGCCTCCACACCCACATCGGTGTCATAGAGTATCCTGCCTCTCGGAGGCTGTGTAACCTTGAAGAAAGGACCGGTGGGATCCACCCGGATTTTGTATGTATCGCTGACGGAATAACCGAGTTCGTCATCACCGTTGCCATGGATATCCTTGGCCCTGAACCTGACCATGTTGTCGGTTCCGTCGAAAAGGGTGATATTCACCCTGTATATGACACTGTGATTATCAACCGCTTCCATGGTTCCCTTTCTCTGCCAGCTGTCCCATTTCTCCGTTGCAAGGTTGAATCTCTGATAGAAGATAGACCACTGATCGATGGTGGAAAGCTCATCGGTGATATTGAGTTCGAAACTCACAATGTTGTCATCCTCCCAGCTGTTGGGAGGGGGTGATATCAAATTGAAAGAAGGCCCCTCCCAGTCAATGATCGGCCCCCTGGTCAGTTCTGTCAATATCATTGTTCTGTTTCCGGTAGCCGCTGTAACGTTGAATCTGTAATAGAGTTCGAGTTCCCTCTCAATGGTAATGGAGAAGATGTAATTCTGACCGTTCCTGTAGTTCATGTCGTAGGACTCATCCCTCAAAGGAGTCATGTTGAACGGGGAATCCGGAAAATGGAAAAGCTCGGAACCGGACCGGTAGAAAAGGTCCACCTTGGGATAACCCCTGGGGGGATCGTTCTCCTCGTCAAAGTAGCTCACATAAAAGAAGAATTTCTGCCCCACAGCTCCGGTTTCGGGGCTTATCCTTCCGCCAACCAGCCTTGGTGCCTCACCCTCCTCGCCATAGGAGATTGTTCTGGAGAAATAGATATCCGGCTGGTTGTTGTTCCTGTAATCCGTCCAGGCGATATGAGCCATGCCTTTGCTCACTGCCAAGGAGGGATTGTCTTGACTAATTCCGATTTTTCTATCATTTACGGTCTCCACTTCCTCGAATGTACCGTTAACCAGGTATTTGGTCATCTGAATATCCGATTTTGATGTATCATCCCTGCCAGGTGAAGAGGTCCAGCAGACGGAGATATTCCCGTCGCTTTCGATCAACATCTCGGGATCGTACTGGTGGCCTGTCTTGAATGACGGATGAACCACGAACTCCATGGCAAAAGAGCTCCCTCCGTCCGATGATATCGCCATGTAGATATCGGCGGATGTGCTTCTCCCATCCTTCCAGACAACCACAACGGATGTGGAATTGGCATCTATGAATGCCGAATCCTGATCAGATGAGGACGGATCCCTGTTGAGAATGAATGAAGATGAGAAGGTATCACCTGAATCATCGGAGGAGCAGAACCTGATGTCGGTATCGATGATCCTGTCCTCTGTCCAGACCACGTGAATATCCTCATTTCCGGACCAGGCAACCGAGGGATCGAAGCAGTAATAGTCGATGGATGTATCGGAGATCCTGACGGCTTCATCAAAGTTCATTCCGTCGGAGGAAAAGCTTCCGTAGATCTGTTCGTGTCCTATGGAATCCCTGGTATCTTCCCATACAATGAAGATATCTCCCTGTGCGGAAATATCCATGTGGGGTTTGGTCTGAATGCCTGTGTTGCTGTCCGATACCATGAAATTGGAAGAGAAGGTCTTTCCTTCGTCATCCGATTTGGCCATGTAGAGGAGATATCTTCCGTCCCTGTCATCTGACCAGACAACATGGACGGTTCCATCCGGAGACACGGCCACCTCGGGATCCACCTGTGAGGTCTGATCATCGGTCAGCGTTGGTGTAATACTGGTATCATCCACCCTGACCTCGTTTTCGAATGTCATGCCGTTGTTGGTGGACCTTCTCAGATATATGTCCCAGTTTCCTCTCCTGGCATCCTGCCATACAACGTAAACATTGCTGTCATGGACAGCGATGTCGGGATTCATCTGGGATGACTCTCCGCTGTCCTGACTGATCTTCTTATCGGCCTCGAAGGCGAGAGCACCGTCGGACCCTTCGGGAGCTGCGAGGCCTGCCAGTATCATAAGAATAACGGATATGAGAGAAAGTGTCCTGATCTTCATTCTTCCACCTCCCAGTCATCCTCATCCAGTTCTTCAAGGTCCTCCTCGTCGATCTCCTCGAGCTCCTCTTCGTCAAGGTCCTCGATCTCGAGCTCTTCAGGGGTTTCGGCGAAGAAATCCGATTCAACTTCTATCCCGTCCTCATATTCGGGGATGTCCCAATCCTCTTCTTCCTCTGTCGCTTCCTCTTCGGCTGCCTTGAGGGATTCCTTCTTTTTCTTTTTCTTCTTCTTTTTCTTTCCCTTCAGCATGCCCTCTTTATCCTTCTCGGTGAAGACCGAACCGCATTTGATGCAGTATTCATCGGATGGTCTGGCCTCCTCTCCGCAGTAGGGACAGTAGGGTACAACGTATTCGTCCTCGTATGTTGCATCCACCATGGGCTGAGGTTCGAGTACCGGCTCCTGTTCCATGCGCCTCACGAATGCCAGATATATTATCACGGCACCCAGTATGATTCCGATCAGAAGTGCCAGGATAAGGAGCATAATCGAGTCCTGGACTCTTTCGAGCAGGGTTTCCTCTTCGGATTCCTCCTCGGGTTCTTCGTCCTGTCTCTCCACGACCCTGATATTGACCTCCTCGGATGTAACCGTGTTAACACCGTCGGTAACAACCATCCAGATGCTGTGGACTCCCAGAACGGAAAGTGTGACGTTAATTCTGGGTTCTGTTCCAAGCATTCCGTCTCCGGGAAATCCTTCAAGGTCGGAAAACCATGTAAAGTTCAGAGGGGCTCCTTCCGGATCAGATGAAGGTGTCGCATCCAGGGTCAGCGATTCACCCTGGAATATCATGTCCGAAACCGGTACAACATTGAAAAGCGCCCTTGGAGGAAGGTTTACTTCAGGAAGATCAACCTCGATGGAATGCGAGCTTGAAATAACCCATCCGTTTCCAGCCCCGTCCCTTACCCTGAACCTGACCTGGTTGAACCTTCCCTCGTCAAGCGTCACCGTGGATGAGGCAACATAATTGTTGTTGAATTCTTCCACAAGGTCAACCGGAATCCAGGGGGAGAAACCCCCGACACCGTACTGAACCCACCCTGAAATGGTGGATACAGATATCTCCACGTCCCCTGGAAGTATTCCGCTGCCTTCTTCTATGATTGTTACCGAGACATCCACCTCGGTATCACTCTGTATTGTGGTTGTATTCGGTGTGAAATCCGTAAACTCGGGAAGTGTTGTATCAACTAGGATGGAAATCAGATCGCTTTCCACGTAGTTTCCAGCCCTGTCGGTTACCCTCCACTGGGCATATCCGTATCCCTCGAATCCGGGATCAACCGTATAGGACGGAGAATATGAGATCCTGAATCCCTCGAGGTCCATGGATCTCCATACCGATCCCTGAAAAGCATCCGCGCTTGCTATTCTGAACTCCACGGTGGAAAGGTTGAGCCAGGAAAGGGAATCCTCCATGAAACAATCGAATTCGATCTCCCCCGGGCCGGCGATCAACTCCTCCTGGTCCGGTTCTATTATGGGGGGAGTCTTGTCAATGCTGAATGTATACGGTTCTGAAACGGTTGTAAGTCCCGCCAGATCGGATATCTTCCACTGTATGTAGAGACCGAATCCTTCTTCGTCCGGCACCGGAGCCACAAGTCTTGTCTCGTTTCCTGCAACCTCCCATCCGAGAACATCCTTCCATTCTCCCACCACGTCCGCACTCTGATAGAAAACCCTGTATTCTGCGGATTCAACGTCAATACCGGATACACCGTCGAATGTGATAATGGACAATTCCTCGGTCTGGTCGTTTAGCCATGACTCATCAGCCGGTATGGGTTTCCTGAAAAAGGGAGCTCCGGTATCGGTGGTTACGGTCCTTTTGATCTTTGGTCCCGGATTTCCCGCTCTATCCATGGCATGCAGAGTGAAATTCACCTCTCCCTCAGGGATCATTATGAGGTCTCCGGACCTCACGGAATCGTAGATGGTGGTCTCCTCCTCGCCGATGACCTCCAGGACATACCTGTCAATGCCCGAAGGTCCGAGATCCACCACGTTGACCCAGTTCAATTCCACGAACCGGTCGTCATCAAAGGGAACTATTCCTTTTTCCTTTCCGTCGGGGAATATATTGAAGGAGGTTACCTCCGGCGGAGCAGTGGTATCTGCCTTCAACTGGAAGGTCAGATTCCTCTGCCAGATGGAACCGGATGGTAGCGGATCGTCCTTAAGTGGACCTATTGTAAATGTCGCTTCTTCATTGTTGACCCCTTCACCTGCAGTTGTCGGATCGAAATCCAGTCTGGTTCCGTTCATATGTGATCTTCCGATAAGGATGCCGTCGGGCCGGTATAGCCCCAGACTGATGTTTTCCAGTGCTCTTCCATGGATGGGCTCTCCGTTGAATATGTGGGAGAGTGAGATGTTCTTAACTGAGATGTATGTTGATGCATTCAGCCATTCGGGTAGATCAGTTTCGTTCTTACCCGAGACCTTCAATCCCTCATCCTCGATGAAGATCGTCCTGTCTATCCGGAACTCCTTGGAGAGATAGTTCCTGTAAGATGAACTCCCTCCCGTAATGTAGGTTGTCAGCACATCGGGATCTGGCATATCCCAGTCCACATCGAAGGAGAAATCCACATACCATGATTCGACTCCATCTGTTGTTCCTGAAGAGTATTCATCCTCTATCCAGATATTTTTGGTAAAATCACCTGATGAGAACTGTTCAAATTCCCTGTTGGTGGTGTTGAAAACCAGGGTACAGGATCCCGGACCTTGAAGAGAATCCATGGCTATGGATATTGAACTGACATCATCATATCCGTAAACGGATCTTCCCGTCACCCTCATCTTGTACGGGCCTTCTTGCGGTGATAGATAGTATACCTGGCTCATTATTTCCTCTGGATCGGAAACCGGTTCAGTCCCGAGAACCATTATGGGGGACACCTTGATGTCCCTGATATAGATATCCTTACCCTCCCAGAGGAACAGTCCACCTTTGATCTCCCCGGTTCCGTAGGGATCGAATTTGGGTGCCCCCATAAGCATATCATCCGTTCCGTCTCCCGAGTAATCCGAAATATATATTGATGTTCCAAATAGGTCTCCATCTCTCTTGGAAGTGAGAACCGGGATGGATGAAGAGTTGAGCTCCCCTCCGTCCCTGATCATTTTTGATGGAAGTATCTTTACACCGCCGGGTACGGCACCGGAAACGGGGTCCAACCATCCTATTGCACCCATGGCAACATCATTTCCTCCATCCCCATCCAGATCACCAATTCCAAGAGATGATCCGAGTCTTTCCATGCTGTTCTCTCCGAACACTGTCATATTGTATTGATCACGAAGACTGAGATTTCCACCGTCCAGATTTTCCGAAAGGTAGCTTCCCAACATAACATAGACGTTTCCCGCTTCCTTTGCGGTCCTCTGATACCCATCGCCGCTTGAGGCCCCTATTACAATATCATCATGATCATCGCCATCCAGGTCCCCGGCGGCGAGTGTACTTCCGGTCTGGTCATAAGGCCATGGCCCGAAAATTCTCGTGGATGCATCCGTGGAAAGATCGTAGCTCGAGCCCCATGTATTGCGGCCTTTCATGATATATGTCAGACCCTGGTCCCTTACAGAACCCAGGTCAGAATATGGAGCCCCGATAACCAGATCATCGATCCCGTCGTTGTCAATGTCCCCTGCGGCCAGGCTTTTTCCGATCTGCTCGTTTGGCAGGGAACCGGTGATCACAACATCGGCTGAATTGATCCTTGTATTACCCGATGATATGTCACCGAAGAATATGTAGACGTTTCCCGCATGATATCTGCCCAGAGATTGCGAGGCGGTTGTGGCTGTTGCGGAGACAGCAAGATCATCCTTGAGGTCCCCGTTGAAGTCTCCAACCACAATGGAATCGCCAACCATCTCCACCGTTTGTCCGAGGACCAGTTTGCGGTTCTGTTCCTCCATGTAGGTCCTGTTCCCCCCCCAGGCTATGTAGAAACCCCCGCAGTTGTTTGCTCCATCATAATAGGAAGGAGCACCTATCACGGCATCAGGGTATCCGTCATCGTTGAGGTCACCTGAAGTAACGGTTTTTCCCAACTCGGCCTGATTTCCCGCGAGGTCTACTTTGTACGTGATGTCGGCATCGGATTCCAGGTTGAAAATGGGACCTTCAGAGGTTGGACCTCCGAACAGAATATATGCTTCTCCATCCTGGGTGATAACAGGTGGTGTCACATCTAGAATTATTCTCATTGCATTGGGATCGCCCACCAATATGTCCTCGTATCCGTCCATATTGAAATCTTCGATTACAATACTCCTTCCGAAGTCCCTGGATCCCGATCTTCCGTAGATCTTCATCTCGAAATCCTGCTTGATCATGAATAGGGATACAAGACCCAGAATATCGTCGGAGTCTTCAGGAGAGAAGTCAGGTGTGGATACAAGGAGGTCCGAAACACCGTCCTGATCGATATCTCCGTACGATATGGCATGGAAGGAATGACCTCCTTCGAAATAACCCATGTATGATTCATTTGCATCAAATGATTCAAGTTCGGGAGTGAATATCCCGTCAAAATCAAAACGGTATCCTTCCCCGCAATCCGGAACCAAATTCCTCTCGCCATCGGCGTACGGGGCCCCGATCATGACCTCATCGAATCCGTCATCATCCATATCTATGCAAAGTAAACTGGATCCCAGCCTATCTTTCGAATCCAGACCGAATATCGTTGATGAATAGTTATCAGTATAGATCGTGTCTCCGTTTATGAAGTCAAATCCCCTCATGATGTGAACCTGACCTGCCTCGGGCATTCTGCCCAGATAATCAAGACCGTTAGGGTTGCCGATGACCATGTCCATGGTGGGATCACCATCGAGATCACCGCATTCAAGCTTCGGAGGCTCATTCATTGTCTTGTTCATCTGTATGGTGAGGTTTGGCTCGAAAGTAGGTATCACGATATCGATTGTCGTGTTGATCGGTACATAGGGAAACCCGGGTCCGCCTCGGATGATCTCCACCTGTGTGGATACCAAAGTCTCGATGGTGGAGGGTCCTTCCATTTTACTCCAGGAGAACAGCAGATCATTGAAACCGTCACCGTTGAAGTCACTCACATCCATACCATTTCCGATATGTCTAGCATGGGTGTCGGGAGGGGTGAGTGTGGAATTCCATGATGAAAAGTACCTTATCATCTTAATATCTCTCTCGAGGACTACTGTTCCAACAGGGGAGCTCGTTCCTTCAATAACCTCTATCTCCCAGGAATTGGGAGCGTTGTTCTCGGAATCTGCATGGTATTCAGGGGTTCCTCCGAAACCACCCGCCCCGTTTGTTCCGAGAACCAGTTCGTCCCTTCCGTCACCTGTCAGATCGCCCATGGTCATCCTGAGTCCTATCTGGTCAAGGGCGTCCCTTCCGTAGATGTGTCCGTATAGTGATGTCTTGCCGATCCATATCTTGGAGGGGAACTCCGATCTGTCTCTGCCGGATAATATGTAGACCTCACCGGACCATCTTCTGGTTCCCTGCCAGCCGAATGCTCTCGGGGCGGAAACAAGAAGTTCATCCCTTCCGTCCCCGTTCATGTCACCGAGTGCGATATTCTGTCCGAAGCGATCTCCCGCTTCCTCTCCGTATACGATCACATCGGCATCCTCGATGGCGGTCAGAGGAGCTATATCATCCAGGTCCCTGGCGAAATAGATCAGAACGGCACCGCTTCCCTGGTTGCCTGAAAACGTGGGAACTCCAACGAAAATATCATCTCTTCCGTCTCCGTCTATGTCTCCCATTTCAATGGTAGTCCCGAAACCTGTGGAATCCTCCTGGCCGGTGATCGTCATGAACTCGTCTCTTCCTATCAATGTCCAGCCTTCCAGCTCTTCGGGCGACAATCCTTCTGCAAAGTCCTGATCTGCGATCAGAAGGGTATAACCGGAAACTGTTATCATCAATAATGCAGGCAGAACCCTAAATAGGGATGAAATGCGGGACAGATCTCTACCTCCTTGCTGTTTGGGTATACATTTCCCCCATTGAGATAGTTTCTCACGAGAGAACCTGATATGTAGTACCCAGATAAAAATCAACCTTTATTCCTTATAAATATATTTTGGGTCACATGCGAATCATCAATTCGGGGATTGTATTATGAATTTTGACCGGATTGGGGTAATGGTGAAAGAAGATCATAAAGGATCCGTGAAGAGGTCCCGGATGAGTTTCGATGATATCGCCCTCAAGGTCATCGATGATAGACCTCAGATATTCAAAAAGGTATGTCACGGCGATCCGGAGCGATCACTCTGGATCGGCGGTCATCCGCTACCCCTCTGTTCAAGATGCATTTTTTTCTATCCCTCTCTTTTAGTTTCAATACCTTTGGGGATAATTTCGATAATTATCTTCGATCCCCCCGTATTGACGATGCTGATATTTACAATCATAATGCTGGGTCCTCTTACGTTGGACGGACTTACCCAGTATCATGGATGGAGGACTTCCAACAATTTCCTGAGGGCGGTAACGGGAACACTGGCCGGTATTGGCTCGGGTATTGCAACTCCCTACCTTGCCTGGAGATTCTATCTCATCATATTTGTCGGATGAACCCTCAGTAGAAAGATTTGCATCTGGGGCAGTACCAGGAATCTACTCTCTCCTTGAAGGTCATTCCCGCACCGCATACGGGACATGTCTCTCCCTTTTTGGAACTCTCTTTTTTGATGGTGAAGAGGTCGGAGGGTTCCTCCTTCTTTTTCACACCCAGGTCCTCTGGTCTCTTGAAATCGAAGGATCCTTTTTTCTTCTTCCTTCCCTTCCTTGAACCTCTGGCCCCCGGATGCGGCTCGAGATCCTCCACCTCATCCTCTCGATCTCTTACCTTCTTTTTTTTTTTGACCGTCTTCTCGGACGGGAGTCATCATCCCTCGGCCTTCTTCTCTTCTTCCTTCTCGGAGGGGGTTCGTATTCCTCCTCTTCTTCCTCCTCCTCTTCCTCCTCTTCGGGAGGGGCCTTGATGACTCCCTTTCTTCCGCATTCGTCGCAGATGAATCTTATTGGAGGTTTGCCGGATACTACCTTGATGAGGTTGCCGCATTTACAGCGGATCTTGATTATCTCTTCCTCCTCCTCTTCCTCCTCGTCCTCGTATTCTTCTTCTTCCTCATCTTCTTCTTCGTATTCTTCCTCGTCCTCGTATTCTTCTTCCTCTTCCTCCTCATCCTCATACTCTTCTTCTTCCTCAACTTCATCTTCGTATTCTTCTTCGTCCTCGTATTCCTCTTCCTCCTCGTCCTCATACTCTTCTTCTTCCTCATCTTCATCTTCGTATTCTTCCTCGTCCTCGTATTCCTCTTCTTCTTCATCCTCGTAGTAATCCTCTTCTTCCTCCTCCTCTTCCTCGAATTCTGGTTCCGGCTTGGATTTTGAGGTCTTTCCGACTACGAATATCTCTTCTTCGTCATCCTCGAGGCTGATTGGTCGATAAGAAGATTTGACGGCTTTTTCGTCTTCGTCCACATCCAGATCGAAACCCCTGGAAGGCTTCTTCCTTGCAGGTTTGGATTTGGTTGATTTCTTCTTGGTGGAAGTTTTCTTCTTGGATACGGTCTCTTCCTCATCCTCCACCTCTACCTTTGGCTTTGTCCTCTTCCTTCCGGTTGTGGATTTTTTCTTTGTCGAGGTTTTCTTTCTTGTTTTGGTGGTTGGTTCTTCCTCCACAACCGCCTTGGGTCTCTTCTTTTTCCTTGAGGGGGATGTGGTCTTCTTCTTCGAGGAGGTCCTGGATTTCCTTCGGGTCGGTTTCTCCTCCTCCTCTTCTACCTCAACTTTGGGTTTTGTTCTCTTCTTTGCGGAGGTGGTTGTCCTCTTCTTTCTACCTGACCTGGTGGAGGTGGTCTTCTTCCTGGTGGATGTCTTCTTCTTGTCCAGGCCCTCCTCCTTTTCGTACTTGGCTGCGAACTTCTTTGCCAGATCGGCATATTTCCCTTTTGGGACCCAACCGCAATCCTGACATTTCTTGAATGGATACTCCATTTCGGTCTTGCAATCCTTGCATCGGACTTTCATCTCTCCCACCTCGGTTTGGGTCATAAATCAGGTAATGAAAATTTAAACTTTTGCCTTTCTATTGTTATTATTAAAAAAATTCTATCATTGACGGCATAATGTGAAACAAACCGTTATCCAGTGGAAAATACCTCGAAATAGACTTTCAAACCGACGGAGGTTCGTTCATGGCCATGTCATCATCCAATTCGGGTGCCCCCTCCGATTCCGATGGTATGGTATCTTCTTCTTCTTGAGGGTCTTCCTCGATCTCGGTTTCGGCCAGGTCATCTTCTCCCATGATGGATTCCTCGTCCATCGTGCCCATAAGGAGGTCTTCCTCCTTCTCGATCTCCAATGTAGCGCCGCACATGGGACAGTAATCCAGTCCCTCCTCGAGGGCCGCTCCGCAGGAGGGGCACTCCCTCATTGACTCCTCCACCTGTTCGCTCCATGTCCTCGGTCCTTCCTCTTCCTCCGATACCTCCTCTTTCGGAGCCATCTCTTCCTCCCTTTTTCTGGATCTGATGACAAAGAACACCGATAGGATGATTATGAGAAGCAATACAACGGCTATGATTATGATCACTATGATCAGGAGAATATCATCCTCCTCCGATGCGGTGGGTTTGCTCTCTTTGTCATTGGGATCGGTATCTGACCTGAATTCTTCCAGATTGGAATAGGAATCCCCGTCGGCGTCGGATAGGGCGTCGCTTCTGTCCATTGGCTTCAGTCCGTATTCCACTTCCCATCCGTCGGTCATACCATCTCCGTCGGAATCGGGAGAGGCCGGGTCCGTTCCTTCCAGATATTCTTGAAGGTTTGTCAATCCGTCCTCGTCCTCGTCCTCTGATGCGTCATCCGGTATGGAGGGACTAAGGAATCCCTTCTGGACCTCGTAATAATCAGGGATTCCGTCTTTATCCGTATCAACTCGATTGTCATCTATGGTCCTGAACCCGAAATCGATGTTCTCTCCGATATTTCCTCTCGTATCCATAATGGATTCGATGAAGAAGGTATAATTGACACCTCCCTCAAGCGACCTTGTCAGTTCGAACCTGCCCGTGAGATTTTCCCTGTCAAATGTTGAAAGGACATCGATTGGACCGGTGCCCTCGCCCTCGGTCCTTTCAACACCTGCGGAGATGAGGTCCCAGACGATCTCCTCCGAGAACTCGACCTCGAATATGGGTGCTAGATCGATATCCACATTGGATGAAGGGCTCAAAACCGTGGCTACCGGAGCTGTGTCATCGGGAACAAGCGATCGCACCTTGAACAGGGTTTTGTTCATGTTTCCCGCAAGGTCAAAGACCTCGAGCGTGATGTTGTAATTTCCCAACGGGAATACCTTCGAAAGTGTGGATCCGGATTCTGTTTCCACAGTCCCGTCAGGTTTCTCAATATACCATGTAATGGAATGGATGGAATTGTCATCCGTGGAGTTAGAATCGATCTCCACCATGTCATCATTGTCCACGGTGAAGACGCCGTTCTCCGGCATTTCCAGCCCGATAAGGGGATCGGTCCGGTCAATTATTATGGAGACCTCTTCCGAAAGCGGCCCTTTGTTGCCTGCGGGATCAACGCTTCTTACCCTGATATTGTGCTGTATTTCATCAACGCTGATGAAGAAGAAGAAACGACCCTCGAATGTTGAGGGGCGCGGGAGGTCGGGATTGGGATTGACGTACAATTCACCGTCCAGGAACACATCGATGAATGTCCTGTTTTCCCCTGGAACGAACCCTTCCAGTGCAACCTGTGAACCGTTATAGTATCCCGAACCGTTGATATACTGGTCCGGTTCCAGGAATGAAATGGAAAGTGAGGGTTTCTCCGGGGGAGTAATATCCAAGGTCCTGAACATTATGGGTTCTGTCCAGGTTGAATTATTCGGGATCTCCCCGTCATCGAATGCCGCCATCTCGAATGTGTACTCGGTCTCGCTCTCCAATCCGGTCAGGTTGTAGATCTGGGTATCGTTGCCATCGCTCGGGACGAAAATAAGCTCCCCTTCTTCCCCTTCCTCTTCCACCATTATTCCGTACCTGACCACATCCTCGGAAACTGATCTGTTCCATTGGATATTCACATAGGTTCCTTCCACCACGATCACTTCGATTTCTTCGGGAGGGGAAGGTTTTGTTATATCCAGCGTCTTGACGGTGATGGGTCCTATCGTATCGGAGGGATTTTCACTTCCGTCAACGGCATACAACTTGATGTCGTAATCCCTTTCCTCGAGGAGTCCATTTACCGGATTTGGAGGCTCCTCTATGGTGATATTCCAGTCTCTAAAGCCGGCGGAAGGCTCCGCCGTGTCCCACTCGGATTCGCCCTCCCAGGATTTCTTGAATCGAAGAACGAAATTGCTCAGCTTTGAATCGTCGCCGGGATAATCCCATTGAACATGGATCCAGTGTCCACCCTTTCTCAGAACGGAAAGATTCGTCGGTGCTTCCGGTGGGGTAAAATCCATCCACCAGGTATAATCGGTATCCTTGGTTATCACCCATTCGTTTTCCTGCTTTCTCCATCTGCTGTTATCGGCAGACATGGTTATGGTCATCTTCACCCTGTTGATGAAGACCGAGCCCTCGTGGAGATATTGCTCAATGGCAAAGGCGGGAATTGTACCATCGGATCCGGTTTGTGGATCTCCCGAGGTCGAATCATAAATTGTGAAGCTGCTTCCCTGTGGATTGGATGCAAAGATCGTCAGGTCCGCTCCCTGGGTGTAAGGTCCTTCACCGTTGTCCTTCATGGCCCTGAAACTGAACCAGTATCCTTCGTGAACGGTTCCCAACATCACAGACACATTGATAGGTGAGTTAAAGGTGCAGTTTATTAGCCAGGCCTCGGAGTTATACTGCGCTGTCAATCCCGCAGCTTGTGTGGATGTGATGGTTGAATTGTAGATCCTGACCTCGGTACCGCTGTCTGTTGCGAAAATACCCCCCCTCGAATCGATATCACAGAAGGTCATGTATGCTTCGCCGCCGGATGTCACGTTGATCCTGTCGAAACCCGCAGACCCGGAACCCTCGAATTTTATTCTTCCCCCTGAGGTCCCCTCGGCTCTGAGAGTACCGTTCACGCCGAGAAAATTATGATCCTCCATGAGAACCAGTACACCAGGTTGTATGGTCAGGGATGCTCCCGTTTCAATTGTCAGATTGCCCTCTAAATCCACCGGCGAATCGGACAGGGTCCAGGTTACATTACCCGTGATCGTTCCTCCGGGAACATTAAGACCGCTGACCGACTCTGATTGCGTTACGAATGTGATGGCCGATATCACAAATATCAAGGCTGCAAGCATTGACCAGTATTTCGAGGGTGCAGGAATCGAATTGGACGTATCACCCATGTGAACACCTCTTCCCCCGGAAACATTCCGGGTACGTTTACGGTAACCGTCCAGAATTATATCTAAATCTTTTGCACAGGAATATGAATATTCATCACTTGAGGGTCCAAACCCATCCTTTCTTTTCCCTGTCCATCCTTCCCTCGACGATCCCCTTTGTCTTCATCTTCATCAGATGCTTTACGGCCCCGTCGGGGCAGGATTCGCCCTTTCTTGTGAACTCGGACTCGATCTCGGTGGTGGACATCTCGCCATTTTCCCTGAGCATCTCCGTGATCTTTTCCTCTTCTTTAGTCATGAGTTCACTTCCTCTTCAGTCACGGGGATCTCATTTTCATAACCGACATCATCCATCGGGAGATCCTCCTGTTCCCGGTCTTCCTTGATAATATCCTCGTCGATTGTGGTGTCCGGATCGAAATCATCCTCCACCAATCTGTCTTCAACCTTCCTGGAGACAAAGATCAAACCTATTATCACAACGGCCCATTGACCTATCATGATCAAAAATCCTATGATCCCTCCCATCCACCATTCCTCGGTTGGACTCACTATCGTTTGATATATGAACCAGACAGACATCACAACCAGTTCTATTGGAACAACGTATTTGAATAGGATGTCGAACCATTTTCCGATCTTGACATCGGCATACCTGCTGTTAATGAAATTCTTTCTGAACTTGGTAATCCCGTACTTCCAGACCAGGAAATAGATGAAACCACCCGATAGGACCAGTCCAAGACCCCAGACAAAGTCCTGATTTTCGAGGAACACCGGCATGGGAGTTGTCGTTCCCCCGATGCTGACATCCATTACTATGAGGGCGGATGGAAGGCCGAGGATCAGCATTCCGATGGTCATTACCATTATTGCCTTCTTTCTGCCCCAGCCCGCATCCACGAAGTTCTTCACAGCGTTCTCATAAGTTGCGATCATGGATGTGAGTGCCGCAAAGGCCATGGCGAAAAAGAAGGCTATCGCAACATACCTTCCTCCAATCATCTCCCCGAATAGCTGGGGAAGATAGATGAATGTCAATCCCGAACCGCCGGCGGAGACCGCATCTTCCGCCTGGGTCATCGTACCGGACATGGCAAAAACCGTAGCAAAGATCATAATCCCCGCAACGAGGGCAATGGTCGTATCCCCCAATCCGGTTAGGACGGTGTTCAGTGAAGTATCGTCCTTTCTTCTTGTATACGCCCCGTAGGTGATTGCCATTCCCATTCCCGCGCTGCAGGACCAGGCGGATTGGGCAAGAGCTTCTATCCAGGTCTTACCGTTGAATAGGGTATCTGCCTGGGGGGTGAAAATGTAGGCTACCCCCCTCATCGCACCGGGAAGCGTGAGGGCCCATATCATTGAAAATAGCAGTAATATGAAGAGGGTTGGTATCAATATCTTGTTCACCCTTTCCACGCCTTTTTCGATTCCCCTGTAGACCACGAAAGCAGAAACGGCGATCGCCATGATCTGGAAAAGGACCACCAGTCCAGGAGATTCGAGAAAATTCTCCCATGACTGCTGTGAATCCGAAAATGAGATGTTTCCCGTTGAAGATCCCAGGGCGTAACGGATGGTCCATCCCATAACCACCGCGTAATAGAAGCCGATTGCTGTAGAGATCCATGCCATCCAGGCCCCCATCCATGCCTTGTTCTTTCCAAGTATTGAAGCAAAGGACCCCATGGTTCCTTTTCTGGTCTTCTTTCCGAGGTTGAACTCTACAAGAAGAATCGGTATGGACCATGTGAATAGGAAGAGTATGTAGGGTATCATGAAGGATCCGCCGCCGTTGTCGGCCACCTCCTTTGGGAACCTCCAGATATTGCCGGTACCTATTGCGGCACCCAGAGCTGCCATCAGCAGTCCCCACTTGCTGGTGAATGTGCCTCCCCCTTTAGCCATTCATCCCCTCCATTCTCCTCTGGGACCTCACGGATTTTACTACTCCCAAACTGAAACCACCCCAGGATATCCCCAGGGTGAACAAAAGTACAAGCAAAGTGTCGAAACCGAAATAGAGTCCGAATATGGGATCTCTCACGAATTCCATTGTGATCAGTGCATAGGGAGCGTAAGCTGGTTCTGTAATGAGGTTGCCCCTGTCATCCTCCATCTCGAAATAGAGCTCAAGAACCCCTTCATCGGTCTCGGCAGGGAAGGAACCGGTAATATTTCCGTTTTCAAGAGCCGCAAGGGTGGACCTCTTCCATGGACCTCCGTCCCATCTGTAAACCACCTTGAAAGTGTCGTTGTTCAGAGGAATCGGATACCCTTCATCCTCGAATGAGAACTCCACCCTCATGTTATCTCCCGTCCTCCATACTTTGGTGGAGTTCTCGTCGGTTCTGATGTATGAAATAAAGGGATTCTTAGCGGAATAGATGAGATAGAGGGAGGGATCGAGATTAAGCTGTGCGTGGCTCACGATCTCATCTGCCGGTATGTTGTGGGTCCTTCCCACCTCGAATGTGTATGCGTATGTACCGTATTGGGAATAGAACCAGTCTGTCATGTCTCCCGTAACCATGTAGAGGTCATACCCCTGCATGGGACGGTAGCCGTTCATCTCCGCCATTCTGGTTCCAAGCTGGGCCAGATGCGGACCGTCCGGCGCTTCCTCGTTTGTGTAACCCCAGGGCCAGAGAACCAGCTCGGAATAGGAATGGTAGGATATTGCCACTGTGAAATCCTGTTTTTCCCCAAGATCTTTCAGGGCAATGGTTTCTGCAGAGGTGAAACCTCCGGCAGGGTCCTCGTCCACCTCACCGTCTGCATCATTATCGATGCCATCCCAGGGGTCCTCGTCCACACCTTCGTCGGGACCTGGAAGGATGCCGTTTCTGATATCAACCTGGACAATGGCGTCACCGTCATCATCCACGTTGTCGGGAGGCCCTCTGTACGAGCCTCCCCTGGCCAGGAGTGCATTGGACCCCCCCGCAACATGCCACATCCACCCGTAATTCCTGTTGATGTCCACACCATAAGATGATGGAACAAGGTCAGGGTCGATGTAGCTGCCCGGCATATGATCGTAAACATAATTGGGCTCCCGGTTCTTCCTCCATCCCCTCTCCGATTCGTGAGCATACTGCGTACCGTCCGGATTCAGCATGGGGACGATGAATATCTCCCTGTTGTCAACCAGGTATGTGGCAGCCGTTCCGTTGAGGTCGCCTCCCCCGTAATTTTCCAGAAGGAAGGTCATCACATAGAGTGCGGTTTCGTATGATATCCATTCGTTTGCGTGATGAGCTCCAACGAGGATCGCGTCGGGTTCCGAACCTGGAGACCCGTCGTCGGAGGAACCGGGATTATCGGACAGTTTGACACACCAGATGTCCCTTCCCTCATGGGTCTGACCGAGCGACCACAGTTCCATTATATCCTTGAACCTGACCTGCATCTGTTTCAGGTATTGTGTCATTGATGGATAATCAAAGTACTGGGTGAAGTTCCGGTGAAAGTCGGGACCTTCTTCGGGATAGTAAGAGTAAGAATTCATTCCCTGAACAGACCCCTGGACACCGGTCGGCACGAGGCTCAGGGATGCCACTGATACGATGGACAGCAAGATGATCGTCCAGTTCAGATTTTTGGGTCCACCCGCCTGGCGCATCACTCTGTAATCATGGGTGGTTCTTAAATCACTTTTGGTTCCACTCCGAAAGGCCGTCCGTCCGTAAACACCCCTCAAATTGATCGGCCTAACCACTAGGACAAATGCAGTTTTTATATGCAAAAGAGCACTATAAAAAGTTGCACTGGAAATGTTCCCCAACGTTGAAATAGCACGTTTCATATCATCTCTTGGCTGGGGTTAGGTCCTGCCATTTTTGGAGCTTCCATCATGAAGGATTGGCTGGAAGATTGTATCCGGGGTAGCCTATGCTATAAAGGTACCCTCATTGACCGGGAGAGCAGCCACATGTCTGCCGCCGGCAGCAAGGATAGTCTGAAAACTTTTTCGATGCCTTCCATAATGGAGCTTGGAAAGAGCCAACGGGGGGATAAGGTCTCTTCCATGCTCTCGGGGGTGGGATTGGATCTTATAGGATGCGATGACATCGATTCCATTTGCCACTTATTAACCGATACAATGAGAAAGGTAATGGATTTCGACATAGGAAGGCTGTCATGGAGACCTCTCGATCTGGAATATGATGATTCCGGCTCGGAGTTCGACAATGAGGATTTTCCGGAATTCTTCGATTTCTCCTCCAAGGACAACATGGTAGTGGACAGGGACCCGCTTTGCCTGGACGGGGCCTTGCCCGAAGGCGACGGACCTTTGTACTTCGAATGCTACAGCGGCAGCTTCAGGGCCAAAACGCCAAACGGGGATCCATTGGTCCTGAAATTGAAATCAGCTCTTTCCGTGCCCTTGGAATACAAGGAGGAGAAGATCGGCCAGGTAGCACTGTTCTCATCATCGGAAAAGGGGGGATCGAAACAGTCAGAGGGGATACTTGAACCGATCTGGAAAGCATTGGGCAACTCCCTGGGAAGGATACTCGAGATGGAGTCTCTCAAGAGGGAGAGGGATAGGTCCAGGGACCTGCTTGACGGAACCGATGACATGATAGTGGTTTGGAGGAACAGGGATTCGGTTTGGGAGATCGATTGCAACAGAAAGGCCGAGGAGATGATCGACATGTCCGATATCATACCGGACATGATGGACGGGCCGTTCTTTGTCCCTCCCGGAAAAGAATGGGAGAGGGCCATGAACGCATGGAACTCCACCTTCGAGTCGGGCCGCCCCAGCCAAATCGATCTTCAGATGACGGACAGGCACGGTTCGAAACGGTCTTTCTTGTGTAAATTCAGGCCGATCTATGAAGAAGGTGACGAGGGAACCATCAGTGGTGTTCGAATGACCGGGGTTGAGATGGATACCCTCGACAGCGGTATAAGGCAACTCGAAGTAACAAACAGGACCTACAGGCTTCTTCTTTCGGTCCTTTCCCATGATCTGAAGAATCCCCTTGCCGCTGTAAGAGGTTATTCCGAGCTGGTGGAGTATGCCGATTCAGAGAAGATGACCGAATATATTGCCAAGATCTCTTCGCTAACAAAGAGGATGTCAGATACCATCTCACTTGCAAACACATTCGCTCAACTTCAGGAGGGCAAGGTGGCCTCGGAGTTCGAGAGCATAGATCTCAAGAACATGATCGACAACTGCCTGGAGATGCTATATCCCAAGACCGAAAGCTATGATGTGGTCTTCGAACCCGGAGAAGGAGTATTCGACATCAGGGGCCACAGGCTGGTTGAACAGGTTGTACTGAACCTTCTGGACAATGCAATGAAATACAGCGATCCGAAAACCGAGATCAGGATCAGACTCGAGGCTGACCTCAGCGGGATCACCATGTCCGTATCCGACAGGGGCAGAGGTGTGCCCGACAAGTACAAGACCTCCATATTCGAGAGGTTCTCAAGGATCAGGGACGACTCGGGAATAATGGGGGCCGGACTCGGACTTGCCATTTCAAAGGGCATATGCGAGCTTCACAGAGGCAAGATATGGGTGGAGGACAATCCGGGCGGCGGGTCGGTGTTCAAGGTATTCCTTCCCTGGGAACCCTAGGAAGGCAATCGGGTTTCAAACCTTTTTTATTTAGAAGTTCATTGAATGATCTGGCAGTGAAATGCACAAGCCAGAAATCCTTTGATCCTCTGGCAAGTTCCAGGGCTTTTTCGATGTCCATGTGCACTTCCTCGTGCCCGTCGGGAGTGGATCCGTAGGTTGCTTCTATCAGCGCAAGGTCGGATCCTTTCATGAAATTCATGAGCTTTTCCGAACCGCAGGTGTCACCCGTGTAAGCAATCCTCTCGCTCCCGTAACCGATCGAGTATGCCATTGCAGGCACCTTTCCTCCGACTGCCCCGGGCCTGCTGTAGCGATGGGTTACCGGAAGGGTCGAGAGTTTGATACCATGGATGTCCAGGTCCTCGGGAGACCTCACTTCAATCTTGTCTATTTCGAATGGACATTCTTCCCACAGGGTATCGAGGAAGTGATCGATGAGCATTTCCACGGCCTTTGCCCCTTCGGGATAAATTACCTTGAGATCCTCCTTTCGGCCCAGTATATGAAAAAGGTTCAGAAGGTTCAATAGACCGGCATAATGATCATAATGAGGATGGGAGACGATCACACCCATGATCAGATCCATCATATTTTCCGATGAGGTAACTTCATCACCGGGAAAGAGGGACCTCCTGAGTTCGATGAGATCCCTGGTGCAACCGTCACCGGCCTCGAGGATCAGAGCTCCCTTCGGTGTTATTGCAAAAAACGAGGTGGATACTCCGGCTATGGAATAGAAATTATGCAGGCTCAGTTCCTTTCCATACCAGGACCTCGGGACGGGTCCGGGCGGGAGTCCCTTTTCTGCCATCGTCGGGTAATTCACAGGTTCGACTTATCCCTTTTCACCCGATTTCGAGAAATCCGGGTAGGCTTGTCCCTCCCTCTTTCTTTTTCGGATATTTTTTCGGGCTCTGGACCTCTTCCTAACAGATATTGTCAGATCTGTCAGGGATTGGACCAAGACATGTTTGGTACTGGATCGGACAAGGTCTTTCGAATTCTTTGCGGACTCGACCAGATCAATGCCTTTTCTTGTCCTGATATAGGGAGCTCCGAAGGTGATATCCGATAGCTCCCCGGAATAATCTGGACACAGTTTGCAGCGTGGCCAAACCCCTTTTTCCAGGATCTTTTTCAGATATCTTGTTAGAGGGATCTTTTTTTTGATGATCTTCCCGTCCCGCCTCGTTACATCGAATCTCACAACAGCCGAGGATATCTTCTCTGCGGAAAATCCTGCTATGTCGGACCTTTTAACCCCGGTCAATTCCTCTATCAGTTCCCCCCATCCCTCCTCGTCCAGATTGGCCGCTCCGCAGTTCAGGGCAATGAGGTAAGTGACCTTGGAGGTCAGGTCCTTTGTTCCCTTGTGAACCTCCATCATGCGGAATGCGTGGAGATGGCAGGGTAGCCCCACCATTGCGGCGGATTTGACGGAAGAATCATCCTTGATATCCTTGAGCAGGTTCAGGACCGGTGTAAATACATACTTCGAAGAAGCTGCGGAGAGGACCTCCTCCCTTGTCCTTGCAATAACACCTTTCCCTATTGAGAGGTCCCCTGTCCCTGACCAATCCGTGAGGAGAGCAGCATCTATGAAACCCTTATCGAGGGCATGGATCAGAACGGCAGATACCCTGCCCCCGGTATAACCGCTGCGGAAAACCTCATCATCTCCGGCTTTCAACTGCTCCTTCTTCTGGTATATTCCAAGCCTATTACCGAACCCGGATTTCCTCCTCTTTTTGAATAATCTCCTCTCGTGAGAGGCCATATCGATTCCGCCACCGGGGCAGATGGCCACGCAATTCCCGCATGATATGCACTCCCCTGTCAATTCGACTCCTCTGGTTGTGAATGATATGGCATCCACGGGACAGGATGCCTGGCATCCTCCGCATCTTGTACATAATCCCGTTTCTATGATGGTTTCCTTCAACCTATCGAAACCGGGGTTCATGATAACCAGACCCAAATCTCATTCCTCGATATCTTTCATATCTTCTTCGTACAATCGATCGGCGGCGGCCTTTTCTTCTTCCACCCGCCTGCTTGCAGCGCTCTTTCTTATCATCAAAAAGACAAGGGCAAGGATAATGATTAGAGCAACTGCCGCTCCGGCGGCCCCGAGGATGCGGCCCAATTGCAATCCCTCCTCATCTTCTTCCTCGCTTTCGGGCTCCAGCATGGTCACGTTTACCTTTGTGGAAACCGTATTGATACCGTCGGAAACATCGATCGTAACATGTGTGGTGCCGATCCATTTCTCATCCCATTTCAAAATGAGATCGTATTGCGGTCCGATCACGGCAAATGGATGACTGGTGGTTACGGCAAGCGTACTGCTTTCCTCATCTCGTATGGAGAGAGTAACGGATCTCTTCTCACCGTATTCAAGAGTAATATCCGGCACCGGATCGATCACGGGCGGATCATTCCTCTCGGCAACCTCCACATCGAGGATGATAAGGGTCTCTCCTCCCTCCTGGTCCTCAACCGAAAGTGTCCACTCCTCTGTTCCGACATCTTCCTGTCCCGGGGTCCAGTTGATGACACCCGTTGTTTTATTGAGATCGAAAGGAGCTCCGTCGACGGAGAATGTGACAGGATCGCCCTCCTTGTCGTATGCGGATATCACTGCAGAGAACGGGGAATCCTCCAGAAGGGTCAGCTTTATCCTTCCCTGGACTGCATTAGGAACGATGGGCGGATCATTGACAGGTATAACCTCCAGATCGATAAATGTGGTAATTTCTCCCAGGCCGTCGGATGCGTTGACGGTGATGGTTGCATTACCGTTCCAGTCTTGCGGAACATCAACTTCGAGATATGTCTCGAGGTCCTCCTCCACTAGCGACAGGGAAATATTTGTTTCGCAATGGTATGAGTATCGGATATCCGAGGAGGAGTTGTCCGAATCCACGAACTTGTCATCCAACCTGACCCTCTCCGGACCCGAGTCCTCCAGAAATATGAGGGAGAGGTTTCCCTCTATTCTGGGAGCCTCGTTGATCTCGAGCAGGGATTTCACGGGAAGGTCCGCCATTTCTTCCCTGTATTCGCCTTCGGGATCCATGACCATGTACAACAATCCAGTCTCCGAAGGTGCCTGGAACGGTATGGTTCCGTTTGACCACGAATGGCTCTCCACCCTGCCGATCCTGATCGGATCGGTAACCGGAGTGCCGCCTTTTTCCGGGTCTCCCATGAAAAGCTGCAGGACCAGATTGCCCCAGGATTCCCCCTCATTGTAAACATCATAGTCCATCGTGACCGGAGAACCCGGTCTCACTATGGGTCTTGGATGTATGAGTCCACTCCCCATCTCGAATGAGAGGGAGGGACCGGGGATGGAGAAATCCACCGAGATAACGTTGTTTTCCAGGTCTATTTCCTTTGATGACGTGGTGAGAGTGAAGCGGATGACCTCATCCCCCGCAAGGAGACGGACCTCTCTGCTGTAGGGAATCGATTCATAACTCCCTATGTTTCCCAGTGATTCCATGGCGATCAAGGTCCAGTTATCTCCCTGGTTGAAGCTGTTCTCTATCCTGACCTCCACATCCTCTGCGGTCTTGCCTCCGCGGTTGGTTACCATGAATGAGATGTTGACCGTGTCACCGTGATCATAAACAAGAGGGGAGATATCCAAAGAACCTGGTGTTATGGAGGGATCGGATATCTCATCGAGAATCTCCAGGGTATAGGATGACATCACCATGTTGTGTCCTGTCAGGGTTATGTTCACGATTTCATCACCCCTGGGGTCGAAAGGTCCTTCTATCATACCGGATTCGTTGGCAGTGAAGGTGGAGTAGGTCGAATGGGAAAAGATGGCCATCTTTGCATTGGGAACGGGAGCTCCGTTTCGGTCCTTGATGGTGAAATGTAGGGTGTGGTTTCCCTGATAGATATCAAGCTTCCCTTCCAGTGTTACCGGGAACCTTTCGGCTTTATCCGTGTAGATATCCACATAGGGTTCTCCCAGCAGAATATAGGTGTAAAGCGTTCCCATTATGGTCTCTTTTATGTCCATTGAAGGTGAATACCATCTGTCGCTGTACCTGTTCTTCAGCTGGAATAGGGCCCTTCCCGGTCTGGTCACTCCGGAATTCAAGAAGATCTTCCAGAATTCCTCGTCCAGGTACCAGTTCCCCCAGGTTCTGTTTTTCTCCTCCCCCCTGGCCGAGACATTGGTGGATGAGATGAGTCCGATGACTCCTCCAAAAGAGGAGGTGAGCCAGGTTTCCAGCGACTTGTCCTCCCAGTATCCTGTCTGAAAGAATTTTGCTGTGTCGCAGGTGGAAGCGTACATCAGCGGCATCATGTCCCCGTTGGTGAATATCTGATGATCGAGATATGTCATGGGTTCGTTCCATACATAGGCTGTTCCGTCCCCGTAAGGGGCTCCGTATTCGTTGAGTGCGTATGCCTGATATCTGGCCTGGCCCACAAAGTTAAGCATGGAGGCTCCCGAATTGAACTGGTTGAGCATGTTGGACCTTTTGAGAGTGTCCGTGGAACTGTACATGCTATAATTACCGCCCTCCAGCTGCTGGTAGTCGTAAAGCTCCTTGTAATCCAGGTGATCCGGCAGGTTGCCTTTTACCCTCTGACATACCTTGTAAGCATTGGATTTGTGAGGATAGTAGCGGTAACCTGTTGTCTCCAGATTGGGAGGCTCCATGAGGGAGCCCCAGTTCAGGAATCGGCTCATCCAGGTACCTACGGGAGGGTCGGTCTCGTACCTTATCAGCTTGGATATGTAATTGGAAGCCTGAGTCTCGTTGGATACGGGAACCCTTCCCACGAACAGGTCCCAGTTGAGATCGGCTTCCACTGTTCCGTTGAAATATACTTCTCCGTATTTTCCGTCCCCGTCATCATCCCAATCGGAATCGAGGCCCCCGAAGTAGACATCACTGTAGTAGTAATCTCCGAAAGGCTGGCCCCTGGTAAATGCGTAATGCCACAGTTTTCTGGGCATCAGGTGCTCCGAATCACCCAGTATCAGAAGCCATCGAAGAGAGGGATGCCTCTCTTTTTGATATCTCAGAAAATTGTGGACCTTCTGCTGAAGGTCGTTTCCATCCACATTCGATTCTATATCATCTATGGAATAGACCAAAGATGGCAGCCCCATCCTGGTCCTGTGTATGGCCAGCACTACGGCCTCGTCCGAGAACTCCGATGGGCATAAAATGATGTATCCGGGTTCGGTCTCAGGAATATCCAGTCCCAGCGGATAGGGATCGATATCTGCAGGCCCTCTTACCGATTCCTCGTTTTCATTCAATCCCTCGGAAAATGAACCGGTTGGAATTATTAGAATCGAGATGGCCATGGCCACGACTATTGAAATGATCGATTCGCCGGAGGGCATTCTATCGCACCGGATTTGTCATTGATAGAGGCAATCATATCCTTTTCGGTCCCATGAGCTATCTTTCTTCGGGAACAGGGAGTTTTTCAAGCCTCCAGAGCTCATGGTTCCTGAGGTCCGAATCATCCGGGAGATAGAAGACCCTGTATTCATCCTCCTCCTCAAGGAGTGGGAGGGTATTATCGACGTACCTGGCCTTCTGCTTGTAGTGTTTCTCTATGAACTCAACATACCCTTCCATCTCAGCCAGATGATAGGTTATTATCACAACCTCCACACCGTAGATTATGGTGGTTTCATTCATCTGGTCATTGGTGACATCGGGGAATTTCAGCCTTGCGACGTTTACAACCGGAGGAGGTTGAGGCCTGTCGGCTATTGCGGGAATCATAGGGTCACCCGAGATGACAAAGTCATACGGTCCCGTGAGGTCTTCAACAAGGGAGGCCGCCTTGTATTGGGCAGATTGCCCTCTCTCCTTGACTACCAGGGAGAATCCGCCACCGATAACCGCAACCAGAAGCATCAGTATTACCTGCATATAGAGTATGGTCCTTCCCGCGGTCTTCGTGGGAACGGGCAGTTTCATGCTTTCTTTCTTTCTTCTGTATCTGTCTATCATATTCCCGAGTCTTATTACACCTACACCTGCTGTAACGGAAAGACCGGGTGAAAGAAATACGAAATGGTGTATCCATGTGGCCGCCTGGAACATGAAGTAGAGGAAGAATCCGATGGTGATAATGGGTATTACTCCCTCGGGCCTCTTGTAAAGTGGTTTGAATCCCAGGAAGAAGAATGGAAAGGCTATGCTGTTTAGGAGAACGAAAATACCGAAGTACCTGAGTTTTGTCGTGAAGGGCGAAACAGGTCTGTGGAGCTGGTTGAGGAACATTCCCTCGATAACGTTCATTATTCCGAATCTGGCCATTATGAATAGAACCACCAGTGAAAATGAAAGCAGGAGTAAGACCATATGAATGAATTTGACGTCTTTATATTTCCTGTAAGGCAGGTATTTTCCGGTCTTCAGTTTTTTAAGTATCGGTATTTCGGTATCGTTCACCCAATCCAGAAACATGATTATTCCCATGATGCCTGCTGCGATCACCGCAAAGAGCTTGATCATGGCACCTATTCCCAACGAAAAACCCATCAGCAGAACTGCCCATTTCTTTCCCGACTGCCTGTATTTGATGAAGAATGCCACTGCAAGGACGATCCACAGCAGGCAGAACATGTCAAGGGAGGCAAGTCTTGACTCGTGGAGGAACATGAGGTCCATCGCGGCAAAAGCCCCGGCTGCTACCATCACATGACGCCCTCCGATCCTCTTTCCCACCCACATTACACAGATCATGATCATCAATGAGGCCAGGGTTGAGAAGATCCTGAATATGATCGGATCTCCCTCTATCGCACCGTATATGGAAAGCATCAGAGGAGCCTGGACCGTATTTATCTGGGTATAAAATTCGTAACCGGCATCAAGCATCCTTCCCGCCATTATCTGAACACCCTCATCCACTCCGTTGGGGTGGATGTCCCTCCCGATGTAGAAGAATCTGGGCAGGGAAGCAATTATGAGAAGAAGTATGGCCAGGTAGATATTGCTGTGCTTTGAATGAAGGAACCGGTCTAGGAAATCAAGCGACCTGGTCCTCAGGTCCTTTTTCCCCGCATCACCCTTTTGATCCCCATCCATAATATAATTGACCAGTCGGGTAGGGTTTATAATATTTATGGTTGTCCAGGCTCAAATGTTAACTATTTGGGGTGCAAGTCCTAAACTTGTTCCAGGCTGTATTTATATTCTGCAAGAGAATATATGGCATTCACATAGGGTGAGGATTTCACCTTGGAGGTTTAGATATGTTAAAACACCTCGATCGAAACGGAGCTGAGAAACATTACAAGTTCCTTCTGCTAATTTTGGTAGCACTTCTACTGATCGTTCCTGCTGTAGCACTTTTGATATCGGATCAAAATGAGGAGGAACCGGAAGTGGATTACATTGACGAGACCGGGTCTGCAACCGGAGACATGTCCATGGATTCCGCTTCCAGGAATTCCTGGGAACAGTATCTTGATTCGGCCCCGACCCTGAAGTTCGATTTCAGGGGTCCTTCATCCGATATACTTGAGGAGACACCGGATATCGATGAATACCTCCCAGATATCAACGAATCCGATGTGGAGTACAAGGAATCCGATATCGATACCGAGGACAGGTCCGGAGATTATTCCGAAACCCCGCCAGGTGAAAAGGCAGATCAAAGCAATGACGATGATATCGAGGCGGGAGAAGGATCCGGTGGTGAAAGAGAGGTTGAGGAATCCGACATTGTCAAAGCAGTCGGAGACAGGCTCTATGTTCTGAACAGCTACAGGGGTTTGATGGTAGTAAACATAGAAGATACCGAAGATCCCTACGTGGAAGGTTCTGTCCAGGTCCTCGGGAATCCCATATCGATGTATGTGGTTGATTTCCTCGGATTCGTGATAGTATCCCAGGCCCCAACTCTTGATGGAACCGGTCAGTATTCCGGAATGATGTATATCATGGATCTAACAGATAATTCCGATCCGAGGATAGTCCACATGGTGGAACTTGCCGGATATCCGGTGGACAGCAGAAGGGTGGGGGAGGTAATTTATGTAATCTCCAATGAGTACGAATATTACCATTATTACGATGATATGGCGGTTGCGGGAAGGGCAGTTCTGGAAACGGACGGTGAGGATGTTGTTTCTCATGAAGAGATGAAGGAGGAAAACGGTCCTAAAACTCATGTCACTTCCATCGGTTTCTACGATCCTTCCGAGATAGGTCAGAGGGACAAGGTAACATTGGATGGAAACGCAGGCCTTGTTCACGCTTCTTCTTTTGCAATATATATTCCACAACCCAATTACGATTACAGGGAGCCCGAAACCGAGTTCACATACGTCGACATCTCCGATCCAGAAGGGGACATCAAAATTAGAGGGAATCTAAAGGTTCCGGGTCTTTTGATGGATAGATATCAGATGGACCACTACAAAGGGACCTTAAGAGTGGTTACCCAGAAATGGCCCGGCGGAGAAAGATGGGATGACCTCCCCATGTCCACTCTCTACGTCATAGATGCCAGGGATCCGGACAGGATGAAGAGGATCTCATCCCTTCTGATAGATGATTCGGGGAATCTGATGGCAACGAGGTTTGCAGGTGAAAGGGCCTATACCATACATTTGCCCAGGACAATCGATCCCCTGGATGTCATAGATCTATCCGATCCGACGGATCCCGAACTCACGGATATACTCGAGCTTCCGGGATGGGTCGAACACATGGAAGTGATCGGAAAAGATATTATTGCGGTTGGAGTGGACGACAGCTCGGAGGACGGATGGAAGGTTGCTGTTTCACTTTTTGATGTGAACGATCCATACAATGCGGTCCTCGATGACAGGATCATCATCGGAGAGGGATACACCTACTCTTCTGCCAATTACGATCCCAAAGCACTGACAGTCCTGGAGGAACAGGGATTGGTAATGATACCTTTCGACTCCTATGACTGGAGGACCTACGGCGGGAGTGTCCACGGTGTTCAGGTAATTTCTTTCGATCTCGATGAAGGAGATCTTGATGAGGTTGGAACCATAATTTCAGATGACAGTGTCCAGAGAACAAGATGGATGAACGGAGCCGCTGTGACCATGTCCCAGAGATTTGTAATGACAGTGGATGTGGAGGGAAGCGAACCCGAGGTCCTGGGCCGTGTCGAGCTCACATCCAATGTAATTGACGCCTTCTTATCCGATGATATGATAGTATCACTTATCAGGCCGTATTGGGGTGAAAGCGGAGCCACCATAAGGGTATCAGACCCGGACACACCCTATACCCCTGTAAAGGTGGTGGAGATCGAGGGTCTCGAGCATATACAGTTCCTTCGTGATGAAGACAGGATCTATGTCAAAGGAATAAATCAGGAAGGAGATGTACCTGTCTCGGAGGTCCATGTGTATGACTTCTCCGATCCCCTATCGCCATCCCGGCTGGACCCTGCCCGGGTTCCGGTGCCGGAGTCATACTATTCCTACGAATATTTCGATGAGAAATACATCTTAGAAGATGATGTGGAAATCGAGGATGATGGGAATGATTCCGTCCGAAATGAACCCGAGATAAGGCTCTGGTATGATCCTTTCTCCTGGCAGGTACTGGATGAAGGATCCGTTGTGCTCCACCTCACGGAATATAATTACAGATCTGAAGGCTACAAATCCAGGAGTACCATTCATCTGATCTCCTGGTCGGAAAACGGTGATAATTCCATGGATTTCATTGTGCTCAACAGGGAAGACGATCACATTACCGACATCGTGGGAAACAAGGACAGGATATTGGTTTCCACCCAGGATTGGTGGCCTCCATCGACAAGGTTGACCGAGATCGGCAGGTCGGAAGGGAACCTCACGGTCATAGGGAATTATCAGATTACAGGATCCTTCCTAGGAGCATCGGAGGACCTCTCGAAAGTTTATACTAGTGCATCCTTCCGGGAGGAGGAAGAATCCCATCACAAACTGAACGTGTTCTCTCTGGAAGAAACCGGAGCTGTCCTTCTCCAATCGATGGATGTTGGCAGTCCGGTAACCACCGCCCGGTTCACAGGAGATTCCATAGTTGTGGTATCCCAGTCCTGGGACTACTGGTGGGGTCCTTACTACGGAGGGATCAGATACGATGATGATGTGGCCTACTCCGAAAGCGAAGAGGGAGGCTCGGGCGATGAAAAGGGACAATCCTCCGGAGCGAGTCCGGGGGGAGATCCCGATGGCGATGATGAAAAAGAGGTCCCGGAAGGGACAAAGATCATTCATGTCGATCTGGAAGAGGGATTGTTCGGCGAAGTCACCTCTCTTCGGCTTTCCACAAATGCGTATGTATCCTACACCTCAGATGAGATGGTGGTCCTCGACAGCGGTATGACACATACCGTGGTATCTTTCGTCGAAGGACTCGAAGAGGAAGGGTCTTGGTTCGGAAACGGCTGGGTCCAGGGAGGAGACATAGAGGAGGGCCTGCTGGTCCTTGCCATGGGAATGTACGGAATAGAAGTGAAAGATATCTGAAACTTTGTAATCTGGAGGGACATGGATTATGTCCCTCCCTCCATTAATTTCTCAAATTTTGATATCGAATTCCTTCAGTGCCTCTCTCCCTTCCATTGTGACGTAGTATTTGGCAAGCCTCCCCTCTCCGGTTTTTTCGATCCATCTCTTCCTCTCACAGTAGTTGAGGAAGGCCCTGCTGATAACATATGGATCCACGGGTCTGAGGGCTTTGTACTCCAGCTCGTCCATTAGGACACCGGGATTCATTCTGATTGAGGGGTATTTATAATTATAATGTCGAGGCTCCTTATATGGGCCGTCCGATTTATATACAGGTTCTAATTTCCGCAGTGAACTGCGGATTTTCACGTCAATTTCCGCAATAGACTGCGGAATTTGATATGAGTTTGATCAGTTACTTACAACCTTGAACCTATGTTTTGATTTTCTTATTTTTATCTCTCTGTAGATGAACAGGGAAGCTGATGTGACTGCAACAATCGAGAATTTGATCATGAGGATTACCAGCATGGTCTCGTAGAATGCGAAATCCACCGAGGAAGGATCGTAATTCCTCGATCCTATCAGGAAGAATTCCCTGTTTTGGGGCTCATAGGAATCTGCAAGCTCCTTCATTATTGGAAGGAAATTGAAGTTTATCATTGCAGAGAGTAGGAGGTAAACACCCGAAAAAAGGGAGAGGAAGATGTTCATCAAATTCCATCTCCTCGATGTGAGGAACAGGAGTACCATCGAAAGAAGGATAAGTATTACAGTTGCAATTGAAAGATGGATATTGACCTCGCCCATGAGGCCCATTGTCAGTGAGAATACAAATGGTTGGAAAGCGAATAATAGGATAATTATTGAGAGGACCAGTGATGCGACCCAGATCGCTTCCTTCCTCTCTTTCAATCTCTTCATTATCATCTTTATCTTATCGATCTATGTCCAGGAGAGTATAATAAGCTTACCGATCACCAATAAATCCCTGTAAATAATACTACTTCGTTAGTTGATGAGTGATTTTATCAGATATCAGAAAGATATCGA
>CAYULA010000012.1:0-79315 GCA_964445525.1 uncultured Thermoplasmatales archaeon | reverse complement strand
CCCATGTGCTTCCTCCGTTTGTTGATTTTGTGTATTTGATGCAGGGTCTGTCAATTGATGTATCCTGGTTATTGTTTCCGTTTGGATCGGTGGAGAAATCCCACCAGACAAGGTGTGTTATCCCTTCCTCTGCCACCATCCTGGGGTAATAGGTCCTGTACATCGGCCATACTATGGGTTTTGGCATCCTGATCGGTGTCTGGAAACCAAGAACAGGATATCCTGACAGGTCCGGCAAAGAGGCTCTGGAAAGATAGACATCGATCTTGTGCAGTGCATCCGTATCCCATGCCACAAGAACATAATCACCGTCTCCGGCTACGGTTGGATGAAATTGGGAATAGGTTTGATTTTCAGGATCGGGATTTTCCTTAACCATCTGAGGGTCCGACCATGTTTGACCATGGTCTGTGGAATAAGATATCATTATCCTGTTCACCTCCATCCAGACAACATACAGGTTCCCATCAGGATCATAGGCGATATCAATGTCCCTCATCTTGTTATTCGGATATCCGGAATGGGAATCATCCGTTATTTTTACAGGAGTATTCCAGGAAAATCCCCCGTCCGATGAGGTCTGTATCATCAGATAATACTCGATGGAAGTGGATCCCGGTGAATTGTCCAGATACGCCAGTGCGATCGTTCTGGTATCATTGTCCGGATAAACATCAATGGCGGGAAATAACTGCTTGTCATCTCCGTCGGGATCTACAAGCATATCCTGTGCAGCCTGGAAAGTGTTTCCTGCATTGACCGATCTCTGGAAGAATATGTGCGGATTATTCGGACCTGATGAATAATCCTCGTAGGCGATGTATACCTCGGCGGTATCGCCGGTTCCCCAGGCTGCGATATCCATTCGATCCTGGTCACGGTTATCATTAATCACTGGATGGTTGCCGCTGAAGGTTATACCTCCTGCCACGGGCATTAAACCCACGATCAGCAACAGGCCTGTTATCAGTCCGATCTCGATCTTCATACCATTTCCTCCTTTGAGGGAAAATTCCAAGGAGGGAAGATAAAGGAGCGGAGAAGATGTTTTCAAAATGTTATCAAAACGCCCTTTTTTGTATCATTTCCGATCCAACCTTTTTGTAAGTGTAGATCAATCATTGATCGCTTGTAAATGACGCAGAGGGACGGACATCTGAAGAGGATAACCCTCGAGGCAAAGCTGCTTCTGCTACTTTACCCCCATACGGGGTCCGAGGAACTGATGACAGTGGAAGATGTGATCACCCAGGGTGGAATGGCAAAGGAGTTCCGGATCAGGCGAAATAACATATCCAGATCACTTTCCGAACTCACGGGAAGAGGAGCTGTCAGATCGAAGACAAAACACATCAAAGGACTCCAGAGGAGGAGAAAGGCATATTTTTTGACCGATTCGGGTATCAGGGAGGCAGAGAACGTAATCAGGGAGATCTCATCCAGGCTGGTATCTGTGAGGACCCTCGAGGGAGATATTCTGGAGTGGACACTGGAAAGAACTAGAAAGGAGCTCTCCACCCTCCTCCATCGAGATGTGCCTCATCATGAATTGGTTTCCAGGTATCTGGACGGAGGTCTCTGTGATCTGGGATCACTGAGGAAGGATACGTGTTCTTCCCTTCCGGGAAACATTCCGGATGTGGAAAGGATATTCGGACGGGAAAGGGAGATATCCGCAGTTAAAAAGGCGATTGAGAATGATGTCAATCTGATTTCGGTTCTTGGAATGGCGGGGATAGGCAAGACGACCCTGGTTTCCTCTGCGGTGAGAGATATCCAGGGACCTCTGATATGGAGGGACCTGGATCCATGGATGTCACCGGACATCCTCCTGGATGATCTTACTTCTTCATTTTCACCGGGCACTCCAAGACAGGGAAGGGATATGTACAGAAGAGCGAGGACCCTCTCCCGTTCTCTTTCCTCTTCCAACACGGTAATGATCCTGGATGACGTGCATAGATGCGGGAGGGAGATGAACCAACTGCTGACGATTCTTTCGGAACTGTCCAGGAAGGACGGATGGACCCTTATTCTCATTTCAAGGGTTCGACCACCCTACTATTCAAGGACGGAGGCTGTATCCAGCAAAGAAATCATGGAGATCACATTGTCTGGGATTGAAAGGGAACCTTCCTTCCGGCTGATGGAGGACCTTTCCGTTCCCGAAGACGAGATGGATGAGATATTCAGGACCACAGAGGGCCATCCTCTTGCCATCTCAATATGTTCCATCGATCCGACAGCGGATCCGGGAGCCGTTATGAATTCATTCAAGGATTTCCTACGGGAGAAGGTCCTTTCCGAACTCTCCGAGAGGGAAAGGGACCTCATGGAACTGCTTGCTGTTTTCGATCTTCCGGTTGAACCGAGAAAGCTTTCCTTCGAAGGAGTAAATCCAACGGTCTCCTCGCTCCTGGACAGATCCATAATAATAACCTACCCGGACGGTTCCGTGGACCTCCATGATTCCATCAGGGAAGGAATCAGGGAAACCATGTCAGAGGGAATATTCAGATCCCTGAGGGAGAGGGTGAGAGAGCATTACCGGAAAGGTTCCTCGGATACCGATATGGTTCAATTCCTGCTCCTCACTTCCGAATTGTCCGGAGGGAATGAATTACTTGAACATCTTCTCGATCACGGCGACTATCTCGTTGGCAGAGGCTTCATTCCCATGGCCCGACTCTCACTCGAGAAGGGACTGGATCCCGGAGATGTGGAACAGGAGGTCCGTCTGGAGGTTTTGAGATATGATTCCTCCCTCCTTCTAGATAGAAAGGAGGAGGCCTTGACACACCTCAGAATGGCAGGTGCCAGGGCAGAAGAGCTTTTGAGGATCTCCAGGGACCGGAAATCCCTTGAACTTTCGGTTATGGTCCTCAACCGCCTGGCGGAGAGGGCAATGAGGGAAGGCCTCTACAGGGATGTTATCAAGAAGCTGGGGAAAGGACTGGAAATAGCCAGGGATTCCGGAGCCAGGGACCAGGAGGCAAGGATGCTCAGCAACATGGGAACTGCCTACCTGGACCTGGGAGATCCCGAGACTGCAATAAGGTTCTTCCAGGATTCACTGGAGTTATTCCTCGAGATAGGCGATAACCGCGGGGAGGCCGTTACCAGGCTGAACATGGGAGGCGCATTATCCAGGACGGGACAACTCTCGCTAGCCCTCAGGCAGTATCTTGAATGCATCAGAACCTCGAAGAAGGTGGACCTGTTGAGGATCTCGTCCCAGGCATCGTTCAGGGTGGGGAAATTGTACAGGTTCGTGAACGAAAGAAAGGAGGCGATCCATTTCATGGGGGAATCCGCACTGGGATATGCAAGGATAGGCGATATGGATTACTCGCTTATGGTGCTGACGGATTTGATGGAAATATCAACGGAGGAAAGATATCTCCCCGAACTGAAATTAACCGTTGAAAGATTGATCAGAACCGTGGAGGGTGGCGGTTTCGGTATGATCAGGAGACTGTTCAGGGCGCGGGAAAGCCAGACGGGTTCCATCGAGGATCTCCTTCACCTGATCAGGGATTCCCTGAACGGTGAAAGGATTCAAAAAAACAGAATCAAGATGATATTAAAAGATGAGGATGCCAACAACAGCATGATAAGGAAATCGTTGCTGAAAAGAACGCTCCTTCAAACTGGAGGATCCCTGGATCCGGGAATGAAATCCATTCTCCGATGATGATTTGTTAAATATATCAAAGTGAAATATCGGAATAAATACTAAATAATCCACATGTGTTTTTTCGTGGGGAATCATATACATGCTTCTTGATATTGCAGTTGAGGATCCGCTTGTGGCACTGCCGCTTTTTCTTATAGGTTTCTGCCTGGTCATCTACGGCAGGGAGATCCTGGAGGTCCTCTCGTTCCCCATCGGTGCCCTGGCGGGTGGAATTCTCGCCTACATGATCCTTCGGGGTTTTCTGGCACCTTATGACGTCCCTGTGATCGTCGAGCTTCTGGTTGCCTTCGTTTTGGTCCTTCTGGGGGGCATCATGGGCCCGGGAACAATGGTCATGGTGGTTGCCGTCCTGATTTCACTTGCTGTGGTCGATGTGGTGAATGTGTTTATAGGCGACGGAAACGAGGTGATATCCTGGATTATCGGAAGCCTGTTTTTCGCGGTGATCATCTATCCGGTGCAGAGGTTCCTCAATTTCTCTTCTGCAATAACGGGGGGAATTCTGATCTCTTCGGGGATCTTCATCTTCATTGACGGAATTGAACCCGTTACGAGGATAATCATCCAGTTGGTTATCATACTTTTTCTCGGGATCGGAGGAGGTCTCCTCCAATCATGGATCAAAAAGAGGCTGGATAAGAGAAAAGAGGAACCTGTCTGGGTTCCCACCACCGCATGAACATCATCCGTGTGACAGTCTCTTTATCTCCTTTGTCACTTCCTTTTCGAATCTCTTCCAGCCAATTATGACCTGATGGACCGAATACCTGGGATCATCGATTATCACGGCAAGGTCATCCAGCTGATCGAAGAGATCCGGATCTATCTCGAATCTCTGGGAGAGGATCAGAAGTTTTACCCTTGCATTCTGGATCTCCTGCCTCACGAAGAACCTGAAAAAAAGCTCTGTCATGTCGAATTTGATCCTTCCCTTTTCGATGTCGGTGGAGATCTTCCTTATGGCCTTTACATCATCTTCCTGGTCAAGATAAAGGGCTCTGAGGGCCTTCATCGTTTCGAAGAAACCCCCCTTTATCTCGAGCATCCTCTCACTTTCAAGACCGATATCTGGTGCGGAGAGCATCCTAACGTCCCTTTCGAGATCATCCAGCCTCTCGTTTATGTGGTCCAGTTCGCGCCTGATCTCCTTCAGTTCCTCTCCTTTCATCCGGAGGCAATCCTGTTACTGCATTATCAGGTTTTCCGCTTTTGGGAGATTCCACCGTTTATTTAATTGATAAGGATACGAAAAAGAGGATAAATGATATTGTTTTTTTTTAATTATCTTCCAGGTGGCTTCATGACCGATGATCGGGATGGTGAACTTGAAAAAAGGATCGAGGAACTTGTCCGGGAGAGGGACCTGTACAAATTACGGTATGACCATCTGATGAAACATGCTCCTACCGGAATCTACGAGGTGGATTTCAACACCCGATCATTTGTCAGGTGGAACGATGAGATTCTCGATTACTTGGGATATACCTGGGACGAATTCATAGAATTATCACCCATGGATATTCTGACCGATGAGAGCAAGATCAGGTTCATGGAGAGGCTTTCTCGGGTTATGGATGATGAGGATGTTCCCGATTATGCCGATTATGATGTGGTTACAAAATCAGGGGAGATAATCCCTGTGAGGATCTTCCCAACCTACATCAGAACAGAAGGTGTGATTACGGGAGCAATGGTCGTTGCCAAAGACCGGAAAGAGGAAATCGAGCTGGAAAGGAAGGTCCAGCTCTCGGAGGATAAATACAGGAAACTGGTAGAGAACGCACATGAAGCGATCTTTGTGATTCAGGACGGAGTCTTCACCTTCATGAACAGCAGGGTCGAGGATCTGATCGGATACAAACACGATGAATTGATCGGCAAAGAATTCACGTCGATCATACACCCCGAGGACCATGAAAAGGTGCTCGGGCATCACATGGAGAGACTGGAAGGAGGCGGTCCGACAAAGCCGTACAACCTGAGAATAATCAGGAAGGATGGAACCCTCGCTGTCGGGGAGATCGGGGGAGTATTGATCGATTGGGAGGGAAGACCGGCAACCCTGAGTTTCGGTGTTGACGTCACCGATAGGGTGAGGACTGAAAACCTTCTGCGGGGAAGCGAGGTCAAGTTCAGGACCTACACCGAACAATCCCTTATCGCCATCTGCATTCTTCAGGATGGGGTTGTGAGATACGCGAACAAGAAGTTATCGGATATGTTCGGATATTCTCTTGAGGAGATATATTCATTCGACTCCTTTGATTGGATAGAGACGATTCATACGGATTACAGGGATATGCTAATGGAAAAAGCCGAGAGAAAGAAGAGAGAGAAGGACTGGGTAATCAATACCATATACAAGGGTTACAAGAAAGATGGTACAGAAATTTGGGTGAATCATTTCTCCAAATCCATTCCATACGAGGGAAGGGATGCGGAAATGTCCATGCTTCTGGATGTGACCAACGAGATGGAGGCCCTTGAAAAGCTGAAGGAGGAGACAAGGAAATCCGAATTGTACCTGGACCTCCTCGGACATGACATAGGCAACCTCCACCAGGGAATCTCGAACTGGCTTGAACTGGCTAGAAAGGGGATGGATGATCACAAAAGGCTGAGACTGGCACTGGGGCAGTCCTCCTATCTGGTCAAGAGGTCCATGAAACTGGTGAGTAATATTCTGCTTCTATCCAGATTGAAATCCGTTCGACCGGAGCTAAAGGAAATTGATATCATACCCATGATCGAGAGATCCATAAGGGAGGTCAGCAACCTGTTCCCGGAAAAGAATACCAAGATGAACCTCCAGATCTTCAATGAGGAGATCATTGTCATGGCAGAGGACATTCTCGAGGAGGTATTCTTCAACCTCATCCACAATGCCGTTAAATTCCAGAATTCAAAATCACCCATGGTGGAGATCAGATCCGAGATCTCGGATAATAGGATAAGGATAGAAATCGAAGATGTCGGTCCCGGGATATCCGATGCAGAAAAGAGGCAGCTATTCACCAGAACCGACAGGACCAAGCAGGGTGTCCACTCGGGTATAGGGCTATCGCTGGTAAGGGAACTCATCACCAGATATGAGGGCACCATCAAGGTGGAGGACACCATTGAGGGAGATCATACACAGGGAGCGAGGTTTGTTGTCGAGCTTCCCATGATCAATTGAATCACTGGATGTCTATCTTCTTTCCACCCCGGAGTGGATTCTTCATCGGGAGTGTTATATCCAGCAGTCCTTCCTGATAATTCGCCTTCACTGAATCTATATTTACAGGATGTGCCAGCATCCAGCAACCTGAAAGGTCCTTGTCACCCTTCTTTCCCTTGATGCAGAGTCCGTTCTCCATTACCTCTAGGTCGATATCCTCTTTTCTGACACCGGGGAGCTCGACCTGGGCATAGTAGTTTTCCAGGTCGTGGTTGATGTACATGCACGGCATTATGATATCACCGGTTCCATCCATACAGTCGTTCATTGTAATACCTCAATGTCAACAACTATGAAAATAAGGGAATAATACCTGACCCCTTACCATTGAGGTGGAGGAGTTGAACCTTTTTGACAATGCAAAAAAGAACCTCAATGAAGAACTTTTGTTAATAAAACTAACGATATGCCTGGATCTTCGTATCAGATATAATCATCATCCTCGATGAGGGCATTCACTCCTTTTCCGATATCATCTCCGCCCCTGTCCTTCTTGGCGAGGACCTTGGAATAGATAATATCCAGAATATCATCGGATACCTGCTTCCTTCTCTCCGCCTCACCCATGAACCTCTCCTCGTCAAATGTCTTCTTGAGGGTCCTTACCACTCTCGGTTCCATGGTCATAATATCATCACCTGAGACATACCCGGCCAATTATCCCGTAGAGGTCTATTATATACCAACATGGGAGGTCCCACGGAGCCCCAAGTGAAAAATGTGCATTTATGCACACATTTGATCATTATCAAAGATGATAGTAGATCGATACCGGTTTACCAAACCGAAACGATTAATTATCCACAGATCAAGGATCAATCGAGGAAAAAGATGCTCTTCACCCTGGCCGAAAAGGATGCAAATCCCTCTTTGATACTGAATTTCACCCTGCAAAAGTTGTATCTTTCATTGATAATGTTCCTGTTTGCGGTGGCTGCCATAATAATCATGATCTCTTCTGTTGGATTGATGGTGAAAACCATCATCGTACTGGTTTATCTGGTTTTGATGGTTTTGTTCGGGATGATCTTCTTTCCTGTCAGAAAAGTGATCTTGAACACCCGAAATGGATTGAGGATCATCAGAACCGGTCCCTTTTTCATCAAAAGGACCCTGGATATGTCCGACACGGAGAAATTGAAGGGTGTAAGGAAAAAAAGCAGTATGAAAGGAAATGTCGCCCTGGATGGTTCCGTGAAGGATTACTATCTGTTGCTCGAATACGGTAAAGGTGATTCAAGGGATACCGTGAATCTCTCGTCCTTTTCATTTATGGGAGTTATGAGCAGCGGACTCTTTTCCAGGGAGGAGTTGGAAAATATATCCAAACATATCAAGGTCCCTCTTGATCTCGGTTGATTGACCTGATGTATTTCAGCACCGCATCTAGGTTCTTCCTGTCCATCCCATCCACCCCTTTTTCGAGGTCCTTTACCAGGTCATCGTTCTTGAAAACCTTCGATACCATTGATAGCATTCCCCTGTAAAATGCATTCAGGTTCTCCTTTTCGAATCTCCCGTGAAGAGGGAAGTAATTCACATCCTTTCTCATCTCCCGGGGGAGGCTCTTTTCAAGAAATTCCTTCTTCAATTTGAAATCGGGTTCGGCGGCGGAAGTTGAAAAGAGGATCACATTCTTATTTTTCAGATCTTCCCAGTTCTTTGTGATCCAAGAATGGGCCACCATCTTTCCGGCGAGGATCCAGGATCCTATTACAACAATGTCCTTTCCTTTCAGATCCGGTTTCCTGTCATTGTTGAGATCGTGAATCGGGAAACCGGTCTCTTCGGATAGCATTTCGGCGTATTCCCTCGTGCTGCCCGCCTTGCTCATGTAGATGATCAATCCCTTCATGTTGATTCTACCATCAGGATTGCATTGTATAATTATCCTTTCAACAGTGGATATTCAATGGAATAATATATTCTCGATCCATTTCCATACCATAATGGTTTTATTGGAAAAAGGCAAACATCTCACCATGAGGAGCAAGGGGATTGTACTTTCAATCGTTTTTCTTCTCTCACTTTCCTTTTCAATTGATCAATCCGACACAGAAGCAATCCCGGAACCTCAATCACCCGGATCGATTGTAATTGACGGAGATAAGGACCTCATCAATTCAACATATCTTATCGGTGGAAATGGGACAGAGAAGAATCCTTATGTTCTTGGAGATATTCCATCAAATGTCTCATACGTACAGATTGTCAACATCACCTATTGGTTGGAGATCCGGGATCAGGAGATAGATATCGATTCTGATACACATCCATTGATGATCAAGGATGTTCGATGGTGCATTCTGGACAATGTGACCTTGATCGATGATAACGATCTTCTGAAAGTTGAAAACAGGACCAATATTACGATCCGAAATTCTACATTTTTCTGCACCAGTGCGGATAATGATGGAACGGGTTATCCGGTTCGAATTGAAACCTTCGGGAATACCACCATTAACAATTCAACATTTGACATGATGAGGATCGATTCGGGAACCCATTATCATTTCCTGCATTCGGATAACCTTTTCATGAAAAACACATCATTCAACAGAGCCACCGTTTGGGCGGATGTACGTTTCTCAAATAGGAGTTTGGAGGTAATTGGATGCATCTTTCAAAATGGATCGAGATTTTTTTCGAATAGCTATCATGGTCCTCTCGATCAGGTCTTCCTGGAGTGTCACTTCAACAATTCCATTTTGGACATGAGAGGAGCTTACTGTTATGAAATCATGGGAAACAGTTTTTCTGGAGAGGGGTCCGGGATATACCTGGGATTCGAACCCGAGGGTTGGATTCCATATGAATATAACTACATTATCAACAATAATTTCGAGAGGTCAAAAGGGGTCCTGATTTACAATACCTGGCACGGAACTTTCGGTGTAAAGAAGATGATTATCTCAGGTAATTATTTCGGAAATTGCACAGGAAAGGCAATCGATTTCACACATACCTGCGAACTCGATTTTGTCTATATCTGGAGAAATATATTCTATCACAACGGAGGGACAGGTGATGATTTCAACGGTCTTTCCCAGGCTGACACGAAGCACGGTTTCTTCAATCAGACCGGTAATACCTACCAGTTCGACAGGGGCGGTATGGGAAATTTCTGGCAGGACTGGAGAGGGCCTGATGAAAACGGAGATGGTATTGTCGATGAGGAATATCTAATAAAGATGGGATACGATCAGGTCCATTCCAATATAACAGATCGGTATCCTGTAACAAACAGATATTTCGATACCGAGAGGCCGCATATCAGGATCACAGAACCGAACGGTACACTGGTCAACCATACCTCCGATTACGTTAAACTTGTATGGGAGGCCTGGGATAATATCAGCGGACTGGAAAGTGTTCATTTTTCGTATGACGCTGGTAACTGGACAAATGTTACGGGGGAAGACTGGTGGCCAGTTAAGATGGTTGATGAGGACCGGGAAGTCTTTCTCAAGGCCTATGATAAGGCAGGTTTGTACAATATTACTTCACTGGTAATCGAATTGGGAGAGATCCTTGGTCCCGTATCCATTGATTCTCCAGGAAATGGGGAGATACTACTTTCATCGGATGTTACCATCAACTGGTCGGTCAGAGATTATTTTCCACTTTCAGACCAGAACCTCTCGATTGACGGAATTGATCTGGATATCGATATAAATGACAGATATATGAGTGTGAACCTTGAAGATGGAAGTCATGAGTTGATCATGAACTTCACCGGTAGCAAAGGGACGGTTCTTTCCAGGAAGGTAGCTTTCATAGTGGATACCAAGCCGCCGCAAATCACGATCCACAATCCCTTTGATGGTGCTGTTCTCTCGAACAAATTGGTAAATTTCAACTGGTCAGTATATGATGAAAACGGATTGAGAGAAGTCTGGTGGGGAATCGATGGAGGAGGGTGGAATATCGAGGAGGAGAAAACCATCTGGAATTTCAATGAATTGTTTGAAGATGGTTATCATAGACTACAGATCAGGGCATTTGACATTGCAGGAAGGTTAAGTAATGAGGACATGGATTTCGAGGTGGGGCCTGGGACTCTTCAAATCATAGAACCAATTGATGGTCATATAACAAACCGGAATTATCTGGATGTCAAATGGTCCATCAAACAAAGTTTCGATCCCGTGGAAATTGAACTTGAGCATATGGAAACAAACAGGTTCTATGATGTCACAGAATCAGATAACAATTTCAATCTGGAATTGATTGACGGGACAAACAGGATCAAGGTAACCGCCACGGATATCTTTAGAAATTATGTTTCGGACAGCATCCAGGTCATTCTCGACAGGAAGAATCCTCAGGTGAGGATCTTCAACGAGGATCCTTTCGTGAATGATGATCCTCTGCCGGTGGAATGGTCGGCCTTTGACGAGAATGGAATCAGAGGTTTCGGTTATAGAATCGATGATGGAGAAATTGTCGATTCAGGAATGAAAACCGGGATCGGTTTAAGTTATATGGAAGATGGCCCTCATTCATTCGAGATTATCTGCACCGATAAGGCTGGTAATGTAGGATCGGATAGATATGATTTCATATTCGACAGTAAACCTCCTTCTGTGGAGTTCATATCAGAAACCGATCCGGCAATTTTCCTGAAATCACTTCCGGATCTTCAATGGACCTCATCGGATGAAAATAAGATCAGATATCTGACCCTTAGATATCTTGAAGAGGAGATCAATTTGGAGATTGATAAAAGAGATTGGGAGGGAACCTTTGATGACGGATCCTACGTTATCGAGATCATTGCCGAGGATATGGCCGGCAACACAGGTAATGATACACTGACTATAATCATTGATACCGTTGATCCGGATCTCGAATGGTTGGAGCCGATAATACCCGTAAATTCTCTTCCATCGACTCCGGTGAGGTTCCGTTCCAGCGATTCCATGGGAATAGATATTCTGGAGATATTGGAAGATGATCAGGTCCGATGGACAGGGACCGGTTCGGGCAAGAAAGAGATTTATTTGGAACTTGATGAAGGATCCCATGATCTGGTCTTGACCGCATCTGATTTTTCGGGGAGGACATCCCGGATCGAGAGGACCATCATTGTTGACTGGACGGATCCCGTTATTGAAACATTCGAACAATCATATGCAAATGGCATCCTCGCAGTGAAATGGTTGGCTTCAGATGAGCATTCTTGTGTGAAAACAGTGCAAATAAATGCGGGGGGAATTGTGGAAAACTTCCAAGAGCCAGAATACTCCTGGAGCCTGGAAGGCATCAAAAATGGAGAAATCACCATTTCCATCAATGTAACGGATGAAGCGGGAAATTTTGTCACGCAGTCTATTCAATATGAGGTCCCCGGGTCCTCGGGATCGGGAGATGGTGGAAAAGGATCCTGGATTCCATTGGCGATTTTGATATCTGCAATAATTATTGTGATAACTGTCTCTGCCGGATTCCTTTTCTATCTGAAGAAGAAAGATGAGATCGAGGAAGAAGAGGAAACCATGGATAAGATGGAAATTGACAGGAGGGTTGTACTTCCCTCCAGACAGGAAACCATGGAAAAACTGAAAGATTCCGGTTTCAAGCCTCCACCGAGGTTGGGATCTGCAAATGTGGAGGAGTTTGAAGAATCTGAATCTCAGCCGGATCATGAGGTGCAAATCAATGGATAATGGTATTCAAATTATACTAACCGTATAATACTAACCGTAAATTGCCAATTACGGTTCGTAAAATATATTTATCCGGAATATCATTGGGTATCATGAAGATCCCCAGGAAGGAGATCGAAGAAATCAGGTCCACAGGGAACTGGTTGCTGGTTTATGGAAGGAGGAAAACAGGAAAGACATTTCTGCTCAGAAATTTCATCGATCATGACAAATATTTCCTCGTGAGAAGGGATGGTGTTATTGTATCCGGTGATGACAGGCCAATCAGATTCGAGAACATTCACCATTTCTTGGATCATCTGAGGAGCCTCCTTATTGATAACAGGACCGTCATAGTCGATGAGTTCCAGAGGATGCCGGAGTTCGTTCAGGATGAGATATCCATGCTTCATCCCAACGGTAGACTCATTTTGACAGGTTCCAGTTTTCAGATGATTGACAGGGTCCTCTCATCCAGTTCACCGCTTCTTGGAATGCTGGGAGAGGTCATGATCGATATTATTGATCCCTTCGATGTTTTGAGGTCTTTGGACCTCCCTCCCGAGAGGGCTGTCGAATATGCAACCTTCATCAGGGATCCCTGGACGATACCAGTTTTCAGCTTCAAAGGTGATTTCCTTAAGGATCTATGGAGAGTAATGGAACATTCCAGGAATGCAATTCCCAGACTTATTGGGGAGATCTTCTCCGAAGAGTCCAGGAGAAGAAGTCTGGCCTATGAATCGGTCTTGAGACTTGTTGGTGCGGGAACATGGTCAACATCCGAGATATCTCATACGCTGTTTGCCAGGGGAGTTATTGAAAAAAATGATACGAGACTCATCACATCCTACATCCACAATATGATAAAGATGGGTTTGATGGAGGAAGTTCCTCTTTTCAGAAACAAGAAGAAAATGATCTACCGGGTGAAATCACCAATCATGGAAACCTACTACTATCTTGTTGACAGGCACAATATTGACGAAAGGGATGTCAATTTCGATGAGGTCAGGGATAACATCAGGAAAATGGTCAATCTTCAGATAGAGAGGTTCTTTGCGGATGCTTACGGTCTCAGATTTGGCGGAAAAAGGGAGTATTCGATGGAACCGGAAATAGATTTCATTGTAACCAGGGGAAGGAAAAGGATTCCGATTCTTTTCGGAGAGGTAAAATGGGGAAAAGGTTCGGTCGAGGGTGCTTGGAAATTGAAAGAGAAAGCCGAAGGGATGGATGTTGAACTTGTATTGATATCGAAAGAAGATGTTGAGGTAGATGGAGTCCAGACTGTCACTCCAGAAAAATTCATTCAACATATCTGATATCCGCAGGTAACGATTGACCGTGAAATATTTCGTAACTCATCAATATCAATGGGTGTATTTTGAGATTGTATGGTGGGCCCGCCCGGATTTGAACCGGAGTCTATACGTCCCGAACGTACAAGTATACCAAGCTAACCCACGGGCCCCTTTGACGGTTGACGATTGCAAGCTCAAAGGCCCTGCAACCGGATATTAGTCGAAAGAGAACCGATTTATAAACATATCCATTCCAATTCTACTTTCTCCCGTGGTAGAGGGAATAAATCGCAGAGAGAAGATGGTGGTCCACATCAACGTAGGGGAGCTCCTCCTTCAACGTATCCCTGTTGGAATTTGTCAATTCCATTATCTTCTGGAAGTTGTCGGTTGCTACCTGTATGGATCCTTCCTCGGCCTTTTTCAGTGCATCCGTGATGGCATCCTTCAACTGGACCGGGAGGTCCTCGTTGTTAATGAGAGTGTCCAGGAATTCCCTGTATGCTTTCGAGGCCCCTTCATGATCTCCGGTTTTATACCTCAGTGACGCCCTGGTCACGAGGAAATAGTACCTTAATCTCTCCGGAATCTTATCCAGATCGATTTTCTTTATCTCGTTTAGAGCTTTCTCGGGTCCGTTGACCCTTTCCTCCAGGTAAGGCTTCCATATCCTGGCGCATTCTTTTATGGACCTCAGATCCTCGGGGTCCTCATCCTTTATCTTCGACAGATTCTCAAGGATCTTCAACGCTTTCTCGTTGTCCCCGTCGAGGACCTCCGACATCATCTCGATAAGGTCCTTCTGGGCCTTTTCAACGTGAGAAAGGCTCTTCGGAAGGTTCTTCCTTATGGGATCCCTGTGTTCCTTGAGAAGGTCCTTGGAGGGCATCTGGAGGAAGGATTCGATCATCACGGGCAAGGTTTCCTTTACCCGGCCCGCCCCGATAAGGTGGTGCACCTCCTCCGTGACATAAAGCGGTACAGGCCCCAATCCCGTTTCATCCTCGATACCAAACGGATAGGGAGGCACAACCCCTTCCGCTTCCTGGTGGAATCCGAGAGAGAGAAGCTTATCGCGGAAGAGGTCCGCAAGCATTCTGTGGCACTCCTCCCTCTCGTCGCTCGAGAGGATCCTGATGGCCTGGTCCTTGATCAGATCGTGTATGACGTAACCTCCCGGAGTGGAGAAGATCAGATGCTGATCCATGAGTTTGGTCAGAACTTCCTTTTCAACCTCCAACATCGATGACAGATCCCCCTCCTCCAGTTGAAGTCTGGACAGAGACAGTATTCCGAGTATCCTCAGGGAGGTCCTCTCCAGCTTGTTGAATATCTCCTCTCTAAGGAACTGGTCAAAATCACCTATGTCGAAATTGTAACCCTCCCTCTCCACCAATACAAGAGCAAGGGGATGCCCTCCCGTGCTGTCGATTATGGCATCCACCTCGTTTTCCTTGAATCCCCTCTCGGTCAATAGCTTCCTGGAAGTTTGCCTGTCAAAGCCCAGAAGCTCCATCTCTCCTATGAGGTTCTTTATTCTAACGTCCCTGATATCATAGAAGGTGGCTCTCTTTCTGGACAGTACAATGAGGTTCAGATTCCTCTTCCCGGTCAATCTATCCTTGAAAGATGACAGGAACATGTCGATCTCTTCGGGTGCTCTGTGCAGGTCATCGAATATGACAAGTACGGGGAGCTTCCCGGGTATGTTTCCCAGTAGATCGGACACCGTTTCGATACCCGGTTCCCTGTTGGTCTCCATCAGTTCCTTGAGGCCGTTCCAGCCGGACCTGCTGAAAAAACTGGAAAGCTCCTTCAACACATATGAAAGTGATGTCCATTCCTTCAGGTCTATGTAGAAGATGTTCATCTCAGAGGCCAGAAGCTGGGTGATCTTCCATCCCAGAGTGGTCTTTCCGACTCCGGCGATTCCGTAAACAACCGTGATCCTTCTTTTTGGGGATCTCATGGCCTCCGTGAGTTCCTTAATCTCCCTATCCCTGCCGAGGAATATCTCGGGAGGGTTCAAAGAATGAATGTAGGAGGTCTTTCCCTTTGTATCGGTATCTTCCTCCTTTTCCTTGGTCCTGTCAAGATCGAGCTTTCCGGAAGAAAGCACATCCGAGATGTTCTCGAGGTCCACGCTGCCTTCCTTCATGAGGTCCCCAATTGTTACTACCCGCTTCTCTCCTTCTTTTATCAGCTCCACCTTCTCCGAGGAGATGATGTCCGATAATTCCCTGGATTTCATGATCCCCTCGTCGGTGAGCATGTATACTTTCCTTCTTCTTGTCAACCCCTCTATGTGGGCGAGTCCCTCCTCCACCAGACCCTTGTTCATCAACGATCCCACAGCCCTGGGTACGGCCGACCTGATTATACCCAGGTTCTTTGCTATGCCATCCTGGGTGACATCAATCGGGGCCTGGAGCTCTCCTCTGAATCGTGTGTAGTGTATAAGCAACAGGAGTATCCTGTCCCCCACCGTCAGCCTTGATCCCTTGTAACCCATTCCCTTTCCTCCGTTTTCACTCGTATTGTCTAATCACCCTATAAACCTGATTATTGATCCGCGGAGGTTTTAATATTCTCCTGGCTCATCAACGGGGGATGCCGATCAAGTTCAGCAGGGAATTACTGGACTCCAGCACGGGCACTCCTCCCAAGGGTTGCAGGTATTGTGACCGGGGATCCAAACTCGTGCTCTACATAACAGGAATCTGTTCCGAAGACTGTTTCTACTGTCCTCTGTCCGAGGAGAAGAAGGGAAAGGATGTGATCTATGCCAACGAGAGGCCGGTGAACGGTCCCGATTGGCTCGATCACATAATAGAGGAAGAAAATAGAATGGATGCACTGGGAACGGGAATAACCGGCGGTGACCCCATGCTGTTTCCGGAAAGGACGGGTAAAGTCATCAGGAAATTGAAGGAGGTTTTCGGAAAGAGGCATCATGTGCATCTCTACACGACAGGATCTTTTGACAGCCGGAAGCTGGAGGAAATGAAGGAGGCGGGTCTGGACGAGATACGGTTCCACCCCAACATAGCCTACTGGAAGCAGTTCAGGTTCCTGGGAAGGGATTGCGAGCAGGGAGATCCTCTGGACGCATCGTTCCATCATGAACTGATGTTCGAGGCAAGGAGACTTGGAATATCGACCGGGATAGAGGTGCCCGCCGTCATAAATACCAGGAAGGGAGGCACGCTCTACAGCGAAGGTCTCTACCACCTCCTCGATTACGCCGCAAGGGAGGGTATGGAGTTCGTGAACGTCAATGAACTGGAAGCTTCCCATACAAACATGGACCATTTCAACAGGATGGGTTACGAGCTGGTAGGAGACTCCATGGCAGTGGCAGGATCCATGGAACTTGCCGTCTCCACCATAGAAAAAGTGAGGGCCAAGAATCCCGATTCACCAACAGTGTTCCATATCTGCTCCTCTGTGTACAAGGATTCCGTTCAGCTCAGGAACAGGCTGAAGAGGACCTCGGAAAATATTGCAAGACCGTTCGAGATTCCAACCGGGGACGGAACCCTCCTCAGGGGAATTGTGGAATCGGAAAATATTGAAGATGTCGTTGATTACCTGACGGAGATTTATGAGGTCCCTGAGGAGCTCTACCACAGAAGCGGAAACATCCTTTTTGTCGCTCCCTGGATACTTCAGGAAATCGGAAAAAAGCTCCCTGGCAGATGCTACATATCCGAGGTCTATCCCACCTGGGACGGACTGGAGGTAGAGAGGATACCCATCTAAGATTTATCTCTTATTTCTTGAATACATTTTGCCAATTACAGCTATACCTGCTAGCATAATTAAAATCATAAAAATGATTATTGTCGGATGGTTTTCCTTCTTCTCGGATTCATCCTTTTTCTCGTTAATCCAAGGGTCGGTTCCTCGTAAATACTCATCAATGTCCATAACACCGTCTCCATCCGAATCATCTCTCGAGGAATCCTTCCTTGGATCGAGACCGTGATCAATCTCCCAACCGTCTGGTATGGAATCTTTATCCGTATCGGCATCATATATCATGGTTTTAAGTGCTATCTCCTCTTTATTTGAAAGACCATCTCCGTCGCTGTCTTTTTCTGCATCCGAATGATCATATGGGGATAGACCAAGCTCTAGCTCAAGAGTATCGTTCAACCCATCCCCATCCTTGTCCCCGATATCATTGTATACCATGATTGTAAGATTTGTGGAATTCATGTTCATGGATGTGTCGAACACCTTGAGGAAAATGATGTATTTTCCGGGTTTTTCCACCGTTCCGTAGATCCTGTATCCTTCGGTTTGGATGGGTGACCCAATCCATTCATGATTTGATACATCGATGTTATCCTCACAGATGAATTCAATATTCAAATATTCGCCCTTTTCCACCTCAAGGAAGTGTGGGCCGATAATCTTCGGTGGCACATTATCGATTATCCAAACCCGTTTAATGGTGGAAGTAAATTCATTTCCCGAAGGATCCCTTATTATGGTTCTATAAGTGAGATCCTTCATCCTGTCATGTGTTTGGATTGTATGGATGTACAACCCATTCTCACTTTCCAGAATGTATTCATCCTTATTTTGTATATCAACGACAAGATAGAAGTTTTGTACCTTGATATTGTCCTCGGCCCTGAATACAAGTTCCAATACCTCCCCCATTGTAACTTCCTTTGGTGTCAGATCTTGCTTGAGTAGAGGCGGATCATCATCCTCGATATCAACGGATCTTACCGTAGTTGTAATATTGTTACCTGAAATGTCCTCCGCCTCAACAAAGAATACCAAAGGTCCTTTTTCATTATGCGGTATATCGATTATGTGAGTGACATTATTGGTATTTTGAAACATGACCTCCTCAAACTCCCCCTCACCCATTCCATAAACCAGTTTGATCAAGTGTATTCCAATATTATCTTTTGTTGATATTCCCAACTCGAATTCATTCCCGGTATATCCGGTATCAGGATAATCCAGAACCGGGTCTTTTGGGGGTATCCGATCCTGGATTCCCAAATATCTAATATCACTTGAAAAAATATTTTCCGCTTCATCTGTTATATGAACAATATAGTTTAGTTCTCCCTCAATATCAAAGGGTATGTTTACGGGGAAACCGTACTCGGTCCCATCTTCACAAGAGATGTTGAAACGTGGTCCGTTGTTATACCAGTATTCGAGAAATATATCCGATATCCGGATATTATCAACTGCCCTTACGGAAATACATATTTCATCCCCTGAAAAGGCGATCTCGGGAACGATCATACCCAGTATCATCGGTGCATCATTATCTATTATGGTCAAATTGGCAACAGTTCCCATGAACCAGTTCATTGAAAAATCACTTGCAATAATATAATATTCCAGGTATACGCCATTTGAAGGTATTTCAACAGATAGTTCTGATGATATGTCATCATCCATTGAAAGGTTGGAATATGGCCCTCCGTTTATTCTGTAAACCACCCATATATCCTTTATACCAATGTTGTCCTCCATGGAAACTATAAAAGAGAACCTCTCCCCCGTTGTTGGGTTTTTTGAGGTTAGATCTTCAATTAAAAAAGGTTTGTCATTATCCAAGATCATGATAGAGGATACAGGACCAATGGCCCAATTTCCTTCATTGTCACAAGATCTGATCAAATAGAACAATGTGTCTGTGGAATTGGCAGGTATCTGGATTGTATGGCTAAAAACTCTATTATTTGATGCCATCGTGGAATTGACATGTGATCCGTTTCCGAACCAATATTCCACATAGGAGATTTTGACATCAATATTATCTGTGATGCTTATCGATATTGAAACCGCTTCTCCGGTGGTTGCTGAGTTCGGTGTGAAATCGGTTCCGAAAACCGGTTTATCATTATCAATAACCGCCACTGTTTTTGTTTGTGTTCTTTGCCAGTTTCCACTGACATCGAAGAAACAGAAAAAATATCTGAGCGCTTTTGTAGAATTTGATGGGACGGATGTCATGAATGAGTATATGCCATTTGAACCCACCATTGTGGAATTAGTATTCTGTCCAGGGGCAAACCAGTAATCAACGTGCACTCCTCCAATCCCTATATTGTCATCAACTTCTACCATAAACGTAATGTTTTCACCAGTGGTGATTGAATTTGATGTATTGTCGTTGATGATCACAGGCTTATCATCATCCAAAATTTTTACAGAAGACGACTTTGAGATAGCCCAGTTGTCTGAATCATCCACTGCACCGAAACGGTATGAGATAGATGATGTAGAATTTGATGGGACTGATATGGTAAAGGTATAGTTTCCGGAGGTTTTTGACATTGTGGAGTTTTTAGGTGATTTTGGTTCTTGCCAGTATTCAACAAAGACGTTTTTCACTTCCACATTGTCAGTTACATTTATCGAAAAAATGATCGAGTCTCCAGTAGTACCGAATGACGGTGTGGAATCGCTCCATATTTTTGGGTTATCGTCATCCTGGACGGTGACATTTCTCTGTGATGTTTGGTTTCGGTTACCGTATTTGTCCTTTGCATGAAATATGTAATGAAGGGTGGAGGTGGAGTTCGATGGTATCGAGATGGTCAGACTGTGATTTTCCGATCCGGACATGGTCATTTTCGTATGCGAACCCGTCCCAAACCAGTACTCTGTGATCAGATCCATTGACGGCGAATCGTCTTTGCACCGGACCAGAAAGTGGAAATCGTTGCCTGTATAAGCCACGGTATCGGAACCATCCCTCAGGAAAATAGGTCGCATCAAGTCGACTTTGAGGGTATTTGAAAATGCTGAAGATCCCTTCATATTATGGGCTTTAACGAAATAATAGAACGTGTTTTCTACTGTTATATTGGTATCATTGTAGGAGGTCCCTGAATTACTTGTCCACCCAATTAAGTCTAAACTTCCTTGTCCTATCTGTCTGTATATTGAATAATTTGTAATTGGCATCCCACCATTGTCAATGGGCGCACTCCATGAGAGATCTATCCATCCAGATCCATTTCTATAAGTCAGGTTTGTTGGTCGGTCCGGATGACTTTTACCGATGGAATACAAACTATTGGAGTCGGAACCGATATAGACATTCCCCTCGGTATCCATTGCAGGAGAGCTTTGTATCGGATATCCTGTATCCACATCCCAGTTCTTGGTCCCGTTCTTGGAAATGCAGTATACCTTTCCATCCAATGATCCGAATATGATATTGGATGTGTTATCTATGATGGGTTTGGTAATTATTGCTCCCCCGGTATGGTAGGTCCAATCAAGGGTTCCGTTAGAATGTAAAGAATAAAGTTTGCCGTTATCTGAACCGAATATTATCCTTCCGTCGTCGTCTAGCGAGGGAGAACATATAACATTATAACCAACTTTATAGGACCATCTCAAAGTGGAATTGGGAAATAATGAATACAAGAAACCGTTATCGCTTCCGATAAAGATATTTCCATTTTCATCCACACTAGGATCGAACATCTTTCCCGATCCTACAGTGTCGTTCCATTGAAGTGAACCCGAATCATCCAGTTTGATGACCGAACCGTTACCGGCACCTATGTAGATATCTCCTTCGGGTCCGATCGCAGGGGATGATAGGTGATCATGTTCCGTGGAATGGTTCCAGGCCTCGGATCCGTTCTGGTGTAAGCTCCTTACATACCCGTTGACCGTTGTTAAGAGGATTCTGGAGCTATTATCGATAACCAATGAGGAATTGATGCTGGAATCGAGAGTTTTATTCCATTCCAATGATCCATTCCTGTCCAAAGCATAGATTTTATCATCATTGGCCCCGAAATAAATCCTTCCTTCCTGGCCAAGGGCAGGTGATCGGGTTATCCTACCTCCTGAGGTGTATGACCATTTCAAGGTCCCGTTTGGGAAGATCGCATAGAATTTGGAATCATTCGACCCAAAATGGATCGTACCATACTCATCAATATTGGGAGAACCTGTGATTTCCCCTCCACTGGAGAAATTCCAGTATTTTCTGCCTACCGGAATTGTCACATTTTCTGAAATCTTCCCCGATCTTCCATTATCTCCTCCTTCCATCGGCCACTGATGAGGAGATGAGGTGGAATTGAACATCCTCCAGGCTTTATCTATGAAATTTTCCGTTCCCGTTGAAAAATCCACCGTAGACGCCTTATTTGCCATGGTATTGGGGTGTGAGTCACCATTATATCCTCCGAACTCCTTTTTCAATCTGTTTGGATGGGATGAATGATTATTTGGATAGGATAGATTGTCGAACCAATCATATACCGCCACATTATGAAGACCGGGATTCCTCTCATTGTAATCATTCAACCAGTCTTTCTTTAGCCAGTTGTTGAATTCCCTTGCTCTACGGGCTTGGTTATCATTTGTTGCATCATTAGGACCGTAGTGTCTTGGTGGGGCCGTAACGGGAATGAAAAGGAAATCTGGATTTTCTGCAAAGATCTGTTCCAGCGGTTTATAATTAATTGAATTCCTTGTGTATTTTCCATTGGTATTGTTGAAATATCTATATACTGCTTTATAATTAGAAATTGTCCTTGTTGAGCTGAAGGGAGATCCCGGTTCGGTTCCGTTACTTAAGATATTGCTTATCGGAAAGCAGCTCTTGAACATTATAATCCTGTTTTCTCCATTTGAGCAACGGAATGTTTTCAAGTTATCCAAATAATCATTGAACCAGAGTATCCAATGATTCATGTTTGTATTGTCTCCTGGTTCCGATCCCAATGACGAAGGTCTTCCGGAGTCATTTGATACAACTGTATCATATTCGATATCATTACGTTCATCAATGTACGATTTTGCAAGCAATGCCTTGTGCAATCCATCCTTCAACCAATTACTTCCACAGGAGTGGTGAATGAATATTATATCATCCGTCTCGTTCCATTTTTCCGTTAATGTGGTGGATATTAAGGCGGATCCGGTGGGAATTTCAGAGTCCAAATGGATTAATTCGAATAACAGAATAGATGAAAGTAGAGAAATTGAAATGATGAAAATTGTTACTTTCTTGAATAATAGTAATGATCTCATGACAATTAAACCCGTCATTGATTAATTACGGTACTAATTAATATTACTGTTGATGAAGTGCAATTTCTACGCTTAGTATACAATTATTAATGCATCTCATGGATAGAACTTCCCGAACTCCAACGATTTTATTTACTCCGATTCAATTCCCTTTTTATGGACTCGGTCCGCATAGGTGTTATCGGCCTCCAGGGAGATGTTGAAGAACACATCCACGCTTTCGAGGATGCATTCGGGGAACTAGGCATCAAGGGACAGGCTGTATGGGCGAGGAGGCCGGCGGACCTTGAAAAGGTGGACGGAATCTCCATTCCCGGAGGAGAATCCACAACCATCTCCAAATTGCTGACAAAATTTCAGTTGAGGGACAGGATAGAGGAACTCAACGATCAAAAATCCCCCATACTCGGAACCTGTGCAGGGTGTGTTCTACTTGCAAAGGAAGGTGATTTTCTGGTCAAGAGGACCCGGACAGAGCTTCTGGGCCTGATGGATATGGCCGTTGACAGGAACGCTTTCGGACCCCAGAGGGAATCCTTCGAGGCAGAAGTTGACATAGAGGGCCTGGGCAGATATCCCGGGGTCTTCATCAGGGCTCCGCTAATAACCAGAGTGTGGGGAAATTGCAGGGTCATAGGCACCCTTGATGAGAAGATGGTGCTTGCCAGGGAGGACAATCTCCTTGCAGCTTCCTTCCACCCCGAACTTACAGGGGACAGCAGGTTCTACGAACTCTTCCTTTCGATGTTTTAGCTGTTCAAACGCTTGAATACCAGATTGAAACAGGCGCCTCTTGTATGGTCACCCTCCACCCGGTCCGAGATCCAGACCCTTCCTCCGTATCTGTCCATGAGGACCTTGACCAGGGACAGGCCCAGGCCGGATAGGGATTTGTCCTTGATGCTTTTGTTGTGTCTTTCGAACAGATTGCCCTTGTCGTTATCGTTTATCCCCGGTCCGTGATCCGAGATGGAAATCAGCACTTTATCCTTGATTGTCCTGGATTCCACCTCAACGATGGCGGGATCCTTTTCCTGGACCTTTACCGCGTTGTTGATGATATTGATGAATACCTCTTCCACAACCTTGTCCGCAAGTATCTTGATTCCTTCCTCTGGTAATTTGATAGATACCTTGACCTCTCTCTTGGGGAATGCCAGTTTCACCTCGTTTGCAGCCTCCTCCATGGAGGAACCGAGATCTATTGTTGTGAGGGGTTTCTCGTAATCCTTCATCACCGAAAGCAGCTTCACATTTCTCACGAGGTTTATGGATCTTCTTACAAGGTCCGCGGAATTACCCACCACTTTGGTGATCATCGCTCCTTGGATCATTCCCTTTTCGATCAACTGTAGATTGACCAAGATCCCCTGATGAAGGTTGTTGATGTCGTGGCTCATGAGATCGAGATAGAACTGCGCCTCCTTTTTCGCATCTTCCTCCCTCCTTTCAGCCCTCCATCTCCCCCGGATCATTCCGATTATCGTGGCCACCGAATCAACTGTTTTCTTCTCGGTTTCATCGAGTTCCTGCACTTGCGGAACTTCTTGATGAAGCACTTCTATATAACCGGTTACCTTTCCCTTGGTATGTATTCCGGATCCGTATACGACTTTGCCTTCCATGGGGAATGCCATGTGTTCTCCCTCATTCACCCTTATTCTGGATGACATCTTTTTCTGCTTCAGCATGGATCTGTCCAGGATCTCGGAGGCCCTGATCAGGACATCCTCCAATCTGGTCTTTCCCTCCAGCTGGAGCTGTGATACCTCCAGAAGGCAATTGACCTCCCTGAGGGAATCCTCCAACTGCCTGTTTGCTTCAAACAGTTTCCTCTGCGATATCTTTCGTATACTCACTTCCTCTGTCAAGGACTTTGACCTCTCCTTGAGTTCTGTTGTTCTCTGGCCTACAAGCGAGTTCAAATTTATCTGTTGGCTTGCTGTGACATAGACTATAGTAGATATCAAAATCGTGATAACCAGCTCTCCGATCAAAAACGTAATGATTATTGCCGAAGATTCCTCGAACCAGTTCGTTTTGGACCTGGCTCTTATTTTCCATACCGCATCGTTGATATCGAGATCCTTTTCAATTGTTGACAAGCTGTTTTTTACCTCGGATCCGAAGAATGTAACACCTTTGGGATTGATGAATTGGACCTCGAATCCGAAATCATCATCCAGAAGACCGTGTTCCCTGAAAATATCCGTTAGATTGACCACGACGCTCGTGAATCCCCACAGGGAATCCTCTACGTAGAATGGCTTTGCCTCAACAAGAATGGGAAAGTCACCGTTGAAGAGGAAAGGACCCATCATTACTTCCCTTCTCTCCTCTCTCATCGTCTGGATCCCTTCCAGTACGTCGGGAAATCCCGATGCCAGAAGCTGCCAGTTGTCGAAATCAACATTCGTATTCCTAAGACTTCCGTGAAGTTCACCGCTCTCTTTCAAAACTATGCATCCTTCGATTGCCGGAGTTTTCTCCATTATGACCGTGGTGAAATTGTCAAGATGATTGTCCAGTATGGAATCGGGATCCCCGGAATACATGAATGCCTCGAGGCTGTCAAGCACCACCAGATGCATGTTTATGGAGGTCTTCAGGTCACCCAGCAAACCCTCGAGATCCCCATCGTTTTTGGAGTTAAGCTCATCGCTGAGATAAGTACCCATCAGATGACCGCCAATTAGATCCAGTGGTAGAAGTACCAGTAATAGCAAGCCAAGAACGATCAAAACAGGCTTCTTTCTTTCAATGTTTCCTTTATCCACCTTTCCGCCAGCCACGCCGAAAGATTTTTTCGAAATTATTAAACCTTAGCCGTGATAGAATCAGACTTTGATAATATCGGCCTGTCCAGTCATGTTCCGCTTTCCCTCTTCAGCCATATCCAGGCAGCTGAAAGGGCGAATATGACACCGCCTGAACCGAAAATCACCCAGAAGATCAACTCGTTCCTGCGATTGTCTGGTTTATCCCTCCATCCCGGAGGCGGTATCGGATCCAGGGTCCTCGATACCCGGACCACGCTCCCGTTGCCGTCGTCGAGGACGGCAGTCAGATTATGCTTTCCGGGGTAGACATAGCGTCTGATGTTGTAACCGGTTCCGACCTCCTCTCCGTCAATAAGCCATGTAACGGAAACATTGTCACCGTCAGGATCCTCGAAGGAAACGGAGGCGTTGAGGGGATTCTCTATTCTTCCGTCCTCGGGAATGCCGTTTATGATGATACTTTCAGGAGGAGAGTTACCGGAAGCGATTCCGGAAATAACCGGTAGCAGGATGAAAGCGAGCAATACCCTGAACTCCCTCATGCAATTGTCAAGGAAGAGGGACCTTTTATTGGTTTTGTTGGAAAATATGAAATAGAGACCTTCATATCTTCGTATCATGAGGGGTCTCTTCATCGGCAGGTTCCAGCCCTTTCACAAGGGACATGCATCCATAATCAACAGTGCTCTCCAACAGGTTGATTCATTGATAGTGGTGATAGGATCCGCGGAATGCTCCCACACTCCCGATAACCCTTTCACGGCAGGTGAGCGTATCCAGATGATCCGGGAAGCTATGGACGAACTTGGCTGGGGGGATAGAGTTCTCCCTGTTCCGGTGAGGGATGTTAACAGGTATGCTGTGTGGGTGGACCATGTACTATCCTATGTCCCGGAAGTGGATGTTGTCTTTTCCAACAATCCCCTAACAAGGCTGCTCTTCGAAGAGAGGGGTCTGGAGGTCAGATCAACACCGCTAATAGACAGAACCGATCTTTCGGGAAGCAGCATCCGGGCCAGGATGGTTTCGAAAGAGGATTGGAATGATTCCGTTCCCTCTAAAGTGGCAGCGTTTATACATTTCATAAATGGAGTGGATAGGGTGAGGGACCTCGCCGGGAAGGGGGACAAATGAATTACGGGGAGCTCATCGCTTTGTGCAGGGAGAAAAAATTGAAGATCGCAACCGCCGAATCATGCACCGGGGGCTACATAGCTTCCTCCATTACTGACGTATCCGGGGCCTCCGATTGTTTTTTGGGATCTGTGGTTGCCTATTCGAACGATGTGAAGATCTCGGTTCTAAAAGTAAAAAGGACCACACTAGAGGAAAAAGGAGCCGTCAGCAGGGAAACCGCTGGAGAGATGTCTGCCGGACTGGAGGAGCTCCTCGGAGCTGATATCTCACTTTCCGTTACCGGAATAGCGGGACCCGGTGGCGGAACAGAGGAGAAACCGGTGGGTACGGTCTTTATCGGTGTGAAAGCCAGGAATAATAATCTTCATGTGGAAGGATTTCTCCTGAAAGGTCTGGACAGGGATTCCTTCAAGAGAGAGGTTTCAAGGATATCCCTCGGTCTCATGCTTGGACATGCCTCTCAATTGTAGATTCTGCGACAGATATATGTCAAAGATATCACTTCCATGTTTTCAGGTGAGCCTGCATGGAGCCCGTATGTCCCCTGGATCACAGGTACGGAAGAGAAGTCATGAAAAAAGTAATGAGCCATGCCTCGAGGATCTCGAGGTGCCTTGAGGTGGAGGCGGCCCTGGCAAGGGCTCACGCAGGGTTCGGGAATATCCCAAAAGAAGCTGCGGCCGAGATAACAAAAAAAGCATCACTTGATTTTGTTTCAATAGATCGTGTGGACGAGATCGAATCCGAGATCAGGCATGATATCATGGCAATTGTTCATGCTCATGGCGAGGTTTGCGAAAACGATGCAGGAAACTTCATACATCTGGGAGCTACCTCGTATGATATTGTGGACACCGCCCTTGCCATCCAGATGAGGGAGGGTCTGGATATACTCGATGAGGGAATATCCTCTCTGATTGGAAATCTCTCGGAAAAAGTGAAAAAATACAGGGGGCTTGTAATGGTGGGCAGGACCCATGGGCAGTTTGCCATCCCCATAACCCTTGGCATGAAAATGGCTGTCTGGCTTGCTGAGGTCATGAGGCACAGGAACAGATTGAAGGAAATGAGGCCACGCTTGCTTGTGGGGAAGATGTCAGGAGCTGTCGGGACAGGTGCGGCGCTCGGTGATGACGGTCTGGATATCGAGAGGGCAGTGATGGAGGACCTGGGGCTGGGAGTCGAGGAAGCCGCAACCCAGATCGTCCAGAGAGACAGGATGCTGGAACTGCTCTCCGCGCTCTGCAATCTCTCGGTAACTATAGAAAAGATAGCAACCGAGATCAGGACCCTTCAGAGGCCGGAGATCGGGGAGCTCCAGGAATCCTTCGATACCAAAAAGCAGGTGGGGTCCTCCACCATGTCCCACAAGAGGAATCCCATAACCTGCGAGAACATAACAGGACTCGCAAGAACCCTCAGGGGATTCCTGATACCCGAATTCGAAAACGGTGTCCAGTGGAACGAGCGGGACCTGTCCAACTCATCATCAGAGAGATTCATCCTTCCCCACATGATGATACTGGCCGATGATATCATGAGCAAGATATCGGGTGTGATAAAGAACCTGATAGTCAACGAGGACAGGATCGCAGACAACCTGAGAAAAGCGGGGGATGTGATCATGGCCGAATCCGTGATCATGGCACTGTGCGAGAAAGGTATGGGAAGACAGGATGCCCATGAGGCTACCAGGAGAGCGGCCATGGCCCATTATCAGGGCAAGGATTACCTCGAGGCCCTTCTCGAAGATGAACGGATAACCTTATTGTTAAACGAAGATGAATTGAAAAATAGACTCGATCCGACCAATTACATTGGCACATCAGGGGAGAGGATCGATTCGATACTGAAAAAGGCTTTACCACAGGGGTGAAGGAGTCTCCCCGGGTTGTACTATCCAGTTGTCCACCGCTGAAGCCGGATCTTCGGAAGCGAAATATGAGAAGGTTGCCTGACCCAGCGGTGATACGTGAACCGCTGTCATTACGTAGCCCTGGGTAAAGCCTCCGGGAACATGGAGGGACCATGCAGGGGTCTCTTCGAGAAGCAGGACCTCCTCTCCGATGACACCGGGTATTCGAATTCTCGCGCCCATAATCGTATCCAGTATGATCTGGTCTATCAGGTTCATCCTTTCCAGACCGCGGAGGTCATCTGCATTGAGGGAGGTGAATACAACCGACCTGGAAAGAGACGGAAGGGTGCTTCCCTCGAACCGGATGCGGATGCCAATGGATAGCCGGTTATCATCGGCAAGGGGAACCAGTCTCTCGAACAGGGTTTTCACGCCGTGTCCGTATGTATCCGGGACCTCGTCCATGAGATCATTTGTCTCATCCCCGAGGAGGACGACCGAGGCATAGACCTCGAGATCCGACATATCCGGGATATCTTCAGGAGAGATGTAGGGGGAGGGTCTGTCGGGGATCTCAACTTTCATCTCGGGAGAACTGATGGAAGACATCGATAGTGTGGTTAGAAGGGTATCAATTGGCTGCTTTGGAATCTTGGAACCCTCATTAACGTTGTATCCGTCGAAATTGCCGTGGAGGGAGAAGGTGCCGTCGTCTATGTCAAGCTCAATTCTGGTTCCCGACCAGAGTTCAACCTCCGCTTCAACCTTCAGATCGCCGCCGGAGATAGGTCCCAGGATGATCGAGAGTCTGCCCTGGGGAAGATCGGATTTTATCTCCATCCTGTCCCTTGCCAGAGAATAGCCGAAATGAAGTTGATGGCCGTCAATCCTGAGAGGACCCAGATCATTGATGTCTATGCCGGGTATCCTTATCTTGTTGTTGTGGAATATGTGAAGATCTTCCCGGGCATCGCTGTTCTCCATCCAGGATTCCAGCGAGGAGAGTGCTGCCATGGAGGAGGCATGGATGGACTGTCTGGATTCCAGAGCCTGGAGGTTCTCGTCGGCCCACCCGGAACTTCTTGCCAGTGATGTCAATGCTCCGAATGCATTTTTGAGTTCGGGCCAGGTCCTGGATTCGAAGTATTCTGTTGCATTGGCAATGGGGGTGATGAGCCAGCCCGTGGAGATGGGCGTGTAGAACTGCTTGCCGGTGTTGATGTTTCTGAGATGGCCCTCGAATCCCTCGTCCACCAGTGTACCCGTTCCCGAGTATATTCTTGCGGGGAAAGAGAAATTGATGGTACGCTGGATTTTTGAGGGATCATAAGTGTTACCTGACCAGCCCACGGAATCCGCGGATACTTCGAAGGTTCCCTGGATATCCAGGTCCCACTGTATCCTGTAATCATGATTGGGAGGCTGCGGGGGAGGGGGTATTGCTCCGCATCTTGTTGGATTGATCTGGCTCCCGTTTCCGGTGGCTATGAGATCCTCGTCGGAAAGGGAGAGATTGGCATTGGTATACCAGGCATTGTAATCGTGAATTCCCTTTACAAGAAGGTCCTTTCCGAGGACAAGGAATTCCGTGTCGAATGTGGGTTTGATTGTTCCGAGTGTCCTGTTGCCGGACAGGAGTGATCGTGAACTCATCACATCCATCCCCTGGTATGATGGGAATGATGGGTGGTGTTCGAGAGAATAGGGATCGAATTCGTCTGTTGGCTGTCTTGGATTCAGCAACTGGCTCTCCTTCAGGGTTGACTGGAAATCAAGTGCTTCGGTCCTTCCGAGTGTTTTTCCGGTCCTGTCCAGATAGAGGTATCTCAGGAACAGATCCGCTGTATCCGAGTGTCCGAAGGTGTTCTGAAGCGAAAGAAGGTCTTCTGCGGTCCTCCTCTGGGGACTGTTTCTGGAAAGGGTCATATAATCCCTGTAATTCTCGGTCTCCGAGGTTCCCCACAACCTGTTTCCCGACGGATTCATAACCGGTTTCAACTGAAGCCTGGAGAAATGTTCGTCAATTGAAGAGGCCAGGTTAGGGGGTACCTTACCGGTGTACCTTGTCAAAGCCGATGCGAGGGCGAAATTCGCTGCAAGTTCAACGTCACCACCGTTTAGTAGATTGAGATAGGAGTCCGAGAATTCCGTTCCGACTCCATTTGCGGCCCTCAACCTGACCAGGGAAGTCAGAATGTATTCCATATCCCTGGCGAATCTGGAATACCATGAACTGGTATCATCTTCGAGCATATTCAGCAGGGATGAAAGAGCTCTCTCGGGGTCAACGGTCTCTGTGGAATATGAGATAACCTCGTATCGAAGATACCCTCCGTTCTGGGGATCGAGAGCGAGGGTCAAAACAACATCCGTCCTGACGGAGGGTACCATGGACCTTGACCCGGAGGACCCGAACATCCTGTGATCGGGCATCAGAGTTCCATCCGATCTTTCCATGGCAGACGAGGGAAGCGGTATGTCAAGGGAGAGTAGTGATTCGGTGACCACAACGTCATGTGATTCCAGTTCAACGGAATAACCGGGAACGAGGGGATTGGAATTGGAAACCCAGGTGGATAACCTGCCTTCCATCTCCTCCTGGAATTCATCGATTGGGATCGAACCCCTTTCGGAGGAGAGTGTTGTTGTCAGTGATGACATCCTCTGGGTGATAGGACCAAGTTCAACAGGTGACGGGTCGGTTTCGGGCTCCCCGCTGGTAAGAATGTAAACCGCACCTGCTCCAACAATTGCCATCACTATCACCATGGCGATCACGGGGGCTGTTATGTCTTTAGTCTTCATCCTGGACCTCCCATACCTTCAGTTCGAAGTTGATGGACACCTCCTGACCGTCAACAATGTCCACAATCACATCCTGGCTTGCGGACTGCGGTTGAATCTCCTCCGGTCCGGCATTGGATATGGTATGGCTCCTTTCGGAGGACCAGCCCTGTCCGGAGGAAATGGTCAGTTCATAAGGCGTATCATCTCCCAAGATAAAATTAAGGTATCCAGACATTAATGAATCTGTCCCTGACATGTTGGAATCGGATTCTGATAGCAGTATGTAATAGGCAGTCGGAACGGAAAGGTCGCTGTACTGTTTCTCATCCACTTCCATGCTTTCGACGGTTGAAGACAGAACCACGCTTAGGGGGGTGGAATACGGATCGATACCGGATTCTTTCGGATCTTCCAGGATCTCGGGCAGGACAGCCGCTACCAGTATTCCGGCTGCGGCAAGTGTGAGGGCCATGAAGATGGCGGTTCTCATCGGAAGTCTGAAGGATCTTCCGCCTTCGTCTTCCGCCCTCAGATCAAGAGGTTTTTCATCCATACAGAGTCACCTCGATCCTTCCCGGGATCACAGTTGCGCTTGATAGCTCCACAGGCACGAATTCCGAATGCATGTTTTCCCTTTCCTTTGGATGAGATCCGAAGGCGGACTCGTCCGGTACCAGGACGGTTATCTCTTCCCCATCGGGGAGTATCAACCTGATCCTGGCCACCTTTCCTTCGAAGGGTTCAATCTCGGACACCCTTTCCGGATCGGACAGCATCTCATCGACGGAGAGTGCTCCCGAGGTCCCGCCGTAAGAGGACATAAGAACGGGCAAAGCGGTCCGGGATTCGGATCCTAGTTCGGTTTCCCGGTCCATCTCCCGGTCCCTGTAGACTGCAACAATGCAGCCTGCAATAAGGACCAGGAGACCGGCTGCGACCACTGCCAGGCTCCTTGCGGTTCCTATGGGGACCCTCCGTTTAATAATCGGTCCGTTCCCTTTTTGAATATTCCGGTACACTGGTGGCGGCATTGTGGCTCGGTATACCGGATCAAAAAATATATAAATATAGGGACGCGGTCGATGTAAACGGGTGAGATTATTGTCCGGAGATTTGAAAATTGCATTATTCATGGTTGTAATCCTCTTTCTGGGGGCTTTTCCGGGTGTCAGCGGCCAGGAGGAGAGCGGGGCTCTTGGTTATTTCGGATCGGAGAGAATCTACAATTCTACAAGATCGCTGAGCGGAGGAATGGGCGCCGGGGACCTGGATGGAGACGGTGAGACGGAAGTGGCCTTCTGCGACTTTTCGGGAAACGTGGTCATGATCGATCCTCAACCCGACGGAAGTCTGAGGGCACTTCCCATCTGGCAGGAAGAGGGGCCACAGGGGACAGACAGGGGCCTCTTCGATCTTGTGGTAGCCGATGTTCTGGATGAAAATGAAGGACCCGAAATTCTCGTGGGAGGATACTCCGGTAATTTATATGCCATTTACAGGGAATCCGATCTCTGGACACATACCATCATTCATACAAATCCCATGTACGATGATACCAAAAAAATTCGGATATTCGACATCGAGGTGGCCGATGTTGATCCGGCACCCGGTGACGAGATATTGCTGGGGTCCATGATAAACGATCAGATCGAACCCGACAGGTATCTGAGATACGTATACAGGACCGGATCGGGCTTTGATTATGTGGAGATAGAGGTTCCCGACGCTGTAAAAGCCATCGATGTGGGTGATGCCGATTCCACCAAATCCGGAGATGAGATCTACATTACAACCTCGGGATGGAACGAGTTTGGCGGGACCGATTCTTCTCTTGTTCAGGTCCACAGAAACGGCACAAACTGGGATCAGCAGATTCTCTTCAGGAATCAGGAGAATCTCATAGCAAATGTCAGGCTGGGTGAATTCTGGTCAGGTCATGCGGGAAACGAGTTGATCACCGCGGGTCTGTCAGGTTGGTGCCGGGTGTTCTGGGAATCCGGCGGTGTTTTCGAGAGGAAGGATGTCTTCCAGGCTCAGACCGCTGCCGGAGAGAGCTCCGCTATCGAGGGCCTTGCAATTGGCGATTTCAATCCGGCAAACGATGGTGACGAGGCGATGGTCACCGGTTATTACAACATCGTTACCCAGGTCATCGAGGTCGAAGGCGAGATAATTGCTGAAACAGCCTGGAAGACGGAGGCAGAGGACATAAGACTGGAATTTGCCGGGGTAGAGGTCGCGGATGTGACGGATCGGCATGAAGGAAACGAGGTAATGCTGGCAAATCTTGCCGGGTGGATAGAGATGCTCTACCATCAGGAGGACGGTCTTGATCTCATTCTTCCCCAGGAGGTCGTGGAGGTTGACGTTGATTCAACCCAGCAGTTCGATGTGGAGGTTGTCCCGAGGGGAAGTGTGGCCGGAGATCTGGTGGTGGATATCACCGGAGGGGACCTCGTGGATGTTATCTACGACAGGTTCCAGACCCTTGAACAGGGAGAGTCCCTGAAGATACCTGTGGTTCTCGATCCGCTTTCCAGGGGGGAGAGGAACTTCAGATTGAATGTCACGGTCACTGTCGGAAGTATGGAGAGATCGGGGGAGGTTACTGTCAGGGTGGTACCTGCAGGCGGTGGTTTCTCCATATCGGTTCAGCCTTCAACACTTGTTCTATACGACAAGGGAGGGAATACGCGAACCAGTCAGATCACTCTCGTAGGGGCGGAAGCCTACGATCAGATTGAACTGTCCGTGAACCAGATAAACGGACTCAGCATCATGATTGATTCTCCGATCAGGCCCGGGGATACCAAGAATATCATAGTCCAGGCAGAACCCGGTTTTACCGGGTCCAGGTCCATTACCATTACCGGATCTCACAACGGTATGCCCATAGCCCAGGCCAGCCTTTTGGTGGATGTTCTCTCCCTCTCACAGAACCTTGATTTCCAGCTGAGAAAGGACGACAGCGACAGGTATTTCGTCAGGATATATTTGAACGGATCGGGACCCGTGAACGGAATGACCGTTGCGGTGCAGCTTGATGATGAGATAATCTACATGACAACGCTGAACATTGACCCGGATTCCTATGTAGACCTTCCACCCCTTGCACTTGATCCGGGTGACCAGGGTACCTTGAAAGTGAATGCAACCAATATCGCCGACCAGGAAATAGAGATAATGAACATGGGCCCCATTGATATTCCCGATGATGAGGATGATGAAAGAAGCGGCTGGGAGATAATGGTGGGCGCCGTGCTGATACTTATAGCCATCATCATAGTCGCGCTGCTGTTCATCTTCACCAAACCGAAGGCAAGGCCGGAGGATGCCTCCATAGAGAGCATCGGCGGCAGGAGGAAGTACGATTACAGGCCCCATGACAGAGATGTTAGAAGAGGCAGTCTTCCTGAGAGAAGAGGTCCTCCCGAAAGACCCGGGAGAAGGCCCGAACCAAGAGGACCTCAGAGAAGACCTGGTGGGCCGAGATTCTAGAGTTCGATTCTGATAGGATCTTTCAGGGTCCTCCTGTATTCGAGTCGGTCGAAGGTCGAGGTGATTTTTATCTCGAAGTAAATGATGAATTCCTCTGTATCTTCCGGTGAGATATTCGGTTCCCCGTCTCCCTCGAATCCCCTGCACCAGACCTCGTCATCCCCTTTTATCAAGAAGAAATGGTAAGCTGTGATGGGGACCGATCCTTCCTCATTGTTGTTTGTTATATTCAGGGTAAGGTAGAGCCAGGTGTTTCCGGATGTGGGAAGGTATCCTTCCTCGGTCTCGTTTCTGTGTTCGGATTGCAGGACCTCGATCTCGAGGTCCGGCTTCAAGGTCCCTTCGAGGTCCTCCGTGCAACCGGAAATTGACATGAATATCAGAACGATTGGAAAAATTAAGAGGATCCTTTGCACGAAGCTGAGATGATCACTGGATGTATAATATTTTTGTATGTAATGGTTGCTCGGATCTCCACGTCTGGCCTATTTTCTATTAAATAATCTTTAAGTAGAACAATGGTATCTCCCAGTTCAGTTGACCTGAGCCCTGTATTTTTATTCATGTCGGGGTGGCTCAGCTTGGTGGAGCGCCGGACTCATAGGGGCCCTTGCGGCTATTACATGTGAGCTCCCAAGTACCCGGAGAAATCCGGAGGTCGCGGGTTCAAACCCCGTCCCCGACACTTATAACCTATCTGCAGAGCAGATAGGTTGAGAATATTGTGTCGTGGTCCGGGGTTTGAACCTTGGTCGTTGAGAGGACATATTACAGATGATACAGGTCCTCTCAATGCAGGAAAAATCTCCGATTTTTTCGATGTCAAACCCCGTGGGGGGTGGTATTGTATAGGACAATGAAAACCCCGTCCCCGACACTTAGTATGACTGGACCATAGGTCAAGCCATACATAGTAAATGTCGTTGACGTAGGGGTCCTCCGAGTGGAAGATTATTTCCAAATTAACTTAAGGCGAGGAGGTCTGAAAAATCTCCGATTTTTCGAAGATTGAACCTCAGTTATTGATGTGAAATTGGTCCAGGTGGTTGAGTATTGCGATCCTGAAATTGACGATATGCAATGCTCAACCTGAGCACAATCTTCGATTGTGCGGAATCCGGAATTATTGGAACAATGATTCTGGACAGTAAAAATCGCAGATTTTTACGATGTCAAACCAACCACCCTGAAGACCCGTTCATCGAATGATCTCTCATATGAAGAGCTTTGAAAACAGGGGTATCAATATCAGCAGGAGAGGAACAGAAACTACCGTGGTCCAGGTCACCGCAAGTGCTGTTCCCTTTCGATCGATCCCGTACGGTATCAGGAACATGTTGGTACTTGTGATCGGCATGATGGAATTGATCATGATAACGGCGAACCATTGGCTGGGGATCATGTCAGTGAAGTACAGCAAACCGAACACAATCAGAAGTACCACCGGAGTGATTATCAGGGTTATCAGGAACGCGTTTCTGGTAATGATCCAGTGAAACTCCCTTTTTCTTTTCGGCTCTTTCCTGATCAAAAAGAGCTTCTTGACCTCATCGAACTTCAGGTCCCTGGGATGTATTCCAGCACCGACGTAATAGAGGCCTGCAGGGACCGTCAACGCACTCAGGAAATGAAAAATCGTGCCAGCGTCCCCGAAATCCGAAACCACAACCCCGGTAATCTTGTGCAGGACCACAGCGGCGATGACCACCGAAAGTAGATACCATGGATACGCCCTGAGATACCAGGGTAGTATTGTTTTAACATCCTTGTCATCGTTCTTGACCTCCTTTTTGTGCATGATGGAAAGGATATACGGGATGACCGCAAAAAGACCGATGCCCACAAGGCTTATGTATATACCTGCTGGAACCCTCCACTCCTCGATAGCCAGCATTGCACCACCAACGAAGGCAGCGCTCCTTCCCTGGTTGGTCAGGATCGTCTTGAGGAAGTCACTTCTCTCGGAACCCTTGAGGGCAAGGTCCCTCACCTTTAGGTGAGCCACAAGGTATGACAAAAGGTACATGAACGTTATGACACATACGGTAACAACCGCGAAATTGATCTCTTCACTGCCGAAATCAATGTTGAGGAAGATCCTGAATAGCAGGAGGGGAATGAATACGAACAGGAGAACGAGTCCGATCTTCTTCATGGCCTTGCGAACACGTTCCTCACCGATGATATTCGATATTATCATGGTAATCACCAACCCGATGATTATCCATGGTAATGTCCACAATCCCCCGATATAAGGTAAAATCTCTTCAATGACCGATATCATGGATTGTGATTAAGGGGAACATGGTTCATTTAATTTATTCATCATATTGGAAATTTTATAAGCCCAGTTATTCCAGTCTTTAAATCCTGTTGATTACAAAAATAACGATCAAGTCCGGGGTGGTCGGGGTTTGTACGTTCGATCGAAGCCTGCTTCGATCGATTTTTCATCAATGAAGAAGATATGATATGCTTTCAAACCATGAGCAGAGATTATTCCGGGACATTTTATTAATGTGTATATTAATGGCAAGGCTTTCAATAAAAGATGGTTTCGGGACTCCAACCTAAACCCTTGTAATTACAATATCAACCCACATCGACAGGGTATTCGAATAGCCCTCCACATGATCTTCGATGGGATCCGGTCTCGTCTCCTCTGTGTTCTCCCGAAATAATATCAAAATTTACACAAAATAACCATCCGGATATTCTCAATGACATAGGATTTTCAAAGAGAAAAATACTATCATCGTTGAAGTTTTTCTTGAAAGTCTTCCACTGGATTATTATATCCTGAACGATTACACTGGCTAGCATATAGTGTCTGTAATGTCAAGCCCATTATGGAAGTGTGAATTTTATGGCATCCTCTAAACCTGATGATCCCAAATCCTGTGAGCTCGAATCCGCCGAAGAACAGAAACTTCGGGATTCAACTGACACACTCCTGTCCGATGAGGTGTATAAACACAATCTGGCTGCGGTCAAGGCCTGGGTAGAAAAGAAGGGAGGAGATCCTCAAAAAGCATTCGCCCGAGTCCTGATCGTGAACAACGGTCTCTCGGCTCTCAGGATAATTCAGGGTATAACATCCCTTTCCAACCTGGTATCAAGAGGTGAGAATCCAAATCTCATTCAGGCCGTTGCCATCGCCTCCGATGCCGATTGGGTCGGAGATTGTCTGGAAGATGCGCAGCAGCGTCCCAACTACCTCAAGGAACCGGATATCATCATTGCCCGTATCACGGGGCTCAGACCCAAGAATACCTATCAAAATCAGGATGAGGTAATTGAAATTGCAAGGAAATACAAATGCGACGCGATAGCCGTGGGATGGGGCCATCTGGCAGAAAATGCAACCTTTGCATCCCGAGTGGAAAGGGAAGGGCTCGTCTTCATCGGACCGGATGCGGAAGCCATGAGTCTGATGGGAGACAAGATCATGTCAAAACTGATCATGGAAGAGGCAGAGGTTCCCATGCTTCCCTGGAACGGTTCAAGTATTTCACTTTCCGACATAAGAAAACAGGCAGAGGAACCATCCGAAGAAAATGAGGCAGCCTCTCTCGAAATGTATCGGTATGAAAGGTTGTTTGATCTTGCTTATGAAGAGGTAGGGGTCAGGTCCATTGAAGATGCCAGATCGATCGTTGATAAAATCAATCTTCCCGTTGTGATAAAAGCCACCGCGGGGGGCGGGGGGCGGGGTATTCGATTCATTACCAATGACAAGGACCTCGAATCCGGATTGCAGGCTGCCATTTCGGAGGCCTCCGCAGCTTTCGGAAACAGGACGGTCTTCATCGAAAAAGCGGCCGATCCGGGATCAAGGCATGTGGAGGTCCAGATCCTGGGAGATACCGAAGGAACAGTTATAGCCCTTGGTGAGCGTGAATGTTCGATCCAGCGCCATAATCAGAAATTGATAGAGGAAAGCGGGGACGACATTCCTATCAGCGATACAACCCGACAAATCCTCAGAAGGTCTGCCGTGGCCGCTGCCAGGGCCGTAAATTATGTGAATGCGGGAACAGTGGAATTCCTGGTGGACAGAGATGGCAATCCCTTCTTCATGGAGATGAATACAAGACTGCAGGTTGAACACATAGCAACGGAGGCGGTTTATCCCGGACTTGACCTGGTCGTGGAGCAGTTGAAAATTGCCATGGGAATCCCCCTCGGTCAAGAATTGATATGTTTTAGTGAGTCTTTAACCACCGGAAAGCACAGTATTTCCGTTCGAATAACAGCTGAAAATCCCAACGCGGGTTTCAGTTCTCAAACCGGAACCATCCAAACATTGGATATTCCTAATCTGGGCCCGAATACCCCTCGAGCGTATTTCAGCTTCGGAGAGGGAGGAACCGTTCATTCCTTCGCAGACAGCCAGATAGGCCATGTTGTTGTAAGTGCACACACCCGAGAAAAGGCAAGACAATACATGGTGGCTTTTCTGAACAAGCTTCGTATCAAGGGAATCCTTACAACACTTCAATTCTCATCCGCGGTACTTCAGGATTCGGAATACATTGACGGAAAAGGAATACATGTAAAATGGCTGAAGCAGAGACTGGATGATGCTCAATCAAAGGAGGGTGCATCCCTGGGAAGTTCCGAAGTCCGACCGGAACTTGGCCTTGCGGCGGTTGCAATCCTTGATTATCTATTTCAGAAAGCCGAGTCACAGCAAAAATTCCATGCCAATCTCATATCATCCCGTTCCATCCCACCCAGACTAATCGCAAATACCGGACTGACCCGTGTAAAATTCGGTAGACATAGTTACACTGTAATTGTCAGGGAGATCGCAGATGAGCAATATGAATTGATTCTTGACGACGACCGAATAACCGTTCGTTTCTGGGAACGACTGGGGCCATCTCGATTCATGATGGAATATGATGGAATCGTCTACCAGGTCTACAGGACAGATGAGACATCCATAACCCATATCGAAGTGGGAGGACACACCATAACATTCGAACGTGATCTTGATCCCGACGTTTTCAGAGCTCCAATGGCGGGGATGATCTCTTCCGTGGAAGTAAAAGAGGGTCAAGAAGTTTCATCCGATGATATCCTGATCACCATGGAAGCCATGAAGATGATTTCTTCTCTCCTTTCACCGAGAGAAGCATCCATTGCGGAGGTTTATGTGGATGGAGGTTCGATGGTGGAAGTTGGAACGCCGCTCCTCAAGTTCTCTGAAGAAAAACAATCGGATCGAACAGCATTATCCATTCAATCCGAGGAACAACAGGCCGAATCACGAATAAGCTTCAGGCATGATAACACAAATCTATATTCAAAGCTCCTTGAAAAATGGTGCGAAGATGGTGAAGATGTGATCATAAATGATGGCGATATCAGGATCGTGATTGCCAATGTCATGAAAGGTTTTCAATTTTCCAACGATTTCATGGACCTTCTGATCAGGGAACTCACCGATATGAGAAGGAGACTCAGCGATGTACAATGGTTGGCTCTTGTTCGTGATACAATATCAGACTTCTACAATGATGAACAGTATTTCAAAGGTTTTCTCTCCCTGAATGAAGGACTCGACCTTGCAGAAAATGAAGGTGAAATAACAGATTCGCAAAAATATGATCTCGCACGTTCACACGGGAACCTGTCAACCAAGAAAAAAGTGCTATTGGCTCTTCTGGAGCCAATTACTTCGATGGATTTCGAATCCATAGTACCCGATCTTGAAACACTTTCCTCACTGGGATACTGCAAAAATTACCGTGACCTTTCCACGCGCGCCGAAGAGATCATACATCTCATTCATCCCCTTCATGAGAGACCGATCGACCTTCCTCAGGTTATGGAAGATATCGTTGCCGCGCACGAATCGGGTGATCTCCCTCTTCAAAATGAGCTGATGAAGAATGTTATGGCCGCAACCGAATCAATGCTCTCCCAGTTGATAGATTATCTTGTGACCGGTTCGGGCTTTGCCAGAAAAATTGCTGGGAAGCTGATCATACTCCGTGCATATCGCCGTCATGGTGGATTGAACTGCGAATACGAACATATCGAGGATGGAAAACGACTGTACATATGGCGTTTCAACGACTCTGATACCGGTAGTGACCGCATGGGTCTGGTCAGCCTTGTGGAACCCGGTGAAACCGTCATTGAGAGCCTTGGCCGAATGTACGAGCGTCTTCAGCAGATTTGGAAGGAATATCCCGAGAGAACCGATCACACCGGTGATGTTCTTGAGCTCCTCATACAGTGGCCGCCCGAGATCAAGAGCAGTGACGGACTATCGAAACACCTGAGAGATATTGTAAACAAGGTGCTTGAAAATGAATATCTGAGAAGGGTAACATTCGTGGTAAAATCTACCCATGACCACATGCCTGGTTTTTTCACCTACAGGCCCGAAGGTGAAGGTACTTTCTCCTACGAGGAGGATACCCTTTGCAGAAACCTTCATCCCTCTCTGGCCTACCTGCTTGACCTTAAACAGCTTGAATCCCTCAAATCGAATATTGTGAAACTACCCTCTGCAGATCCCTTGATACATATCTTCCATCACCGCATCCCCAATCCGAGAGGACCCGAGTTGCCCGATGTCGAGAACCGAATTTTCGTTAGAACCATAATAAGGAACTCCGAGATAACCCTGGCTCGCATTGGGCCGTCATTCCCTGCGGCAGAGGAGGCTTTCGCCAGCTCATTGAGGCATCTCCGGGTTTCGTATTCTGCCACAGGTGCAAAGTCGCATAACAATCAGATATATCTGGCATTTGCCAAGCCCATAGATCTTTCCGTTGAGGAGTTCCGAAAGATCGTCAAGCGGATGAACCAGCACATGAGTGAGTACGCCGATGTTGATCTGACAAGAACGGAAATCCGCGGTCGTGTGAATTCCCTGCGGCCAGACGGTGGAAGTATGGATATGTTGATTGTTGTGGACAATCCAACTGGATTGCTGCCGGAACTGAGGGAATATGTGATAGAAACCTTTGATGACAGCAATACCCAGATGATCCTTCCCTACAATGATTTCATAAGACAAAAAGAGGAACCCGATGGATCACCTTCCGGGAATCCATGGATGCCGATAAGCGAATTGATTAAACCCATGACCGCGTTGGACAAAAAGCGCTTTGTCCGTCGTCAAAAAGGCAAGGCATACGTTTATGACAGGCTTTCACTCCTTAAAAATAAGCTAGAATGCATATGGTCGTCTTCCGGAAAAGAGATGCCCGAAGATGTCCTGACCGCCCGGGAACTCTTGACCGATCCGGATGAAAATATCATTACAACAGAGAGGCCGCCCGGTAAGAATGATCTGTCAATAGTGGCCTGGAGTATACGTATTAAGACACCCGAGGCGGAATCCGGTCGGGAACTGATACTTGTTTCCGGAGATATGACGATCAAAGGCGGGTCTGTGTCCATGGAGGAGGATATTCTCTTCTCCGGAGCTGCCCGGATTGCCAGAGAGGAAGGTATTCCCTTTGTGTATTTCGCTGAGGGAAGCGGAGCAAGGATAGGCCTCGCCACCATTGTGACCCAGAGATTATCATATGATGAGAAAAGGGACCTTTTCTATGTTGACGAAGAGAGGTACAATCTACTTAGACCATTGATTATCGGTCACCAGGACCCGGATAACAGAACCCGTTATATCATAACATCCATACTCGGCGGCCTGCCCGGCATAAATGTATCCGAAGGGGACCGATATCTCTATGTTTCGGAGACAACCTACAATCGTTACAAAAATCGACTTACTGCTCACCCGATAACCGTTGACGTTGATTCAATGAAAAAGAAGCGGTGGGTTATTGATTCCATAGAAAAACAGTATCCTCTGATAAATTTCGAGAACCTTTCCGGATCGGCCATGATGGCGCGGGCCTGTTCACTCACCTATCACAGTGTTCCGACAATGGCAGTCGTAACGGATACCTGCACCGGAATAATCGCATATAATGTCCGTCTGCTCAAACGCATCGTTCAGACCAAAAACTCCGAGATAATATTGACCGGATACAGGGCATTGAACTCTCTTTATGGAGGAGATGACGTATATTCCAGCAATCGGGAGCTTGGCGGACCGCATATCATGGGTCCGAATGGGGTTTCTCACCAAATCGTTGCAGATGAAAGCCATGCGTGCGGAACCGTTCTTTCATGGCTTTCAGGTGTTCCGGAAAAAAGAGGGAGTCCATCTCCCGTTCTGCGAACCGGGGACCCTGTTGACAGGGATATTTCAATCAAGCTGCTTGGGACGGATGGTATAATTGAACCACCCAGGGCCGAGGCTGAACGTCCCGCTCCGTATGATTCGATGGAGCTTGTCAAGGCCGTATTCGATGAGGATTCGGCACAGGAAGCCATGAAGGAATGGGGGAGCACTGTTCATGTTGGCCGTGCAACAATAGGCGGCCATCCGGTAGGTTTCATCACTGTGGAGACAAGGACGGTGGAAAAGGAGATACCCGCTGATCCATCGATTGAAGGATCAGCACCAATGAAGATAAACCAGTTCGGTCAGGTTTGGTATCCCGATTCAGCTTTCAAGACCTCACAGTGGATACAGTTCATGAAAAATGAGAAGCGACCGCTTGTAATATTCCCGAACTGGCGTGGTTTTGCAGGCGGCAAGATTGACCTCTACGATGAAATTGTGAAGTTCGGGGCCATGATCGTTGATGAACTGGTCCATTTTGATCTTCCTGTGATTCTCTATATACCTCCCTATGCGGAGCTCAGGGGAGGGGCCTGGGTGGTCATAGATACCGAGATCAATCCGGAAAAGATAGTGCTCATTGCCGACGAACACGCAACAGGTTCCATCCTTGAACCCTCGGGTATGGAGTCCGTTCCGCTCATCCAGAGGCAGATCAAGAGAGACATGATCCAGCAGGACCCCGTTTTATCCGGATTGTACGGAGACAGGACAAAATATGCGACCCAGATAGACCGGATCAAACAAATCGATCAGCAGATAGAGGAAAGGGAAGCAAGGATCTGGCCGGAATATGTCAAGAAGTGGACCAAGATCTTCAGACTGCACAATACGGCGGAACGTATGGGTGCTGTCGGAATCGCCAGTGAGGTTGTCCCGACCTCAAATGCTCGTGAGGCAATATACCGGAATCTTGTAACGGGGTTGGAGAGTATGGCCAAGTCATCCAAGAACATGCCATGAAGAAAAAATATCTCAGGGAAAATATCCTGTTATTTAAAGAGGGTCTTCCCAAATCTAAATATATAATTGATTGGAAGTCCATATGGGAGATCGATGAAAAAGAGGTGGATCAGGGTAGACGGACCGGGATCATTGTCAATTCCCACCGGAGACCAGGCTCCACCTGACGGTGATCAGGTCCTGGTCAGGTCCATCGTATCCGCAATAAGCCCGGGGACCGAATTGAAATTCATCAGAGGAGAATTTTCACCAGGATGCGGGACCTTCACCGAGGAGGATCCGATCGGACAGAGAAAAGATTACCCTTTTCAAATTGGTTATTCAACCGTGGGAGAGATAATCGAGGCAGGGTCCTCCCACCGGGATCTCGTTGGAAGAAAGGTTTTTGCATATGTTCCACACCAGAGTTCTTTCATATCCCGACCTTCGGACCTAGTTTTTCTGCCGGATGATGCCGATCCTGAAAGATTTGTATTTACCGCGAATATGGAGACCGCTTTCAATCTCATAATGGACGGGAGGCCCATGATGGGTGAGGAGGTCCTGATCCTGGGTCAGGGTGTTGTGGGCCTGTTATTGACACGTCTGCTTTCGGATCATCCACTGGCAAATATCACAACTGTTGAAACCCACCCTCAAAGGAGAAAAAAATCCCTAGAGATGGGAGCCCATATATCCATCACTCCCGAGGACCTCGATCCTGCCATATCAAGGTGTGAGGGATTTGACCTGGTCTACGAGGTTACGGGAAACACGGCTGCCATAAACACGGCGGTGAAATACAGCGGTTTCTCCGCCCGCCTGGTGATCGGATCCTACTACGGAGACAAGAAAGGCCTTGTGAAACTGGGGGACGCCTTTCACAGAAAGAGGATCAGGATCATATCCTCCCAGGTTTCAACGATTGACCCGTCGCTTTCAGGAAGATGGACCATCAAGAGGAGATTGAAGACTGTTCTGGAGGGATTAAACCGTATAGAACCTCGGAGATTGATATCCCATGAATTCAGCATGGAGGATGCGGTATCGGCCTACGATCTCCTTCAGGGGAAAAAGGGAGATTACATTCAGATATTGATCACCTATTGAGGTAGTTCAAATGTACAGACTCGGGACAAGATATGATTTCACGGCGGAACACAAACTCCCTTTCGAGGGAGGAGAGGAATCCAGGAAGCATTCTCACGATTACAGACTGGAGATAATAGTCAGGGGAGCTGAACTCGACAAGGACGGATTCCTCATGGACATAATCAAACTCAGAGGGAAACTGGATGGGATCGTTTCCCATTTCGGGGGAAATTACCTCAATGAAATGGAAGAGATGAGGGGAAGGACCACTTCCCTGGAAAATCTCGCAAAGGTGTTCTGGGAAAGGATATTCATTGAAACAGAGAAGATGAAGGTCGAACTTGACAGTCTCAAACTTTGGGAAAACGATGTGAATTGGATATCATATGACGGGAAGTCATAATCGTTTCATCTTTGCCATTTTATCTTTTTTCCGCTTTTTTTCTTCTTATCCCTCAGGTCCTTGACGATATCGTGGTGAGTCATTTCCCATTTGGAGAGATCTTCAAGCACCTTGTTGATTTCCTTGTCCTCCCGGGGCTGAATATCTTTCCACGAGGAGTAGAAATCCGCGGTTATTTTTTCCGCCTCCATCACCTGTGAGAGGAGATCGCCCACGGGATAGTTTCCCGGTGCAATATCGATCATGGGAAGGGGAACATCTGTGGCTATCTCATCCACATTTACCTCCTCTTGCGGGAATCTGTTGGAGAAGATCTTCTCAAGAAGTGCTCGGTGTTTCTTTTCCTCTCCTGCCAGGTATTCAAGGTCGGAGGATATCTCGTCCTCGCCCATTTTGGAGTTCAAAGTGCTGTAGAGCTGGTAGTTATCCTCCTCGCTCTTTATAGCGGTCAGGAGCAGATCCTCCATCGAGTATTCCTGCAGATCCATTATATCACATCCTTAACATTTCCTTGGTCACGGCATTTATAATCCTTTTGGGTGTCCGTTCCTATCATATCAGGTAAATAATAAATAAATTACAAATCAAGTTGATAATTGAGGTAAAATGAAATATATGATAACCGGCGCCACCGGATTCATCGGAGGAGCGCTGGCAAGGAAATTGCTGGAAAGGGGACATGAGCTCAATGCTCTTGTCAGGACCCCGGAGAAGGCGGAATGGTTGAGTGAGGGCGGGGTAAATATCTTCAAGGGGGATATAACCGACAAGGAGACCCTGTATGAACCAATGAAGGGAGTTGACGGTGTTTTTCATGTGGCTGCCTGGTACAAAGTAGGTGCCAGGGACAAATCAAAGGCAGAGAGTATCAATGTCGGCGGTACGAAAAACGTTCTCGAGGTGATGAAGGAACTGTCAATATCCAAGGGGGTTTACACATCCACCCTGGCTGTCTTCTCGGACACTGAAGGAAGGGTTGTAAGCGAGGATTATCGTTACGACGGGGAACACATCAGCGAATACGACAGGACCAAGTGGAAGGCCCATTACGAGGTGGCTCTTCCCATGATGGATGATGGTATCCCTCTGGTCATAGTACAGCCGGGAGTAGTATACGGGCCGGGTGACGAGAACCTATCCGGAAAAATGATAGACAGGTATCTCAAGAGGGAGCTCCCCATGCTTCCGAAGGTAACTGCCTGGTGCTGGGCCCATGTTGATGACATCGCCGAAGGTCACATTCTGGCCATGGAGAAGGGAAGAACAGGGGAATCCTACATCATATCCGGGGAGAAACACTCGATTGAGGAAGCAATGGAAACCGCCGGAGAGATCACGGGAATAAAACCTCCCGGGATCAGGGCCAGTCCCTGGATGCTTAAGCTATCCTCTCGGTTGATGGTACCTGTCAATTCAATTTTCGATCTGCCCTCATTCTACCGGCCGGAGACCTTGAGAGTGTCTGCTGGTGTGACCTATCTGGGATCCAATGAAAAGGCCAGAAAGGAATTGGGGTATTCACCGAGGACCCTTGAGGAGGGATTCCGTGAATTCCTTCCGAGAAGAATGCAGGAATTGGGGATCAAGGGAGCCACCATTCCCGGGTAATTATCGGCCAAAGATTTGATATCCCTTCAGATCAGGGTTATATGGCTGATAACATGTCTCAATGGTTAAGATGGCTTGAAGAAGTTGGAAATGAAGATGTGGCCTCGGTTGGCGGTAAGAATGCCTCCCTGGGCGAGATGATATCATCCCTTTCCGAGATCGGCGTTTCCGTTCCGGGTGGTTTCGCCCTGACCTCCGAATCATACCGGAGATTTCTGGAACATAATAACCTGACAGAAAGGATATCCTCGCTCCTGGATCTCTACAAGGAAGGTGAGAGAAAGCTTCCCGACACAGGCAGGGCCATCCGATCCCTTTTCCTGGATGCCAGCATGCCGGAAGAGATAGGGAAGAAATTGGAAGAATTCTATCTCAATCTCTCCGGGAGAAATGATGTCGAGGGTATCGATGTCGCGGTCAGAAGCAGCGCCACGGCCGAGGACCTCCCGGAGGCCAGTTTCGCGGGTCAGCAGGAGACCTTCCTCAATGTCAAGGGGATCGACGAGCTGACTGATGCCTGCAGGAGGTGCTATGCTTCGCTTTTCACGGACAGGGCCATTTCCTATCGGGAGGAGAACGGATTCGATCACATGAAGGTTGCCCTCTCTGTTGGTGTTCAGAAAATGGTCAGATCGGACAGGGGAGGGTCGGGTGTAATGTTCACCCTGGATACCGAGACGGGATTTCCGGATGTCGTCGTCATAAATGCCGCCTGGGGCCTCGGGGAGACCGTTGTCCAGGGCTCGGTCAATCCCGACGAGTACATGGTATTCAAACCGCTTCTCAAGAATGGGAACAGACCCCTGGTTGAAAAGCATCGGGGTTCCAAGATGAACAAGATGGTCTATTCCGAAGGCGGCAGCAGGACAACCAGGACAGTCGAGACCTCCGTCAAGGAGAGGAGGTCCTTTGTACTGGAAGACGATGATATACTGCGCCTGGCGGAATGGGCCTGCATCATCGAGGACCATTACGAAAAACCGATGGATATCGAATGGGCAAAGGACGGTTTTTCCGGGGATCTGTTCATATTGCAGGCAAGACCCGAGACGGTGCAGTCGGGCAGGAAGGATACCGCCCTAAAGACATTCAGCCTCAAGGAGAGATCCGACAGACTGACCGATGGCATCGCAATAGGGGAGAGGATATCCGCGGGGAAGGTCCAGGTGATAGAGGATGCTTCGGACATAGATTCATTCGAGGAGGGAAACGTACTGGTTACGGGAATGACGGACCCGGACTGGGTCCCCATAATGAAGAAAGCTTCCGCAATTGTAACCGACCACGGTGGTAGAACCTCCCATGCTGCGATCGTCTCAAGGGAATTCGATATCACCGCCGTTGTGGGATGCGGAAATGCCACATCATCCCTCGGAGACGGCCAGGAGGTTACCGTATCCTGTTCCGAGGGAGATCAGGGATATGTTTACTCAGGAATCCTGGATTTCGAGGAAAAGGAGGTTGATATCTCCAATATTCCGGAGACGGAAACGGAAATCATGATCAACCTCTCCTCGCCCTCTTCGGCATTCCGATGGTGGAAGGTTCCCACCAAGGGAATCGGTCTGGCAAGGATGGAGTTCATCATCAACAACATGATCAAGGTTCATCCAATGGCCCTGGTAAGATTCATGGATCTGAAAGACGGCCAGGTCAAGGAAAGGATCGATGAACTGACCTCGGCATATTATAAAAAGACGGATTATTTCGTTGAAAAACTCTCCATGGGGATAGGAAGAATGGCGGCCTCGGCCTATCCCGATCCCGTTATCGTGCGAATGAGCGATTTCAAGACCAACGAATACGCCAATCTTCTCGGAGGAGAGGATTTCGAATTCGAGGAGGACAATCCCATGCTCGGTTTCAGAGGCGCTGTTCGATACAACAGCGAGAGGTACAGACCCGCATTCGAACTCGAGATCGAGGCGGTTAGGAAGGCAAGGGAAGAGATGGGTTTCAAGAATGTTGTGATGATGATACCTTTTTGCAGGACCCTGGCCGAGGCTGACGGAATACTGGGATTGATAGACGAGAAGATGGAAACGGATGATATGGACATATTCGTCATGGCGGAGATCCCCTCCAATGTTATTCTCGCTGAAAGTTTCGCAGACAGATTCTCGGGCTTTTCCATAGGATCCAATGATCTGACACAGCTGGTTCTGGGAGCCGATCGTGATTCGGAGATCCTTTCGGATGTTTTCGACGAGAACGATCCGGCCGTAAAGAGGATGATAGAGCTTTTGATCGAGAGAGCTCATTCCAGGAACAGAAAGGTATCCTTCTGCGGACAGGCCCCCAGTGACGATCCAGAATTTGCGGCCTTCCTTGTGAGGTCCGGGATCGATTCCATATCGGTCAATCCCGATTCGGTTCTCGAGGTTATACGTGCGGTTTCCCGTGCCGAATGATCACTTTTTCTGGTGTTTCGAGCAGAAATAGGTGCTTCTTCCGTTCACCTTTGTCTTTTCGATTTTCCCCTGGTCCCTGGGACATTTTTTCTCCTTTTCCCTGATTGGAATCAGATATTCCGGAGGCATCTCTTCCGGATCGGCCCCTGCTTTTATTGCCTCATGGAGAACCTTTTTCATATCTCTCCCGAGTTCGGATAGATCATTTCTCTTCAGGTCGGAGACCCTGGCTTCGGGGTGGATTCCGGTCTGGAAGAGAACCTCGTCGGTGTAGATGTTGCCCAGGCCCGACATGAGAGATTGATCCATAAGGGCGGCCTTGATCTTCCCCTTCTTCTTTGAGATCAATTTCATGAATGAATCATCATCCATCCCGAGTATGTCCGGACCGATGTCATTTTTCCCGGAATAATCATCCGGGTCCCCGCATAAGGATATCTTTCCTAGCATCCTCGTACAGACATAGGCCAGATTGTAATCATTGTCGAAGCCGAAATTTACCTTGACCTTGTCAGGTCTATCCTTCCTGTAGTATTTCGGGTATCCCGTCATGCCGAAATGCATTACCAGCCATTGGCCGTCCGCCTCCAAAAAACAGTACTTGCCTATTCTCCTTGTTTCATTGAACCTGTTGCCCTCGAGTTCTTCAAGGTCCTTCCTGCTGACATCTTCAAGGATCCTCCCGTCAGCAACCTCCACATCGATTATCTTCTTGTGGAGGGATGTGGATCCGATATAGCGTCTGAAGACCTCCACATCCGGAAGTTCCGGCAAATCAGAACCCTTCCAGGAACTCGTGCCAGGGGGTGGTGGTCATTGTCTCGGTCTGTGCATGGCCCAGGGACCTTATGATCATGGATGCCCTGTCCACCTCTTTTTCATCTTCCGCCTCGATTATGTCCACGATATCGTAGCTGCCCTTCACGGCATAACTCTCCTTCCAGGTGATTCCCGGGCATTCCTTCTTGATCCTGTCGTTTACATTTTTTGCAAGTTCCTTGATCTCGGAGGGATCCGTGAGCGAATCGGGTGAGAGCCTGCTCAGTATTATGTAGGTTGACATTGACATCACTCTTTCAAAATCCCGGAGGAGATCATGTCGTATCTGTTTCTCATGTTTTCCAAGACCTCCTCGGATTTTTCCTGAATTCCCTTCTCCCTGATCTCATCTCTTTTGGACCTGATGGTATCCCTGAGCGTATCTATGTCTTCCAGGAACTGATCGACCTTATCCCTGGTGGTGTTCTCCAAATCGTATGCACCTTCCTTGATCTTGAAATTGAGATTGCTCAGGGACCTCTCTATTCTGTCCAGTGATTCACTGGTGAAGTCCGATGCCCTGTCTCCCAGATCCTTGCTCTTGATCTGATCATACTCGTCATTTATGGTCTCCCTGGTCATGGAGACCCCTTTTGTGATCCTGTCCATTCGATTTCCTCCATGAAAACCTTGATCAGACATTTCATAAAACTTTCCCTTACTGATTTTGCAAACAAAAATCCCGATGGAATAACTATTAATAACCCTAAAATGAGGTTTAATATGGTTGATGAAATGAAGGTGACGATAGACAGGAACGGATGCATCTCATGCGGAGGATGTGTGGAAGCATGCCCCGCCGTTTTCAAGATAGACGTTGACGGGAAAGCATCGATAACGGAACAGTATGCGGACGGAGGCCCCTCAAAAGGAGACATTCCCGGAGATGCGGTCACCTGTACGGAGAAAGCCTCGGACGCTTGTCCGGTAGATGTGATAGTGATTGATTAGAACAGTGAAAGTTATGGAAAAGCAAAGATATATATCATTCCAGAATAAGATTGAGACGGATAAAAGCAATGGAAAGTGATAAATCATGGCGGAATTGAAGGAACTACTGCAAAAGGACGATTGGAAGAATGAAAAACACGTTCCGGTTCTGGAAGTTAAGTTAAACGAGAACGGGATCGTGGAGGTGGAGGCCGTAGTGGGAAAGGAGATATCCCACCCCAACAAGACCGAACACCATATCGAAAACATAAAACTGCTATTTCTGCCCGAAGGAGAGAAATTCCCCTACATCATAGGCGAGTATAATTTCTCCGCACACGGAGCTTCCGTGAAGGGTCCCGATACGAGCACGATCTACTGCGAACCGCACGTGACAGCCAAGTTCAGGACCGAAAAGAAAGGGACCATCATAGCCGAGTCATACTGCAACATACACGGTCTGTGGACGAACGAGATCGAACTGTGATCTGTAATATCCGGAGTCGGTAAATTGGACGAGGAAATGAAGAAGATGATACTGGACTATCTCGATTCATTCAAGGACAGCATTGTGATCGAGATCGAAAAAAAGGAGGATGAATATCTTCAGATGTGGAAGGAATATCCTTTACTGCACCTGGAAAACGCCCTCAGGGACAAGGTAATCGTCTATATGGGAGACAAGGAATCCGAGAGAAGCGGTACGGAAGAAGATGTAATGGAGATAGCCGCCCACAGCTACCTTCTGTGGTTGAAGAAGAAGAACGAACATCTGATCTGAGGGGTAATCACCTGAATGAATTCAAGAGGATCCTGGTACCCGTGGATGAGGGAGATGAATCCAAAAGGGCCTTCACAACAACCCTTGATCTGGCAGAGAGAGTGGACGGAAAGATAACAACCGTTCATGTGATAGAGGTTGAACCTCCGGTACTTGGGGGAATTGACACCAATCTGGAGGAGGAGGAGGCTGTAAAAGGAAAGAGGATTCTTGAAAAATTCATTGAAAAAGCAGGAGAAAGGAGTGTTGAGCATGAGGATATACTGGTCAAGGGAGAGGCTGCCAGGGAGATAATCGAGAGGTCAAAGACCCATGACTTGATTATAATGGGAACAAGAGGCAGATCAACCCTGGCATCGGCGATCATGGGAAGTGTCGCAGACAGGGTGATGAGAAGATGCTGCTGCCCTGTACTCCTCATCAGGTAAATGCCCAAAGATTTATCAGGTCCAAAACCAAGAATTGAATGGTCGAATCCCATATGAAAAATTTCAACAAGATACTGGTTCCCGTCGATGAATCCGTTGCCTCGGTCAAAGCCTTTGAAAAAGCACTTCTCCTTGCCAGGGACCTGAAAGCCGGGATAACCTTGCTTCATGTGATCCCGCTCATCATTCAGGGCAATTACAAGCTATCATCCCCACCTCCCGAGACCAGGATGGTTATAGCCGCATCGAACCTGATGGGCGATCTCCGGGAAAGGGTGAAGAACAATGATGTGAAGATCCATTCCATGATCAAGGATGGTTCCCCCGCCGATGAGATATTGAAGGCAAGCGAAGGTTTCGATCTTGTTGTTATGGGCAACAAGGGAAGAAACCCGTTGTCCGACATGATCCTCGGAAGCGTGGCCGAAAAGGTGGTGAGAGATTGCCATCTTCCGGTAATGCTGGTTGGAGAAAAAAAGAATAGAGGAAGTGAATGAAATGAATGATTTCAAGAGAGTACTTGTGCCCGTGGACGGATCCGAACTTTCAAACAAAGCCTTTCACAAGGCAATGGACCTGGCTGAGATGGTGGGAAGCAAGGTTGACGTCATGCATGTTGCCGATTATCCCACCCCAACACCCAGGGGAATGGAGCAACCCGAACGGGTAGAACCTGATGACATGGGCGAAAAGGTCATCAAACCCTACAAGACCCTTGCCGAGGAGTTGAAGACGGATATCGAGACCATTATCGAACACGGCGACCCGTCGGATAATATAATCGACAGATCGAGGAATTACGATCTTATAATCATGGGAACCAGGGGCAGGAACCCGGTTGAATCACTTCTGATAGGAAGCGTGGCCGAAAAGGTGGCAAGGAATGCCTGCTGCCCGGTTATGCTGATCAGAGAGAGCACGGAAGGTTGTTCGTGATAGATCTCGCCCTTGAGGATCTCCTATGCCATCTGGTAGGTGACAGGGTCCTTTTCTCTTGTAATCTTCATCAATCCGTTGTAGACCTCGATTGCGCAATGTTCCCTCTTGATATTCTGTTCGAGGATTGCCCTTAACTTGGGATCGGTGGGTTTTTCATGACCGCAATTGGTGCCTACTAGGAAAAATATAAATAACCTTCAAACGAGGATAAAATACAGGAGTGAATGATGATGGAAGAACCGAAAATCACAAAAATGGCAGAGTCAGAAGTTGTGAACCAATTGAAGCGGAAAGGCTGGAACATTCAGAACTGGGATCCCCAGGCGGAAGGTTCCAAGGATATCGTGGCTTCATCGGCAAACAAGAGAATCTACGTTCAGGTCCAATCATCACTAGCTCCAAACAATCCTCCCGACCTGACCCCGCCGGAAATGGAAACCATGGCTGCAAGGGCCAGAAAGGACGGTGCAGAGTGCTATCAGGCAAGGGTCATGTTGGATCAGGACCTCAACAGAGTCGGGGATATCGGCTGGAAGAAGATCTGCTGATTATTCCCCAAAAAACCCCGGTCATCCCGGTAAATCTTCCCACCCCCATTTTTTCCAAATCCCCAAAAAATACCGGCATGACATCCTTAATCCTATCCAATGGGAAGGATTAATAAAGCTTCAGATCGAGGTTTAAATATGGAACCAAAAAGTTTTCAAAAATTCGGACTGATAATCGCGGTCATCATCCTTGCCGTTCTGGCAGTTGCCATCATGGTTGCTGTTCTAAACGGAGGAGACGAGGATGAGGAAAGAGAGAACAATCCCCCTATTGCAAATGCCGGAGAGGACGTAACGCTGGAACCGGCGGAACAGTATACTCTGGACGGATCGGATTCGGAGGATCTGGACGGAGATGAGCTGGAGTTCTACTGGGACACAAATGATGAGACCGATTCGGATAACGACGGTGTAACGGACAATGACAGGGACCTTGTGGGAGAGACCGTTCTCTACACAGCACCCGTTCCGGAATCCACGGAAACAATTACAATTACCCTCACCGTATCGGACGGAACCTTCAATGATACGGATACAGTGGAGATCACCGTGGAAGTTGAAGAGGAGATCGATCCCCCTGAGGTGGTATTCACCGTCAGTTACGGGGATCCCTTCGGATTGGTTGCCGACCCTCATTTCATATTGACACTGAGTGAGGTATCCAGGATGGAAACCATGGATAATTTCACCTACGAGATACGGGACGCCGACGATGAGATGGTCCTTTACGGAACACTTGACGAGCTTCTCCTGGCAGGGGTGAACGAGACCGTCAGATACGTGGATCTCGAAACATCAATAGAGGGCCTCGATCTGGTCAGCGAAGGGGATTCCGTGCTTGTAAGGGACACTGCACCGGTGGACCAGGGAATGACATTCCATCTCCTCTACAAGGGAGTCGAATCCGGCAGGGCGGTCTTATTGAGAGAGATCGTGCCGTGAAGTCGGATTCAGTCAAGTTTTGCAGAGAGCAATCTGGCATTGATGGCCACCACAACAGTGCTCAGTGACATGAGGCCGGCACCCACCGCCGGTGATATCATTATTCCCGCCCAGTAGAGGGCCCCGGCTGCAAGTGGTATTGCCACCACATTGTATCCTGTGGCATAGATCAGGTTCTGAACGATCTTCCTATAGGTGCTTTTTCCGAATCTGATCACGTTCACCACACCCGCCAGGTCGCTTTCCACGAGGACAATATCGGCCGTTTCGGCTGCAATGTCTGTACCGGATCCTATTGCAATACCTATATCGGCCTGAGCGAGTGCGGGAGCATCATTTACCCCGTCTCCCACCATTGCCACCGTCATTCCTCCCGATTGCAGCTCTTTTACCCTGTCTCCTTTCTCGTCCGGGAGGACCTCGGAAAAATAACCATTGAGATCAAGCAGATCCGCAACCCTCTTTGCGGCATCCTCTCCGTCACCGGTGAGCATCCAGCATTCGATATCCATGGCTCTCAATTTCTGTACGGTCTCCCTTGAATCATCCCTGAGTTGATCTGAAAGGCCCACCATTGCCAGAACGTTTTTTTCAGAGGTCAGGTATACTGTTGTGATCTCCTCGTTTTCTCCTGTTCCGGGAACCTCTATCCCGTTCTTTTCAAGATAGGCCCTTCCTGTGATCGTGTAATTCTTCCCATCAACGGTCCCCCTGATCCCCTCTCCCTTGATGTTCTCGAAATCGGACACCTCCCTGGTTTCTATCCCCATCTCCTTTCCCTTTTCCCTGATTCCTTTGGATATGGGATGTTCGGACGGATCCTCGAGGGAGGCCATGAGTTCGATGATATCCTTTTCGGACATCTCCTCTGCAAAACTTGTGGTCTCCACCACCGAGAAATTCCCTTTTGTCAAGGTTCCCGTCTTGTCGAATACTATTTTTGAGATCTTCCCCGCTCTTTCGAAGGGAGTCCTGTTCCTTATCAAAAGCCCCTTCTTGGCAGAATGGCTGGTGGATACCGCGGTGACCAGGGGTATAGCTAGACCGAGTGCGTGGGGACAGGTTATGACCATTACCGTTGCCATTCTCTCTATTGAAAAGGCCAGATCGTCGGTTGATATGAGCCAAACGGATAGAGTGAGGACCCCCACGGAAATCGAGATGACCGTCAACCATTTAGCCGCTTTGTCGGCAAGTCTCTGGGTCCTTGATTTCTGTTTCTGGGATTCCTTGACCATCTCCATTACCTTTGAAAGATAGGAATCTTTTCCAACCTTGGATACCTTGATCTCCAGGGAGGAATCCCCGTTGAGGGAGCCCCCTATTACCTCATCACCTTCCTTCTTTGAAACGGGAACGGACTCCCCGGTAAGCATGGATTCGTCTATGGATCCGCTTCCCTTCGCTATGATCCCGTCCACCGGGACCTTCTCTCCGGGTTTTATTCTGATGATATCGTCTTTTTTCAGTTCGCCTATATCCACCTCCATGAAGTTGCCGTTATCCGTTTTGAGGTGGGCCTTTTCCGGAATGAGTTCGGACAGCTTCTTCAGGGCGCTTGAAGCTCCCATGACCGATCTCATCTCAATCCAGTGGCCGAGGAGCATCACATCTATCAGTGTGGCAAGCTCCCAGAAAAATACCTTGCCAGAAAGACCTAACACCACTGCCATACTGTACAAGAAAGCAACGGTTATGGCAAGGCCTATCAGGGTCATCATTCCCGGTTCTTTTTTCCCGACCTCCTTGTACAGTCCCTTCAGGAAAGGATAGCCGCCGTAGAGGAAAATGGAGACGGCAAGCAGGGATATCCAGATATTCCAGTAAGGGATTTCCAAATCGTATCCGATCCAGCCCTGAATGGTCGGTGAAAGAACGAGAATGGGTACTGTGAGCACTATCGATACGAGGAATCTCTTCCTGAAATCCTTCATCATCCCGTGATGATCTTCTCCTTTCGAGTCATCTTTTTCCCGTATTTAATCACCCGAACCGTTTTCCACGGGTAAACCCGCTTTTCTCCAGGCGTTCATTCCCCCGTGAAGCAGTTTCACTTGTTGGAATCCGTTCAATAAAAGCAGGCTTGCAGCTATCCCCGTCTTGTACCCCGAGTCGCAGTATATGATCACCTTTCTGTCCCTTGGAACCTCGTCGAGTCTTGCGGGAAGATATCCCACATAGATCCTTTCGGCTCCTTTTATGTGCCCGTCCCTTTCCCAGGAATCACGGTCCCTGACGTCCAGTATGAAATCCTCCGATCCGGACGTTATGCCTTTGAATCCCTCGATATCCACCATGGAAGCCATTGCCACTTCCTTGCCGAGATTGGTGTATCCCGAAAAACCCTGGGAGAGATAACCTTTGATATTGTCATAACCCAGTCTTATCAGGTCTCTCCAGGCCTCATCGATCCTGGTGCAGTCATTGTCAATTATGATGATGGGTTTCTCGTAATCGAGGAACCATCCCCCGAATGCGGGCAGCCCCTTCAGCCATATGTTAAGAGACCCGGGTACGTGGCCCGAGGAAAAGGCCAGGGGATCCCTAACGTCAAGTATCTGAGCCCCCTGGTCGTGAAGCTCCAGGAATTGTTCGATATCCATCGGCCTCATCTTCCCTGGCTCGGTCAGGAGAGGGGGACCGTTGAGGTTCAGGACCTCCATCCTGGAGAAGTACGGGGGGGCCTCCATTGACTCGTTTTCCTTTATCTCCAGGAATTCCTTCTCATCCGTATCGAGCAGTGGAGAATTTTTCAACTCGTATCCCAGTGTGCTCAGGTCCCTTGACTTGATTGCCCCTCCGCATACCGATCCTTTTCCATGGGCCGGGAGGATTATCAGGTGATCTCCGAGGGGTTTTATCTTATCTTCAATGGATCCGAACATCTTTATCGAATTATCCCGCTTCATTTCCTCTCCGTAAAGGTCCACCCTTCCCACGTCCCCGAAGAAGATCAGGTCCCCTGTGAATGCCAGGAGATCCGCATGGGAATCCAAGGATTCCTTCACCACTACGGTTATGCTCTCGTCGGTATGGCCAGGTGTTTCCAGGATCCTCAGGATCATGGAACCCAGCCGGAAGGTGTCTCCGTCCTTCACATTCTCACCGTATCCGAAATCCAGGGCTTTGCCGTGAAGAACCGGAGAGCCGGTCTTCTCCCAGAGCTCCACTCCGCCGGAGACAAAATCCTCGTGTCTGTGGGTCTCGATAATATATCGTATTCTGGCACCCATTTCCTCGGCCTTTTCGACATATCTCCATACATCCCTGCTCGGATCGATCACCGCCGCCTCTCCCTTGTCTTCAAGGACGTAGGAGTAATGAGAGAGCCCTTTTGATTCCATTCTTTCGATATTCATTCCTGATCACCTCGGATCGGGTCCGGTGACCGTTTCGTTTTCCGGATGGGAGGACCATTCCGTGAACGATCCCTCGTATATCCTTACCCTGGGATAATCCAGATAGAACCTCAGAAGCAGGAATTCGTTGGTGGCCTCCCTTCCCGTTCCGCATGTGCAGATGATCTCCTTGTCCCTGCCGACACCATTTTCGGCAAGTATCACTCCGATCTCATCCATGGGTTTGAGGAGCCTGGGATTCTCATCGTCCATGAGTGATTTCCAGGGAAGATTGACGGCTCCCGGGATGTGGCCGGGTTTCTTCCAGGGCCCCTGTCCCTGATAGATGTCGGGAGGTCTGGCATCGAGCACAATCACGCCTTCCCGATCCTTGATTTTCCTGAATTCATTGTATCCGAGAAAGAACTCCTGTCTGACCGAAGTTTTGAACGTGGAACCGATTACTTCGGGAAATTCCTTGGAAACCCTTCTGCCTTCCGAGATCCATTTTTCCAATCCCCCGTCAAGCACCTTTACATTGTTATGGCCGAAACGGGCAAGGGAATATGCGATCATGGTCTGTTCCAACCCGTCACCCCAGCCCTTGAAAAGTCCTTTCCCGGTATAGACAATCGCAGGCCGATCCTTTTCCAATCCGATCCTCTCGAATAGTGTTTTTGCCACATTGACCGGAACGTACTGTCCCGGTAATCCTTCAAACGGAACCCTGAGTAGATCCGGGTTGAAATAGACGGCCCCGGGTATGTGAGCCTGTATGTAGTCGTGAATGTTGGGTTGAACATCAAGAATTTGAATTTCCTTGTTCATCAGGTTCTCTTCAAGCCATTCGGTCTTTACAGTTTCAACCAATTTTTTTTTCTTTTCTTCCGGGGTTTTAATCATCCGATTACCTCTGGTGAGAAACCTTCGGCTTGAGTCCATATATAATTTGTCAAATTTCTTCAGTTACCTTTATTAACGTTCAGAAAAAGGTATTTCATGAATACGGAGAAAGATCCCCATGAATGAAAAAGGAAATAAAGGAAGGGTTGAAGGAAAGGTGGCTGTGGTAACAGGCTCAACCTACGGAATAGGGGAAAGCATTGCAAAGGTCCTCTCATCCGAGGGCGCGGTCTCGATTGTCACCGGAAGGACCGAGAAAGAGGGAGAAAAAACGGTGAACGAGATAATAAATTCCGGAGGCAGAGCCGAATACTTCAGAATGGATGTTACCGAAGAAGATAGAATAAAACAGGTAGCAAAGGATGTGAAAAACAAGTATGGAAAGGTGGACATTCTGGTAAACAACGCCGGGGTGTCAGGACCGAACAAACCTCTCCATAAATACTCAAGGGAGGAGTGGGAGAAGGTCTTCGAGGTAAATGTAACAGGTGCCTTCCTCTGCTCGAAAACATTCATACCTCATATTATGGAAGCGGGAGGAGGCAGCATAATCTATATATCCTCCATATACGGAATAGTTGGAGCTGCGGACGTCCCGGCTTATCATGCCACAAAAGCTGCCAACAGGATAATGGCAAAGAACGACGCATTGATGTATGCCAAGGACAACATAAGGGTCAATTCGGTCCATCCCGGTTTTATCTGGACCCCCATGGTGGCGGATTTCCTGGAGAAGACCTCGAAAGACCTTGGTATTCCAACCTCTTCCCTGAAAAAGGAGATCAATGAAAGGCATCCGATCGGACACATGGGGGAACCGGAAGACATTGCATACGGAGTACTCTATCTAGTCTCAGATGAGGCCAAATTCGTGACTGGAGAGGAACTTGTCATTGACGGGGGATATACCACCAGGTAACCGTTTTCAAGGAAGTTGATAAAAATGTTCAAGGATCGGAAGGAAGCCGGTTTCAGATTGGGTGAGGCTTTGAAGAAGTACAGTGGACAGGAACCTATTGTCCTTGCGATACCCAAAGGGGGTATTGAGATAGGTTACGAGGTGGCAAAGTCCCTTCAATGTCCCTTCTCCGTTCTGATTACGAGAAAGCTTCCCTTCCCTGAATATCCGGAATCGGGATTCGGGGCGGTTGCGGAAGATGGCTCGACATATATTGTTCCAGGAATGGAAAAGAAGGTACCGGAATCAACATTTGAGGATGTTTACCGCCAGCAGGTGGATGAGATCAAGAGGAGGATCTCCGTTCTCAGAGGGGGGAAATCGCTTCCCAAAATTACCGGAAAGACAGTGATAATAACGGACGACGGCATAGCAATGGGATCAACCATGATGGCCTCCATAGCTTATTGCAAGAAGAATAATCCAGCACGTTTGATAATTGCCTCTCCCGTTGCCAGTCCCAGAACCGTATCCGCAATCGGAAGAGAAGCGGATGATGCGGTTATACTGGAAACACCGGAGGATTTTCAGGCCGTTGCACAGGTCTACAGGGACTGGTATGACGTTTCGGATATGGAGGCTCTATTGATTCTCGAAGATGCAAAAAATGAGGGTTATTACCCGTAAAAAAATCAACCTCCCCTCTGAAAGGGGAGGAAACGTTAAAAAAAAATCAATCCATGTGTTCTTTGATATGTTTTTCAAGTTCCTTGATATGTTCTTCCTTGTCCTTTTCCAGCTTGTTCCACAATTCCATGCAGTTGCCGCACTCAGCGGCATCACGCTTGTAGTTGTTCTTGATCCTGTAAAGGCTCTGGCTTTCCTCGACAAGCTGTTCCATCAGATTGTACTTGTTGTTTTTCAGCATCTTTCTCACTGATTATATCCTTCATCTGGGGCTATTTAGTCTTTTTGATATCCGAATTTTCATAAAGATTGGAAAAAATATATATTAATAAAGAAAAAAATGTCTTGATTGAAATTTATTGTATAAGGATAAGATTAAATATTATTCTTGTAAAGTACCAGATCGAAACAAGCATCCGAAGGCTCTCAGATGGTGAGAAACAATGGCAGTGAACAGGGAAGGTAGAAAGATATTGGGCGATGACCTCGCCATCAAAATTGGAAATGTCACGGGTGCGATCGGCGGCATACTGATATTTTTTGTATCACTATCATTGGTATTTCAGTACATTCTCCTTGTCAGAAGAAGAGATGATAAGATCAGGGAGGCGGCCAACAGGTATCTTGACAGGGTAGAGAGATGAAAAAAATTTTTCCCTTACAGACCAAACAATTAAGTAAGCATAGAATAAGGTTTCACCGTGAAAAAATGGATGAAATGATACTATTCTATGATAAGAAGGTAAACGATCTGTTCTACGAGAACAATCAGAGGATATTCCAGCATCTTGCCTCGCTTTCCTGCGAGAAAATTCTGGATACGGATATAAAAGAACTTGCAGAGGAGATCTACCAGGACCACAAATTGAAGGATCTTTCACTGGACACGGATCAAATGAAGGTCCTTTCGTACGACAGCAGTTTCATGAAGGTGGGAATCCCCGTCAGGGAGGGAAAGGAACTTATGGGGTTCAGGCCCACAAACGAATACGGTTCGGTCCATCCGGTCGGGGCCTTGGAGGATGATTGGGTGACCAAGGTCTTCTCCTTCCATGACAACATGGACAGGGTGAAAAAAAATGTTCGGATCTGGAAGGATGTGATGGATCTGTACTCCAACAATCTCGACGAGGACATAATCCACTATCATAAACATCTGCTCAAGGACATTGAGGATATGATAAGGAATCTGAGGAACAGGTGCACCGATCTGGAAGGGAGGATCAGGAGCTTGAGCACCGAATTGAACATGAAATAGTTGGTTTTTTAAATGCCCAAGATAATATTCATTTCAAACAGGCTTCCGAAAAAGGTGAAGAAAAGCCGGGCCAAGCTAAAATATGAGAGCTCCGCAGGAGGTCTTGCAACAGGATTGTATTCCCTTTCGGAGGGATCAGAGGTTGTATGGATAGGGTGGCCGGGCATACCAAGGGAGAACCTGAACAAGAAGGAAAGAGAGAAGATAAGGAAGGATTTTGCAAAGGACAATCTCGTTCCCATTTTCCTCTCCAGAAGGGAGATAAGGGAATTCTATCACGGTTTCTGCAACAGGACAATTTGGCCGCTTTTTCATTATTTCACCCAGAATGCGGAATACCACTCCGATCAGTGGGACACCTACAACAGGATCAATGAAAGGTTCATCGAACCTCTAAAAGAGGTCTATGAACCGGGGGACCTGATATGGGTCCATGACTATCATCTCATGGTCCTTCCGAGGATGATAAGGGAAAATGTGGAGGATGCATCGATAGGTTTCTTCCTCCATATTCCATTCCCGTCATATGAGGTATTCAGACTCTTCCCCTGGAGGAAGGAGATACTGGACGGACTCCTTGGATCGGACCTCATAGGATTTCACACCTACGATTACGTGACCCATTTCCTCAACAGTGTGAGGAGGATAAGGGGATACGAGCATGATCTCGGGATACTCTCCTGCCGGGGACATCTATGCAAGGTGGACTCATACCCGATGGGAATAGATTATGAAAAATTCGAGACAGGATCACGCTCTCCCGAAGCCGAGGGTTATATGGATGAGATAAAAGAGAAAGTGGGAAAGAGAAGGATAATACTATCCATAGACAGGCTGGATTATTCCAAGGGAATTCTGAACAGGCTGGATTCATTCAACCGTTTTCTCACGAAAAATCCCGAGTGGATGGAGAAGGTGACCCTTATACTGGTTGCCGTTCCCTCGAGAGAGAAGGTTGACCATTACGAGCTTTTAAAGAAATCTCTGGATGAAAAGGTTGGTTACATCAACGGTATGTACGGCAGAATAGGCTGGGCTCCCGTATGGTATATTTACAGGTTCCTTCCCTTCGACCAGCTTCTGGCATTGTACAAATCCGCCGACGTTTGTCTGATAACGCCGATAAGGGACGGCATGAACCTGATGGCAAAGGAATACCTCGCCACAAAGGACAATGGCAAAGGTGTACTGGTCCTCAGCGAGATGGCGGGAGCCGCCCATGAACTGGGAGAATCGATAATTGTCAACCCCAACGATTTCGAGGAAGTGGCGGATGCCATCGAAAGGGCTCTTGATATGAGCGAGGATGAACAGATATCGGCAAACAGGGTGATGCAGGAGAGGCTCAGGAGATACGACATCAGGAAGTGGGGCCAGGACTTCTTCTCGGATCTATCCCGGGCCAGAGATGAGGAAAATCCCATCCTTTCAAAGAGGCTCGTCTCCAGGGAGAGAAAGAGATTGCTCAAGGAGTTCCTGAGCAGAAAGAGGAAATTGATCATCCTTGACTATGACGGTACCCTTTCGGAATTCAAGGACCGCCCCCAGGATGCCGGTCCGGATAATGAGGTGATCGAGATCCTTCAAGGTCTCTCCTCCGGAAATGATAACGAGGTTGTGGTGATATCGGGAAGGGACAGGCATACCCTGGAGAAATGGTTCAACAATGTTGACATAAAATTATGCGCCGAGCACGGTGTCTGGCTCAAGAACGGCAAGAGGTGGAAACTGACAGTCCCCATGAACAACAAGTGGAAAAAGCCCATCCGAAATCTTTTGGAGGTCTACACTGACAGGACCCCGGGGTCCTTCGTGGAGGAAAAGGAATATTCCCTGGTATGGCATTTCAGGCGAAGCAATCCCGAGATGGGTTCGATCAGGGCCAAGGAACTTGTGGGAGACCTCCTGGATCTGACCTCAAACACGGACCTGGGAATAATGGAGGGCAACAAGGTCATCGAGATCAAGAAGGTGGGGGTCAACAAAGGAATGGTTGTCTCAAAACTGGTTCAGGAGAATGAATGGGATATGGTCATGGTCATAGGTGACGATGTAACAGATGAAGACATGTTCAAGGCAATTCCCTCACAAGGATATTCCATCAAGGTTGGCTATCACCCTACAAATGCCAGATACAGCCTCAGATCAGTGAAAGAGGTCAGGTCCTTCCTCAGGGAATTGATGGGCAGATGATTTCATTTTCTCCTTAGTGAGATTACTATCAATATCACCACGAACAGAATCACCGCTATCAGTACGACTATGAAAGCAGCGAGTACAGCTTCCGTCCGGTCCTCCGGATCGACTATCTGCTCATCATCTCCTGATTCCAGACGTGGTGCCCCGTCACCGTCGACGGGTTCATCCGGTTCCTCCCTGTCCTCGATTCCGTTTTCGATCACATCCGGTCTCTCTATCACCGATACGTAAACCCTTGCCTCGTCTTTCAGGTTGTCCTGATCGGTCACAACCAGGGAAATGAAATAGTTGCCAGGCTCGCGGTAGGAATGGGTGACAACCCGATTTTCATCGGTCATTCCATCCCCCAGATCCCACATATAGTCAAGGTCGTTATCGGTCGAATCGGGGTCGAAAGAGCCGTCCCCGTAAAGGATCAGATCCTCTCCAATCAGTAATTGGTCATCGCTCTTTACTATGCTGGCCGTGGGGGCCAGATCCGCGACGCCAGTCAGGTCGTCTTGATTTTTCGGATCTGGGGTGGAGTAGGAGTTCCAGGCATCGGAGGATGAAGACCCTATGTAGACATTCTTTCTTCTGATGCATTCCCCGCTTTCGGCTATCAGATCCCAGGAGGCGAATGATCCGTCCTCTCCGCCTTCCCAGGCTACGCGGTCTATGAATACTCCAGACCTGTCCTCCATGTCCAGGTTATCCCCGTCATTATCCAGGGAAAGTGTCAGATCGGTAATGTCCGCCGCTTTCTCCCATTTGAAAAGGAATCCCTGATCGTCCCTTGCGAGGATCAGAAATGAATAGGGTGCCATTGTTGCATCATCGATTGTATAGGATCCCGAATTATCCGAGATGGAATATCCGGATATGTCAACCTCCTCATTGTTGGGATTGTAAAGCTCGATGTATTCCTCCCTGGAATCGGGTCCGTTCGAATCGTAGTAAACCTCTGAAAAAACGATATTCAGAAAGGCTGATTGATCCTGTGATGAGACAGAATCGACAACAATCGGAATGATCAATGCCAAAGCGGCAACAATCGGTATTATCAAGGTTTTTTTCATGAATTTTACACTTCCTTTTTCGGCATTATTTTATACCTCCCATTGAGGACTAATAAAGTTTTTTACCCATCCCATGGAAAAGATTTATCTATTTCCAGATAAAGGATCAACAAGATGCCATACGATAACATAGAGGAGCTCCCCGGAAATGTGAGGGGGCCGCTTCCGGAGAAAGCTCAGGAGATCTTCATGGAAGCCTTCAACGACGCCTGGGACAGGTATGAGGACCCCTCGCGAAGAAAGGGAAGCGATTCCAGGGAAACCGTTGCGATGAAGGTGGCCTGGTCCGCGGTCAAGAACAAGTATGGAAAGAATGAGGAAGGAAACTGGGTTAAGAAATAGACCCGGACCGAACGTTCGAGAGCGAATCGGATGCCTCAACAATCAATATTATTTCATATAATAATAAAAATATCTAAAAATATCCAAAAATGTAATGAAAAAGATTTATATAGCCCCAGATCAAGATAACAACAGTGATGCAAATGCGCGGAAAGGAAAAGGATATTATTGAAAGAGGCGGAGAAGAAAAGAAACCGTATCTCTACATGAGCTGGCCACACATGGATGAATTGATGGACAGGGTCAAATGGGACCTGGAGAGGTTTTTCTATCCCATGACACAGGCCAGGACACCGATGAAGGGCATGCTTACCGGAAAAGGCTTCATCCCTCTGGATGTGGCAGACGAAGGCGACCATTTCTCGGTTCATGCGGAGCTCCCGGGAGTGGAAAAGGAAAATGTGGAGGTGGACCTCGATGATAACAAACTGACAATATCGGTCAAGGGGGAACAGAAAGAGGAGGAAAAGGAGAAGGATTATTTCCTCAGGGAAAGGCATACCTATTCCTCCAAGAGGACAATAGAGCTTCCCGACGAGGTCCTGGGTGACAAAGCGAAGGGAAAGATGGATGACGGTGTATTATGGCTGAACATCCCCAAGAAGAATCCCACCCCAAGAAAACCGACCACCAAGGTAAAGATCGAGTAAACCCCGTCATACAAGCGGTGTCGAATGCACCGCTTCAATTTTTTATCATATAGGAAATTTAATAAGTCCAGTTATTCCAGTCATAAAATACCGTTGATTACAAAAATACCGATAGGTCAACTGGGGGGTGGGGCTTTGTACGTTCGATCGAAGCCTGCTTCGATCGATTATTCATTTATTTTTAAACATCAGCTGATAGATGATGTAGACTCCGAGAATCATAAGGACGATCTGTGGTATGAGCGGATACTGGAATTTATTAACACTTATCAGCAAACCGGCCATTATCACCGCGACGGCAAGTGCGTTAAGCGAATGGTTGAATTTGTCAAGAAGCCTCTCTATCTTGGGAAGCTTGATGTTGATCTTCTTGTTGCCTGTAACCAACCTCTCCACGCTTTTCAGTTTCCTGGGGAGCATCACCATGTTCCAGACCGATTCCCTTCTCATCTCGGTCATCCTTTCCTTGACGACATCTATCATTGTTCTCCTGCTGAAGTAGTCCTTGAGAAAGTTCACGTAACTGAAATCCGGGTCCAGCCTCGATCCGATGCCCTCGATCAATACAATGATCCTGGACATCAGGAATACCTGGGCTGGAAGTCTCACCCGGTGCTTCCGGCTGATGTTGAAAGAATCCACCATAAGTTCTCCCATATCCATTCGCCCAAGAGTCCTGCCGTAGTATTTGGTGAAAATGAACCTTATGTCGTCGGCATATGTATCCCTCTTGCGAAGTCCGAAGTTCTCGGATATTATCTCAGTTATCATCTCGGAGTCCCTCTTGGCGAGGGAGATCATGTATTCGAGGAGGAATGTCTGAAGTTCGTAGTCCAGGTGATTGACCCTTCCGAAATCTATGAAGAACAATTTTCCGTCCTCGGTGATTATGAAATTTCCGGGATGGGGGTCGGCGTGAAGCATGCCGTGGATGAACATCTGGTCCATCAGGGATCCGGAGATGGTCTCTATCAGGTTGTCCTTTCTAACAGGATACTTCTCGCTGTTGTATTCATCGGAGATTATCTTGGAAAGCTTGAGGCCCTTTATGTACTCCATGACAAGAACATTCTCCGTGCAGTAATCGTTGATAGGATCGGGAGAGAATACTATCCTGCTGTCCTTGAAATATTCGTTGAACCTCTCCATTGCCCCCGCTTCCGAGAGAAAATCCATTTCATCCTCGATGGTAAAACCAAACTCGTCCACCAGCGCGGTAACATCGTCATGTATCAGGGGAACAAACCTGTCTATGAACTTTGCCAGCCTCCGGAGGGTTATAAAATCCCTCTCGACCTGTTCCCGGAGAAAAGGCCTTCTTATCTTTATCGCCACTTTTCGGCCGTCCTTCAGGGTTCCAATGTGAACCTGGGAGATGGAGGCCGAAGCGATGGGTTTGCGTTTGATGGAAGAAAAGATATCGTTCGGATCCCCGTAGGTTCTCTGAAGTTCCCTCCAAATAACCTCAAACGGAAGGGGATGAACCTCATCCTGAAGCTTTGATAGCTCTGCGATGGTCTCTTTGGAGAAGAGGTCGTACCTGGAGGAAAGCATCTGTCCCAGCTTGATGTAAGTCGGTCCGAGGTCCTCAAGTGTTTTTCTGAACCTCTTTGGAAAGTCCTTGGGCCCTCTTTTTCCACCGCTTATCTTTCTGAGTGCCAGTATGGATGCGTTTTTGAGCAGTATGATCACTAATTTGACCGGTCCCACCGGTTTTTTTTGCGTTTTCCTGTTTCCCATTGAAATTTTTCTCCTTTTCAAATGAAATCATGCAATATTTGAAATAAAAATGAAAAAACAATAATTATTTTCATTTTTTCCAAGGTACATCGATAGAACTTTGTTTTTGGCTTATAAATACCTTTTGTTTTTCTAAATGATAAGGGATCGGATCAGTGGAAAGTTTTAATATGACCCCGATCAAGGTAAATCCCGTGAATAAATGACAATATCCGGAAAAGATATCAAGATAATCAGAATTTTGCTCAAGGATGCCAGATCGTCGCTGAAACAGATTGCAAATAAACTCGATATGAGCGAGACAGGTGTGAGATACCGTCTTGACAAGCTTGAAAAGGAGGGGATCATCAAAGGTTATTCAGCGGATCTGGACATGGACAAGATGGGAAAACCGCTGGGTGTGGTATTCTTTATCAGGCCGAGACAGGGAGTGGGATTGGCTGATCTCATGAACAACCTCAGAGAACTCAAGGAAATATTGAGGGTGTATTACATAACCGGAGACAGGCCTCTATTTGCAATGGGGTATTTTGACAGCAAGATTTCCCTGAAATCCTTTCTGGACGACAACCTCATCTCCAACGGCAACATCATGGATTTCGAGTACAAACTGATCCTTGAAAATATGCTGGAGGAGAGAGCGGACAGGCTTCTGTTGAACTAGAAAATCCATTATTTTCCCATATTCACAAAGATATTTATACCCACAATTCAAGGTTTGATCAGGGATGATACCTGCATTTGGTCGTTTCGGCCGATATCGGATATGTTCCCAATTTATGAGGTAGAAAAATGTTGAGAAGCACCAGGGACCTGGAAAAGCATGAAGTAATGACTAAAGACGGGAAGATCGGGAATCTGGAGACATTCCTCTTCAATGAGAGGAATTTCAAGGTACAGTACATGGAAATCGATACAAGAAAATGGCTTCCCGGAAAGAAGGTGGTTATCAGTCCGGACAAGGCCGTAATCCCCCCTGAATCTCTGAAAACGGTAAAACTCGATATGACACAGGAGGAACTCGAAAAAGCTCCCATGGCCGAAGAACACCTCCCCGTTTCCCAGGAGAAAATGAAAAAGGCCATGAGAGGGGTAACTCCGCCTGCCCTATGGTATCCTGCCGGTATAGAACCGGCCCTTTCAATCTATGACGGACAGCTCATGATTTTTGAAGAGGAAAATGAAGCCGGTGATGAAGGCGAAAGGCTCAGGAGTACCAGGCATCTGGAAGGCTACAATGTCAATGCTTCGAACGGTGATGTGGGGCACATAGAAGAGTTCATCGTCGATACCTCAGACTGGATCATCAGGTATGCTGTTGTGGACACCAAAAGGATACTTCCCGGGAAAAAGATTCTGGTATCTCCGGATTGGATTGAAGGTATCGATTGGGAAAGCCGTGAGGTGAGGGTCGATCACACAAAAGAGGAGATAAAGAGCTCTCCGGAGTACGATCCCAATGATCCCGTGAACAGGAGATACGAGATGGTCCTCTACGATTACTACGGGAGGCCCTATTACTGGAAGGTATGATGAGTAGGTTCTTTTGAATATATTTGGTCCCTGAACAACCGTCGGCCAGGTGATCGGATGAAGAGAAAGGAGATTGCGGAAAAACTGGAGGAGATAGCCGATCTCTACGAGATGAAAGGGGTTCAGTTCAAACCCAGAGCTTACCGAAATGCGGCTCAGACAATAAGGGCCCTCGGGGAACCTGTGGAAGATATAGTCGAGAGGGGAGAATTGAGGGACCTGCCCGGAATCGGGGAAAGCATGGCAAACAAGATCGAGGAATTTCTGAAAACCGGAGAGATCGGGAAGTTCAAGGAGCTCAAGGGAGACCTTCCCCTTGATATCGGGGATCTCACAGCCGTGGAAGGCCTCGGACCTAAGAAGATAGTCCGGCTCCACAGGGAGATAGGTATCAAGAGCCTCGAGGACCTCAAGGAGGCGGCGAGATCGGGAAAGATCGAGAATGTGGAGGGATTCGGGGAGAGGACCCAGCGAAAGATACTGGAAAACATTGCCTTTGCCGAACGGAAGGGAGACCGGTTCCTTCTGGGATATGTACTTCCGGAATCAAGTAGGCTCGTTGACAAATTGAAGGATCTCTGTGAAAGGATCGAGGTGGCGGGTTCCCTGAGAAGAAGAAGGGAGACCGTGGGTGATATGGACATTATTGCGGTGGAGAAGAAAGGGGGCGACCTCGCGGACAGGTTCGCCTCCATGGATGATGTTTCAAAGGTTGTATCCAAGGGAAAGAAGAAAACCTCGATAAAGCTCCACGGGGGAATACAGGTGGACCTCAGAATGGTGGAGGAGGGTTATTTCGGGGCGGCTCTTTGCTATTTCACCGGTAGCAAGCAGCACAACATTGAGTTGAGGACCATGGCCCGGAAAAGAGACCTTAAACTCAGCGAATACGGTCTCTTCAAGGGAAACGAGAGGCTGGCCGGTGAGACCGAGAAGGAAGTGTATGAAAAGCTTGATCTGGATTGGATTCCCCCCGAGATGAGAGAAAACCAGGGGGAGATCGAACTGGCGGAGAAGGGAAAGCTTCCCACCCTGGTCGAGAGGGAGGATATCCTCGCAGACCTCCAGATGCACAGTGATTACAGCGACGGCAAGAATACGATGAGGGAAATGGCGGAAGCCGCGGAGGAGATCGGACACCGGTACATCGCCATGACCGATCACGCGGGAGAGATAGCAATAGCACACGGACTGGATCTGGAAAGGGTGAAAAAGCAGAAAAAGGAGATCGAAAGGCTCAACGATGATCTTGAAGGGATAAGCATAATACACGGGATCGAGGCAAACATCAAAAAAGACGGCAAACTGGATATCGAAAAGGAAATGATAGAGGAGGTGGACCTCGTTCTTGGTTCCGTACATTCCTCTCTCAGAATGGACCGAAATGAGATGACAGACAGGATCGTTACCGCGGTAAAGAGCGGTCAGTTCAAAATACTTGCACATCCAACCGGCCGCAGACTTCAGGAGAGGAAGGGAATCGATGTGGATCTGGACGATGTTTTCGAGGCTGCTTCCGAGGCAGGCACCGCCCTGGAGATAAATGCATTCCCGGAACGGCTGGACCTGAACGGATACAACGTGAAACGGGCTGTTGACGCCGGTGTGAAGCTTTCGATCGGCACCGATTCCCATAGGACCGATCATCTCAGATTCATCGATCTGGGAGTCTCCACCGCAAGGAGGGGATGGGCGGAAAAGGATGACATAATCAACACACTCTCATCTGATACGATACGGAAATTTCTGGAAAGATGAGTAAAAAAGATCCAACAAAGTATTATTAATCCCTCAATCCAAGGTTCTACCCGAATCGATGCCAAATCTTGATTGAAGGGACTTCTTCAATGAAGGTTTCGTTTCATCATGGCAGGATAAATCAAGGAGAAAGGAAAATGAAATACCCCAGGGAGGAAGCAAAGGACGTATCGATCGTGATATGCGGAGAGGCAGGTCAGGGAATAAGGACCGGGGAGGAATTGATAGTGAAGATGATGAAGCGGTCCTCTTACCATGTTTTCTCATCCAAGGAATACATGTCAAGGATAAGGGGCGGTTCCAACTCGACCACTATAAGGATCGGGTCGGAGGAGATCAGGGCCTTCACGAGGAGAATGGACATAGTGGTACCGCTCAGCAGGGATGCCCTGAAACATCTTTCCTGGAGGCTGGATGAAAGGACCACGATTCTCCTCGATCCCGAACTGGCGAAAAAGCCGGAGGGGGAGAACAAGGGTCGGATAATAGAATCGGATCTCAAGAAAGAGGCAGATGAGGTGGGTGGTGCCATCTATCTCAACATCATAGCCTCCGGACTGATAGCCTGTATCATGGGTGTTGAACCGGAGGTGGCAAAGGAGGCTCTCGAGGACAGATTCTCCGATGCTTCAAAGGATATGCTGGAAAAGAACAGAGAGGCCCTGGATAGAGGTTACGAGATGGGAAGGAAAATGGAAGAGGAGAACAAGATAAAAGCTTCACTGAATGGTGATCCGAAAGTAAAGGACAGACTCCTGATGAAAGGGGTTGAATCAGTCTATTTGGGAGCCATATCCGGGGGATGCGATTTCATCTCATCCTACCCCATGTCCCCTTCAACGGGAGTACTTGTAGGTCTGGCGGAGAGGCAGAAGGAATACGGAATAATTGCGGAACAGGCAGAAGACGAGATATCCGCGATCAACATGTCCCTCGGAGCCTGGTATGCCGGTGGAAGGGGAATGGTCACCACCTCGGGCGGGGGTTTCGCCCTGATGTCGGAGGGCTTGAGCCTCTCTGCGATGCTGGAACTTCCCGTTGTAATCCATCTGGCGCAGAGACCGGGACCGGCCACGGGGCTCCCGACCCGGACAGAGCAGGGAGATCTTCTCATGGCATTGTTTTCGGGACACGGGGAATTTCCAAGGGTTATCTACACCCCGGGCGGCCCTGAAGAGGCATTCGATCTGACCGCACGGGCATTCGATACGGCAGACAGGTACCAGATTCCGGCCTTCATTCTGACCGATCAGTTCCTGGTGGATTCCTACTTCGATCTGGATGGAGATCGGCTGAAAATGGAAGTGCCGCAAAGACACATTATCGAATCCGATGAGGATTACAAGCGTTATGCCTACAGTCTGGACGGAGTCTCTCCCAGGTCGATTCCGGGACACGGAAAAGGTCTTGTTAACGTGGACAGCGACGAGCATGACGAGGAAGGCCACATAACCGAATCGATGAAAACAAGGATGCTGATGGTGGAAAAGAGAATGGCCAAGATGGAATCCCTCCTGAAGGATTCTCTGGAACCGACCCTTATTGGAAGCGGGGAGGGAGCCGTGATAGTTTGCTGGGGTTCGACACTGGGGACGGTGAAAGAAGCGCTTGCATCGGCGGATCCCGACGGTGAAGCATCCATACTGCACATATCCCAGGCCTATCCCCTCAATCCCGGAATAGAAAAGATACTTTCCGGGGCAAAGCGAACGATATGCGTGGAGAACAATTCGACTGGACAGATGGCCAGGCTCATCAGGATGGAGACTGGTATCGCGATCGATCACAGCATACTGAAATACAGCGGCCTTCCCTTTGAAGTGGAGGAGCTTCGTGATACCCTGGAGAGATATCTAGATGATAAGGGGGGTGGTAAACGATGACCGACCGGTACGAAATGGGGAATATAGACATTGCATGGTGCCCGGGGTGTGGTAATTTCGGAATACTCAACAGCCTCAAGAATGCACTTGATGAGATGGATCTGGATCCGGTTGATGTTGTTTTGGTTTCCGGCATCGGACAGGCTGCAAAGATACCCCATTATCTGAAATGCAATATCTACAACGGCCTCCACGGAAGGGCCCTGCCACCCGCAACGGCGATCAAAGCAGTGAACCCCGCCCTGACCGTTATCGCGGAATCGGGGGACGGCGACATGTACGGAGAGGGAGGCAATCACTTCATTCATGCCATAAGAAGGAATCCCGACATTGTCAACATAGTACACGACAACATGATATACGGACTGACAAAAGGCCAGGCATCTCCCACAACAACGGAAGGGATGAAGACCACAACCCAGCCGGAAGGCGTGATAGTTCATCCCATCAACCCGATAGCAACGGCCCTATCTCTCGGAGCCGGATTCGTGGCCAGGACCTTCTCCAAGGACATGGAATTGACCAAGGATATGATAAAGGAGGCAATGGAGTTCAAGGGGTACGCACTTGTGGATATCTTCCAGCCCTGCGTATCCTTCAACAAATTGAACACCTTCGAATGGTTCGAGGAAAATACCTACAAGATCGGAAGCGATCATGACAGGGAGGACCTATCCTCCGCTTTCGAGCTTGCCCTGAAGTCGGATTCTCTCCCCTTGGGAATTTTCTACAAGAACGATGAGAGGGAATCGTTTCATGAAAGGCTGGAAGCCTACGGGGACAGCGATAAACCTCTCTGGAAGCGTGATCTGAACAGGAAGGATCTATTGAAAAAGGAGTTGGAAAACCTGGTCTGAAAGGAAAGGTTTAAATCCTCCCAGATTAAGGTCTTTTACGGAGGCGAAACGTATCGAAGAGGGCCCGACTATCGGACTCGGATACCTCGAACTCTCGGGAAGGGCTCAGCCCTTCCCGGTTCCCCTTTTGAAATAAAAATAAACAGAGCAGTGAAAACCGATGAGATATTCCCTCAAGATAGCCACGATCAAGGGCATACCGGTAAAATTGCATGTCAGCTTTCTGTTCATAGTGGTCCTCCTTACCGTTTTTCTTTCCATCCAGACATTTTCCGTTTTCGGTATGGACATAGGGTTCGGGGACCTCGACATGCCCATTGCATTGAAATGGATACTGGGTGGTTTGACAGCACTGATTCTGCTTTTCACCCTTTTCCTTCATGAGCTGTCTCATTCACTTGTTTCGATTGCGAACGGGTTCAAGGTCAAAGAGATTACCTTTTTCCTTCTCGGGGGCGTATCCAGATCGGAATCATTTCCCGAGGATCCCGCAACCGAGATAAAGATTGCCGCCATCGGCCCTCTCGTTTCCATCGGCCTGGGTTTTGTTTTCATCCTGCTCAACAGAACATCGACATTGTTCGAGGGTGATCCGGAAGGGGCGCTCAGGTATGTTGTGATATTCTTCGGGACACTCGGATTCTATAATTTCATAATCGGAATGTTCAATCTTATACCCGCACTGCCACTTGACGGAGGAAGGATATTCAGAGGGATACTCGGAAATTTCATGGATCACAGAAATGCCACCATAAAGGCAACTCAGGTGGGGAAGGTCCTTGCCGTTGCCATGGGTTTGTTCGGATTGCTCACATTTAATTTTCTGCTTATACTGATAGCCGTGTTCATCTACATGGGGGCAAAAGGAGAGAAGGACACAGTGGATACCATGCATGCCCTCGAGGGCCTAAGGATGAGTCAGGTGATGACCGGGGTTCCCGGAACCGTGGGTCCCGACACACCTCTATCGGAGATCAGGAAGAATATGATCAAGAACAGAAAGCGTGTGCAGATTGTCAGGGACCGGGGAAAAGTAATGGGGATCGTCACCGCCGAACATATGAGAGAAGTTCCCAAGAAGCAACGAGGATCAACCACTGCCGGGGAAGTAATGGACAGTGATTTCATCAAGGCCGGTCCCAAAAAGGATGCGCCTTCCATCTGGAACAATATGGTAAAGAGAGGCAAGGACCGCGTAATTGTAATGAATCACGGCAAGGTGGTGGGAGTTGCTTCCCTGGCCGATTTCAGAAGCATAATCGAGTTCAGGGAATCATTGGGTTAATGATCGATTATCCTTTCTTGTTGTATACTTCAAAAGCTTCTTCCGCATTGGAATCGTCCAGGGTAATGGCAGAGATGGCATTACACATCCTTACGGCCTCATCCAGGGATTTCTGATGGATGTTCCTTCCCGTGGCATTTCCCGCCGCACCCGAAACATGGATCTGGTCATGCAGCCTCTGGAGGAATTTCTTCACATCGACGGAGGACCCCCCTGCGCAGATAACCTTGGTATTTCCCGCCGCCTTGACAGCTTCCTTCAGTAGCTCCTTTGATTCCTCTCCTTCCTTTTTGGGATAATTGATCTTGGTGAAGTCGCTTCCCAGAGTGGCTGCCACACCCGTCGCTCCGGCGATCAGATGCGGGTCCTTTTCATCGGGTACAGCCTGTCCCCTTGGATATACCCAGAGAACAGTGAAGAGGCCGTGCTTGTGGGCCTTGTTCACCATCTGCGCGGCGTTTCTGATCATCATGTGCTCGAATTCGCTTCCGAGATATATTGTGGCTCCCACACCGACGATTTCCAGACCGCTTGTCTTCTTGAAATCAACAACCTGGTCAACGTCCACCAAAAACCCGCTGTAGGGATCCTTCTGTTCCGTTTTTACCAGATTTGTCTTGGAATTCATCTTGACCAGATATGAAACATCGGGATAGTCCCTTCCGTACCTGGATATGAGTCCCATCTGGGTGGCGAGTACTCCTATCCTTCCCTTGCTTGCCACCCTGAAGAGATGTACCGGGTCAGCATCATCCTCGTGGATCCCCTCCCCGAAGAAATCCTTGTTCAGATGCTCGACCTTCTGATCGCCGGCAAAGAGCATCAATCTGCCTGTTCCGTGAGTCGCCTTGATCATGTTGCTTATGTATTCCTTTTCTACCTCTTTGGGAACATCCAGGGGTACATGGATGCCTTCCATTTTCTCGTTCATCTTTTTCACCTGAATAAACCTTCGATTGGAATGATATAAACCTTGTTGAGACTTGATTCCGGACCAAATGGAAACCATTAAGTAACCTCAAAAAAAGGTAAAAATTACATAAGAGGTATGAACATGACGCTCAAGATCCCGGAAGATTTCAAGGACATATACGAGATGAGAAACGACCAGATCCATTTGAAGAATTATATTGGAGGAAAATGGGATTTCATAGGAGAAGACATAAGAGCCGTAAAGAATCCTTATGACGGCTCTGAAGTCGCACATGTCCCGTACCTGTCACAAGATGACGTGGAAAAAGCGGTGAGCTCCGCTTACGAGAGCAGGCACAAGATCAGGGACGTTCCCGCCATAGAGAGAATAGAACTTTTCAGGAAAGCGGCGGAATTGACAAGGAAATACTCGGACGAACTTGTCAGATCCCTGATACTGGAAGCGGGCAAACCGATGCACAATGCCAAGGGAGAAGTCAATGCCACCATTCGCAGGATGGAGATGGTGGCGGAAGAGGCCAGGAAGATCTTCGGCGAATACATTCCGGGGGACTGGTCCGAGGATACAATGCAGAAATTCGCCCTGGCAATAAGGGAACCCATCGGAGTGGTTCTTGCAATCTCCCCGTTCAACTATCCCCTTTTCATAACCTCGGCCAAGGTGATCCCGGCTCTACTTGCGGGAAACAGCGTGATTGTGAAAATGCCATCGGCGGATCCGGTGACCTTCCTCATTTTCTCCAGAATCCTGGAGGAAGCTGGACTTCCCAAGGGAGCTCTCAATGTGGTTACCACTTCGGGAAAGATAATTGACGAATTCGTTGACGACGACAGGATTGGAGCGGTGACCTTTACAGGCAGTACTGAGATAGGAAAGAAGATAGCAAATATTGCGGGGATGAAGCACCTTCACCTTGAGCTGGGTGGAAACGGGGCGGCGGTGATCCTCAAGGATGCCGATCTTGACCTGGCCGCAAAAAAGGTGGTGCACGGATCCCTCAATTTCTCCGGCCAGAGATGCGATGCCATCTCCAGGGTGATAGTCGAGGACAGCATAGCCGATGATTTCGTGAAAAAGGTGGAAGATGTTGTCAAGGACAAGCCATTCGGAAACCCCTGGGAGGAGCATACGGTTGTAGGTCCTTTGATAGATCAAAAATCAGCTGATTATGTAAACGGACTGGTCACGGAAGCGGTCGAGAAGGGAGCCAAGCTTCTGACCGGCGGCAAGATGGAGAGAACATTGTTCCAACCCACCATACTGGATAATGTCCCCGCAAACGCCAGGATAATGAAGGAGGAGACCTTCGGACCGGTGGTGACCATTCACAGGGTCAGGGACATGGAATCTGCGATCGACACGGCCATGGATACCAAATACGGACTCGATTCCTGCGTATTCACCAACGATATCTACAAGGCGTGGAGAGTCGCAAAGAAGCTCAAGGACGGCGAGATCACGATCAACGACGCTCCCGCCCACGGTGTGGGATACTTCCCGTTCGGAGGATCCGGGGAGAGCGGCATCGGAAGGGAAGGAATCGGATACAGCATTGACGAGATGACAAATCTCAAGACAATAGTCTTCAACCTGGGACCGGCAGGCATGGGAAAGAAGAGACAGATATTCACGATCTGAGGATGTGTTGACATGGTTTGGTTGAACGAACATATGGAAAATCTCGATCCGGGAATGAAAAGCATCATTCTGGAGGTTGCAGAAACCTCCAAGTACATTCGTACCAAGTTTCAGGAAAAGAGGGGGAAGGCGGGATCAAAGAATGTATACGGCGAACAGCAGATGAAAATGGATAAATGGGCCGATCAGGTCCTGATAGAGAATCTGAGCAAACTGGGGGCCGTGGCCTCGATCTCCTCCGAGGAACAGGAGGAACTTCTCAAATGCAATCCGGAGGGTGAATATACCGTTGTGATGGACCCTCTTGACGGATCCTCCCTGATAGACATTGATCTCACGGTCGGAACGATCGTGGGCATACACAAAGGCAAGGATCCGTTCAGGAAAGGCAAGGATCTGGCTGGAGCCGTTTATGTTCTCTACGGACCACTGACCATTCTGACATACACTGCTGGCGACGGTGTCCACACTTTTGTACTGGACAAGACCGAGGAATACCTGCTGGATGAGGAAAATCTTAAAATTCCCGATGGCAAGATATATGCCCCGGGAGGAAAGAGGCAGGATTGGATCGACAGGCATATGGAATACATTAAAAGACTGGAAAGCAGCGGATACAAGTTGAGATACTCGGGCTGTTTCGTTGCCGATGTTCATCAGATCCTGCACAAGGGAGGGGTCTTTACCTACCCGGCCTTGAAAGAGAAACCGAAGGGAAAACTGAGATTCGTGGTTGAAGCGGTTCCCATGGGATACATTGTAAAACAGGCCGGAGGGAGGATCTCCGACGGACACATCGATATCCTGGATATTGTTCCTGACGATCTCGACAAGCGTGTTCCGATCTATGTAGGCGGACAAAAGGAGATCGATCTCATAGAATCAATGGAATAGACCGCGACGGCCGGGTGGAAAATCCCGGCCGAAAAAATTTTTCAGTTTTTTTGATAAGAATGCAAGGGGCCTTTTTCACTCGCGCACGAGACGAGGCCCCCTGCCGGAACGGAGGGCTGGGGTTCTTATTGAGAAGAGAATTGAAAAAAGAATTGGACCCTCCGTGAAGATGATACCTTCATTCGCTCTTTTTCAGTTCAACCCTGCTCTCTATCATCCTGAAAGCATTGACCATGGCCAGTTCGTAGGCTGTTCTCATGGTCCTTATCTGTTCCTTGCTGAAGAGGTCCCCTCCCGTGAGCAGTCCTCTTTCGAATTCGGCTCCCAGATTTTCGATATCCTTCTTGTCGAACATTTTTTATCCTCGTTATATCCTTTTTTTGGAATTATTTATTATGATTTATTCAACATGTCTCTTTAGA
>CAYULA010000011.1:0-80143 GCA_964445525.1 uncultured Thermoplasmatales archaeon | reverse complement strand
TTTTTCACATAATAAAACCTGTGTGAAACAGAGCGATACATTCGGAACTACTGAGGAGGCGGGAATAAAGATTAATAAAAGGAGATATACCTGAAGGTCACTAGCAGGCAATTCACAAGGAGGTGCAGGAACATGGGAGTAGCGAGGACAGAGCTCCTCAACATCGAAGCGAAGAGGGCCGGGATGGCCGGCCAGAAGATGAACATCAGGATAGATGTGAACTCCAGCGTATCCCAGATCTATCTCACGGAACAGGAGGAGGCAAGGGTGGATTTCAGGTTCGTTGCGACATACACGGGGATAGGCGCCGTAAACCTGGAAGGAAAGATTACCTTCAAGGGACCCGATGCCAAGGAACTCTACGAGAAATGGAGCGAGACAGGTCAGATGCCAGACAAATCCGCCCAGGAGATCCATTCCTCGATCATGAAGACCTGCATGCCTGTTGCGGTTATACTCAGCAGGGAGGTCAACCTGCCACCTCCGATGCCCATGCCCAACGTCAATATAAAGGGAAAGAAGAAGAAGGCGGCACCGTCCTCGGGAATAGAGGTTGCCTGAGAAAAACCACTTTGACGCAAAAGGTGCAATTTTAGCCGTGGGCTTTAATAAGGGCTAGACGGAATTTAAATTGTGAAAAGCAAGCTGATCGTCTTTCCCGTGATCATCGGCCTGATGGCGCTTTCCGGAATCCAGGCATCCGATCCAGGTGAATTTCCGGAGGAAAATATTCTGGATCTGTCAGGTTTCCAATCACAGGTCAAGGCGGCAATTGATCTTGTATCAAACGAGTGGGGCGATGCGGAACCGGTTTTCCCGCCATTGGATGCCACCTCAATAATCAGAAGTATTACCGATCATAAGACTACATCGAGCTCCCCTTCCAGGGCCAATCCCATCCCGACAAGCTGGGACCTAGTATCGGAGAACGATCATTCGAGAATATATGTTGAAGAAGGCCTTTCGATCTCTTCATCCGACATCGACGCTCTGGCAGAGATATTCGACGATTCCATCTATCCCAATTCCACGGATTGGTTCCATCCTTCAAATCCCTATGATATTATCGATATCAGGATCTACGATTTCGGGGATGGTCCCGGAAACACTGGCGGATTCTTTCTGGGATCCTATGCCACCCGCAATGACCTCTTTGTTGATTCGGCGGATCTGGACTATTCCAGATCATGGTCCTTCGAGATTGTGGCCCATGAATTCCAGCATCTCCTCCACTTCGATCTGGATTCCGACGAGTCCATCTGGTTGAACGAGGGGCTGGCAGATCTCTCCGCCAGAATTTCCCTTGGACCAGGCACGGAAGGGATACAAAGCCATATTGAAGCGTACGAATATTACCCGGAGAACGATCTTCTGACCTGGGACGAAGGGGTACCTCCCGATTATATCGAGACGATAGCGGATTACGGAAGAGCCTACGCTTTCGTATCATACCTGGCCTACCATTACGGAGGAAAGGAATTCATCAGGGACCTGGCAGCGGATTCGAGGAACTCGGTGAGTTCCGTGAACGGAGAGCTGGCAGAGGACGGATTCTCCGACAGGTTCGATCAGGTGGTGGCAAAGGAGAAAGTAGCAAATCTGGTAGATGATCCTGTTTTCGGAGGAGGAGTATACCATCAGGGACTGATAGACATCGGCATCAAATCCCTCCGGTACCAGTCAAATTCCTATCCAGCCTCCCACACAATAATCGACACTGTCAGGCATTCCGGCTATTACCTCAGGTTCACATCCGGATCCCCGTCACTGGCCATGTCAGTGGATTCCCTTTCATCCGTCCATGTTTCTCTGATTGGCCTTTCCGGGGGAACCATTGTTCATTCGGAGAATATCACCGGAGACGGATCGGAGGAGCTCCTGATATCCTTGCCGGGATTCGATGAGGATTACCAGGTTCTGTATGCGATAATCCACACACCGACAGCCGGAGCGGAGATAGAGGTATCCATAGACGTGTCGGACCTGGAACCTCCGGTGACCGATGTTCAGATATCCCCTCCCGATCCGAATGGGGACAACGGCTATTACCTGGATCCTCCGGGGATATCCCTCACCACATCCGAGGGGGCCTATGTCATGTATGCCTGGGGTGAAGGCTCCTTCCAGGAATTCACAACAACCCTCCATCCTCCCGAGGGGGAAAGCTTTCTGAGATTCTATGCCCAGGGACCTTTCGGATTGAGGGAGGAGGAACGGATGATGGATTTCAAGGTTGATACCAACGATCCCGTCACCTCGATTTCGATTAGTCCTGAAACACCCGACGGAGAGAACGGCTACTATGTGACCGATCCGGTCATAACAATCTCCACGGAGAATCCGGCAGACGTATCATATTACGATTACGGTGGAGGTCCCGTTGAATATGACGGTTCCTTCACTCTGGGACACGGAGATTGGGAAATTCAGTACTGGTCCAGAGACCTTGCGGGTAGGACCGATGAGAGGGAAACAATCGATGTGAAGATAGACCTGGCCGTTCCAAGCATCGATCTTTACATAGAACCAGGAGAACCGGAAGGCGAGTCCGGATTTTACATTGAGCAACCCCTGATCACCCTTGATGTGGAGGAGGGAGCAACCGGTTGGTTCACCTTGAACGGTGATGGTCCCTATGAATATACTTCACCTTTCAATCTTGAGGACGGGGAATGGGAGATCAATTATTACAGCTCCACACCTTCCGGAAGAACAAGCGATGCGGAGGGCGAATACATCAAGGTGGATACAACACCTCCCCCTCTCAGTATTGAATTCGATCCTCCGCTCTGTTCGGGATGGTGTTCGGATCCCACTTACTTGACACTTTCCACCGAGGAATCCAGGGCGGATATTTTATTCTATCTGGGGGATGAAGGTCCCTTCACCTATACCTCTCCCGTCCTGTTGGTTGACGGGGAGTATGAAGTTACGGTCAGGGCCCTGGATCCCGCCGGAAACATCGCCGAAGGAGGCCCGTTCGAAATAAAGATAGACAACACGGTCCCTGTAACAGAGATCGAATTCGACAGGCCTCCCGATAACGATAACTGGTTCTATGATACCGCTCCCTCGATAGAGTTGACCACCACCCTGCCTCCCGTTTCCCGTGAGGTCACTTACGTGTCACTTGACGGGGAACAATTTCGGGAATTTACGGGCCAGGAGCTTGAGATGATACCCGGCAGGAATACCATTCATTATTACAGCGAGGACCTGGCCGGAAACAGGGAGTCGGTCAGGAGGAGGGACATAAATATCGACACCTCAACTCCTCTCGCGGTCCTTTCGGCCAACAGGACCTTGATCTCGGAGGAAGGCCCTGTGAGGTTCAGCGTAGCGGAATCCACCGATGACATTGAGGTCTACAGATTCAGAATCGATTTCGGAGACGGGGATGTTTCCGATTGGATCTACGGGACCGAGGTGACCCACGGTTACGAGAGGCTGGGAGATTTTGTGGCCGTTGCAACAGTGGAGGACGCGGCCGGGAGAACGAATACCAATGAAGCGTCGGTTACGATCGAGGTCCTGACCAGGGAAGAATACGAGGAGAGACTGGAAGGTGACGGTCCCTCCATTCTGATCATCCTGGGCTCAATTCTCCTCCTTGTCATTGCCCTTGCGGCAGTGGGAATTCTCATCTTTGTTTTGGTTAAAAGGAGGACCAGGATAACCGAAGATGTTGAGATGACCTGGGAACGGGTTTGATCTTCAATGTTTTCTCGATCGGTTTTTCCTTCTTTCCTCCTTCTCCAGGTCCTTCAGGTCCTGTTTTATTCTCATCAATATCCTGGTCCTCATTATGGTGAAGAGAGTGAGGTTCAACAGCACGAACAGAAACCCCACCGGGATAGAGTAGACAAGCGCTATCATTCCCTGCTCCTTCATGACTGCATAGGCTATGAGAAAAGTGAAGATGAATGTGAGCAGATTGGCGAAGAATAAACCCCCCCATCGAATATTGATGGAGAGATCGCTCTCCTTCTTGTCATCCTTTTTGTCTATTTCCACCGTGACGTTCCTGTAAAGGCCCAGCACCATCTTGTCAAGGGTATTTCTTCTTCCCTTGAGGGTGCCCTCCTTGATATCGTAGAGGTCGATATTGAACCTGTATTCCACCAGCCTTTCTTTGATGGCTTCAAGGACAGTGGGAACCTTCAACCTGGATCCCCTTCTCTCGAGCAGGTCCAGCATCTCTATTCCCCTTTCCTCCTGAGGAATGGCAGGCTCTTGGTGATCCTTTGCCCCATTCCAGATATCGGATTCAGGATCACCTCATTCCCCTCCACCGTTTTGAGCTTGTCCATATCCTTCTGTCTCAAGGAGATTTTTCCCTTGTCCATCCTGTCATCTGCAACCAGCCTCAATACACGTTTATTATCCTCGAAGGAGACCTCGACGGCCTTCCCCTCTTCGAAATCTCCCATCTTCAGCACGGAAGTGTGAACCCTTCCTATGCCGGATCCGGAGATCGGACTCCTCTTGACCCTGAGCCTCACCCCTTCTTCGGGTTCTTCCTTCCTTTCCATTTTCATCTCTACCATCTTCCGCACCTCTCGAGTTCTTCTTTGATGTCATCGTAATACGATCTAGCAGCTTCCTTTGAATAACTGCCGATATCGGAAACCGGAGCATTATCCTTGGAGAAGGCGAACATGATACCCCTTGAAACGTTAATGAGAACATTTCCGCCTTTTTCATCGGTTCCGAGCTCAAGAACCTTACTCAGGTCTCCGCCCTGAGCTCCCACCCCTGGAACCAGAATTGGCATATCGTTTCCGACAACGCTTCTTACAGTTGAGATCTCTTCCGGGAAGGTGGCTCCGACCACCAGTCCCAGGTTGCCGTTATCGTTCCATTTATTTACAAGCCTGGCCATCCGGATATACATCTTCTCTTCGTCTCCATGGTCCTGGACCTCGGAGGCCGCCCTGTTGGAGGTCCTGCAAAGCACGAAGCTGAGCCGGTCCGGATCCTCGGAGAACGGATCCACAGCGTCCCTGCCCATGTAAGCGTTGAGTGTCACCGAATCCACATTCAGATGCCGGAAGGCGGCCCTGGCATAGGCTTTCGATGTGTTTCCTATGTCCCCCTTCTTCGCGTCCAGTATCACCAGAATCTCCGGGTGTTCCTCCTTTATTAGGTCCACCGTTTTTTTAAGATCGGATATTCCACCGGGCCCCTCCGCCTCGTAAAATGCCATGTTCAGCTTGTATGCCGCAGCCGTTTCCCAGGTGTTTTGAACGATCTCCCTGTTTATCTCGAACTGGGTCAGATGTCCCGCCCCTTCCCGTCTCAATCTTTCCATATCTGTATCAAGGCCAATGCACAGGAGGGTCCTCCTTTCATCGGCGGACCTGTCCAACAGATTCCTCCATCTCATGGGCGGGGGGATTTTCCGCTGAGCGATATAATACTTCCCTTAATTCGGGGTGGTTTTCAAAATGATTATGAGATATGATGGCCTTTCTCTTTCCATGGGGATAGGCACTGATGAGGCAGGCAGAGGCCCTGTAATGGGGCCTCTCGTTGTAGCCTCCGCTTACTGCATTGATACTGATTGCCTAAAGGAGATGGGTGTAAGGGATTCGAAGATCCTCTCTCCGAAAAAAAGGCGGGAATTGATGGAAGCATTTCACGGAAAAGTGTCCATCGGATCGATAATAATCCCGGCCGAATCCATAGACAATGCCAGAAAAAAAATGACGATGAACAGACTGGAGGTCCTTGCCTTCGCATCTTCGCTGGCATCGGTTATTGAGGGTGGAGCGGTCCTTCATCCCGATCTCCCGGACGGTGCCAGATCCTCTTATTCGGGTTCAACCAAGGGCAAAGGACCCGTAATGCTCGATGCGGCTGATGTGGATGAGAACAGGTTCGGCAGGGAGGTGGGTAAAGAACTTGAAAAGTTGATCGGATCCCCCATTCCTTCGATAGTTTCCAGACACAAGGCCGACGGAAGCGATGTGTCTGTGGGAGCGGCGTCGATCGCTGCAAAGGTAATACGGGACAGTGAGATCGAACGGATAAAGGGGGAGATCGGAATCGACATAGGAAGCGGATATCCCGGAGACCCGGTTACCAGGAGGTTCCTCTCCGATTGGGTTGAGGAGCACGGGAAGCTTCCTCCGGAGTGCAGAAATTCCTGGGAGACTGCCCGAAAGTTGATTTCCAAAGGGAACCAATCGGATATATTCTCATTTTGCTGAAACGGAGATCCTCTGTATCTGGACTTCTGTGGATATTGGAAACGGATCCCCCACGAGATCGAACAGGCCCTTCTCCGAGGCGGGGTCCTTTTCCATGGGAAATACCAGCCAGCAGGTGGCATCTTCTTCCGAATGGGATATTATCGATTTAACCAGATCCGGACCATTTTTCTGGAAGGAATCGGACCATACAAGCACTCTTCTGAATCTGATTTCCCCGGGAATTTCTGAAGGGTCCTGTACCGCAACCTCGTCTCCGGGAAGCATCTTCTCAAGCCAATCCAGAAATTGCGGGGGAGCTCCGATGAAAAGTGGTCTGTTTCCTATATCGAGATCAATGAATCTGAAAAGCTCGGTTCTGGAACATAGATACCTCGCCCCCATGAATGGGGATAAGGTTACGATGGTTGAAAAGAATAGCGCTTGGGTAAAGGGGCGAAGATCATCCGCCTCTGGCCTCTTTTGCCTTGATCCTGAGGCCCTTGTAGCCGCACTTCCTGCACTGCTTGGCCTTTATGGGATTCCTGGCATAGCATCTCATGCAAATCCTCTTTGCCAGACGCCTTTTTTCCACTATCTCCCTGATCTCGGGATCGAGGCTCTTTCCCATGGTATCACCGTAGGTAGCCGGCTAAAACATTCGCATATTTAAACATTGTCGAATCCGAACACATCTAGCGAAATAGGTCGTCCGCCACTTCCGAGTACTGGAGTAAAGGGGTGTCCGAAACCATGTTCAGGAGCCGATCCGCCCATCTGAGTTTTCTCAGTTTCATCTCTTTTTCCTCTTCCGTCTGTTCCCTTCTCTCCCCTTTGTCATCCAGTTTTTCACCCACAAGGCCCGTATCGAAGCCTAAGAGCACGATCTTTGAAGCTCCCAGGGAATCGGCCATGTGCACCGCCCTGTCACCGTCCGTGAATCCCCCGAAATTGACGGTTTTTGGTACTTTTTCCGGATCCACCTGCGTGGAGCCTATTATCATCCCGCTAAGCCTTTTCACGGCCCTTTTTATTTTCTTCTTGTTGTCACCGTGAGCGTGGAGGACCATTACCGATCCTTCCCCCACGGCCATGACCTGGTCCTCGATTCCTCCGTCCAGATCGGTTACTATAATATCGGGAACTATGCCCGATCCGTACAGAACGGAAGTGGTTCCGTCAGCGGTGATGATAGTGATATCCTCGATCTCGTTCCCGTTTTGGATCCTATATACAAGGTCTGAGGATTCCTCCTCGAGATCGGGCCCTCCCCCCACAATTATGCAGGTTCTCTTATCTATCAATTCCTTCAGTCTGCCCAGGGTGGATTCCCGGTCGGAAACGTAGGGATTTTGCTCCAATCTTTCAACAAGCTTCCTGGCGGATTTCAGGTCCTTCTTCTCGGATAATTCCAGGTTCTTCACTATCTCCCTGTAAAGAGGGATCCAGGTCTCCATGTCCATCCCGAACACATCTCCCATTTCATCATATGGTAAACTCAAAGCATACGGTTGTTTCACTTTATAATTAATGATAACTCGTATATTACCATATAGGTCAATGTTGGGGGTGGTTTTTACGTTAGATTGAAACCTGCTATAATCGATTTATTACCTCAGCCATCCGACCTTCCTGCTTCCTCCGGACCTTCCCCTGTTGTAGATGAAGACCATTCCGCTCACAAATAAAAGTATCAATCCCGCAAGGAACGGGGGCAGGTTGTCCCAAACATCAAAATCGCCCTCCAGGTTCAGGGCGTAACCCATGAACTGGACCGTTGTATAGGTTATGAATCCGATGGCGGCCAGGGAAAGCAGAATGACACCTGTGGACCTGACGAACTTCCCCGTCCTGAAATATGTGTCAAGCGAATTGCCCAGAGTGTAAAGTATGGCCGCGGCCAGTATGTAGGGCCATACGGTTTCCAGGAAGTAGTAGATGAAATCCACGATCTCCTGGTTATCCTGGGCTTTGAGGAAACTGACGGCCACTCCTATGGTTATGAGTACAATTGCAACCGTCACTCCTCCGAACAGCAGGTATCTACGCGTTCGCATGGCATCCCGCATGTCGTCCATGAACCTGGTAATCTGGTCCTCGATGTTGAGGGCCTTGACCAGCAGGAAGAGGGCGAATATGGTGAGCATCAATCCTATGGCCGCTTCAACGAACTTGAATACCATCAGGATGCCCCAGAGCATCAGCATCAGGGCTATTGGTACTATGATCTTCTTTCCGATCTTGGGATTTTTGAATGCTTCCATGATTATGTAGTAAGTGGATTCAAGATTCTGCTGCTGTTTTACTACCACTCGTGCTATGTGCTCTATCTGTACCCTCTGGGATAGAAGGGGAAGTATGACCTCGTCCTCCGCTCCGTCGGAAACAAGGACCACAGTGTCGGGATTGAACTGTTCCATGACGGCGTAGAACTGTCTTATCAGGTTGGCATCGGATTGCATTCCGACCATTTTATCCCCGCATATGGTGGCTATTTCCGCCTCTCTGCCCATGTCCCTGTATTTTTTGTAAAGTTTGAGGCCCATGAAGATAACGTTTGCATCGGAATCCTCGGGGTCCTCAACACCCAGGGCTATGACGGCCTTCAGGTTGTTCTTTCTTCCCACAACGGGGCTTGTGACCTTGGCCTTCTCTCCGAGATCATCGTCGCGGTCCACACACAGTACTAGGGTTTTCATTTTCCATCTTCATCTCCCTATTGTACGGTATATATTTAATCATATTCGGCACATTATCCGAAAACGTATCTTTCATAGTGATATCGAGTAACAACTTTCAAACCATGATGAAGTCGAATTTGATGAGGTATGTTGCTTTCCATCGATATTTCAGAGAAAAGAATGATGGCAGATGACGGTCATTCTTCGATGACAGTTTTTCTTCTCTCCAGGATGAAGATGAGCAATACTGCAGATATGATAACTAATACTCCTATCATTATTGCCGGGAGTAGAATGTTGTTGTGATCCTTGATGATCTCTCCTGGTTTTCTACCCATCATGATCAGGTCCTTGGAATTCGATATCAATTCAATCCTTTAAGAGGTCCTTGTCCTCGGAATTCTTGGGAGGATCTTCTTCAGGGGTCTGTTCCTTTTCCCCGAGGATATCTTCCTCCGAATCGAAAGGACCTTTCCCTTCATTTCTTACATCTTTGATTCCAGTGAGAATTGTGTTCAACACATCAACCGATCTTAGAACCTGAATTCCATCGATCTCTTTCATACAAAGGAGGTCCTCATCACCTGTAATGATCATTTCAGCCGATGATTCCTTTGCACAGGCAATTATCATATTATCATCTTCATCACGACATGTATCGTTTTCTTTAGAACCTACTGAAATAATATTCGAAAATGCCATATATATCCTTAGAAGCCTGTCCTGTTCATTACTGGTTAGGGAGAATTTGGGATAGGCAAGGACCTTCTCGACTTCCAACAATATCCCCATGGTAGAATGGTTCCTGAGTGATCCATTGATACATAGATCAATGATCCTCGATTCGTTCCCATTCCAGAGTGAGCCTGATATGAATACGTTGGTATCAATAACTACATCCATTCAATTATCCCTTGCCTTCTTGATGGCTTTCTTCACATCCTCTCTCGTCACATCCGAATTCTCTATACGTTCTCTTATAGCCCTGGTGGTGTCATCGAATTCCTTTTTCAGGGATGTGGAACTGATCTTCTTTATCATCAATGTGTCACCGTCACAGATGGCTATGAGTTCCTCGCCTTCATTGACATCCATGCTCTTCCTCCATGAAGCAGGTATGACTATCTGGCCCTTGGATGATACCCTGATTATTGATGCATGCATTTGATTACCAATGATGTGTAAGACATGTCTTACATTTATTCTTTTTGATATATGTAAGAATCTTCATAGTCATCAATCCTTGATATGGTCCTCTATTCCTCATCGTATTCTTTTCCCCTGTTCTTTGTGAAGAGGAATACAAGGATCCCCATGATGATCAGTATCGAGATGATGGCGATCATGAGGATTGTCCAGTTGATACCGTTCTCGTCCTCGTCATCTTTCTCTTTCCATCTCTTCGGATCCTCCGGGAACGCGTCGAGAACGAGTCCAGTTGTGGAATCGCTTTCAGTCATTCCTTCGTTCCAACCATCGGGGTAGCCGTCGCCATCGGTATCTATTGATGCAGCGGGGTCCTCCGGGAACAAATCGTTGTTATCTCCGACACCATCTGAATCGGTATCGTTCCACTCGGATGGATCTTCCGAGAATATATCTCGATTGTCTCCCCAACCATCTCCGTCTGTATCGTTCCATTCATTCGGATCGCTAGGAAACCTATCCCGATTATCTCCGTACCCGTCCCGATCCGTATCATTCCAATCATTCGGATCTTCGGGGAAGAGGTCAGTGTTATCTCCCCATCCGTCGTTGTCCGTATCATTCCATTCGAAGTAGTTCTCGGGGAATTTGTCCCGATTATCACTCCAGACGATATAATTTTTATATATTGATGGGGAACCACTTCAATATTCATTTGACGTTAGTTGGGTTAGAATTCCGGAGGTAATATTGTAATAGCTTATGGTATATACTGTAGGTGCTGTGAAATTATAATTTTGCCAAACTATGTATTCCCCATAGATACAAACATCCCTGGCATTATCCTTTCCATTTGAAATTATAATGGTCTCCTCAGTTGTAAGATTATACAGATAAATCTCGTAATTGCCAGTTTGATCATCGCAGTAGACAATTCTATCACCTTAGACATCGCAAGAATGAGAATGCCCATTTTCATCTGAAATTACAATTTCTGTCTCAATTATACTAGCTTCTCCATCAAAGGTAACGAATCCTAATAACGAAGATAACACTAAAATCAATACCATCGCAAAGATATTTTTAATAATCCTTTTTTTCTTCATAATAATATCTCCTTAGATATCCTATTAATTTTCGTATGCATCGCCTTGATCTTCTTGCTCAGGTGGTTCGTTCTTATCTTCCTTTTTTCTCATCAAAATGACCGTAACAACAATAGATAATACGATCAGTAGGAGAATTGCCGGTATCAATATGAACCAGATAAGACCGGATCCATTATCCTCCGATCTGTCATCATTTTGCTCCTCTATCATTACCACAACAACATTGGAGGGAGGACCTTCCCCCACTCCGTTTCCTGCGGTGACATGATATTGGTATGTTTTTCCGGCAAGGAGAGGTTCGTCAACGAACGATAATCTGCTCGAAGGAACCGAACCTACCATGATCTCGTTTCCGTCGGAAACACGGTAAATGAAGTATTCCATGATCGAGGAATTCCCGTCTAAGATCGGTTCGGACCATGTGAGAGTTACGGACAAATTTTCAATTCTGTATGAAAGGTCCTCGGGAGCTGAGGGAATATCGGTTTCAATTTCAGGTAGTTCGGGAACCGAAACGAGAATGGATTCGGACCTGATCGATTCACCCACCGAGTTGACAGCACTGACCGTATATGAATATGAGATTCCGGGGGAAACATCGGTATCGTTGTAGGTCGTGGAGGATCCGGACACCTCTGCGAGATAACTTCCGTTTCTGAATATCTTGAATGATGTTAGAGGACTTCCCCCGTCATCTTCTGGTGTGTTCCAGAATATCACAGAGAAGTACCTCCCTGCCTGGAAGGTTAGTTCAATCGGTGCGGAAGGAATACCCAGAGGCGTTGCCTCCACGTAATCAGTGAACGTTGAATTCCCGGCTGAATTGAAGCATCTTATTCTGTAAGAATAGGTCCTCCCGTTTTCAACATCTTTGTCCCTGTAAACATATGATTTGCCGATAATCGGTATCAGTAATACATCTGATCCGGATTTTCTCTCGAGATAATATCCGGAAATCTCCAGACCTCCGTTGCTTTCCGGTTCGTTCCAGGACAATTCCACATAACTGTCATTTCCAGCTGCGGCAAGGTTTACAGGAGGTGATGGTGGTCCCACGGGATTTCCCGATAATTCACCCGTTTGCGAGGTTCCGATGGATGTGGATACTGTTAGTTTGTATATGTAGCGTTCTCCGTTTTCTACATCGGTGTCGTTGTATTCTGTGGCATCAGGATCGAATACCCTCAACTTCGAAAGGATCCCTTCTGAAAATATTCCCTTGTATAGTGTGTAATTCAAGACGGGAGATCCTCCGTCGAAGGGAGGATGCGACCATTCCAGACGGACAAATCCGTTTCCGGATTGGATGGAGAAATCCGATGGCGGATCCGGAAGTGTTTTCGGAGATCCAGAAATTGAGTTTGAAAATCCGGATTCTCCAACCAGATTGGATGCTGTCATGACATATCCATAGGTTCTTCCAGGATCCACATCGGTATCATTGTAATTCCGTCTGGAAGATGTCAGATTGGATAGAATCTTGAACGGTTTATCATCGATTCTCCGGTAGAGAGCATATTTCGTGATTTCTGTCCCGCCGTCGTCCTCGGAAGGATCCCATGACAGATACACGTAGTTGTCGCCGAATATAGCTTCCAGATTCCTCGGGGAAGATGGTATTGAGAGAGGAGTGGCATATACCATCTTGCTGGGATCGGATTCACCTATCGCGCTCACTGCGGTGATCCTGTAATAGTAGGTGTTCCCGTTGATAACGGTATCATCCCGGAACCATCTTACATCGGGTGATACTGTCTGAAAAAGAACGAACTGGCCCCCCAGTGATTCCTTCCGATAGATTCTGTATTCATCAATCTCTTCCCCGCCGTTGTGATCGGGGGGGAACCATGTGAAGTTGATGTAAGAATCACCACTTCTGGCAGGATTGATCTCAGGAATTTCGGGTTTGGTCTTACCCAGGATGTGAAGAACATATTTGTTGGTATCTTGAAATCTGTTTGAAATATAGATTTCTCCGTTTGGCATTATTATCGGGTTTTGGAACGGACTGGAAATCGGAGTTTTCCATTTGAAGTTTCCATTTCTATCCAGCATCATGATATAGTTGTTATTATTGTTTGGAACTTGTCCGTAAAAAAGGATGTTTCCATCTGAATCAACTGTCAATGTTTCCGACCCCATGATGTAATTCTTTTCCCATTTCAACGTCCCGTTGGGATATATTGAATATATTTTGTTACCACTAGGAACAATGATATTGCCGTCAGGAGCAAATGACGGGGGTCCTATTGAACCAATTTTGATTTTCCAGCCCAAGCTTCCGTTAGAATGATAAAAACTCAAAAAATCTCTGACATAGTATAATTTATCCTGATCATCTAGAATTGGATAGCCCCATCCTTGATCATGCCTATTGATCCATTTCAGTGTTCCGTTTGGATTGATGGCACATATTCCGTAACTCCAATCGGAATTATTCTCGTATGTCATATATACTGAATCGTCTAATCCTATGGCTGGTGTAAAATGCCTATTGAGTATATGATTGTTATCAGGCAAATCAATCCTGCTTTCTTCAATAAATGTACCGTTAATAAAATATTTTGAGATGTAATAATATGGATATTTATTATAAATTATATTTATAATTGATTTATCATCACTAGAGTAATTAAAAAAATAAGAACTTGTATTAGTTTTTTTCATCCATAATATTGATCCTTTTTCACAATCTATGGCAAAAAACTCATAATTTTTCATTACATATAATACATGGTTATAATATACTGGGATTTTTTCAATGCCCTCAATTTGTATTCTCCACTTTATGGAAAAATTTGAATAATAACATGTCAAATTTTGGAAGTAATCAATGCAATATATATTTTTATCCTCATCTATGAGTATCCATCTTAATCCTCCTAATGTGGCCCCAATGGACACTGTTTCAACAATTCTTTTCACCCTCCCGGGATTGCCTGTTGCGTTAAAGGGGCTGAGTCCAGTTCTTTTTTGATCAAATTGGTACATAGGCCAGATCGGTCCTTCGTACGAACCTATTTTTTCCGAATCTTTAATACTATTGTTCCCGGCAAATTCGTGAGGAATAATATTATTTGGAACTGTGTTACTTTCATCTGAAATAATTATTGGAACTGATGACACCATCAGCAAAAACGAACATATTGCGAATAGAATTTCATACCTTCTCATACACTTCCTCCTTGCCTCCATTCTTGAACCTCTCAATCATCTATTTAACCATAGCTTGTTCATGATAAATATGAAAAAAGGACCGATGAATACTTTGTAGAATCATCATCGGCCCTTGCTTTTATGTATTAGGGATCTCTTGCATAATACACAGTTTGCGAATCCCTCTGCCAGACAACATGAGAATATGTCGTCGCAGAAGGTGTACTCATACTCACATCCACATGGATATCTGTGTCTTCATTTGATGTCCATTGTTCAACTGTAGACCAATCTGTTGAGGTTGAAAAATATACATCATCATCATCAGTCCATACCACAGATATTGGACTTGTGGAAGGTTCATTCATTGCAACTGCGACACATCGTAGTGTCGCTGAATTGGACGGTCCGTTGTTAGAATTAAATGTAGAATTGGTTGGTTGAGAATTTAAGCTGTCTCCAGAAAATGCACGTTGTACTTTATTTGCACCATTAATTTCATGGTGCCACACAATCCAAACATCAGCCTGACCTGATTGAACACTTGGATGACCTTCCCCCCCTCCTGGACCTGTTGAAACTATGTCGGGGTATCCAATTTTTGTATCATATACATTCGCGGCAAGGTTTAGAGGTCCAGTATCATATTTGTTATAAACAGCATTTGTATTCACATATCCTGATTGAACCTGCACGTAATGGGTGGAGCCAATATGGGCATCATAAACAATGTGAGCCTCACACGTATTCCCACTTATGTAGTTGCATGCAACGGCAGGGTGGCGGAAGGAATTATCCGAATCTGTAATTATTGTGTTGGTAAATGTAGTTGGATTGCCTGTTGTATAATAACTGGAATACATTTTGATTTCCCATTCATCATTATCATTCATTCTCTGCCAGACAATATTCCAGTAATGATTGTATCCTGATCCACCACCTGATCCGGATACCATCGTGTCTATCTTTGGATATTTGTTATCGTTGTTATCCTGGTTATCAGAGATGTCAATAACATTCCCCCAATTGGTCTGGGGATACAAGTAGCTGGAACGTGCTTTGATCTTCCAATTTCCATCCACTCTTTCCTGCCATACGACAACAAGCTTGATCCTATCGCCGTTTTCCTGATAGATCCTGATATCAGGGTGATCTTGTTCATTGGCAGTACTTGCTACCCATTCCCAACCTTGCCAGCTTACACCGGAATTCGCTGAGTATCCAAACCGGATGTTGTATGCATCACTCACCGAATTGTATTTGGATGCCACTACCACGACAACTGCTGCACGAGAGTCATCAGCCGGATGTTTCGCATATCCTCCCGGATCCTCGGAATCCGCACCGATTATTGCTTGTTCGTTGGACTTTGCTATCACCGTTTGAGGCATTAGCAGGCAGAACAATACTGCAACCACCAATAGGCCGGGAAACAGTGACAAAGATTTCAGTCTCTTCTTGCTGTTCAGTTTACCATCTCCTTGTTTCCATAATAAGTATGGAATGTCATTCGAAAAGGACAGGGTCCTGTCCAGTGCCCGTCAAGAGAAGCTCTTCGTTCCGGAAAGCTTCGAGAAAACTCACTACTCCATCATTGTTCAAATCCGCACTCGGATCCTCAAGACTCCTCGTGATATTGAACAGGTCCTGTGAGGAAACCTGGTTCTCACCCATCGAACTCATAACCGTTCTTGATATGTCACTGACATCCGGTCCTATGATCCCGGACCTGTTTCCTCCTATAATGAATGTGAATTCAGAACATGTTATCTCATCGAACCATGAATCGAACTGTATACCTGTGATGTTCCCATCTCTGAATCTGAGTGATGGGATCCCGTTTTCAGCATGTCCGTTGTCGGAGATATAGATGACAACATCAGTATCCTCATCCGATCCGGATATCAGGCCGGAGAACGATGAGTTGATATGGCAAAGGAGGTCCGGTGAATCGATCCTATCCGAATCCCCTGCAGACATCAGATCGATATCATCTTCATCGAATCCTTCATCAATGAGGTAATCCATGAAGCTCATCGCTTTATCGATCTCGTAACGATTCTCTCCGTAACAAGAAGAGACAATGATTACCGCCTTTTTCTTCTCAATCGAGGTTCCATCGGAATGGTCAACGAACAGTAATCCGATAAACCCAACCGAAATCAGCACCGGGAGCATGATGTGTGAAAGTTTTTTCATCTCCTCTTCACCGGGTAAAATCAATTGGAAAATCTATTTGAGTTTACCCGACTTTTTCCCGCTGGTTTTGGACCCCTATATATGTATTTCGCATCATCCTGACGTTGAATTGTCTTATCCTTTCCTTCCTTTCCAGTTCAAATGGAAGAGGGAAAGCGATCTGAAATGACTTGATGTAATGATTGAATGAATCATCGATCCTTTTCTTTTCCATGAAGAATATCGCCTTGTTGTACTCCACGAGCGATAGCCCTTCAAGATCGCCCAAGCTATTGTAGATGCTCTCTGCTTTTCTGAGTTTATTCCAGGCATCATCGAATCTTTTTTCCAGTGAATCAAGGGACGAAAGATTGCACAGAACAAGAGCTTTTGCGAAATCACTTTTTGCTTCACCTGCATATGTTCTTGCTTTATTCCACAACGATTTTGCCTCATTATATCTTTCGGAATTGTATCTCAATATTCCCCAATTGTTGTAGCCTATGAACAGAAGCAGAGGATGCTTGTAATATTCAAATGTGGAAATACTGCTCCTGAACAAACGGTCTGCTTCCTTCACATCTCCCAGTAGGATGGATATGTCAGCTTCTACCTCTTTTAAGTAAGCAATTTTCAGGTTTTCGTCTAACTGTTTCTCTGTTTTTCTCAAATGAGAGATCGCTTCATTGGGATCTTGCATACGTTTCATACAATGAACCATTCCGATATTTGCCATGAACCAGATAGAACTGGAAATGTCCACTCTGGATATGATCGATTTGTAAAGACCCAGTGCATTACGGTATTCTCCTTTTCTTCTCAAGGTTTCACAATGAACCAGGGCTCCTTTGCAATCGGATAGAATACAATTCTTCGAAGGATTCTGACCTCCAACATATGTATAATTGAAAAAGCCGATGAGAATACTTCCTGCGGTGTTTTGATACTTTCGTGTTCTTCAAATATCATGAAGGCAGTAGTTTCATTTTCGATCATTCCAAGTCCTTTCAGGGTTGATGCAAGGTCGAATTTCTTCTTTCTCAGGACAAGAGAGATAAAAAAAGTTTTGAAATCTTGATTTTTGAATCGTTCTATTAATGATGTCAATCTAATATCCTTTGAGATTCCATGCCTTTCTCTGGTTAGGTAAAAATTGTGAAAACTTTCTTTTATATTTGAACATCTTTTTCTTCCATTATCTGAAATGATCAATTCTTTGTCACCGACAATCTTTCCTATTACAATGTGACCGGAGCTCTTCAATTCACTGATATGATTTATCAAAGTCTTCCTTGACCTTCCCATTATCGTGGATAGTTTATCGATATCTGAATAAGGGTACCTTCCGTCGATACGATTATCCAGATGATAAAGGATAATATCCGATGTGCCTATCCTCATCTCAGAGGAAATATTGGAATTGATATTGAAATATCTTTCTGTTGTATATGTAAAGGAAGTACCTCTTCCACTCGAAATTCTTGATGAAATAAATCGGAATTACTTTCCATTCCACCGGAAATTATGATGCAGGGCCCTCTCGGGGACCTCCCCTGTTATCACTTAATAATTAGAGTTCCACTGGAAAAACATGGAAGGAAGAACCCTGACCATTTTCCGCACCTATCAGACTTCCACACACAGGACCCTGGGATTCTTCACGGGGGAGGACGACGCGGTCCTCAACTTCTGCCACCTCAAATACGATATCGAGGTGGATGATATCGCATTGGAAAGGGTTCCCGTGAGAAGGGTCACGAGGTCCGAGGTTGTCTGCTTCAACGAGATAATGGATCAGTTGAAGGCTCACAGGGAAAGATTGTCCGAACAGGACGAGAGGGAATCGCCGGAACAGGTGAAGGATGGGATCTTGCAGCTCCTGTCCGATTGTGAAACATCATAGATAATGTTGTTTCAGGAACGATACCATCCTGTTGACCGCCATGTTCCTGTGGCTGATCTCGTTCTTTTCATCCAGTCCCATTTCCGCAAAGGTGGAATCATAACCTCTCGGAATGAATATTGGATCGTAACCGAATCCCTGTCTTCCGCTCTCCTCAAGAGCTATAGTTCCTCTGCATTCTCCCCTGAAAAGTGAAAGACCTTCTCCGGGGATAAGGAGTCCGGCTACCGTCTTGAACGTGGCTCCCCTTTCCGCTTCACCACTCATCAATTTCAGTATCCCTCTGTTTCCCACGGTTTTGTGTACATACGAGGAGTATACTCCGGGAAAAGCACCCAGGGAATCTATGAAGAGTCCGCTGTCGTCCTTCATCAGGAATCTCTTCTCTTGTTCATCGATTCCGAGAAGGTCCATTCCCGTGATAACAACATCCTCGAGAGTATCAGCCTGAACCTCGATGAATGGAGCTTCCTCCATTGTCAGTTCGATATCGTATTCCGACAGTCTTGTGGATATCTCCTTCATCTTGCCGGTGTTGCCGGTAATCAATGTTATTTCCATGCATCTTCGCTCCTATGAGGTCCAATCCTGTGAAAGGTACCTCCCCCTGTGATTTATCTCCTCAACTTTCTTCAGGACGGCGGCACCCTCCGGATTACCCTTCTCGTATCCTTTCCTGAAGGTTTCCTCCATCGGAAGCAGGTACGGATGTGTGGAAGTGAACACCTCCGAGAAAAGCCTGAGGTCAACACCCATTCTCTCGATCTCCTCTGTCCTGTCAGATAGCGAGGCGTCGATCAAGCAGAGATCGATGCCATTTTTCTCGAGTGAGGTTATCAGAAAATTGGATGTTGTCATGTCGCCGTGGATTATTCCTTTGGAGTGAAGTCTCCCCAGAGTCGATCCCATCTTGAACAGGGCGTTCTCCTTTTGAATATCAGAAAGCAGGTTCAGACAGGAAGCCAGTCTGGGACCCTTGATAAGTTCCATTATGATCTTTCCCTCCCCGGGAACGATGTCGAGGACGTAAGGGGTCCTGACACCCGCCTCCCTCATGGCCATGAGCATTCTGACCTCCTTCTTGGTTCTCCTTATCGTCAGCATCCGGTCCAGCTCCGGAAAACGGTAGCCCTTGGCTCTCCTATCCTTGATAACAGCAGGATGCTGGCCGTAGCTGACGGTTTTTATAACCGCTTCCGCTCCTCTTCCCAGAATTGTTCCCTTGGGGGGAACCTCCCCGATCTCGATATCCTTGACACCCGGTGTTGTTATTCTGCCTATGCTCCTGTCCATTCTCCATGTGGTCTCCACCTGGTCGGTCCTGAACCTCTGGTCGATAACGGTTTCATCCATTGTGTGGGAGATGCCCGATCTGTGCATCACCTCGCCCAGATATGCAATCATCGCACCGTTATCGACAGCCAGTTCCCTGGGGGGGAAAAACGTCTTTCCCCCCCTCTCTTCGGTCATTATCGATGCCATTTCCCTCAATCTGGAATTGCATGCCACTCCTCCTCCGAGGAGGAGCTCGCCGGCACCTATGTGTGCCATCGCCCTTTCCGCCACCTCGCATAGCATTGCAAAGCATGTTTCCTGAATCGAGTGGCATATGGATTGTATGTCCACTCCCTTTTCTCTCAGGGACAGGGCGGCGGTCATTATTCCCGAAAAAGATACATCCATCCCTTTGACCGAATATGGCAGTTCGTGGTAGGAAGGCTTGCCATCTCGAGGTTCCCGGACCTCTGGTATGGATTCCCCTCTTGCAAGTTTTTCAATCTTAGGTCCCGCCGGGAACGGGAGTCCGAGTTCCCTTCCCAGCTTGTCAAGCATATTGCCTATTCCTATGTCCAGGGTCTCTCCGAGAACCCTGTACCTGCCCTTGACGTGAGCTATAACCTGGGTATTGCCTCCGGATGCATAAAGTAGCACAGGGTCTTCCGCCCCGAGCATTCCGCCGATCTCGAGATGAGCCACACAATGATTGGCTCCAACGATGGGAATTTTATTTTTTGTGGACAATACCCTTGCTATTGTGGCTCCCACCCTGAGGCAGGGTCCCAGGCCGGGACCTCTCGAAAATGCGATGAGGTCCAGGTCGCTCTCGGCCAATCCCGCCTCTTCCAGGGCCTTTCTGACAATGATGTTTCCCATCTCAACATGATGGTCCGCAGCCTCCCGAGGATGAATACCTCCCTGATCCGGAACGTACATATCCCTGACATTCGAGAGGACCTTTCCGTCCTTCACTATCCCGGCACCGAATGTATGGGCCGTGGATTCGATTCCCAGGACCTTCATCAAAGAGTCCTAGGCCAAATCGATATTTAATGGGTTCCACGAACTCACTTATTCTTTGCCGCTCTCCATTTCCTTCTGCTCTTGGCCCAAAGTATCAGAAGGACCGGAAGAACGATTATTGACGAAATGAACGAATAGATTATGGCAAGTGCGGTCACCTGCCCGAACTGCTGAAGGGGTGGCATGGTTGCAAATGAGAGAAGTCCGAATCCTCCCACCGTTGTGAGAGCGGCTCCGAAAAGGGCTGAACCGGTATTGGATATTGTTTTCTTGGAGGCTTCCATAAGATCCGATTCGCTTCTCTCATCCTCGATAAATCTGTGGGTGATGTGGATGCCATATGTAATTCCCAGACCCACTGTCAAGGCCCCTATCGTGATCGTCATCACGTTTAGAGGGATGCCCACAAGATACATCGTCCCTGCGATCCATATAACACAGAAGACAACCGGAAGTGTAGCCACACCTCCCAGGAAAAGGGATTTCTCCTCGATGAAGAAGGCAATTGTCAGAACCACGAATGAAACTGCTATTGTCAATAGAAGGGACCTTATCTGCGACGTATTGATTGCTTCTACGATGACAGCCATGAGAATAGTGGACCCTGTTACAGAAACTTTCTCCACAGTTCCCCCTTCCAGGGATTCAAGTGGATTAACGATATCCTTCAACTCATCGAATAATTCCATTGCCTGTTGATCGTTTTCGGTCCCCACCACAAACGAGATGACGGCCAGGTCCACCGCTCCGCTTTCAATATGTATCATCCTCCTGGCAAGTGAAGGGAACCTGTCGTGGAATTCCAGAAGAACGCTTTCAATGTCCATTCCTGATGAAACATCCAGCGGGAGGCCAGTATCAAGGTCGAATACGGATGAATAGTTGCCCAGAAACGGATCACCTGGATTGAAAGCCCCAAGGCTGGTTGCGGTATCCTTCATTGAATATAGAATGAAATCAGCCTTGGGCCGCATATCTTCCCCGCTGCCCTCGTATCTGATATAATCCGAATTGATTTCAACAGCATTTTCCATGGTTTCGTACATTGCCCGAAGGACGGCGGGATCTGATATGTCCCCTTCCACAATGACGATTCCCGAGTCACCGCTTCCTCCAAGCCTGAATTCATTGAGCAGGAAATTTATATCCTCAGCTTCCTGAAGGTCATCGGGCAGGAAATCATTGACACTGAAGGTTACCTCGCTCTGTATCGCGAAACCGAACATTACCGATGTGAGTATAAGGACGGAAGCCAGTATCATAATGGGGTGTTTTTCAGCTCGGATCGTCATCGCAAGAATGGCCCTGTTCGTTAGCCTTTTATTTACCTTTTCGACCTCACAGAGATCGCATTCTCCTTCCTTTATACCCCTGAACAGGGGCCTCTTCTTCTCTGCCTTCCATACATCTATCAATCTCTTGATGGAAGGAACAAATATCAACATTATCAAAAAGCTTGACAATATACCCACGGCAGCCATTACGCCAAACTGAAGTATCAGCTTGACAGGGGAGGATAGATTCGAAAGGAATGCGAATACCGTCGTAAAGGTTGCAAGCAGAAGGGCCATTCCCACAGATGACGACATCTGGGTTAGAGCCTCTCTTACGGTATTTCCTTTCCTGATCTCCTCTCTGTACCTCATTGTCAGGTGGATACCGTAATCGATACCCAGACCAACCAGGAGAACGGGGACGGCAGTGATCATGGGATTGGAAGCGTATCCCATCAGAGATCCGAAACCGTACATCCAGACAATGGCCATCACAAGTGCCGCAACGTTCAGGGCAATGTCTATGAAGGTCCTGTAGATGAAAAATAGAATGATCAAAACGAATGCCATTGCCAGAGGCAGAAGGATCTGCATGGATTCGTTGCTGGCTTCAGTGATCTTGTCATTGATCTTTGCAAATGCCATTGGATTTATCTTATTCTGGGACCCGTCGTCGAATTCGCTTACCACCGTGGATAGATCGTCCTCTATAGAACGGAGCTTATCTCCCTCCCCGTTATCATCCATCTCCCCCAGGGAGTAATCCAGATCCACAAGGATCATCGCCCCCTTGGCGTTCAGATTGCCGGAGGAAGGATCGAAGTCCTCCGTCAGGAAGTTTAGCAGAAAGAACTGGCCCAGATTGAATGATTGAGTGATCTGACCGAAGATCAGGGGATTTCCCAGCGATGATGAGACCTGAATTATGGCATTCAATCTCTCTTCCGCCCTGTCCAGGTCTTCCATCAGGTCAATCAAGGTGATTTCCTCTTCAGCTGTCAACTCTTCCGAAATCAGTATATCATCAACGAGGTCCCGGGCGGCAGAGAGAAGGGAAACCGTCTCCCCGGCCATCACCGGGTAGGTGTTGAGGTCCTCTGTGGCTTCCTGGACATCTGCGGATGAGAGGTTATAGGAAAGAAGATAGCCGATTTCCTGCTTGAATTGGTCATTCCCCGAGAAATTCGAATAATAATCCAAGGCGGTATCGGGTGTTGATATGGAATCTGTCGGCACCTTAACATCATTCAGGAAATCAACCAGATCGGAGCTGAGGTTGTCCGCCAGAGACATGGTATCATCAGATCCGGATGAGTTCATCAGGTTCCGATTGAACGATTCAGTTACGGATGTGAGGTAAGCGGTTGTGTTGAAATAGGAGGAAACAGCCCCGGCGGTTTCCTTCATCCTTTCTGCGTGGTCCACCCCTTGTTTGATCTGAAACATTGCGGATGCGGCCGAGGTGGGTCCGTTGGAACCTTCGTCCTTCCACTGCTGGTAGGTCTCATTTCGGACAATAAGGTCGGAGAGCTCCGCCATGTCGGAAAAGCCCTCCGGCGTTACGATGTCTCCGCCATCACCCCTGATAAGGACCATGAATGCATAGGAGGAGGTGAACGTTTCCGAATACAGGGTGTTGGCCTTTGCGACCTCTATATCGGGTAGAAAGTCCTCGTTTTCAAAAGATGTCTCCATGGGAAAAAGTATCATCGATGCGGTTGCTCCCGCTGTTACCAGTAGAATAATGATGATCCCAACCCAGGGATATGTTGTGGTCAGCTGGCCTACCCTTTTCGTGATCAAAGTTACACCTTGAAACTGCTAAATAAGGATTCTATTTATTGTTTATGGCTATATTTTCAAAGGAAAAAACAAAAAAATTAAAAATAGTTAAAAAAATTTGACTATCTTTGGCTCTTTTCAGACAGTTTCTCCCCAAAAAGGTTAATTATCAGGTAAATCTTTTTCACCTCGTAATGCAATTCGATAGATTCACACGTACCGAATCAGCCGTTATCCTGGCTCTCATGAGAAATCCGGAACACTCCGATACAGAGATCTCCCGGGCCATTGATATGAACCTGTTCACTTTCAACAAGATCAAGAATTCATTGATGAAGAGGAAAATGCTGGAAAAATATTATGTTCCGAATTATGGAAAACTCGGATTGGAGATCCTTTCGGTCAGCCACGGAAGCGGAATGGATTCTTTTAACTGCCAAACGGAGGGAAGCCTTCATCTCAAGAGCGGTGAATATTCCCTTCCCCACATGTCAATATTCGGCATTATGGAGGGAAATAACGGTGTTGTCTTTCACGTGATAAAGGATTTCACACACCTCAAGAGACTGATGAGGATAAAGGAGAAAATGATAGATTCCTCGGAGATGTTTTCTGGTTCGATAGAGCAATCCATATTCTCCATGAAGGATCTCAGGATCGAGCGTTTTTTCGATGTTCATGGCTTGCTCGAGGAGGATGTCGGAGAGAGAAAAATACCGGTGATCCCTCCTGAAAATCCCGCTCAAGAAGCAGCAAGCCGGGAGTGGTCTGAGTTCTTCCGCACAGGTAGCAACAGCGAACCGGTGATACTCGAACAGGAAGAACGCGGCACCCTGCTTGAGCTTTTGAGAAATCCCGAAAGAAAGGAACGGGACATCATAAGGGACCTGAACCTGAGCAGATACAGGTTCAGGAAGATAAAGGACATGCTTCTTCATGAGGGCTTCATCAAGCCGTTTTACGGAACAAATGTCATCGGAATGGGATATGAGGTCCTGATATTCACCCACATGAGGTTCAAGGCAGGCCAGGACCCGAGAGAACTATTCGAGATATACGAAAGCAGAATGCCCAGCAACCTGATGATCGTGGCCTTCGACCACAGCGAGGTCATAGGTCTGGGCATATTCAGGAACCTAACGGAAGGATCCAGGGCCCAGATGAATATGAGGAAGGCAATGATGGACTACGGATTTCTTGACGGAGAGCCGGACATAAAGATATTCTCCCTTCCCAACTGCAGGGACGAGCCCTCCCTGACATTCAATAATCCACTGGAGGACCTTGGAGAAGTCATGGATCCCGGGTCGATCGAATGACGATTTAATCCACGGATTCCAGTATCTCGACCTCGCAGGATGCAAGAGCCTCCAACTTTTCCGCATCCTCCTTTCCGCCTATGATATCGCCCCAGTGCATGGGAATGGCTTTTTTCGGTTTTATGATATCCAAAGCCTTTGCGGCCTCCTCGGGACTCATCGTGTAGGTTCCCCCGACGGGTATGAGAATGACATCGATATCTTTGACTTCACTCATCTCGGGAATTATGTCCGTGTCTCCCGTATGGTATATCCTCGTGTCATCCACCTCTATCACGAGACCCAGCCATTCGTTTTCCTTGGGATGGAATTCCTTTTTCGGATTGTATGCCTTCACGGCCTCCACCTTGATGGCTCCCACTTTCTTGGTGGTTCCCGGTCTCATTCCAACGGCATCGGGGACCTTTGTTGTGATGTCCTTGGACCCCATTATTATGGTATTGTCTTTTTTGAGCTTTGAAATATCATCCTCGCTGAGATGGTCGAAATGTGTATGAGTTACCAGGATCAGATCAGCTTTGGGAGCGCCTGCTGTCTTCCATGGATCAATATATATAACGCCCTTTGAAGTCTGGATACGAAATGATGCATGACCGAGCCATTCTATCTTAGGTGCCATATCTGAACCCCCTTGTTTCAGGTAACCAAAGTTGATTTTTTCCTGCTTTTTCCTGCAAGAAACGTCTTTGGCATCCCCAGGGATAGAACTAGCTCCCTTATCATATTTTAGTTTTGGTCTAATAAAATAGTCAAATGATATGAACGGTCAAACATCAAAGCATGGGAGGTGAACAAATCATGGTTTGATCGTATGCCCGCACTTGGGACAGACACCCTTGCGGTTTTCCAGTGCCATGTTGGAGGAACCGCATTTCGGGCATTTGATGCTCTGGAAGAACTCGTCCAACCAGGCATTTCTAACATCTTCCTCATCAGCTTCCATGGCCTTTGCAAGATACCGCTTCTGCCGCTTTGTCCTGGCATATTTACTCAGGTCCTCGGTCTTGAGCTCCTTGATTGTTTCCTTCTTTTCAGGGGGCCTAACAAGCGCGGCAATTGGAAAGGCTCCCACCAGTCCCCCGAAGTGGGCAATGTGGCTCGTGTTATCATCGGTCCCGATCAGCAGGAAGAATGCGGTAATTCCCCCGTAGATCAGAAATATGAGCGAGATGGGCCATCTGTTGGTCATTCTGATAAAAAAAAGCGGAAGCGGAAAGAAGACCTTGTCCCTGGGGTAGAGGAACCAGTAGCCTCCGATTATTCCGAATATACAACCCGATGCACCTATGGAAGGCACATCCATCGAATGCCCCACAGCATCGAAAGGAGAGATCATCAATACGATGGCACCGGCGATTATCCCCGATCCGAAATAGAGGATCAGGAACCTGTACCATCCTATCTTCCTCTCAAGCTGTATTCCAAGAAGGAACAGGCCTATGAAATTGAATATCAGGTGAAGGAAATCCGCATGAAGATATGTTGAGGTGATGAACTGGTAGAGGGCCTGATCCTCGACGATGGACCTGGGATGGAATCCGACATCCCTGTATATGTCCGATGAGGTGGTCCTCTCGACCCCTTCCATGAAGGGAAGATCGTATACCATCTCCGAGGTGAACAGGAGCTGCATTACAAACACTATGAATATGGATGTTGAGATGACTGCAGTAACGGAGGCCTTCTTCCTCCAGGGAAGGTAAACGGCAATTCCGAACATCAGCAGGATGGATACAAGCAGGATCAATCCCTGTCCGGAGGAAGGAAGCGGAGAGGTCACTGAAATTCCTCCTTCTTGAGCGAGTTGAACATGGAGATCAGGGCCATCTGGCAGGATTGCTCGATCAAAGTGTCCCTTGAAACCGAGCCCCCGCTCATGTTCTCAATGAGGGTTGTCCTCGTCCCGAGAATATCCCTTGTTTCCAGGGGGCTTCCCCTGTATATCATGATGCTCTCCATCATATCGGGCGGTATCTCGACCCCCGAGCTGAGACCGGTTCCTCTTCCCCTTCTCCCGGATACAAAGCAGCAGTGGACCATGAACCAGGTACCCTTGATCTCCATCAGGCCGGATTCTATCCCGACTATATAGTCCGAGATGCCCATGGCCGGAGAATCGATTCGCTCCCGAACCTCCTCGGCCCGATTGAAAGCTCCCTCGAGCGGGCTGTCGCTTCTCATTATATGGTTGCTTCCGCCAACCTCGTACTGGAATACCTGAACCTCCGGCCAGTACCTTCTGAAGGCTGTTATCGCCCCTCTCACCTTGTCCGGATTCCTGGATCCCAGGTGCAGGCATACCCTGTTAACGGATTCGAAGATCCTCTTTTCGCTTGCTGTTCTTCCCTGTATATCTATTTCTCCCCTGGAGATCCTTGTGGATGAGATCCTCTTCCCGCTGTCATCCAGAACCATATCGATAACGAATCTCTTTAGCGGTTTCAGCCCTCTTCTTGTTCTTTCCCTGTCGATATCATCAACCGTCTGCTCGGTTTCCCTGGAAACAACGATGGAATCCACCCCTTCCATTACGGCAAAACCGTATCTGTCGTTTATCTCCCTGACCGAGTAATCTATCCCGAATTCACTTGATAATAATTCCAGAGTCTCCTTCAGGTCCCTAACCCTTTCTTCGTATGATAATACTGTTCTCTCCCTGGATCTTCTTGCCATCTTGTCCGAGGTGAGGCCCACCCAGACCTTGCCTCCTCTTTTGAAAGCTTCCCTCAATAGTATCCTGTGGCCCTCGTGAAGCGGTGAGAAGGTTCCGCCTATGCAGATGTTTGACGTCGATCCTTCCTCCATCTTCCAACTTCCTATCCAGCCATGCTAAGTATTATGTAAAGAGCCAGGAGAAAGGCAGCTCCCAGGAATGGCAGGTAATTCCAGAACTTCTTCTTTTTCATCATCCTGTCCCATTCTTCCTGGCATTTGGGAGAGCATGTTTCCCTTTCCGGTGATATGGATACTCCGCAGTTCAGACAGTGCTTGTGTGAGGCGATTCCCGTTTTCTCTTGTTCAGGCGTTTCCTCTTCGGTTTGGATTTTAGGTGTAAGAGGCCTCTTCTTCTTCGAGCCTTTCTTCGGTCCTTTGGAAGGAGGCATCAGAGACCACCCCCTTTCTCGCCGATAATAACGGTTCCGTCGAAAGGTTCATCCTTGAGGCAATTTTCAAGTGATTTCAGATCTCTGCCGTTGAGAATGGAGGTTCTTAGCCCCGCCCTCCGGATTATTCTGGATGCCAGGGGATCCATGACCGAATGGGAACCTGCTCCGTGGGAGGTATCTGACACCAGTTCAACGAGTTCAGATCCTGTCATGGAATCTATTTTTTCTGCATTGCTGAATTTATTGGGGTCTGCATTGTAAGCTCCGTTTACCGCTGTAAGATTTATGAAATGGTCAGCGGACCATCTCTCGGCTATCAGGGCAGCCACCGCATCCGTGGTATGGCCCGGATGTGTTCCCCCCCCGATGACGAACCTGCTCGAAGCAGCCGCTATTATAGCCTCTTCAATGGTCTCAGCCGGTATCGGATTACAATTTGAACCCAGACATGAAATCATCAGCCATGCATTGAGTCTTGTTGCGGCAATACCCACCCAATCCAGGGTCGCCTCGTCCGATCCCAGGGATCTACCGATCCTGATATGATCCCTTGCGGCCTTTCCTCCTCCTGTGATTATGATGAACCTGTGGTCATCCGGAAGCGAGAGCAGGAGTTCCCTCAGGGAGTTCAGATACGATGTATCTTCGTTTCCCTTTACCATTATGGATCCACCTAGGGATAACACTATCTTCTTCAAGTTGAGGCCTCCTTGAGGCTTATGCGGGAGAGAGAGCATGAACCATATTAAATTTGGCGGGTCTCATTGATCCAACAGGTCGGTAACATCTCCGGTTTTCTGCTCCTCCTCCTGACGGGGTGGGAGCTGGGCCTGGGGCTGCTGTTGCTCCTGAGGTCCTGGCGGGAGACCTTCTCCCTGCTGCTGGGAGGGTAATGTTCCGGCTCCTCCGAAAATGTCATCCAGTCCCTCCTCGGCCTGTGGCGGAAGCTGAGGTGCGGTAGGTGCGGCCTCCACGGCTGCGGCGGGTTGGGTCTGGTCCGCGGAGGGAAGATCGGAGTAGAGGTCCTGGTCCTCGTACATTGTCTTCTGCATCTGTTCGGCCTGTTTCCTCTTCTCCTCTTCCTCTTTTGCCTTCTTTCTCGATCTCATCAGCAGGAATACGAACAGAGCTATGAGTATCAGAAGCACCACCAGGATGATCACGATTATGACAATGATATTGGTCGTGTCATCGGTCCAATCCTCCTCTTCCTTTGGTTCCTTCCATACAAGGGAATCAAGAGGAGAATAGTCCTCTCCGTCCGGGCTTCCGTCGCCGTCACTGTCCCTCCTCCTGGGATCGGTGAGGTTGAGGTACTCCTCGGCGTTTGTGAGACCGTCTCCGTCGGAATCCTCCTCGGCGTCTGTTGGATCATATTTGTCCAGGCCGTACTCATCTTCCCATTTGTTGGTCATTCCGTCGTTGTCGAAGTCATCGTCGTCTCTGACACCGCTTACGGTTATGTTCTTCTGTGCTTGTATGTAGTTGCCCGCACTGTCCACCACTCTGAGTGTTATCATGTATGAACCGGCGGACGGGAAGTTCCATCTTCCGTTGAGGCCAACGAACTCTGACTGGAAACCGTCGGATGCGTCGAAATCCCACTGGAAGGTGAGTGTGTCATTGTAGACGGTGTCGGGATCAAGTGCTTCACCGGCGGAGAACTCTATGTTGTAGAGTATGGGAAAGGAAGCGCCCTCCTCCGGTTTGTCTATCTCCACGAATATGGGCGGATCGTTCACGTTTTCGATTATGACCCTTATGGGGAATACTATCAGCACATCCTGGTCCATGCCGTCGGTCACTATGATCTCGGTCTCTATGGGCGGAGAATCGGGCTCGTAGGTGGCGTAATATCCGTACTTCCTCTCTGCCACGAAATGGAAATAGGCCTTGAACGGATCGTCCGGATCCACATGGAGGTATGTATTGTTCAGAACGGTCAGGTTGCACTTGAAGGAGACATCATCCTGCAATCCTATGAGCCTGTCAGGGTCCTCCACCTTGATGGTAAGGTTGAATTCCTCATGCTCTTTGATGATGAACTCGTAGCGTTCGCTTATGTGACGGGGTATGTCGGTGAACGTCTTGGTCCCGTTCGATACATAGACGAAATAGGGACTGTCTATCACATTGGTTACATTGAACCACATTACCTGGGAGATGTTGGCTTCGCCATCATACACCCATAATGTCACCTTGTGCGGACCTACATGCTCGTTCTCGGGGAACCAGGAGACGGTGCCGTCCCTGCTTATGTAGAGCCAATCTTCGTCTGCCGGGTCATCGTATTCGAAGAAATACTCCAGGTAGGGTGTTTGCTCATCCGCCTCGTCAACCGCATTGAGGGGGTAGGATCCGCTTACCTCTCCCTGCTCGAGTGTGAATTCAAAGGGTGCGTCCGAGGGATATCTCTTCTGAACGGGGATTATGGGCTCGTCGTTGACCGGAAGGATAACTACCTTCATTCTGAGGAGGGGGTCTGTTTTCAGCTCCCCGTCGAAAGCCCTCATGGTCAGCTGATCGCTCAGTCCCTCCGGATGGTGGAAGTTCTCTCCCGGGGTGATAAGAAGGGACCAGTTCCATGGATCTCCTCCGGATCCGTTCTTCAGTTCCACCTTGAAAATCCTTCCTCCGTCCATATTCTTGAGTTCTGCGGAAGTGACGAAGGAATCGGACTGATAGGATCTGAGTGAGATGTTGAGGGGTATATCGGTGTATCCCTCCTCGATATCCAGATCAACGAACCAATCGTATACGTTCTCGAAATATGTAGGTGTATCCTCCTTGACGTAAAGCGTCTGGTTTCCTGGGTCCAGTGCGATCTCTGGTTCCCTGTTGTACTGTTTTACCCTGAATAGGAAGGTGTCGTTGGATTTCGGCTGATTCCTTCCGATAGGACTGTTGCTCTTGTCATACATGTAGAATTTTATATCGTAATCTCCCTCTTTTACAGTTGGCGGGACCTTGATGTCGAACTCGTAGAATCCGATGGTTGTATTATCAGGATCCTTCACGGGTTCGTTAACCACCTTGAGGGAAAGTCCGATCGGAGTGAAATCCACTTCGATCTTGGTCATGTCGCTCCATCCGTCAAGATCCTCAAGAGTAAGGTTGACAGTGGCTATCCTGTCGTCATTGAGAATGGGTGTCGGTGATACCGTAACCCTGACCTTGCTCGGAGGGTTGTTTGGAGGATAGGTTGTAAGTCCCACGGTTACCTTGTCCCCGACGTAGACTATATCGTCGAAACCGTTGGGATCGTTGTCGAAGTTTCCCACGGCCACATCCTTAATCATCTGGAATGGGAGGGTGGTGGGTGTCTGGAACTTCTTCAGTTCGATGAATCTGTACGGGACAGACTGCCTTGCTCCGACGAGTGTCAGTCCGTAATTGTCGATGCTGTCATAAGGGCTGGGGTCCGATGTGGTGTCTATCTTCTGGAAGCAGACCACATCATCCCGGGTGTCGTTTTTCATATTCCCGACCGCCATGCCCCTGATCATGAAATCCCCCACCTGGGAATAGGCGGAGAAGGGATCGCCGAAGGTTCTTCCGGACTTGGTCCTGACAAGATAGATCCCCGCATCTCCGAAAGGAGGCGAGGTTCCCCCGTTCCTGTTGTTGGTCAGGGCGATGTCGGGATAATCCCTGCTGCCGGCGAACTCCCCTATTGCCAGGGCATAAGGGATTGATCCCATGATTCCCCCCTGTATGAGATTATCGTTGGGGTCGAGATCCACGGGAGTTCCCCAGGAGGCTCCCACTCCGGTGTGCCACTTGATGAAGAGCCTGGCTTCGATCATGGCTCCTCCCTCTGCAATGCCTCCGTAGGAATAGACAACGTCCATTTTGGTATCGTTATCGAAATCGGCAATGCCCACGAGGGGATTCATCTCCGCTATCAGGTTCATGTTAACCTGCTGGATGGTGGAATTGGTCAGGTTTTCCGACTCGTATTCTATCATCTTGTAAAAGATCCTCTCCCCGCCGTTTGCGGTATTGCCGTCATTATCCGCAGTGTAGGCAACCACCGTGTCGATATCTCCGTCTCCGTCCAGGTCGCCGCAGTCCATATCGAACTTGCACTCCGAATAATACCACAGGCTGAGGAACGAGTAAGCGTCCTCGAAGAGTTCGCTGTCTTCGACGGAGAAGGTTCCCATCTGGTTCTCGATGTAGAAGATCTTCATATCGAAAATGGAAGGTCCCAGTGTGGAAGCCGGCGTGGGGTCACCGTACATGAAATACTCTCCCTGTCCGAGGGCCACAATATCGAGGTCATCATCATTGTCATAATCCACGAACTCGATCCTGGTTATGTAGAAACCGCTCACGGAAATGGTCTGGTGGACATCGAAATCGAAGGATGATCCAGATGCTCCGTTGTTCTTGAGGACCTGAATCGAATCCTTCAGACCGATCACGAGATCGTCGTTGTTCCTGTCGTCGAAATCACCGCTTGACACGCAGATTACCTCGGTGTCTGGGTCCTCGACTGCGTATAGCTCAGGTGTGAATCCGTATCTTGAAGGCGCTCCATCGGCCGCCTCGACCCCTTCCCCACCTATTAAAGGCAGGATGGGAATTGCCATGAGGATAACCGATACAACACTCAGGAGAATTGAGAAACTTTTCTTCATATGCTCACCCGGTAAAGGATCACTCCAACCCAGCATGTATGCTGTGTGCGAGATGCCGCCCCTTCATATAGACTTATGATATAATAGAATTTCGCGGTCCTGCACAGGGACTAAGGTATCTGGACCAACGAAATTGGCCAGTATACGAATCAGGAAACCTTATTAAGCAGGTCTCGCAGTGAGGGAGACGGCCGAACGACAGCAACGGTGGAATCGATGACAAAGATGAATCCCAGGCAGAGATACGCTTTCAAACGCATACTGGACGAGCTGGGTTCATACAAGGGCAGGAATACGGAACTCATAACCCTTCTGGTTCCCAATTCCAAACAGGTGTCCGATGTCAGGAATTATCTGTCAAACGAACAGGGACAGTCCGCGAACATCAAGTCCAAGACCACAAGGAAGAATGTGATGTCAGCAATAGAATCCATTCTCTCCAGGTTGAAGAATCTCAAGGAAGCACCTGAAAACGGCCTGGCCTTTTTCGTCGGCCATGTTCCCTCCGGTGCGGACCAGACAAAAATGATTACACAGGTTGTCGAGCCTCCCCAGCCGCTTACCACCTTTCTCTACCGCTGTGACAGCCACTTCTACCTTGACCATCTGAGGGATATGCTTACCGATGAAGACGTTTTCGGGTTGATAGTTGTTGACAGGAAGGAGGCCACTATTGGCTTCCTCAAGGGAAAGCGAACGGAGGTTGTAAAGAACATACAATCACTGGTTCCCTCCAAGCACGGAAAGGGAGGTCAGTCGAGGTTGAGGTTCGAGAGGCTGATAGAGATCGCGGCCCACGAATATTTCAAGAAGGTCGGGGACCTCTGCACCGAGGCTTTCCTGGAACAGGAAGGATTGAAGGGCATTCTGGTCGGGGGACCGGGTGCCACCAAGGATTTCTTCGTGACCAACGAATACCTGCATCATGAACTACAGAAGAAGGTTGTTGATACCTTCGACACGGGTTACACCGATGAGTCCGGACTTGATGAACTCATAGAGAAGGCCCGTCCCTCGCTTCAGCATCTCGAGGTCACACATGAAAAAGAGCTGATGGACAGGTTATTCTCGGAGATAAGAAAGGAGGAGGGTGGACTTGCCTCTTACGGCATGGATCAGGTGAGGAAGGCCCTGGAGGTTGGAGCCGTTGACATCCTTCTGATATCCGAGGACATGAAGACCATGCACAGGGTCTATGAATGTCCTTCATGCGACAAGACCTTCCAGGTAGACCAGAAAAAAGCAAACGAACCCGTGTTCACGTGTCCGGATGACCAGTCCCAATGCCAGTTGGTCGAGGAAAAGGATATCGTGGATGAACTCGCGGAAACCTGCGAATCTTTCTCCACCCAGCTGGAACTGATATCAACCGACTCTTCCGAGGGACAGATGCTCCTAAAGGCCTTCGGGGGTATAGCTGCGATCCTCAGGTACCAGTTGCAGATGTGAGGCTGCGCAACCCGGGAAAAAATTTTTCAAGAGAGATAGGATCGAGACTCAGGCCCCTTCGAGGATCTCCTTCACCGTTTTGAGGCTCATACCCTTCTTGGGCTGTCTTCCAGGTCGGTCCTGAAGAAGACTGATCAATTTCTCGTCCAGGTCAGTGGTGGAATTTCCGTTTCCGTTGTTGCGGGCCCTGGCCTGATAGGATTCCATATCGTTTTCCTCCCTCTCGAGCCAGTCAACCATTGCCTGTCTGATAACCTGTGATGGATTGTATCCTTTCTCTCGACAGTAATTAAAGAATCTGTTGGCATCGGACACGAAATCCTGTGTCACAACTATATGGATCGGATCACCCGATTTGTAACTCTTGTTTCCGTCCCTGCGTCGTGCCATATAACCAACTGCCTACCTGAAAAATCCCAAGACCTGATATTTTTAGATTTGGTCGATATTTCTGTTCGGGACTAATCATCCATGACGTAGGTACTTACAAGATGTTCGGTTGAATCACGCTTCTCATCCAGATCCTTCAAAAATGAGACAAGATGCTCTGCCGCCTCCTTCTTGCAATGACCACAGAGACGTTCGCCGCCAATGCATTCGTTGTAGACCCTCTCCACTTCTTTTTCGTCTTTCACTGTGTGAAAGAGCATTGTATCGTAGACAGGGCAGTTGTATGCCTCGCCGCCTTTTTCCTTCTGTTCCTCGGCGGTCTCCCTCCCCCCTGTCACCGCCCTCATGATCTTCTTTTTTGCTTCACCCGGATCGTCATCCAGAAATATTGCTGTCTCGGGTTTGGATGAGGACATCTTCTCCCCGGTCAGCCCCCTGATGAATTTGTGATATGTGGAAGTCGGAGGGATGAATCCGTATTCGCCCTCATCCTTTTCCAATCCAGACAATACCTCGTCGATTGATATCAGGTCGGATTCTGTGGCACCTTCTATGTAAAGAGCTTTGTAGGCCGGGATCATCTTGAATTCCAGGTATCCTTCTCTTTCCAGGGCGGATTTCGACCTGTCCAGGAGCCTTTTCACGTTCTTATCCACTTTAACGAAAACCCCGATCTTTCCGTCGGAAGTCTTTGTAGCGTTCAGCAGTCTGAAAGATGAAGAGAGGTCCCTGCACAACCTCATGTGGGGATCCTGGTCAATACCAACAGGAACTACAACAGGAATGGGCCCCAATTTCAACTGGGGGTGGAGTATGTCTCCCGCCTGTAAAAGTGGGGACATGAGGTGTCCAACATTGGTCTGATCGTTGAATCCGTAGATTGCTCTCATGGTGGATAGGTTGACTTTCTTGCCCAGGAGGAGTGAGAGGTCCTTTACCTCTTTTCTCTTGGACTGGAAATAAACCTCGAAACCTTCCCTTCCGATGCCCAGGGCCAGGTAATTTCTGACATAGGAGTCAACAGCCAGTTCCCTGGCCTTATCCAGGGGCATGTTTCTGGTGGAATAGGATTCTAGATCGGCCACCCCCACAAAAACCCTTGCGCCGAACTCCTGAAGATAGGTGATCTGGTCTATCACCATCTTGTGTCCCAGATGCATCCTTCCCGAAGGCATCAGGCCCGACATGATGGCGAAAGGTTCTCCTCTCCGGATCCTTCTCGAGATCGCTCTGAAACCTCTCTGTCCGAAAACTATTCCCTGGTTGAACAATCTGGGCGGAGCGGGTTCCTCCGGGAGATCCGAAAGGTTGAACCTGTCTATCCCGAACTCCTCCATGGTCCTGTCATAATCCTTTATCTGACTAGTTTCCCAGGGATCGAGCATCACTATCGCATCCGTTGTTTCTTTCAAGTACCGACAGCGCCTGAAGGGGAACCGAATATATCTTTTTTTCAATATTATTAATCATGAATAATTCCACGTTTGAGACAATTGTCCTCAATAATCACCGGAAAACCTTTAATAGAGGCCCCTTCAATAATGACAAACCCTATGCAAAGGGGGGCCACAGTGTGGAAGACAACACAGTTTTCATAGGAAGGAAGCCATCGATGAACTACGTACTGGCTGTGGTTACTCAGTTCAATACAGGTACGGATAACGTCACCATAAAGGCCAGAGGAAGGGCGATCAGCAAGGCCGTGGATGTGGCGGAGATCGTAAGGAACCGGTTCCTCTCCGATGCGAAGGTGGACGATATCCAGATAGGAACCGAGAACGTTGAGGACGAGGACCGGGAAGGCGGAATAAACGTTTCCTGGATAGAGATCATCCTCAATAGAGACCGGACTGAGGATAGTAAAACCGAAGAAGTTCTGGCTGAAGAATGAATTCTCAAACGAAGAAAGGATCCCGGCCTCGACAAAACTTCTTAGACCACACCAATTAATTATTAATAGTGGTTCTAAAATACCGCCCTCCTGCAGCGCCGGTTAGTGATACGGGTGAGTTTAAATGAAAAGACCGAGGACCATCAAGAGGTACTGCCCCTCCTGTAAAAAGCACACCGAACATGAGGTGGACAGGGTAAAGAAGAGGAAAGCCAGCGAGCTGAAATGGGGGCAGAGACGTTTCAGAAAGGTCACTGCCGGGTATGGAGGCTTTCCCAGACCCAAGCCGGAGGGAAGGGAGAAACCCACGAAGAGGGTCAATCTCAAGTACAAATGCAAGGATTGCGGCAAGGCCCATCAGAGTCCATCACTCAGGGCAAAGAAATTCGAACTGGTGGAGGTATGAAAATGGAAACCAGATCAAAGTTCCTCAAGGTGAAATGCCCTGATTGCGGCAACGAGCAGACCATTTTCGACAGGTCGAATATGAAGATCAGCTGCACGGTTTGCGGTTCCACTCTGGCTCTCCCCAGAGGGGGAAAGGCCGAAATAAAGGGAGAGATAGTTGAAAGGATTGACGGCCCGAAAGAAGGCTGATAAAAGGAGTGAATGATAGGATGACCCCAGGTACGGACCTGCCGGAGGATGGAGAACTTATAGTTGCGACCGTGAGGCAGGTAAAGAATTTCGGGGTTGTCGTGGACCTCGATGAATATCCGGGAAAGGAAGGATTCATTCACATCGCAGAGGTCGCCTCCGGTTGGGTAAAGTACATCAGGGACCATGTGAGAGAAGGCCAGAAGGTCGTCTGCAAAGTACTTGGAATAGACACCAAGAGAAAGAACAAGTACGTGGACCTCTCCCTGAAAGCCGTAAACGAGCATCAGAAGAGGGAGAAGATCCAGCAATGGAAAAGCGAGCAGAAGGCCCAGAAACTTCTCGAGCTGCTGTGTCAGAACCTCGGACACGACTACCAGTGGGGTATGGAGGAATTCGGTTACGATCTGATTTCGGAGTACGGGTCACTTTACGGCGCATTCGAGATCTCGGCCATGAAGGAAGATGCCCTCAGGGAATCCGGATTCGAGGGCGAGTGGACAGATTTATTCATCAACATGGCAAAGGAAAATATCACTCCCCCTTTCGTGGAGATAAGCGGGATACTGGAACTTACGTCCATATCTCCCGACGGTCTCAAGGATATCAAGGATGCCCTCCACGAGGCCGAGAAGGCAGTCAACGGTGCCGAAGATGTAAAACTAAACATCCTCTACATAGGGGCTCCCAGATACAGATTGATATTATCAGCTCCGGATTACAAGACAGCCGAGGAGATCCTCAAGGGATCGGCGGAGTCGGCGCTTACTTTTCTCGAATCGAAGAACGGAACCGGAAAGTTCATCCGCAAGGGATGATTTGGAACGGTTGGTGAATCTTTGAGAAGCCGTATCAGGAAGTGTCCTGCCTGTGGTGACTACATGCTCGCCGACAGGTGCAGGAAATGCAATACGCCCTCGGAGAACACCTTTCCACCAAGGTACTCCCCCCAGGACAGGTTCGGGAAGTACAGGAGAATGACCCTTTACGGTGTTCATGAAAAGGAGGACAGCAAATGAAGGATGTTATCATCAAGTTCACGGAGAAACCCGAACTCGAAGACGGTATAATGATCGAGGGCCTTCCCGGGGTTGGAAACGTGGGGAAATTGGCGGCGGAGCATCTCGTGGAAGAGCTTTCCATGATCAAGTTCGCCGAGGTCTATTCAAAGTATTTGCCTCCTCAGGTCACCGTCGGAGAGGACGGTGTGGTATCACTGGTAAAACATGACCTTCATTACAGAAAAGGCAAGGATGGGCAGAGGGACATCGTGGTCCTTACGGGAGATTTCCAGGGTCTGACACCCGAAGGCCAGTATGAGCTCTCCATGGCTGCAATCGAACTTGCAAAGGAGTTGGGGGTTACAACTGTCTTCACACTCGGAGGATACGGTGTGATCAAGCTCATAGAGGAGCCCGGAGTCCTCGGAGCGGTAACTTCCGCATCCCTCAAGCCCAGATTGGAGGAAGTTGGCGTATCCTTCAAGAAAGGGGAGCCATCCTCGGGGATAATAGGCGCATCGGGGCTCTTGCTAGGTCTGGGGCAGCTTGAGAACATCGACGGTGTCTGCCTCATGGGGGAGACATCGGGATATTTCGTTGATCCAAGATCGGCAAGATCGGTGCTCACTGTACTCGGAAAATACCTTGGTTTCGAACTCGACTATTCCAGCCTGGAGGAGAAGGCCAAGCAGATAGACGAGATAACCTCCAAGATCAAGGAGAACCTGGAAGAGTCAGAGCAGCAGGAGAGCAAGGACGAATTGAGATATTTCGGTTGAGACCTACCTGATGTTTTCAACAAACACAAGATTCATCTGTTCTTCGCTGGTTGTGTATTCCAGCATTTTCTCCCTTGAACCACCGGCAGTGGCGAAATCGAGCTCGGTTGAAATATCGTAGTTCTTGTACTGGCTTCCGATAAAGGTTAATGTAATCTCCGCATTGCTGCCTGCGCCGAGATCCATTTCCTCCACAAGATTTCGGGCCACCTCCTTTCCTCCGGCCTCTCTCACAATCACCATGCAGTAAAGGTCCGAGATCTCTCTGTTTCCCTTGTTGGTCAAAAGGACGTTTATATTCATTACACCGCCCGTGCCGCCTCCGCTGGGAGATTCATGATAAACGATTCTGACCTCCAGGTTGGTCCTGGGTATTATCCATTGGTAAGCAACAAAACCCAGAACAACAATTGCAATGGCCATAACCGGAACAAGCCATCTTCTTCTCCGGTTTTCCCCGACTGCCATCAGCCCCCACCTCCGAAAATTGGTGATACCAGCATGTACCAACCTGTCAAGAGGGGTGCAGGCATCACCACCGCCCCCTCGGCGTTTTCCATGCTCAAAGCGGATGTGTCCTTGTTTATGAAAAGGCCCGTGGGAATGTTCAATCCCGCGATCTTTGAGGTCCTCAATGTTATGAAGAAAAGTTCGGGTGAGAAGGATTCATCTCCGAGATTCACCTCACCGCTTACCTTGATCTGGAAGGATCCTCCCCTTGTATCTTTCAGGAATATCTGGGGGTATATTCCGTAAATCATCTCCGAGGTTATGATCAGATGCTGGACATCCATACCGAGAAGTGAAAGTGAGGATAAAGTGAACTGTTCCATTACGGGAAGTCTGTCCACCTGGAGGGAGATGAATCCTATGCCGTCGCTTTCTATCTCGTAGTCCTCTCCGTTGTATTGCGCCGAGGTGGATCCTATGTCATCGGCATAGATCTGGAACTTACCCCTCTGGCCGAATCCTGACCCGTCGTATTCCACGAATATATCCATTTCCCTTCCTTCGGTTCTGATATCAATATTCGGAAGGCCCTGTGTGATGAAAGGCTCCTGGATGGTGAAATCATGGTTTGGAGTCATGTTGATGTAAAATCCCAACGGGAGATCGTGGAATATGGCATATATCTGCGACCATCTGCCCTCTATCCTCTTTGTTATCTTGAAATAGAGATAATCGATGGATGCAGAAGAGGAATAATCGGCTACAACACCCTTCTCAACGTCTGCGTGCAGGTTGAGATCGGATGTTATCATGGGCAGAAACATCTGCCTTATGGACAGGATCGGCTCTGCTTTTATCAGGGTTGCTATCATGCTGCCAAGTTCCACCGGATTTCCTCTCTGGTCCTCTACATGGACGTTCATGTCCACAACCATTCTTCCACCTATGGACAGATCGGTGAACACCATAAGGTCCAAAAGAAGGTCTATTCCGCTCGGTATCCCCTTGATGTACATCGAGATATCCCTGCTCTGGACTCCGGTGGTCTTTATTACGATCCAATCGAATTCCGGTGAATAGTCCCCGAAGTCGATTTCAGCCTTGATCAGCTGATCCGAGAAGGAGAGATTTACCTTCCCTCTTGTGGGCATCCCCTTGAGGAAGATCTTCCCGTTGACAGAGCTGTTTTCTCCCTGCCCCTTCTGTTCCATCCATATTCCATGGGTCCATTTTGCCTCCTGAACCTCTTCCCCCCCTTTCTTGTCCAGGATCAGTATAAGATCGAGGGTTGAACCCTCCTCTGCGAGGTCCCAGGAAAGTGACAGGTCCGTGGAGTATCTGCCAATGGCTCCTATCAATCCCTCTGAAATGGAAGAAGCAACAGTGATGGGAGCCCTTCCGAGATTCTCCAGGGAGAACAGAAGGTCTCCGTAATCCGTTATGGCTCCGACACCCATGATGTCGGGTATCTCTATTTCGGGCGTGTTTACGATTGAGGGCATATCCAGGTGGGTGAAAGATGGCAGGGGAACGAAGGCAGCCGTCATGTCCAGGCCTTCTTCCCTGTCCTTGATTACAGCATAGAAATTTGCCTCCGCCACGGTGCTCAGTTCAATGAAACCGTTCGTTCCGTTGTTGTAAACCAGCGACCTCAGCCTGTTGAGCCTCAAACCGACCGATGACCCGTCCTCCTCCACAAGGACGGAAGCGAAATTCCTTTCGGGGATATCTATGGGTTTCGAAATGTTGGAGTCTGATGTGAACATCTCTATGGATCCTATTGATCCCGAACCCGATACAACTTCCACCCGGTCCTCACCTTTGATCATTGACAGGGATGATGATATCTCCTTTATGTTCAGGTCGAACCTGAGATTGCCGTCCCTGAATCTGTACCCGGCCGAATCAATTGTCGCTGGCAGTCCCTCGCTTGTACCTTGATAGGTTATCCTGTCATCACTTGTTGTTATTCTGATCCGATCCGGTATGCCGTTTATATCAAGGACCGCTCTCTCCTCTCCGGAGATGGCATAGACAACAAGATTGGGTGTGGAGTGAAGGCTGAGAGTGATATCATTGCCAGTATCGGTGAAGGTTCCCCTGTAGTATTTGATCCCGTTCACGGAGGCGAAGATCGCGGGTTTCCCCTCATCCGAACCCGAAAATGCTATCATGTCTCCGGTTCCGTTCATGTATTCTCCCGATGTCGAGATGTACCTGACCCCTGAGATATGACCTTCCTTGCAGTCCAGCATTGTGGAGCCTTTCCTTGAAGGCATCTCCGATATCGCCCTTGGTATCTCCCGGAGGATCTCACCCAATCTGTAGAATCGGCCGGCAAGCTGGGTCATGAAGTTGTCCAGCAGGTTGAGACCGGAGGTATCCGGATCATCAACAATGAAGGGAACGCCCGCAGTGGTCTCCAGATGGATCCTTTCTGGAACTCCGTACAGTATGAGTTTCGTGGCATCCCAATTCTTAAGATCCTGGCTGGTGTTCCACGATGGATAGATCACCTCCAGGAAATTCAATTCCGGAAGCCCCTGGGGAACGAACAGGTCCAGGATCGTATTGTTTCTGCCCTGCCCGTCCTGGGTGTAATCAAGGTCCAACCTCAATGAACCCGGCAGCGAAGGGATATTTATATGGGCGTCTATGAGATCGTCGGAGAATTCCACGTACCTAATTCCAAGTGATATGGAATCTGCCGGATCACCTTCCTCTCCCCCCCTCCATTCCAGGGATTCGATGGGAGAATCGGTGTTTTTGACCCCCAGGATCATACTTCCCCTATTCATGATGGTGTCATGGAGTGCGTCCGCTTGAAGTTTCATTTGTATGTAGGCCATATCCCTTATATACTGAGCCAGGAGCCTCATCACGGATATGTAGATGTCCATCCTCTCCGGAGGCTGGTCGAATTCGTAGGAGAGTGTGAAGGGGCCTACTATTTCCAGAAGGTTGAGGTCTCCGAGATTCAGGAGCCCTCCCTGAAGGAGTCTCTGGATCAGCTGCAGGTCCGGCTCGGCCCTCCACTCCCTGGCCTGTACCCTTATCGACATCCTTCCGGTGAAATCCTCAAGGCCGACCCCCACAGACCAGATGTAATTCTTCTGACTGTATGATATTCCCTTTATGAAATAGAGGGAACCGTCCATTCCATCTCCCCGGGTTCCTACCTCCTCAACCTGAATCCTGATCCCGGCATTGTTGAAATTGAGTGTGGGTGGGAAAAGGGAAACCTCCCAGTCCCTTGCAAGGAGATCCTTTGCGAATGTCATCCTGGCCCTTATCTCGTCCCCGTTCGAAGGATCTCCGTCAACATCGATATACAGCCACTTGTCAATGCCGGAATCCGTGAAAATACCGAGTTTCGGGATTATGGATCCCAGCTTCCAGATGGTTCCATCTTCGCCTTTGTACAACAACAGATAATTCAGAGCACCCTGATCGCTAGCAGGAGGAGGGAGGATCCAATCCAGTATAGACGTGTTGTTGATTATGGGATTCTCCCTAAGGGCATCAAGGACCACGGGACTCTGTGTTATGGGCTCTGGTACCTTCAGCGTCTCCTTTTTGAGGTCCCCCGTACCCGGGTCCTGGAAATCCCACTCCTCGAATCTAACGGAATCCATAGTGGATTTAACTGCATTCACAACCCTGGGGTCGTCTTCTCTGGTAACCTGCTCCTCGTGAAGATCGGATATGGTGGAAAAAATTCCGTAATCTGCGCTGTAGGGCTCGCTTGAAGCGATCTCCTGTCCGAACCCTGGGCGCAAAAGAGCGATGGAAATCAGGACCGCAACGGCAAGAAGCGACGAAATCTTGGGATTGTTTTCATTTTTTGGTTTTTTCTTCCATTTTTCGGATGTGAGGTCCAACGGTGCGGCTGTTTTATGCTTTTTCATTTTTCCAATCGGGTAATAGGAAGCCTTTCCGCTGATTGAATCGCACCTTTCAGGGTTCAACAATCCATTGAAGGCATATCTATCTATAGATTCCTTTTGGCCGATCCCAAACAATAATTAATCCCTGGCCTTTTGCATCATCATGATGGAAGCCTCTTCCCCTGCCAAAGCCATACTCTTCGGCGAACATGCCGTTGTTTACGGGGAACCTGCCATTGCCATCGCCCTCGACAGGAGAATAAGCGTTCGTGTCAAGGAGTCCAGCGAAACAAAGGTGGACGGGGGAAGGTTGACAATGAGGAGGCATCGATACGTCAGGTGGGCCATGAACAACCTCTGGAACGGTCCTCCGTTGAACTTCAGGATAAAGTCTTCCATTCCGGGTGCTTCCGGATTGGGTTCCTCCGCAGCCCTTTCGTGTTCCGTTGCATCCCTTCTTAGGAAAATGGAAAAGGGCTCCTCTTCAACGGACAAGGTTGCATCCGATGCCTTCGAGATCGAATACAACGTTCAGGGCGGGGCCTCTCCCACCGACACCTCATGTTCAGCCCACGGAAACGGGATAATGGTAAATTTTGAAAAGGGAGAGGATCACCTCTGGTCCCTCTCCAAAGGTGAAAGAACCTGGCATATTCACGATCTGAAGGTCCCGGAAATGACGCTGGTTGTTGGCTTCACGGGAAAACCTTCGGTTACCCATCTACAGGTGGCAAAGGTCAGGTCCTTCTACGAGAGGTCGGGATTCGCCAGGGAAACCGTGGGCGAGATAGGATCATTGATAGGGGATGCGATCACGGCTCTCAAAAGGGAGGACCTGGTGGAGGTAGGCTCCCTGATGAACAGGAACCATTCTCTCCTATCCATCCTGGGTGCGAGCTCCAAAGAACTTCAGAATCTCGTGGACGCCGCCGAACCTCTCTCCTACGGCGCCAAGCTAACAGGAGCGGGCGGAGGGGGTTCCATAATCGCCCTTACTGACGATCCGAAGAGGGTGGCCGATGCAATCAAAAACCGAGGGGGGAGGCCGTACGTGGTCAAAAAAACCCAGCTTGGAACGGAGGTCAGGGAGTTATCCGCTGAGTGATGTTTTCCATCCGGGAGCCTTTAACACAAAATGTTATATAATTATCCTGGGATTTGACAGATACTCTGGCACGTGAAGGGGATATTGAAATCCATGCGATTCGGCGATAAAGATGGATTCAAGGAGATCTACGACGAGAAGGGTGAGCTTATTCTTCAACCCAACGAGAAGATTCTGGTGGTTGAGGAAAACGTTGTCCCCTCCTTCAAGTCCACCTGGAGATATTACGGTGGCGAATACCTCCTTGAACCTTCAAAGGGGAACATCTACCTCACAAACGAGAGGCTGGTTTTCATAAACATTCCGGAAAGGATGTTTGCCATAGGCAACAACGACGAGGCCCGGGCCATGAATGCCCCCATGGAATCGAGCTTCGAGCTGGGGGATATGTCTCCCGGGGCCGCGGTCAGGGAGTATTTCGAGATCCCCAATATCGAGATCATGGGTTCGGAGAAGAAGGAAGGGGCTGTCTCGGTTGGGGTCATGGTCAATGTGTTCATCCTTTCTTCGGGAAATCAGTATCATCTTTCCACTGTCCTCACATCGGATTCGGACCTTCTCATGAGGCTGATGAACAAGAAGGTTGACAATCTGGACCAGCTGGTCAACAATCTGAAGGATTTCTTCAGGAAAACAGATTGGATGTACATGGAGGGAGAAAAGAAGCTCTACGGATCGGCAAAAAAGGAATCCGATAAGGAAGAGGCGAAACCTCCCGAACCGGAAAGATCTCCTCCGATTCCTACCCGGAGGGAGATCAAACCCAGACCGCCGGAAATGCCCGTAGCGCCCCTTAAAACCCCCAGGAAGGCCCCTGTCAACCGCGAAGTCGGAGCCAAATCCAAGGAATACTTTGAAAATCTCTACCGCAAGGGCCTGATAAAAGAGGAGATCTACAGAAAATTGATGACCCAGTTCCAGTCAAATGATTTTGATATGGATATCCCCAGAAGAAAGGAAGCTCCGTATCAGGAAGCAGAGGAAGCACCTTCCCCGGCTCAACCTGTGGAGGAGGAACCTCCTCAACCCCAGAAGGAAGGGGTTCCCAAACAAGAGGAAAAGAAAGAGGAGGAGGATACCGATCTTCTCGATATGCTCAGTGACACACTTTCGGACCTCAAGGATGAAGATGAGGCACCCGGTCCGGAGGACCCAGAAGAAGCTCCTGCCCCAAAAAAGCCGATAAGGGCCAAGAAGGTTCACAAGATACAGTAGTATCATTGAATCGGATGTTTTCTGTAAAAAGCGGTGAATCCTTTTACAGCCATATAGAGATCGGCCTTTGAGCAAACCTCGAAAGGAGAGTGCATTGAAAGCAGGGGAATTCCAATATCCAGGACGTCCATGTTCCTCTCGGCCATGAACTTTGCAACCGTTCCTCCACCCCCTTGGTCAACCCTTCCGGTTTCCTGCATCTGCCAGATGATCTTTTCTCTGTTGAACAATCTCTTGATCGCGGAAACCATCTCGGCTGAAGCGTCGTTTGCACCTGATTTGCCACCCTTGCCGGTGTATTTTGTGATCGTAAGCCCGGCACCCAGCCTGGCTGCGTTTCTTGGATCATGAACGGATCTGAAGGTGGGATTGATCCCGGATTTCACATCCGCGGAGATAGCGAACGAATTGGACATTGCGGACCTCAGCTCACGTCCGGTTCCCCTGAAACCGGATAATTCAAGCATTCTGTATAATGAAAGCTCCACGAATGCGGATTTTGCGCCGGTGGGCCCGTCCGAACCAACCTCTTCCTTGTCAAAGCAGTATGAAAGGCACCATCTTTCAGGAGCTCCTCTTTTTGATTTGATATCCATCAGGGATGTGTTCGCAGTAAAGGAGGAGATCCGGTTGTCGTGCCCGTAGGAGGCTATCATGCCTCTGTCAAGACCCAGCTCCCTTGGTCCCCAGGCCGGAACGAGACACAGGTCGCTTGAGACGAGGTCCTCTTCGGTTACCTCGTATTCCTTCATGATATGATCCAGCATCTTCTTCACGGCGGGATGGAGTTCATCATCCTCGCTGATCTCCGAGGAAGCGGCAATGGCTATGAGCTCCTCTCCTGATATTCCCGAGGCTAGCTTCCTCATGCTCTGTGCTTTCTTTGAAAGATGCGGCTCGAGGTCCGGTACTATCAATACCGGGTCATCGGGATCGGTGCCGATATCTATGTCCACATGGGTTCCGTCATCCCTGATAATTCTCCCCTTCAGTGCCAACGGTATGTTTACCCAATGGTATTTTTTTATCCCGCCGTAGTAATGGGTCCTCAGAAATCCCAATCCCGTGTCCTTGTCTCCCGCCAGCGGTCTGGGTTTGAGATCCAGTCTGGGAGAGTCCAGGTGTGATACGATTATATTGATCCCTTCTGTGATCTCTTTCTTTCCCGCAATCCCGGCAACGATTCCCTTTCCTCTGTTAATCAGATAGAAAGCATCTCCCGCCTTCAATTTCCTGGACCTTTCCAGGTCCTTGAAGCCCGCGGATGAAAGTCGTTCCTTCCAGTAAGTAACGGCCTCCCTTTCGGTGAAGACACCACCGAGGTGGGAGATGTAGTCCTTGGAGATTTTTTCAACCTTCTGTTTGGGTATGCCCTCCTCGAATGCAAATTTTCTGTTCCACGAATGAGGGCTTTCGACTTTCTTCTTGACCCTCCTTTTATTCACCTTCCCGGATTCTTCTTTTACCATGCAGGAAGCGTATGTTACAGGTCCTTTTATTATTATCCATATGCAATAAATCCCTGCAAAATCGATTTTTTTCGATTATCATGTATTAGAACTGGGAACAAAATCCATATATAGACATGTCAAGGATTTGAATTACAGACCCTGATAGGGCAAGGAGGGCAATCCTTGGGACGCAGAGCCACAAAAACATACAGGTCGGGAGACCAGATTCACATTGCGGTAACACAGAACTTCGAGGAGACCGCAACGGAGTTCTTTCAGTTCTGCAAGGACAACCACTACAATCCCTCCGAGGTGATCCGATCATGCATGGAGCAATGGCTCCAGAAGCAGCAGAGGATCAAAGAGATGATGGAAGGCAACCTGGAGAGGGATGCCAAGGAAGCCATGGAGAGGGAGCGCAGGATCCTCGAAAGGTTAAAGGAAGAAGGACTCTCCGGGTAGATTTTTCCTGGAATCCGTGGATTATTCATTTGTATTATTTTCATATACCTTCCGGTAAACCTTTTTCTAGGTGGAAGCAATTCGGCCCATTGGACATTCAGGGGTAGGCATATGGCCGAAGAGATATTGGATATTGGTATTCGTCCCATTGACAGGATTCTGGGGGGAGGGATACCTTCGGGATCGGTTATGGCCCTTCTCGGAAACTCCACATCCGACAAGACCGATCTTACGCTCAGGTTCATATCCAGGGGATTCGAGCTCGGCCAGCCCGGCCTCTATGTGACTTTTACTTCTGTTCCGCTTGCAAGCCACCTGAAAAGAGTCAAGGACAGGAAGATGTATCAAGCCCTGTTCACAACGGATGAGCCGTTGTTCTTGAGTACCAACGAGCTCAGCTCTCTTGATCTCATACTCGGTACGATAGAAGAGGGTGCTGTGGGCAGAATGGTTCTTGACAGACCCGAGATACTCGGTTTGAGGGGTATGGAAAAGTGGTTCAAGGGACTTGAGGATATCCTCTCAAAGGCAAGGTACATGGGCATGGGGACAATGGTTCTCGGAGGATCGGGATATCTCGATATCTGCGATTACATTTCCGAGGGAATGATCGAGATCAACAGGAACGAGGACGGGAGGAGGTCCGTCAACCTTCTGAAGTGGCCTGTAAATGAAGGTCAGAAGGTTACGGAGTCGGAGGTGGGGGAGTGGACCCGCTAGATGAGAGATTGAATCGATTGTTAAAGGTGAAAGGTTTCGGGGAGGGAAGGATCAGGACCCTTGTGGATTCCGCAGGGGGTGTTGATGAACTCGTTTCCTATCTGGATAATGGTGATGTTGCTGCCCTTTCATCTGTTGAAAGGATATCGGAAAGAACTGCGGTAGAGTTGATTCTGGCTTATAAAGGTGAGGACCCTTCCACACTTTTACGGACCGAGGGTTCATGGGCCGTTTACAAGAGTATTGTCGATAGATTGATGTCTTACATGAACACCTCGGCCGGAATGAACCGGACATCCCTCATGATCCCCTGCGGGGACCTCCGGGACAAGGAGAAGGAGGCAGGGGAGATTTTCCAACTTGGAAATCTTGTGGAGGGAAAGGACAAAAAAGAGGTGACAAAGCTCCTGAAATCACTTGGCGGGATCCAGAGATCTGTAAAAAGCAAGCTGGATTACATCCTTCTCGCAGAGGATGAGCAGGCCTTGAAGAGTATCAATAAGCTGAGACTGGACAGAAGGTGCCTTGTTCTGACTCCGGAGGAGATAGATCCCGCGGTTGAGGGGGAGCTTGTCTATGTATATTCCACCAGGGAATTGGATGAAACACAGATACCTCTTACAGGGGCGGTCCATCACAATTCTACCGTTTACCAGATGGTCCCGGAAACCGTTTATGATCTGTATGGAGGGAGGGAGTCACAGCTCAAAGCCCTTTCCAGGCTGGAGGAGATATTCGGTCGTGAAGGATCGGCACCGGATGCTCTGTCGCTTATAGAGGATATGAAGGGATTGACGGTTCAGGTAAAAGGTGCCGAACAGATACGTGATATTGTTGAGAATACGAGGATCGAGCTGGAAATGTCCATGAAGGAGAAGATCGAAGGTTTGACCCTTTCCGGCACCGATACGCTTTCCATCCTCGCTTCGGAGGAACCTCCCGCATTGAGGGAGATATACAGGGATTATTCGAAGAAAGCGGCGGATATGGTCCATGATAAACTGGGTCAGAAAAGGGACCTGTTCAGGATGGGATATCCTCTGAGAACGGATGAGGAGATTCTCGAGAGGATGATATCCGAGATGGAGGAAGAAGCCAGGTCCTCCAGGTTCGAGAGGAAGCAGGACCTTGCTGAAAAGCTTGCCTCGATGTGGGAATCCATAGAGGAGGAGTTATCCTGGGCCCTTGACCTAGATTTCAGGTTCGGCCTGGGATGCTTTGTGAAGGATCATGAACTCTATCCCTTCAAGGTGGTTGACGGATGGCTGGGAATATTCAGGGCATGCCATTTGTTGATCAGGGAAAATGAGGACAGGCAGCTTGTTGATTATCATCTCGGGGAGGTCCCGGGATATGCGGGAACAATGTTTCCTTTTCGCGAGGTCTCTTCCTCCAGGACCTCTCTTCTCACAGGTGCGAATTCGGGTGGGAAGACAACATTACTAGAGACGCTTGCCCAGGTCCTCATCATGGCGAGAATGGGCCTGCCAGTTCCTGCGGATAAGGCGTATATTCCCGATATCGAGGATCTGTTCTTTTACAGGCCACGCAGGAGACTGGATGCAGGTGGGCTGGAGGGGTTCTTGAAAGAGCTTTTACCTCTTTCAATGCAGGTTGACAGGGGTTCCATGGTCCTGGCCGATGAGTTGGAGGCCATGACGGAACTGGAGGCGGCATCCAGGATGATCGGTGTTTTCGTGGACGAGCTTCAAAGAAGGGATGCATATTCGGTTGTGGTCACCCACATGGCCGATGAGATCACGAGGTTTGTGGAATGCAGGGTCGATGGGATCGAGGCGAGAGGGCTTGATGAGGGCCATGAACTCATCGTTGACAGGAGTCCCATGATCGGAAGGCATGCAAAATCCACACCGGAATTGATCCTGAGAAAATTGCATGCGAGGTCCTCGGGAGATGAGAAGGATATCTATTCCAGGGTTCTCTCCTATTTCGAGCAATGAATACCTTATGAAAGATTTTTTCATCTAAAGGTCGATTGGGTACCGGGTAATGAACTTGGACAATATCGTGAAGGTGGATTCCTGGACGGGGCTCATAGAGGAGCTCTATGTGGATTCCTGGGATGACAGGATCAGCAGGTTCAGGTCCAATTACGCATTCAGGGGGACCTCTTCCTCGGATCATACACTCAACACCTCTCTTATGCGAATGGGAGGCCCTTTCAAGGACCTGGAGTTTCATCTTTTGAGGAATTTCAAGAAATATGCCAGGGTTGAGAAAAGTGAAGGTTTTTCCGTCTGGAACTGGCTCGTGATTGCACAGCATCATGGTTTGCCCACCAGATTGCTGGACTGGACCTTTTCACCTTTTGTTGCCATGCATTTTGCTACTTGTGATATTGACAGTTACAATTCCGACGGGTCTATCTGGATGGTGGATTACGTCAGGATGCACGAGAACCTTCCCGATGTTCTCAGAAAGGAACTGGATCACGAGGGTGCAAACGGATTTACCGTTGAGATGCTTGCCAACGTTGCAGGATCCCTGCAGGAATTCGATAATATTTCCGAGGAGGATTTCGCCCTCTTCTTCGATCCCCCCTCCATGGATTACAGACTGATCAACCAGTATGCACTGCACTCGGTGGCTTCATCTTCGGTAAGGAGGATGGAGGATATATTGTCGAAATATCCCGAGATCTGGAGGAAGGTGGTGATCCCCAGGGAGATAAAGTGGGAGGTCCGGGATAAACTGGATCAGGCCAATATCAATGAAAGGGTCCTCTTTCCGGGATTGGACGGACTCTGCTGCTGGCTTGCCAGGCATTACTATCCTCGAAAATGACCGGACAGAGTTATATCCCAGTTTAATGTTATACCGGTGAGAGAGCTCCCGGGTGTTGATTGAATGAGGGCCACCGAGGCGATACAGTTTGCTTTCCAGAGATGGAAACAAAATTTCAATCCCTATCTTATGATCTCACTCGAGGCTTTCATAATAACAATGGTGGCACAGGTTGTATTGATACCCCTTTTCGTGATGATGTATTTCGGATTCGCTTTCGTCAGTGTTCTGGTGGAGTCCCTGGGATTATTTCCCATCATACTGATTTTTTTGATGTTTTATCTTCTTATGTTTGCCATCTCAGCGATAATCGGTTCGATCATCAATCCCGGATTGGTTCATACGCTTGACGGGAATCTGAGGGGAAGAAAATACGAGTTCGGGGACCTCTTCAGATACGGAAAAGGCGTGATGTGGCAGTATCTGGGTTTACTGATCCTCAACATGATCGTACATATGTTCATTACGGTATTGATAATGGGATTGGTATGGGGGCCATTCTTTTTGATCCTCTACCTTGCTCCGGCTGTCGCCTGCCTTCTTATCCTGATTTTGTTCCCGATCACTATAATCCTCTTGATGGCCCTCCTGCCTGTACAGTATCTGGTTTTCATAATCAAGTACATGGAGGGAGTGGGGAACTGGGAATGCATCACGAGGTCCTATTCTTTCGTTTTCAGGCATTTCGGATTCTCACTTTCCCTTGCATTTCTCGTATCTCTTGTAGTGGTTTTGATATCAATGGTCCCGTTTCTCTCGATAATTATCTCCCTGTTCATGCCCGCTTTTCTCTATACCATGTTCCTGGAGGTATACTACGAGATGGGGGCCTGAGAGAGATCCGTTTCAGAGGTCCTCCGCAACCTTATTAATCCCCTGAATTTCATTATATCTAAGGGATAATCATGGAAAGGAGCTATTCACACGAAGATTTCACATGGACCGTAGATCTCGAAAAGTGCACAGGATCCTCAGAATGCGCTCAAGCTTGCCCGATGAAGATCTTGATTGTAGATGATAATGGCAAGTCTGATTGCATTGATATCACCAAATGCATCTCCTGCTGCGCATGTGTCAATGCCTGTCCCGAGGATGCTATCACTCATACCATGTGTGTTTAAGACCTTGTCAAAGTTACAAAACCAAAGGCCTTCAACAATCCATGTGGGTGTTTTTAATGTACATTTGTCCACATGATTACGGTTCCCCTTCTGGCCAAATATAAAAGTGATAAAAAAAACCATTAAATACAATAAAATACAATCCAGTTCTACTCGTTCCTCGTGGGTGTGAGAATATGAGAAAATTTACAATATTTGTAGTATCATTGTTATTCCTATCTATAGTCATTCCTTTTTACGAGGGAAAGGAAGGAAATGACGCTATTGTATCAGTTTCCGATAATGAGGGTGAAATCAATAACGATCAGAAAGAAAACGTGCAGAAGATACTCAAGGATTCATCCGATTATTTCATAACAAACGAGGGACAGATTGCGGAAGAGGAAATCCTCTTCTATTCATCTGCTGGAAATGTTTTCTTCGGCAGGGATTTCATCTATTTCAGGATAAGAGAATTGACACCGGTTTATGAAGAAAATGACCATGATGAATCAATTCACGATCCAATGATGGAAAAAGAGCCGGATTATTACAATGATAAAGGAGTAGTATTGAAGTATACTTTCCCAGGATCTAATTATGTTACACCAAAAACAATGGAGAGATGCTCATGGAATACCAACTATTTCAAAGGAAATAATCCCGATAAATGGTATACGGATGTTCCGAATTATGAGGAAATTATCTATCCTGAACTCTGGGACGGGATCGACCTGGTTTACAGGATCGTTGATAAAGGATTGAAATATGATCTGATACTATCTCCCGGTGCTGATCCCGAACAAATTAAATTCAGGATCGATGGAAATGAGGAATTATATCAACTGTCTTTAAAATACAGAGATATTGAATACTCCGGAAGAGATGATTACCCTATTATTGGACGTAAGATACGTTCATTGGTTGAAAATGTTCCAGAGAGTTCTTTTCTTGATATCGCAACTTATTACCTCAGAAACCTAATTCTTCTCCAACCATTTGCAGATGGGAATCACAGGACTGCACTACATGCCGTGAAATTGTTTGCATATAAGAATGGAATGCGATTCGATTACACTGATTCGGAGGCTCATCAGTTCCAGATCTCGCTATATAAGGCAAGAAAAACTTACGAAGCCCTTGACATTGAGATCCTCTCTGATGATGAAGATAAAACACATTTAGTATGCAGAGATTTTATCGAGGTCCATCTAACTAAGAATGATCAATGAGGCTTTATCCTCGATAAGGAACCTTCTGATCACTTCGAGGTCCTTCTTTCTCTGATCTTCTGTCATGGTTTTACCTGATATTAATAGAATACAGGTCTATTAATAATTATTCCATTCACAATACAATCAGTTTATTGCAACAAGCAAATTGACCTCTACCGCTGTTTCCGGTTTGAACTGTTTGCGGAATTGCCATATTCGATGATATCTGAAAAATCCCAATCCATTCATTTCTCTTTCCTTTTAATCACCCGAAACCGGTCCTCACCACTCTCTTTCAATCCCTCATGCCCGCACTTCGGACAGAGGACCGAGAAATCATTTGTCTGGAAGAGACAGGCAGGACAGTAGTAATCGTATTCCTTGGGGAGCTCCTCCGCTTTGATTTCTGCCTCGATAATCTCGGCTTGAAGCTTCTTCTCCCTCTTCCTGTCCCTGAGGCCCGAATAGGGGAGGGGGATGGTGGTCATCCATCTTTCATGCGGCTGATCGGAGAAATATCTTTTCTTATCAAAACTCCAAATTGTCCGTGATATCTCCCTTGGAAAAGAGGATCCCGGGATTCATTATATCATCCGGATCGAAGAGGTCCTTGATCTCCTTGAAATAACCGAAAACAGCCTCTCCCCACTCCTGCTCTATCAATCCCAATCTGTTCCTCCCGGACCCGTGCTCCGCCGCCACGGTTCCTCCGTGATCGAAGGCGCAGCTGAAGCATTTTCCACCCACTCCTTTCATCACATCCTTCCAGTTCTTCTTCTCTATCAGAGGCCTGATGTGGAGGTTCCCCTCGCCTATGTGACCGTAGATAACAGCTTCAATTCCCTCTTCCTCGAATATCTCGTAGATCTCCTCAATAAATTCCGGTATTTCCTCAACGGGAACTCCGAGATCGTCAACAAACGATAGATATTTCCTTTCCGGAGTCTCGTTCTTCCTCTTGATCTCAATAAGCATTTTCCATCTGAGCTTGTACAATCTCTTCTGGTCCTCGTCCTTTTCCATTAGATGATGATGCAGGGCGAATTTCTCCAGGATCGGATACAACTTGTCCAGGCTCTCATCAATGTTTTCATCGAACTCGATGAGAAGCGTCGCACCCGCATCGTCGGGGACCTCTATACCGGTCTCATCTCTCACTATCGAGGTTCCGAATCCGTCCATCAATTCAAGAAGAGAAGGATCCAGCTCTTTGAGTTCTGGAACAGCTCTGCCTGCAGATACTATTGAATCGAAAAATGACACAACCATCACTCTTTTTTCCGGAATGGGCTGAAGCTTCACCTCGATCTCCGTAAAGATCCCCAGAGTGCCAACAGATCCCACCACGAGGTGCGCCAGCATCTTGGAAGGTTTCCTGTATTTCAATAAAGCATGGAGATTGTATCCCGTGGATGTCTTGAGGTCCTTTTTCTCCTCGAGCTCCTTCATGGCCTCCTCATCCTCAAGGAGCCTCTCTCGAATATTCAATAGTCTTATCTCAAGTTCGTGAGGTAGACCCAGAGAGGTATCGACAATTCCCCACTGCGGTGAAACGAATCTGATATTATTAACTGAATTGTCAACGGTCCCGTATTTAATGGATCTCAAACCCGAGGCCCTGGTCGCTACATTCCCGCCCACGGTACAAAAGGCCGAGGAAGAAACATGATAGGGTAGAAAAAATCCCTCATCCTTCATCAATTCATTCAATCTGTCGTAAACCAATCCAGGCTGTATCCTTGCAATTCCTTTTTCAGATGAAATCAATTTGTTCATACCGGTCATGACAACGATCGTCCCGTCACCAACGGCATTGCCCGATAGATTGGACCCCGCAGCCCTGGGAATTATCGGAACTCCTGAATTCTTCGCACTTTCCACCAGGCATTCGATCTCCTCTTCATTCTCGGGAAAAGCAACGGCTCTCGGAGTGATCTTGTAACCGCTCCTGTCGAATGCAAACCTTTTGATGGTTCCCTCGTCGTTCCTTGCTTCACAGGCATACCCTTCCATATGAAGAACACCTCATTTCCTCGGATCTGTTCTTGATATTATGTCGCTGACAGCAGTCTGGTTGAATCCCTTGAAGCCTTCCCTCCTTTCAATGAACTCCAGATGGCTTCCCAGAGCGCCTTTGGCGACAAATCTTTCGAACTGTTCATCGGTTATCATTTTTTTGGCTGAAAGGTCCCGCGCCCTATTCTTCACCACTTTCCATCTCTCTCCTTCCGTAAAACACTGTTTCAGATAGGGAAAGTTGGAAAAAGGAGCCATTGTCGGAATACTTGATTCCATCACGGCTCTTTTGAAATCCACCAGTACGGCAAGATGATGAAGACCCGCGGAAAGCATGGATTCACCGTGCAGGCCGACCCACAAACCGACGGTGCCCAGCTTCTCGGCAGGTTCCAGTCCCTTGTGGGAGAAGTCTCCGTCCTTTTCCTCCGGATCCAGGTCCACATCGGCAAAGACGGTGATCCCGCAGACAGGATGCTCCAGAACCTGAGCTCCCCATCCAGCTTCATCTCCGGCGTAGAACCTCTCCCTGGATTCCATGCCCATCATCTCAAGAATAGCAATTGTCTCCCTGTAGTTCTCCCTGGAGCACCGGAAGGTGTGGTGGTCGTGGTTGCCCCATCCCGATCCCGTTCCATCCTGCCTCATCCACTGGACCATTCCCTTGGTATCCCTGCTCTCCCAGTATCTCCTCTCCGCCCTGAAATATGCATCCGACAATCTTCCTTTGTCCAGATTGGAGGATCTGATCAGGTCCCCGAGATCCTTCAGATCCTCATCACCCCTTTCCCTGGATTTCAGATTGTTGTAAAATTCAAGATAATCATCAATATCCGTTCCCTGGTCTGTGGTAAATCCGTCATACCCTCTTCTATCAACCGCGATCAGCTCGATACCCCTGGAGAGGATCCCCGCCTGTCTCAATCCTGAATGTGCGGCACCCTCGATCTCTTCCTTAATCTTGTTTATCTCGGCGAACCGATCAATATTCTCCACTTTCAAGGCAATGAGGGAACAATCTCCATCAGACAGAACAACCGGCGGAAGGTTGGAGCCTGTATGTCTCCAGACAGTACCGTCCGGATGTTTATCCGTATCCCTGGAATACCCGATTTTCTCGAGATGATCACCATCCATTCCATCAGGTACGACCAGATGATCTATCCAGTCAATGATCCTCGTCGATGTCCTGTTGGAAATCTCATTGAGAAATGATCCGGCATCCCGATCGATTTTTTTCATTCTATCAATGGTTTCTACCAGATATTTTTCCGCCTCGGGGTACCTTTTCCATTCGAACATATGGGTCACTCCTTTTCCTCATTATGAAATTTCAAGGATTAGTAAACTTCCGGTAACGCTTGATCGAAATCTTTTCATGGACAACCTTTTAATCGGTTCTCGATGGTCATGCGTTGCATGACAGAGAAGAGACCCATCAGATTCGAGGACCTGATGAAAGTCAGGAGAATATCCGATCCCGATGTACATCCCAACGGAAACCTTGCTGCCTTCGTCGAAACCGTTCACGATCATAAGGAGAACAAGGTGAAGAACACGATAAAGCTCCTGGACCTGAAGACAGGTGAGGAGAGAGACCTCACTCCGGGGGATCACAAAGATTCGAGTCCCAGGTGGAGCCCGGACGGGTCCTTGCTGGCTTTCACTTCCGACAGGAAGGACGGCCAGCAGATATGGATCCTTCCCTTCGGAGAAGGGGGTGAAGCTTACTCGCTTACACAAGGGGAGGGAGGGGCATCCAATCTCGTCTGGTCCCCAGACGGCAAAAAATTAGCATTCTCCAGATCAGTCATAATTTCACCCCATTTCGATGGGAATACCAAGGACATCCCGGAAAAGGACAGGGAACAGATAATCAGAGCAAGGACCTACGGATTGAAAAACGAGAGATCATCCGGAATAATCGAGGATTCCCTTCTCTACCGCCACTGGGATCACTGGAGGGACAGGAAGAGGTCCCACCTGCATATCATAGACATAGATTCCAGAAAAATCAATGACCTCACTCCCGGAGACGCCGACGTTCCGCCCATAAGTCTGGGAGGTGCCAAGGACATCCAGTTCTCACCTGACGGAAACGAGATTGCCTACGTCAAGAATCCTGATAAAATCGTCGCCACTTCCACAAACAACTCCGTTTTCATTCAGAAATTGAAGGGAATCCAACCTGAAGGGGATCCGGTAAGGATTTCCCAAAACGATGCAATGGAACTGGAACCCAGATATTCCCCGGACGGGAGGTACCTGGCCTACCTGGGAGCCGAGAAACCTGGATACGAAGCCGACAGGGTAAGGATCAAATTATACGACAGGACCACCGGAGAAACCAAGAACCTAACGGAGGACCTCGACAGGTCCCCTTCCGAACTGATATGGAAGAACGACGGTTCCGGATTCTATTTCCTCGCCCCGGACAGGGGATTCATGTCACTTTACGGCCTGGACCTCGAAACGGGTGAGATTCTCCAGTATACCTCGGGAGTATTCCAGAACAACATGAGGCTCCTTCTTGGAGAAAAACTTCTTTTATCCAGGGAGACGGCCGCCAGACCTGCCGATCTATGCATTATGGAAATCGGAGAAGCGGAACCTGTAGACCTCTTGAATGGTCCTCTGAATACCTTCGATCAGGAAGTGAGGAAAATCACGGATCACGGATCATTGTTCCAAAATGAAATTGACCTCAATGAGCTGGAATCCTTCTGGTACAAGGGAGCCGATAACGATCCCGTTCACGGATTCATTTTGAAACCTCCTAACTTCGATAGTAATAAAAAATATCCCCTGCTTTTCATAGTCCACGGAGGACCCCAGTCCGCATTCTTCGATCACTTCCATTACAGGTGGAATCCCCAGCTATTCGCATCACCGGGATACGTCGTGGTGGAGATCAATCCCAGGGGATCAATCGGATACGGACAGGAATTCTCTGATCAGATCTCCGGGGACTGGGGGGGAAGATGCTACGAGGACCTCATGAAGGGCCTTGATTTCGTTTTGGAAAACTTTGATTTCATAGATCCCGAACATCTTTCCGCCGCAGGTGCCAGTTTCGGAGGGTTCATGATGAACTGGTTCCAGGGGCATACAGACAGATTCAATGTTCTCATCTCCCACGACGGGATATTCAACCAGGAGACGATGTCTTACATGACAGAAGAGCTCTGGTTTGACATATGGGAGCATGGAGGGATGCCCCATGAAAACCACGAGAGCTTCCTGAAACAATCACCGCACATGTTCGTCCAGAACTTCAAGACTCCCATGCTTGTTATCCAGGGGGAATTGGATTTCAGGTGCCCGGTCTCCGAAGGCGTCTCCCTCTTCACGGCACTTCAGGTTATGGATGTACCATCGAAATTCCTCTATTTTCCGGACGAGGGACACTGGGTCCTCAAACCCGCAAATTCAGAGGTCTGGTACAACACCATTCTGGAATTCATCGCGGAACATATCTGATCACTCCTCGTAATCAGGACCTTTCCTTCTTGCCAATATGAAAACCAGGAGCAGTATCATCAGGATGATGGCTCCCCCTATGGCGAAATAGATCCAGGTCTCGAGGCCATCATCACTATCCCCTTCCTCCGGAATCTCCTCAATGGGTATGGTGATCAGGACATCTATGGACCTCTGACCTTCTCCCTGGGAGTTGAAAGCGCAAACCGAATATCTGTAGCTTGCACCATCCACGATACTGGCATCAATATAGGTCAGCGTTTCCGATGAAACCTCGTCAATTATTACCGCATCCTTGCTCCCTTCGGACCTGTAGATCCTGTATCCGTCAACATTTCCACTAGCAGAGGTCCATTCCAGAAGCACTCCAGTTTCGTTCAGAACAACCTCCAAAGATCTTGGCTGACCGGGAGCTCTATCAACACCCTTTGGTGTTGCTTCGACCGGACCCGCAAGGGCGGACTCACCCTGCAGATAGACGGCCGAGATGTAGAACCTGTAGGTCCTCCCGTTCTCCAGATCGTTGATCGTTACAGACCTCTGGCTAACATCCACCGATCCTTCAATGACGGCAACTTCCGAAGAATTTCCCGTGTAAATGTTGTAATTCTGGATCGATCCGTTCCTCTGGTCTGCTGGTTCGATCCAGCGAAGTATCACGAACCCGTCTCCTGAACTCGAAGTGAGCTCCCTCGGAAGTCCGTAGGGAGAGATATCAGCGGATGGTGTTGCATTGACTATCGGAGTGGGTCCCGATTCTCCGTTGGTGTAGACCGCTGTAATCCTGTAATCGTAGCTCACTTCATTGATAACTGTATCATCTCTGTACCTTGTGGAGGCGGTAGTGGATAGCAAAGTAAAATCGAACCCCTCCTCCCTCCTGTAGATATGAAAGTGCAGGAAAACAAGATCATTGTTGAAATCGGGAGCATTGAATGATATCACCACGTTACCATTTCCGGATACCGCAGTGGGATTGAAGGGTCTGGGCAGATCCGGTCTTATCATTCCCACCGTCACATTCAATACATTGCTGAGTTCCGATTCTCCTCTGGAGTTTACAGACGATACGGCGTAATAGAAAGTCGATCCTTCCTCCAGTCCCGTATCATTGTACTCCACCAGGTTGGAACCAAGTGTGTAGAGCTCTGTCAAGGTTGCGCCGTCTGTCCCTCTGTATATTCTGTAGGATACGATCTCTGTACCCCCGGAGAATTCGGGAGCATTCCAGGAAAGCTTGATGAAATCCTTGCCTGTGGATACCACGCTAAGGTTGGGAGGATCTGGAGTTATAAAGGCTTCAGCTTCGAAGGGATCGGAAAGACTTCCCTCGCCAACTACATTCATCGAGGAAACGAAATAGTAATAGACTTCCCCTATCTCGATATTTTCATCAACAAAATGGGTGGTGTTCGAAATTCCCTTCCACGTCCAGGCAATCGGGGAAAGGGACCGGTATATCCTGTATCCGGTCACCGGACTACCACCGTCATCAATTGGAGGATCCCAGGTAAGATTAAGCGAGGTCCTGTTGCATGAATACGAGAAATTGAATACCGTTCCCGGCTTGTCGAAAATGAAGGTGGACAGGACATCGGTGGGTTCCGATTCCTCTCTGAGATTGTAAACGGTCATCCAGTAATTGTACTCTTTTCCGAATTCCACCATTCCGTCCGTAAAGGACCATTTTCCCGCATCCACATCGATACGAGTTATGGTATCGTTACCGGTCCTGTTCCTGTATATTCTGTACCCTGAAATAACCGGTGTATTCTCTTGAGGAGCCCTTTTCCAGGTAATCTCAACCTTTCCGTCTTCAACCTCTATTGCAAAATCTTCCGGAGTTTCCAGGTTCATTCTGGGAAATGTTGTAAGAGGCTTGGGGTCCTCGGCACCGGAAACAGATATCGAGTAGGGATCATCGACAATACCGTTCCTGTCCAGATCCGGTTCTGTATGATCATACCAGAGATTGCCCTCCTGGTAAGAGGGATTGTACCATCTGGTTATCTCGGATTCATCCTCGACCTGTATTTTCTGGGTTCCGTTTTCAACATTGTTTTCCCTGAAGGTATTCCAGTAAACCCAGTTCTCCATGGAACCCCTTAGCATTTTGATTGCTGATAGATTGCAGTTCAGAAATGAGTTTTCATGTATCCTCCATCCGTAAGATCTCTCGACCTCCATACCGACCTGGCATCTTTCGAATCTACAATCCTTGACCTCCACCGAATCGAAGTCATTCCCTCTGATACCGAGCATGCAATCGATGAATTCGGTATCCTTGATCCGCGATGGATAAGTGTCCCCGAGGTAGGCATAGTTCAAAACGAGTCCCCTTTCACATCCCGAGAAAGTGGTGTTGGTTATATTGAAATCCATTACCTGATCGATCCTGACCCCGTCTGTCATGTTATGAAAAATCGATCCATTGATGGAGATGCCATCCGTTTGAAAGAAGTACATCCCCATCATAGTTTCACCGGGTAATGAAATTCCATCCAGAGAAACACCAGAACAAGATTGTATGGAAAAACCGATGGAATCCTTGGCAAGAACCACATTTTTCACGGATATATTCTTGGATTGAAGGAAAAGGTAGTAACCTCCTCCTCCGGGAACATCCTCCCATTGAAGGTCCTTTCCTATCACTGCTTGAATACTTTTTCCATTTACGGTGTTGTTCGGAGGTATGGTTACGGTCCGGAAGAATCCTTCATAGCCATAGGTTTCCACTTTTGGAAAAGAGTTCACGAATACATTATCATAGAGGTGTGTGTAGTATGAATCCCTTACAAGGATTCCTTCTGGAAATGCGTCTCCCACGGTGTTTTTGATGGTACAATTTTTCACCACTATGTGTCCGTAATACCACGGTCCGCTGTAGATGTATATCCGGCTGTTCATGTCATTTACAGTGCAATTTTCGATTACGGAACTCCCGGAGTATCTCATGGTTATGGAACAGTTACCGAGATCTTCTATGATTACATCCATGCATGTGTCTATGTAGATTACCGTCCTGTTGTCGGCCTGCCAGTAAATATCCGATATTTTCAAATCCGTGGAATCTTCCGCCTCGATAAAATCTATTTCGCAGTCGATAACGGTAATATTCGCACAATTGAAAAGAAACAGGGATCCGGGATTGAAATAATTGAAATACCGATATCCTCCATCATAGAGTATGCAATTTCTTATGATAATATGTTCTTGGGTATTTTGGATGAATATACAGAATTTTGATCTGTTCCCATCAATTTCCAGGTTATCGATTATGAACGGATTCCCCTCGGATCCGTTTCCCTCCCAGCTTTCAAGAATTGCCATCTCCTCGAGATGTGAGGAATTGTTGATCTGTAAGGGTGAATTTGGAGACCTGGAAATGTAGCTGTTGATAACAGACTCACCCGGTTCTTCCATGTAGGAGAGGCCTGAACCTATCAATGCTGCAACAAACAGGACCTTGATCCACATCCAGATCATCTTATCCCCCGGACATTCCTTTTCACATCTATAAAATCTGTCCGGTATAAGACCGATTCTTTCACATGTGGGATCAATATTATCTCTTTTCCTTTTCCGGCTTCCCCCTCATTATATGGAAGATGGATCGTGCGTCCCGGTCGAAATCATCATACTTTAGGAAGATGACGATCTCTTCCGTGAAAGCCACGTAGTAGATGAAAAGTATGAGCGTGCCCATATATGTTGTATCGAAAACGAATGAAAAGATAACCAGCAGGTATACAAGTACAGCATTCAGCCTGAGAAGCTGGGTGTGCATGAGTATGGGTTTGCCGAACCTTAGGATGCTGATCATAAAAGACATGGAGAAGAATATGAAAAATACCAGAAGAAATATGGTATTTTCATATACCACATGTTCGAACAGAATGAATATGAAAAATAGTGATCCCAGATAGAAGACAAGATCTGCCACAGAGTCAAGGGTCTTTCCTATCTCGCTTTTGAGGTTGAATTTCCTCGCGATCATACCGTCGAACATATCCGTGGATCCTATGACCACGTACAGAAAAAGAAAAATTGTTTTCTCTTCCATCATCAAAAGAAGAATCAGAAAGGGAAGGAATACGATACGTGAGATAGAAAGGGCATTAGGAACAGTGATGTATTCCCACTTCTGGATCATTGAACCCCAGGATTCAAGGTTCCGTATCTATATATAGATGTCTGTAGAGAAATAGATCCAATGTAAATGATATGTTCAAAAAGAGATCACATCATAACCTTCATTGATGTAATCGGCCATCGAAGGATGGCCGGACATCGGTCCGCATACGGGAAGTTTTTCATTCTCAACCCTTTCCAGCACCTCCATCTTGTTGGCGCATGCCCTGCAGACACAATTTATGAGGCCCGCTTCCTTGACCTTCATATAGAGTTTATTGAGAGGGTGTCCGTCCCTGCTTATCTCCGGTACGAGTTTGGTTGCGCTTCCCTCAATAACCAAGGCCACATCGAATCCTTTTTCATCCATATCCAGGGTGTTCAGAAGAACATGAATGAAACACATGGGATCGCCGTTGAAGGCAAACATCGCAATCTTCCTGTTCATATTATCACTGGATCGGGTATGGTATCCATCTAGATATCCTTATCCCGCATAAGAAGAACGAGCGAGTCGACAGCCTCCCCGGGGTCCTCAGCCGGTATTATTCGGGAGTATCTTCCCTTTTCATCTATTCTTTTTCCCGCCAGTTCGCCGCTCCAGCCAGGAACCTTCAATGCAACGATCGGCCGTCCCTTCTGCCAGGAGAATGCCATCTCGGAAAGAGTACCGGATCCTCCGCCCACGGCAATGACTCCGTCAGCGTTTGTCACTATCATGTTCCTGGCAATTCCCAAACCGGTGGGTATCACAATATCTGCAAAATCGTTCGCATCGGAATGATCCAGCCCCGGCAGAATCCCGATGGTATCCCCCTCCGTATAATTTTTTGAGGCCCTTCCGCCTTTCATTGCCGCCTCCATCACTCCTCCCAATCCACCCGTAAGGACCCTCATGCCTCTGTCAACAATAGCCTTGCCTATATCCATGGCCAATGAATAGGAAGGATTGTTCTCGTTAATTGTTCCCGATCCGATTACAGCCACCACTCTTTTCCTGATCATGATGGGGAATCGGACTCATTGCTAATCCCACTTCTGACTCTTTCTTCTCACAAACCTTCTGACGGGCCTTTTCGGCTTTGCGGTTTTTTCTTTAACTCCTTCCCAGGGAAATTTCGGTGGGTCCGGGGGTTGCGGTACGGTAATTTTCTTTCCCATTATCTCGAACTCATCCTCTTGACCGGTCATCTTGATCGAATATTCTACATCCCTACCTATTAAAAAATATTAGGGCACGGTTTCTTCCCTGTGATAAATAGGATAATCAATATCTAGATTGTCTCGTATCACCTCTCATGGAATGCAGCATAGAAGCCAATCTCGAAAGGTGCAACTGCACCTATCCATGCAGCAGGAAGGGAAAGTGCTGTGAGTGTATCGAGCATCACAGAAAAGCGGGAGAACTACCCGCCTGTTATTTCACTGCAGAAGCGGAAGCCACCTACGATAGAACCGTGGAGAACTATCTAAGGACCTCGAGGTAATACGATTTCGGGAAGAATTATTCAAACAATAACACATTGGTTCCATTATGAAAATTTTCAGAATACTGCTTGCCCTAACCTGGTTGATTCTCCTCATCTATTCATTTATCCTTGCTCCTGTACCCTACGAGAATGGAATGGCCCTTGTCGAGATGGCAAAGGGAAACATAACGGACAAGGACCCTCTTCTCGTATCCGTTTTCAATCTGATGGGAGTGATTCCGATGATGATGGCGGTCCTGATGCTTCCTATTGGAAGAGTGAGGAAACTGCCCTCCTGGCCGTTCGTGGTATTGTCTTTCATGTCCGGTGCTTTCGCGCTGCTGCCATATTTCATATTCGGTCCGGGAAAGAGAAAGGATTCGAAAAAGGGTGGAAGATTTCTCAAGGTCCTTGGAGGAAGAATCGTATCGGTTTCCATTTTGGCAATGATCATCTTGTTGTTGATGTTTGGTTTGATATTGGGAAATCCATCTGATTACTGGAGATTGTTCTTGAATGACAGATCCGTCCATATAATGACCTTCGATTTCATTATTCTTTTACTCCTCCTCCCAATGGCAGTATTTTTCAACGGTAAATATTCCGGTAAGAAATCGATAGATATCCCGATCCTGAGCATTGCGATACCACTGATCGGACCTGCATTCTATCTTGTTCATCGATCTTTTAAAAGAAATGATTGAAAAATGTGGTGTGAGCGGATGCGAACCGCTCACACCTTCTCCTCAACTACTCTTCCAGATATGCCTCCCACTCTACTTTCTTCTTTCTTCCGGTTCCGTTTCCGTTGGACAGTATGCCTCCTCTGGATATTATGAAATCCTCATGAGGATTCTTGGGTCCATCGGCAACCCTGGCTCTTATCAGGATAAAACCTGAAACGAAAAAAAGAACGAAGATGATCGTGAATACAATCCCGCCTGCTATGTATAAGGCGATACCCGACACCTCATTGTCCTCACCCTCTTCTTTCACTTGTGAAACTAATTTCAAGGAAGTGGATTTATTTAGATTCAGATGCAATACGATCTGGATATATCCATCCTTGAAGAGAAAAGCTGCCATTTCGGAATCTCCCCTCGGATCAAGAAGATCAGCTATTTTCTTCTCGGGTATCATGGAACCATCGATAATCACAACCGGTCTGCTGCTGTTAAGGCATGAAAGCATTTGGCAGGGAAGATCGATTATCACAAGTCCGGATACCGATTCCCCGCTTTCGATAGTGAATTCCGGATTCGCATCCTCGGTCCAATGGGATCTGATCTCAAGATCCGTATTTGCTGACAACCGTTTGGCGGCCAAGGTATCTTCAACACGGAAATATCCCAGAACCCTTCCTTCATCTTCCAGTATACTTTCATTGAAAACCCAAAAATCGAAAGGATAAACATCGGTATATCCCTCATTGTCGGATATGGTGAGCTTCCCGTAATGGTAACCGTTTTCGATCCGGATCGTTAGATTAATCCCGAGATACGGCACACCATCAATTTCCCAAATATATCCCACTATCGAACCGTCAGGATCGGTGGAAAGAGAGGCATCGAATGTTGAGATGGATCCCTTTATGTTTATACTCGCCTTTGCCTTTGGCGGGATCCTTTCTCCGGCGTCTTCATCTTCATCCTCCCGGGAAAAGCTCATCTCCCCCGAAAACGGATACCTCTTCTGGTCCCAATCCCAAACTATGAGATAGTGGTAAAGGTGTGTTCCATGAGAAACCGGTATTCGGACCTCGTGCCTTGTTCTGTTCGGTAAGATGGTTCTGTTGAGATCGAAAATACTGTCGTCCAAGAAAAGCTTCACATCCACGGGTTCGGCACTTCCCTCTCTTAATTCCAACCAGAAACGGCATATTCCGTTTTCCGAGATATTATGTCCCTGATCCACAATAACAAGGGGAATCTCGGGTTCGATGAAGATCCAGTGAAATGTTCCCGGGTCCCATGGGTCCTGAATGGAGCCTCCCTGGTGGGATGCGAAGAAATAATATCTGTGGTCGCCGGGTTCCAATTTCAAGCTGAATGTAAAATTCACCCCAACGGACCAGTCATCACCGTCTCCTGTCATATTGTAAGATACACCATCGATTCTTACCTGTATCAGGTCGGGTTCCAACCCTCTTGTATCTCTGTATATGGTGTGGAATGTGTAGAAGTGTTCTCCTTTTTCGGGATCGAGGTAAGCGCTGCTTTCACCTAGGATCATGAAATCCCTTTCTTCCACCGACACCTGCATCTCCCTTCCTGCGGGAAACCTGACAGTCACTCCCTCGGCTGCTGTGATGAAATAATAATCATGATCCCCTTCATCCAGCCTGGTTGAAACCTCATACAAAACACCTTTGGTATGGTCCTCCCCAAGCGTTTTCATGACGAATGATGAATCCTCGATAATCAGCAAGACATTGTCCGGTATGATGCCATCCGGATGTGAATAGGTTACAAAGAAAGTGAAGTGAGTTGAGGTATTCCCCCAATCAGGGTCCACACCGCCGAGGGATAGTTCTGGTCCATTATTATCGGCTGCAAAGGAATTCTCTGTGAACTGAATAACGGAAAAAAAGGAAAATACCAACAGCGACAGTACAGCCATATTCACGAACGAACTATTACCCACAACATCGTGAATTTTGGAACCTATGAGAACCTTTGCCGTCTTTTATACCAAAATCAACTAATTATACCAGGAAGAAATTGAAAACTTATTAGTCCAGGTAATCATAAGGTGTTGATAATAAGATGAGGAAGCGTAGATCTTATCTTAAGAGGATTACCCTCGAAAACCGCATTCTCCTGCTTCTTAAGCAGTATGACAGATACAGAGAGGATTATACCGTGCCGGAAGCAATGTCCCAGGGAGGAATGGCCAAAGAGCTGGCCGCCAGGCAGAATCATGTATCCAGGGCAATTACGGAGTTGGAGTCAAAGGGTTTATTGAGCCACAGGTCATCCCATGTAAAGAATCAGAAGAGGAGGCGACGGATATATTTTCTCAACGAAAAGGGAAACGAATTCACTGATGCCATGATAAGGGGTTTGGATGAGAAATATCTCACTGTCAGGACTGTTGAAGGCTCCATAGAGGAATGGCCCCTAAAAAATGCCAGAAGAAATGTCTCCAAGATACTGGAGAGAAAAGTAGCCATCTACGAGATGTTATCTGGTTTCATAACCGGAAACGAACTTGACATGGGTGCTGTCGGATTGGGAGGTAAAACTGCCCCAGGATCCGGAAGGACCAGGCCCAGGGTCAAGGAATTCTTCGGCAGGGAAGAGGAGATACTTTTCCTGGAAGAATCCTTGAGAAACAAGGAGAGCAAATTGATCTCCGTTATATCAATAGCGGGACAGGGCAAGACCTCCCTCCTTTCCAGGTTTATCGACACGGTTGGTTCTGAAAAGGTCATATGGACCTCGTGCAACACCTACATGGGTCCAAGTAACTTTCTTAACGAGCTCTCACTTCGGATCAGGGATTTCGGAGCCGAAGGATTACTCTCCTATATGACATCCGAAGGGCGGATGGATCTATATGACGCGGCAAGGGCGGCCGTAAATGATCTTTCACGAACAGGTGCGATACTCGTTTTCGAGGACCTCCACAAAGCTTCAGAACCACTTCTGGATTTGTTGACAGCAATAAAAGAAACCGTGATGGAGGAAAACCACAATGTGAAGATTTACTTCTCTTCGAGGATTCGACCACGTATTTACAACAGAACGGAATTGGCCCTTAGGCCGGGTCTGCTGGAGCTCGAATTGGAAGGACTGAACAGGGAGGATGCAAGACAGATGGTCACATCCAGGGAAATTCCCGGGGATGATTTCGATAAGATCTACGAGATCACCTGCGGAAATCCCCTGGCTTTGCAGCTTTACCTGATTTCCGGTTCATTGAATTTCAGGGATGCACGCTTCTCCCTGGATCGTTTTATTCAGGAGGAAATGGTGTCCCACCTTACCGATTCGGAATGGAGGATTGTAAAGCTCGCCTCTCTTCTCAGGATACCGGTGTACCCTCAAGCCTTCAATGTCCTGGAGGGTCTTGGCGAAAAAACCGTCAAGGGCCTGATAGACAGAATGCTTCTGGTTGAATACCCGGATGGAACATGCTTCCTTCACGAGATACTGAAGGAACCGATTCAAAACAAGCTCAATCCTTCGGAAATAAAGGCACTCTCTCAAAAAGCCCTTGATTATTTTTCAAGGAAGGGATCGGACCTTGACCTGATGGAAACCCTTTATTTTTCCTCTCTTGCAGGAAGATCAAAAACCTTCCGTTCATATCTCATGAGATACGGAGAATATCTGGCATCCAGAGGATATCAGCAGGTATGGGAGATGGCTGAATCGTTGAAGGAGAATGAACTGGAAGCCGAGGAGAATGTAAACCTATTCCTGATAGGCTTCGAAACAGCTCTCCTGAGAGACGATCTTCCGTCTGCCACCGATATGCTATCAAAAGCGAAAAAGGTCTGTGACACCGAAATTCGTTCAGGAGGAGGGAAACAGTGGAACAAAACGATGTCGAGAGTTCTTGACCGGTTCGGAGAACTGGCACGCCTCGAGGGGATCTCCGAAAAAGCTATCAAGAGCTACAAGGAGAGTCTGGAGGTGATGAGGAGCACCGGAGATTCACTGGGCGAGGCAAAGGCCTTGAACAATCTCGGTGTGGCCTATCTGGACAGAGGTGAACTTAACAGGGCCATGGATTTTTTCACCGATTCGGAGAAGATCCTTAGAGCCAGAACCGACAGGAAGGGGCTTTCCTATGTTCATATCAATATGGGTAATATTCAGAGGATTCGGGGGGAAATGAAAAAGGCCGGATCCTTATTCGAGAGGGCCAGACTTGAAGCTGAATCAACCGGAGCCAAGAATCTGGAACTGGAGGCGATGGTTAAGCTGTCAGAGTTGGAATTGGAATCGGGAAACAGGGATGAGGGGATCGAGGTCCTTGTGTCATGCATATCGGGTTATCAGGATATCAATGACAAGAGATCGATGTGGGAATGCCTTGAAAGAATAATGGTCCCGCTCATGAAAAAGGGTGATAAGAAAAAAGCGATAAAGGTACTTGATGGAGTGATCGGTCAGATACACAGAAGATCCCGATTCTTTTATAAAAGGTCCATCTCGGATCTGGAGGCTGATGACCGCACCATCGCGCTTGCCATTACCTATTTCAAATCCATGGTAGAAGGTGAGGAAAGAAAGGCCAGGAGGGATCTGAGAACATATCTGAACTGGTGTGCTGTAAGGCTGAGCAGCGACGCTTTCCTTGATGAGGTGAAGCGGCTTGACAGGATCGCAAGGGAGGTGAAGGGTAGGGTTTGGCTGGATATGGTTTACGAGACGGCACTTCCCTCCGCATCGCTCTATGACGAGGTCCATCCCCAGGTTATTCTTCTTATAAAATGGTCAAGGAAGAAATATATGGATGAAAAAGAGAAAAGAATGCTCCTCAGAAAAGCTTATAGATTGGCAAGAGAAGGGGGTTTCGAGCAGGGGAAAAGAAAAGCCAGGAAACTCCTCGATTCATTGAAAATACCAAGTTAGATATAAACCGATCATGATTCAAGCATCGTGAAGGAATACCTTGTTTATATCGGAGATTCCAGGGACCTCTCGGAAATTGATGATTGTTCCATCGATCTGGTGGTTACATCCCCTCCTTACTGGCACATCAAGGATTATGGAACAGTGGATCAGATAGGTCACGGACAGGACCTTCATTCCTATCTGAAAGATTTGTATCTTGTCTGGAAAGAATGCATCAGAGTACTTCAACCCGGAAGGAGGATCTGCATCAACATAGGCGATCAGTTCGCCAGAGCTTCGATATATGGCAGGTACAAGGTAATACCCCTCCACTCCGAGATCATATCCCAGCTTGAAATGCTTGGTGCCGATTTCATGGGATCCGTTATCTGGAGAAAAAAGACCACGATGAACACATCCGGCGGTGCGGTTGTGATGGGTTCCTATCCCTATCCGCCCAACGGGATAGTGGAGATAGACTATGAGCATATACTTGTCTTTAAGAAACCCGGAAAGACAAGAAAGGTGGATAAAAAACTGAAGGAAGCCTCCAAGATGACAAAGGAGGAATGGAAACAATTTCACATATCTCACTGGAATTTTGCGGGTGCGAGGCAGGTCCACCATGAAGCGATGTTTCCCGAAGAGCTCCCTCGTAGACTCATTAAGATGTTCACTTTCAAAGATGATACTGTTCTGGACCCATTTTTGGGAAGCGGAACCACAATCGGGGCCGCCGAAGAACTGCAACGCTTCGGGATAGGTTATGAGCTGAACGGGGAATTCTTGAAACAGATAACGGAAAAATTAGCCAACATCAATTTGAAAATCATCGATTTGACCGATCAGAACATACCTGATTGGGATGCCCGCTATTTTCCAAGGATCAGAAATGCATCTCCTCCCAGGGAGTATCAAAAGAAAATTGATCTGAAAAAGGTTATTGGAGTTGATGAAGGCCTATCATTACGGCTGGAAAATGGAGAAAAGATAGATGTTGGCGGAATAGCGGTAATTGATCGCTCAAAGGTACTTGATTATTATAAAAGATACGTGATCGGCAGAGCTGTATCGGTTGAGGACGATCCCGATACGGGATTGAAATCGGTTTTTTTAAAGAACAGGATATTCATAAACGGAGAGCTGGTTAAAATTGGGGCGGCGCAGGTGGTGGAAGGATATGGAAGACTTTACAGGAGACTCAGAAAAATTGAAGAGAGGACGGGTCTCAATCATTGAAATCGAAATGATCCAATGCCATGACCTCATCCACTGGTTTTCTTTCGGATCTTTCATTTTCGGAATTCCTGTGGTATTCTTTTTTCAGTATATTGAGGTCTTTGGATCTTTTTCCTACTATGATCAGAGGTAACAGCTGATATTCCTCCGGGATCCCCAGGACCTCTTTCGCTTTTTTTTGATCGAATCCGGCTATTGGATGGGTAGCCAGGCCCATTTCAGTGGCCTTCAGAAGCATGAGTCCCATTGCCATTCCGGAATCGAGGAGGTTGTAATCCCTTCCGTCGGTTTGGCAGTCGAGATCGGGTCTTGAAATAAGAGCAATAATCATTGAGGCTCTTAAGCCCCAGTAGTTACCCTCGTTCAAGGAATCCTTCAGCTTGTCAAGCACTTCCTTCTTTCTTACGAATATGAATCTCCATGGCTGGTTGTTGCTGCAAGAAGGGGATCTGGAGGCGGCGTACATCAGGTCTTTGACCATTTCATCGGAAATATTTACAGGATCAAAAGCCCTGTAAGATTTCCTTTCCTCAATAACGTCCATAAGTTCCATTTTAACCCACTTTTCTGTATTTATCACCTAATAATACAATTTTTCGGTTAAAGATTCAGGGATGAGATCCATTCTCTCGCTGATCTGATTATCGTTTCCTTTTCACCTTTGAGGGGAGCCATGAATCCGGTCTTGCCCAAAACCTTTCCTCCTTTTTTCATCTCGTCCATCAATTCCAGTGTTTTCCCTTCCCCTCCTTCGTAGGTATAGAAGAAGGCCAGCTTCTTTTCACTGGGAAGATTTTCCACCATGAAAGTCTTTACCGGCGGAGCAGGTCTTCCTGCCCAGACAGGAGTCCCGATTATGATCAGATCATATTCATCGGGATTTTTATCCAACTTCTTCAAGGGAGGTTTCTTTCCCATAACCGCCTGTTTTCCACCCCACACAAATTTCATGAATCCCTTGGATTTCATTTCCTTTTCAGGTATCAGTCGAAGAAGGTCGGCACCTATCTCATCAGCCATGTTCTCGGCCAACAGTTCTGTATTTCCTTCGTAGGAGTAATAGACCATCAGATATCTCATGTTGTACACCCGATCATTTGATCTTGTTTGAGACTTTTCTCGCCCAGGCAGCGGCATTTTTCCTGATGTCAAATTCGTCTAGGGGATCCCTAACAACAAATTCCATCTGGGCTATTATCCGGTTATCCCCGAGCTGTTCTTTCATCTTTGAAAAGACCTTTCCCGGGTCCCCTTCGGATGTTGCAAATAGTGCAATATTCTTCCCCGCTATATCCAAACCGGAAAGCAGACTGTGAACCGGTGGTGCAGGGGACCAGGCCCAAACAGGTGTTCCAATGAAGATCAGATCATAATTGTCCGGATCCTTGTCAAGATCTTCCACGGGAACGCTTCTTTCCGGAACCTTCCTGTCTCCTCCCCAATAGTAGCTCATCAACTTCTCGGTTTCGATCTTGTTTTTTGGGATGATCCCGGATAGATCGCCTCCCAGTTCCTTTGCGATGGTCTTTGCCACCATTTCGGTCATTCCTTCGAAGGAATAGTAGATAACCAATGTCCTTATCTTAACGCCTCCCATTTACAGTATGGTTCACTGATGATTTGTTTATTTGCCCAGAAAGCTGAGGGTATCGGTCAAGGAGCTTCGAAAACTGGGGGATGGGCATCTCCGATGTCCAGGTATATGAAATTCACCTCTTAATCCTCGATAACCTTAAAAAGAATGAATGCCACTCTCGGAATAAGGGGTTACGGGCCGTAATTCAAAGCTGCCAACGGTAGTATACGGTCATGTTTCGGAGTCCCTTGGGGGAAGTTCCTATGAGGTTAAAAACGACGATGATACTATTGTCGCTTGTATTGTCAACGATATCGATTTTGGGTGCAGGAGATTATCTGAATACCTCCTTCGGAGTTGATGCCGCACCCCCCAACGATCCAATATTCGGAACCGACGGAAGCGATACCACCGCAACCACCGGAGATGATTTTGATTTCAGCATTGCTGTAACGGATAATGGCACCATTGCCTCGGTAACGGTTGAATACTGGTACGGGACGGGAGCCCATTCCAATGACACCATGTCTGGAACAGGGCCTTATACACTTACCATAACAATCCCTTCGGATTCCACCGATACCCTTCATTATATCTTCTGGGCAACGGATGATGAGGGGAACGTCACATCCACTACCCAGGTTGATGTGACAGTGACGGATAACGATGAACCTATTTTCGGAACCGACGGTAGCGATACCACCGCAACCACCGGAGATGATTTTGATTTCAGTATATCCGTAACAGATAATATCGGCGTTGATTCGGTGGAAGTCGAATATTGGTTCGGATCTGGAACCCATACAACAACAGCCATGACCGGTACTGGTCCCTACACTCTTACCGTAACAATTCCATCCAATGATCTTTCAACGCTGCATTACAGGTTTCATGCCACTGATGCGGCATTGAATGAAGCTATTACTACCCAGAAGAATGTTAATGTAATCGACAACGATCTTCCTGTTTTCGCAACGGATGCATCTGATACCTCGGGAACTACCGGGGAGGAGTTCGATTTCTCCATTGATGTTTCCGACAACATAGGATTGATTGTGGTCTACGTTGAATACTGGTGGGGAAACGGTCCTCACTCCATCAACATTCTTTCGGAATCGAGCGGAACTTATACGCTAACTGTGGATCTGAGGACAGACACCGACGAGACATTCCATTATTTCTTCCAGGCAGCGGATACTTCAGGTAACTGGGCCAGATCATCCACGGTGGATATCACCATCACCGATAACGACAAGCCATCCATAGATTCCGATGACACTCCCTCATCCGGTACAACCGGGGACAGCTTCACCTTCAGCATAGATGCATCGGACAATGTAGCCATGGGAAATGCCTATGTCCTCTATTGGTTCGGCACAGGCTCCATGACCAATTCCACAATGCTTGAAGATTCCGGGACCTATACCTATACTTTGATGATCCCTGAAGATTCGGTGGATTCACTTTACTACACCATCCAGATTGTCGATGCAGCGGGTCTTTGGACGTATCTTGGATCCGATGTCGAGGTGGATATCATAGACAACGACAAGCCAATCTTCGGAGCGGATACCTCGGATACCAGCGGCACCACCGGTGATTCATTGGATTTTGGTATAGAGGTAAGCGATAATATTGGCGTTACCGAGGTTGAGGTCGAATACTGGTACGGATCCGGTTCTCATACCACGGCGGCCATGTCGGGAACCGGACCATACACTTACACCATCACTGTTCCGGACGATTCCATCGATACGCTTCATTACATCTTCCACGCCTATGACGAGGAAGGCAACATGGAGTCCACATCCCAGGCCGATGTCGGCATCACAGACAATGACAGACCCGTATTCGGAACCGATTCCAGTGTGACACAATGCACCACAGGAGAATACATAGACCTAGAAATCGAGATAATGGACAACATGGGAGTATACCAGGTATTCGTCGAATACTGGTATGGAAGCGGAGAACGAATGAACAGGTCAATGACCGGTACAGGTCCTTACTATTATACCACACAGGTTCCAATGGGAATGATTGATTCGTTCCGCTACATCTTCCATGCAGTAGACGAGGAAGGAAACTGGGAAGAGACTGCCATGGTATCCATACCCATTTTCGACAACGACAGGCCCCTGTTCGGACACGATCTATCCGATGTATCGGGAACCACCGGGGATCAGATCTCCCTTGCTATCGAGGTTGAAGATAACATAGGAGTTACGGAGGTCTATGTAGAATACTGGTTCGGATCGGGAACACACAGCAACGTTTCGATGACCGGTACAGGTCCCTATTATTACAACATCACTCCAGCATCCGATTCGCTGGAAACTTTGTATTACATCTTCAGGTCCGCGGATGCAGCCGGGAACTGGAATGTGGTGGAGATCGAGGATGTTAAGATAACCGACAATGACCATCCTGTTCTTGGCACGGATTCAACACCATCCATGACCACCACGGGCGGGGAGGTTACTTTCAGCGTCGAGGTTACCGATAATATCGGCGTAACGTTGGTCAACGTTGAATACTGGTTCGGATTGGGTTTCCATGTTACACGCGAGATGACCGGTACCGGCACCTATTCCTATACCATAGATATCCCGGAAAATTCCAATGATACCCTCTACTACAAATTCCATACATCCGATATAGCAGGGAACGAATTCGAATCCAATACCAGGATGGTAACGGTCAAGGATAATGATCCTCCGATAATTGGCGAGGACCTCTCATCAAATTCCTGCACAACCGGTGATGATTTCACATTCAGGATAGAGGTCACTGACAATATCGAGGTTAAGGAGGTCCATGTGGAATACTGGTTCAACTCAGAACCCCGAACAACGGTCCCGATGGAGAAAGATGGAGTTTACTCCCACACTTTCCAGATACCAACGGCGGTGACCGGAGACCTAATCTATATGTTCATGACCCAGGATACTGCGGGAAACTGGGTGAACACCACCATGACCAACATCACTGTCGTTGATGATGACTTCCCGATTCTAATCAGCGACAGGACCCCTGCCTCTGCAACAACCGGAGAGGATCTTGAATTCATTGTTACATACTCCGACAATGTGGGAATAACGAGCGCCTATGCCGAATTCTGGTTCGGAACCGGCACCCGCCAAACAGCCGATTTCGATCTTGAAACGGGAGATCTTTCCATACCCATCCCATCCGGTTCGACAAGTACGCTTCATTATATCCTCCATTTCATGGATGCCGGGGGAAACACTCTGGTAACCAACCAGAGGGATGTGAAGATAATAGACAATGACCTTCCCCAGGTCCTTTCGGATTCTTCACCTGTGGAGGCCAACACCGGGGAAGAGATCACATTCTCCTTCGAGCTGACCGACAACGTCAGGGTTGCCTCAGCTATCCTTGAATACTGGACCGGAAGCTCATCCAAGCATTTCATGAGCCCGCTTGTCATGGTGAACGGGTCCTATACCCTTGATTACATGGTTGCCACGGACTCGGTTTCCGACATCAATTACATTCTAATGGTGGAGGATCCATCCGGCAACGAGCTGATCCTGGAGAGGAGGACCATTGACGTCTTTGACGGTATCTCTCCTGTTATCGAGGATATAGATGATGTCACCATCTATCTGGGCCGGTTAATCGATATCAAGGCAGTGGCCACCGATAATATCGGCATAGTATCCTATGACTGGGATGGAGCTCCTATCGAAAACGACATGGATATGCTCCAGGGAACGCCCATCGCATCAGGTACTTATGACGTCACGGTAACTGTCATGGACCAGGCGGGAAATTCCGCGGAGACCAGCTTTACCATAACGGTTCTTCCGCTGGATAACGACAGGGATTCCGATGGAGTACCAGATCTAGTCGAGATCGAAAACGACATGGATCCCGATGATCCCGGAGATGTCAACGAGGATCCTGACGGAGACGGCATACCAAGTGGAACCGAAATAGAAGAGGGACTGAATCCCCAGAGCCAGGATTCGGACGGAGATTCCATGCCGGATAACTGGGAAAGGGACAACGATCTGGATCCGACCACCTTCTCAAGCGAGGAGGATACGGATGGAGACGGTATAACCGATCTCAAGGAATTCCTTCAGGGAACCGATCCCCAGTCCAAGGAGGAAGAGGAATCCGATCCCGAGGTCATATACTGGATCCTTTTCGTGATCGGTGTCATAATATTCATCGCCCTTGTGGTATTCTTCCTCCTTAGGATGGATCCAACAAAGAAGAAGGAAGAGGAAATGAAGGATTAGACGAAATCGTCCAATCCCCTTTGCTCCACTCCTCTCAGAGCCCTCATAACCATGGGCTCATCCACCCCGAAGACTGCAAGAGCCTGTGCCATATCATGAAGCGAGTTATGGTTATCTGTTTAAATTGTATTTTATTGAAGATGTTAAAAAATCCCAGAATGTATATTTGTATTTTTTTCCATTGAATAAGTGATAATCCATCTCATTATTATCAGTTAGCGAACTGATAACGGGTCCTTCTTTTTTAAATAGTGTCGTTTGAAGATTATCCATACTCAATTTCTAGGGGATAGGCTAATGTTTCGAACAAGGACCTTGACAATTGCACTGCTTATGATGATGTCAGCGTTCATTCCGTTCACAATAATGGAAGTTGATGCGTTCGATGTGATGGAAGAACCCATTGTGATCAATGGTGGAACTATGGATGCGGAAAAGGAGAAGAAGGCTCTTGATTTGATGTCCAATTACTTCATCGAGAATGATGGCCAGATACAGGAGATGGATCACTATTTCTATTCCACCTCCGGAGATGTTCATTTTCTATCCGATGGTGTATTGATGAGGTTCAGGGAGTTGACACCCATGGAGGATGAAGCTGAAAGTGATGATCCCTTCATGGATCCCATGCATGAGGAACCTCCGAGCGAATTCCATGACAAGGGAGTTGTGTTGAAATATACTTTTGACAATTCAAATGATGTGATCCCTGTGGGACGGAATAGATGTTCCTGGGATACCAATTACTTCAAGGGACCTGATGAGAGTTACTGGTTCACGGAAGTTGCAAACTACAGGGAGATAGTCTACGAGGATGTCTGGGATGGTATCGATGTTGTCTACAGGTTGAAGGATGGCAATGTCAAGTATGATATCGTAATTTCACCCGGTGCAGATCCCAACCAGATACAGTTTGGTATTGAAGGATGTGAGGAACTATCGATAGATGATTCAGGAGATCTTGTGATCTCCACCACATACTGGGACATAATGGACTCCGGTCTTGTTGCGTTCTATGGAGATGATGAAAATGAGATGCTCCAGGTCGGTTTCGAATTGAAAGAACAAAATACAATAGGTTTTGATGTTGGCAATTATGATGAAGGAAGGTCAGTTGTGATAGATCCGCTGACATATTCAACGTTTATTGGAGATAGTGGTTATGATGATGGAAGTTATGGATATTGCGATCTCACCGTAGATTCTAGTGGAAATGCCTATGTCACTGGTCGAACTTATGATGGCACAACAGGTTATCCCACCACCTCCGGAGCCTATGACACCACCCATAATGGGAATCTTGATGTTTTTGTAACAGAGTTGAATTCCACCGGTTCATCTCTCACATATTCGACCTTTATCGGTGGGGTTAATTACGATTATGGATATGGTATTGCAGTTGATTCCAGTGGAAATGCCTATGTCACTGGTTATACACGTGACTTAGGTACGCCTGATTACCCAACGACCTCCGGTGCTTATGATACGACCCACAATGGAGGTTATGATGTGTTTGTGACGAAGTTGAATTCTACGGGTTCATCTCTTACATATTCGACCTTCATTGGGGGGAGCGGCGAGGATAGGGGCTCAGGAATTTGTGTAGATTCTAGTGGAAATGCCTATGTCACTGGTTCTACAAGTGACTTTGGTACGACTGATTACCCAACGACCTCCGGTGCTTATGATACGACCCACAATGGAGGTTATGATGTGTTTGTGACGAAGTTGAATTCTACGGGTTCATCTCTTACATATTCGACCTTCATAGGAGGCTCGGCAAACGATTGGAGTAATGGTATCGCTGTGGATTCCAGCGGTAATGCTTACATCACCGGGTATACACCAAATATTACGACCGTTTATCCCACCACCTCCGGTGCCTATGACACTTCATATAATGGTGGATTTTATGATGCGTTTGTAACAAAGTTGAGTTCCACCGGTTCATCATTGTCATATTCAACTTTTCTTGGAGGTAGTCATGTTGATAGGGGCTCAGGAATTTGTGTAGATTCTAGTGGAAATGCCTATATCACTGGTATTACTGGCGACGGTACGACTGATTATCCCACCACCTCCGGAGCCTATGACACCACCCATAATGGAGTTTCTGATGTTTTTGTAACAAAGTTGAATTCTGCTGGTTCCTCTCTGACGTATTCGACCTTCATCGGTGGATCATTAACTGATGATGTGTCGGACATCGTAGTTGATTCCAGTGGGAACGCATATGTCACAGGATACACTGATGATGGCACAACTGATTATCCCACAACTTCCGGTGCTTATGACACGACCCACAATGGTGGAAATTATGATGTATTTGTAACGAAGTTGAATTCCGCTGGTTCATCTTTGACGTATTCAACCTTCATAGGTGGCAGTTCTTATGATTATGGATACGGTATCGCAATCGACTCCAGTGGTAACGCATTTGTTACGGGTTGGACTAATAATGCCACCACTGATTATCCCACAACTTCCGGTGCTTACGATACGACCCAAAATGGAGATTATGATGTATTTGTCACAAAACTTCCAATGACCTCTGACTCTTCAAAGCCAACTTTCGGCTCTGACAACAGCGACACAAATGGAACCACCGGAGATCAATTCGTTTTCAATGTATCCATCTCCGATGATGTTGGTGTTACAGGAGCTTATGTTGAATATTGGTATGGAAATGAAACACACAGCAATGTCAGCATGTCCGATTCAGATGGAAATTTCACAAAGACAATCACCGTTCCGTCGAATACCACTTCTCAATTGCATTACATATTCCATGCCAAGGATGCAGCAGGAAGCTGGAACCAGACCAATCGGACCGATGTGAATGTGACGGACAATGACGGTCCAACGTTCGGTCCCGATGCGAGCGATACTTCAGGGACCACTGGTGAAAGTTTCTCACTGAACATACCAGTTGAAGACAACATTGAACTGGGAAATGTTTACGCTGAGTACTGGTATGGTTCAGGATCCCATACGAATACAAGCATGTCCGGAACCGGACCTTACACTTTGACCTTTGGCAAAGTCGTCAAATGCACGAATGCAAAGACATCAACAACAACTTTTCACG